>NZ_JBRBAI010000014.1:0-92769 GCF_052806135.1 Billgrantia sp. Q4P2
GTGCGGCTGGCGTAGTCCGGGGCGATCTCGCCCTCGAAGCCGGCGGCCTTCAGTGCCTCGAGAAAGCGCAGGTAGTGGGTGCCGAGGGCGGCGGTGGCGCTCGATTCGGTGATGTCCAGGCGTGCGATCATGGTAGGCACATGCTTTGGGGGGATTTCTATCGAAGCATGCGCAGGTGGTGGAGGAGAACAAGATGTCGTCATGACAGAACAAGATGACGACATCTTGTCGGGTTTCGATGGATGTTGGTCAGGTGGAGATATCGATCGGCCGATGGCACAGACTGAAGCGCCAAGTGGCGTCTGTCTTGCACCGGCCGATATGCCAGCCGGTGCGTTGCCATGCGGCGCTCAGTGCACCAGCGTCTGGGCCGCTTCCAGGTAATCGGCGCCGTGGCTCTGCACGCGCTCGAAGTCGCCGGTTTCCGAGCCCAGGTGAACCTCTTCCAGGTCGATTGCCATGGTAGCCACTTCTTCCTGGATCTTCTCCAGTGCATTTTCCAGGGTGTAGGTCAGCTCGTGAACGGTGCCGAGGTCGGTAATGCTCAGTTCGTCCTGGGCGAGCAGCTCGGCCAACTGCTGGTTGGTTTCCGAGAAATTTGCCACCGCCTGGCTCAGGGTGTCGGCGGGCTCGCCCTTGAAGTGGTCGGTGGAACTGGCCTGAGCGGTAGCAGCGACCACCAGGCCGGACAGCAGTGCGGTGAACAGCAGCTTCTTCATGGGCTTGTCTCCAGCTCAAATGAGAATGGTATGCGTTAGCTTGTGTACCACTCCCGTTTGTGCCGGGCAAGGAAGAAAGATAAAGAGAATGATTTTTCTTCGTATGAGTTGACAGTCATCAACAGGGAGGCTAGATTTCCGATGGTTAATGATAATTGTTATCATTAATTGAGCGAACGGAGGTCGCCATGCCGTACTCCATCAACACCGCCATCCGCGGCGCTAGCCCTGCCCTGCAGGTCTGCGATGCCAGCTCGGGCTCGGTGCGCCTGGCCTGGAAGTATCCGCGCCAGGATACGTGCCTCTCCGAGGAGGAGTGGTCGCTGCTTCAACTGCGCCGGGAGGAGGCCATTCACGACCTGTTCCGGCGCTCGTTCCTGCTCACTTCCGAGCGCTACCTGAAAGGGGAGCTGCCCGAGCCTGGCCCGCATGGCGACGGGGCGGGGCGTTTCAATTCAAGGTGACAGTCAGGCTGTCGCCGTTTTCACAGGGCTTGCCGTGGCGCAGGGTCAGGCGCCGCTCGCTCAGGTTCATTACCACCGAGAACAGGGTTTCCATGCGCTCTTCGGCGGGCTGGTCGGGGTTGAAGTGGCGACATATCGAGAGTGGCGCTCCCTGATGGTCGCTGAGCACCTCGAACAGCCTGGCCTCGTCGATGCCGGCATCCTCGGCCAGCTCGTCGTGCAGCAGCGCGTCGAGACGGCACAGGCGTGGCTGTGAGTCGACGCGGGGGAAGTCCTGCACCGGGCAGGGCGTGTCCTCGGCGTAGAGGTGGTTGGTATGGGTAACGATGCCGGCGCGCGGTGCGATGTGCCCCGGCTCGCCGGGTTGCACCTCGAGGCCGACGGCCTGGCCCCCTTCGTTGCCGACCTGAGCGCTGGCGAGCAGGAAGTGGGCGGGTGAGCAGACCCGGTCGTGGCTGGCCACGGCGAGCGCACTCGGCATGTCTTCGCTTTCGAGGATCTTGCGCAGGGCAATGTGAATCGGCAGGCCGGCTCCGCAGGTCTGCGAGCGAATGGCGTTGAGACACACGCCGATGCCGTGGGCATTCAGCCCCACCTTGCCGACCATGCCGGCTTCGCCGATGCTGACCAGCTCGGGGCGCCCGTCGCCCTTGATGTGCAGGGCGACCACATTGTCGAGCTGATCGTGGCGCCAGTCCCAATTCTGGGCCAGCCACTGCCGGCCGTGGCGCTGCAGTGAGAAGGCCGAACAGCCGCCGCCGGCCTGGGTCAGGGCGATCTCGCTGCGGCAGTTGAGCGTCAGAATGTCGATGAAATCGACCCCCGCCCCCCAGGCGATACCGTTCATCTCCTCGAGAATCTCGGGAAAACCCTGCGCGATCTGGGCCTCGAAGTGGCAGGCGCGGTCGCGGGCCTCTTCCCAGCGGATGCCGACGAAGTCGTGGAACAGCTGCCCATAGACCTGAATGCCGCGCTGGATCAGGTGGCGATGGATACGGCCGTGTTCCGCACCGATCTCGTGGTGGCTTCCCGCCAGCTCGGTCATGGCCAGGGGGCGGGCCTGTGGGGTCATAGCACCTCCTCGAGGAAGGTCAGGAAGGCAGCCCAGGATTTCTGGTCGGCGCGCTCCTGGTAGCGCTCGCTGTCGAACTCCGTGAAGCCGTGCGGGGCGCCGGAATAGATTTCCACCGTGTAGGTCGCCTCGATGGCTTCCAGCTCTTCCACCAGGCCGCTGACGTCCTCCATGGTCACGCTGGTGTCGGCTCCGCCATGGGCGATCAGCAGCGGGGGCACTTCGTCGGGCCACTCCTGGCCTTCCGGCGTGGCCACACCGCCGTGGAAACTGGTGTAGCCGGCCACGTTATCGGCCTCACCGGAGCGCGCGATCTCCAGCGCCACGGCCCCGCCGAAGCAGTAGCCCATGATCACCACGCTTTCGGCGGCCTCCTGCTCGCGAGCCTCGGCCAGGCCTGCGAGGGTCAGCTCGCGCATGCGTTCGCGGTCGGAGTAGAGCGCCCGGGTGGCTTCCTGGCGGGCCTCGGTGGTCTCGGGGCGGTTGCCCTGGCCGAACAGGTCGACGGCGAAGGCATCGAAGCCCTGTTCGGCCAGCATGTCGGCCCGCTGGCGTTCGTAGTCGCCCAGGCCATCCCAGTCGTGCACGATCAATACCGTGCCGCGGGATTCGCCCTGGGCGGCGCTGTAGTAGCCCTCGAAAGCGTCGTCGCCGACCTCGTAGATGATGTCGTTGCCGGCGGGCGTGAAGGCGTGAGCGCCGGTGGCGAGGCCGAGCGATGCCAGCAGCGTGAAGGAGAGGTATGCAGGGCGCATGGGGAACTCCTGTGTTGTGTGCGTGGCGGATGTTGAAGCCGTGGCGGACTTGAGTATAGGCGATGGCCGGCGGGGCAGGGTCTGAGCGTTGAATGCGCCGAGCATTGTCGTGTTGGGTTTTCCATCGCTGATAAGGGGTTGGCGCTATGCAGCAAAGATCAAACGTTGGTATGGGGGGCTTGTGTTTTGCCTCTGGGCCTTCCAGATTTAAGGGGTGTCCTTGATTCGTAACCAGGCGTAAACCACGAGACGTAAATGGCCGGACGCAGTTCGGACATAGTCAACCAGACGTACTTAACCAGAAGCACTTGACCAAAAGTGCTTAACGAGAGTGAGAAGAACAAATGAAAAAGAGCGTTTTGGCGATGGCAATCGCTGCCTCCAGCGTGGCGTTCGCAGGTGTGGCGCAGGCGGAAGTGAAGATTGGTTTCATCGGCGGTTTCACCGGCCCGATCGAGAGCTTGACCCCGCCGATCTTCGACGGCGCGCGGCTGGCGGTGGCGCAGATCAACGAGCAGGGCGGTATTCTCGGCGGGCAGACGTTGGTCATGCCCAATGCCGATACCACCTGTAGCGATGCCTCGGCGGCTTCCAACGCAGCGGACCGCATGGTCAATACCGAGCAGGTCACGGCTATCGTCGGTGCCCTGTGTACCGGGGCGACCGTGGCGGCAGCCAACAGCGCCGCTATTCCCGGCGGGGTGGTGATGGTCTCGCCGGCCTCCACGGCCCCGGCAGTAACCGAGCTGGATGACAACGACCTGGTGTTCCGTACCGTACCCTCGGATGCCTACCAGGGCCTCATCCTGGCCAAGCTGATGCTCGAGAAGGGTTTTGACGAGGTAGCCGTCACTTACGTCAACAACGACTACGGCCGCGGCCTGGCGGAAGCCTTCACTGCGGGCTTCGAGGCGGGCGGCGGTACGATAGCCGAGAACCTGGCCCACGAGGATGGCCGTGCCGACTACCGCTCCGAGCTGGGCTCGCTCTCTGCCAGCGGCGCCGAGACCCTGGTCGTGCTCGCCTACGCCGACGGCTCGGGCCAGACAATCCTGCGCCAGGCCTACGAGGGCGGCGCCTTCACCCAGTACGCTGGCGCCGACGGCATGGTGGGGTCATCGCTGGTCGAAGCGGTGGGGGCAGATGCCCTCGAGGGCATGATCGCGACCCGCCCGGGCAGCCCCGAACTGCCGGGCACCGAGATCTTCAACCAGGCCGCCGAGGCAGCCGGCTTCGATCCCAGCGCGGTGTTCGCCGCCCAGGCCTACGATGCCGCCTTCCTGCTGGCGCTGGCCATCGAGCAGAACGGCAACGCCGAGCGCGAAGGCCTCTCCCAGGCACTGCGCAGCGTCTCCTCCGCCCCGGGTGAAGTGATCCTGCCGGGCGAGTGGGAAAAGGCGGTGGAACTGATCGCGGCCGGCGAGGAGATCAACTACGAAGGGGCTTCCGGCAGCCACGAGTTCGACGAGAACGGCGACGTACCGGGCGTGGTGGTCGAGATGCTCGTCGAAGGCGGCGCCTTCGTCGGCAAGGGCCTGATCCAGGACTAAACCCCACTCAGACCTAGCCTGCACACAAGAGGGCCTCGGCACTGCCGAGGCCCTTCTTTTTAAATGTAGTTTTTAGAGAGGTGCGGATTTATGTCGCATAAATCACCCTCTCTACCCGTGGTGTTTTACTTTCTCGGGCAGCAGTCCTTGTGGAGCGAAGCGCAGCACCAGCGTGATCAGCAGGCCGATCACGAACACCCGGGCTTGCAGGGCGCGGCTGTCGAGGTTGCCCGGCAGTTCCCAGCCGAACCAACCCTCGCCGAGGGCGGCGGCTCCGTGCATCACGAACAGCGCCAGTGGCTCGGACATCAGCCAGATGATGTAGACCGCCACGGCGCCGAAGATGGTGCCCAGGTTGTTGCCGGGGCCGCCCAGGATCACCATCACCAGTACCAGGAAGGTGTGGTTCAGCGGCAGGAAGCCGTTGGGGTCGAAGATGCTGTTGAACGAGGCCAGCGCGCCGCCGCCGATGCCCATCAGGATGCAGCCCAGCACGAAGATCTCCAGGCGGCGCTTGTTGATGTCCTTGCCCATTGCCGAGGCGGAGATTTCGTTGTCGCGGATGGCGCGGATCATGCGGCCCCAAGGGGCATGATAGGCACGGTGCAGGAGGAAGAAGATCACCGCGATCATGGCCGCCGTGACCGAGAGGTACAGTGCCCGGGCCAGGGTGAAGCCCAGCTCGCTGGGGCCTGGCGTGGGCCAGGGCAGTGGCGAGACGGTGGCGGTGCCGCGGGTCAGCCAGTCGGAATTCTTGAGGAACGCCTTGATGATTTCGGCGATGCCCAGGGTGGCGATGGCCAGGTAGTCGCTGCGCAGCCCCAGGCAGATATGGCCGATGAAGTAGCCGATGGCGCCGGCCAGCGCGCCACCCACGACCCAGCCGGTCCAGGCCGGCAGGCCCAGGCCGCCGATGAAGCCGGCACGGGACTGGATCTCGCCGGTCACGCCGCGCAGCATGCTGATCACCACCAGGTAGAGCACCACGGCAAGCAGGATGGCGATCAGCGTGCGCAGCTTGCGCGGTACGCCGAGTCGGTCGAGCTTGGTGGCGCCATAGACCAGCATTGCCGCAGCGGCACCGTAGAGCAGCACACGGCCGAGTTCGCCAGGCAGCTCTGTGCCCCAGAAGGCGTCGTTGACCGGTACGCTGAAGAACATGGTGGCAAAGGCTCCCAGCGCAACGAAGCCCATCACGCCGGCATTGAACTGGCCGGCATAGCCCCATTGGATGGTCAGGCCCAGGGCCAGGATGGCGTAGCAGGAGGCTTCCACCAGCATGCGGGTGCTGTAGGCGGTGCCCATCACGGCGTAAACGCCGAGAACCGCCACCAGCAGGATGCCGAACAGGATGATTTCGCGTAGCGGGAAGCGTGACGGTGCGGCGACGGCATCTTCGCGGCGTTCGGTATGTTGCGTGTTCATGAGATCACCTTACCCTTGAAGATGCCGGTGGGGCGCCACACCAGGATCGCCACCAGGATGAAGAAAGGCACCACGATCTTGTATTCGGTGCCGACGAAAGCGAGATTGCGCGGCAGCTCGAGCCATTCGGGGAAATGATGCGCGATGGGGCGCAGCAGCACCGTCCAGTTGAACACCGCCAGTGTCTCGGCGAAGCCCACCACGAAGCCGCCGGCAATGGCCCCGTAGGGGTGCCCCACGCCGCCGACGATGGCCGCGGCGAAGATCGGCAGCAGCAGGAAGAAGCTCAGGTCGGGCTTGAAGGTCACGTCGAGGGACAGCAGGGTGCCGGCAATGGCCGCCAGGCCCCCGGCGATTACCCAGGTCACCGCCACGATGTGGTTGGTATTGATGCCCGAGGCCCGCGCCAGGTCGGGGTTGTCGGACATCGCCCGCATCGCCTTGCCCAGCCGCGTACGGTTGAGGAACAGGTGCAGCCCCACCACGCAGACGATGGTCAGGACGAACAGGATGATCTGTGGCTCGGTGACGATGATGGGCCGGGCAGCCAGCTCGAACGGCACGTCCAGGCGGTAGATCTCCTTGCGTTCGCCGGCCAGGTACAGGTTCTGGGAGCCGGTGCCGGCAAACAGGCGGATCAGCCCTTGCAGCATCAGGGTCACGCCCAGCGAGGCGATCACCATGACGATGGGCTTGACGCCGTGGGCGCGCAGCGGCTTGTAGAACGCCTTATCGATGCCTACGGCGAGCAGGGCGGTGAGCAGGATGGCCAGCGGCAGCATGACGATGGGGGTGGGCAGGCCCACCACCCCACCCACGCCGGGGAAGGCCATGGTCAGCAGCAACACCATGAAGGCGCCGAAAGTCATCATGTCGGCGTGGGCGAAGTGGGCGAAGCGCATGATGCTGAAGATCAGCGTCACGCCGATGGCGCCGATGGCGTAGATCGAGCCGGTCACGCTGCCGGCGATGATCACGTTGTTGATGAAGAATACCAGTTCGTTCACGACTCACTCTCCAGTACGGCTCCGGGCTCAACCGCCCAGGAAGCTCTTGGCCACTTCCGGGTCGGCGAGCAGGGCGGCGCCGGTATCGGTGAAGCGGTTCTTGCCGGCTGCCAGCACGAAGCCCTTGTCGGCGATGGCCAGGGCCTGCTTGGCGTTCTGTTCGACCATGAGGATGCCGACACCAGCGGCATTGATCTCCTTTACGCGCTCGAAGATCTCGTTCATGTACAGCGGCGAAAGGCCGGCGGTGGGCTCGTCGAGCAGTAGCACGTCGGGTTCGGCCATCAGCGCGCGACCCATGGCGACCATCTGCCGCTGGCCGCCGGAAAGCTCACCGGCGGGCTGGTGGCGCTTGTCGTAGAGCGGAGGAAAGAAGTCGTAGACCTGCTTGAGCATGCGCTGGACGTTTCCCGGCTTGAGGAAGGCGCCCATCTCCAGGTTCTCTTTTACCGTGAGGCTGGGGAAGACGTTCTTCTCCTGGGGTACGAAGCCCATGCCCTTCTGCACGAGCTTGTTGGGAGGCAGGTTGTGGATCGGCTCACCGCGCAGCAGGATCTCGCCCTGGCTGACGGTGAGCAGGCCGAAGATGGCCTTGAGCATGGTCGACTTGCCGGCGCCGTTGGGGCCGACGATCACGCCGACTTCGTTGGCCTCGATCGACATGTTCACCCCGTTGAGGATGTTCATGCCGCCATAGCCGCCGTGCACCTCGCGTGCTTCGAGTAGTGGCATCGTGGTTTCTCTGCGCTGTCGTTGCTGTTCTTCTTGTCGGTCTCTGCGGGCCGGTGGGGCCAGGCAAAGCCCTCAGGCGACGTTGGAGCCGAAGTAGGCTTCGATCACCTGAGGATTGTTCCGGATCTCCTCGATGGTGCCTTCGACCATGACGCTGCCCTGGGCCAGCACGATCACGGGGTCGCACAGGCGTGCGATCATCTCCATGTCGTGCTCGATGACCAGGAAGGTGTAGCCCATCTCGCGATTGAGCCGTTCGATGTTGCTCACCAGGTCGCCCAGCAGGGTGCGGTTGACCCCGGCGGCGATCTCGTCGAGCAGCACCACGCGGGCATCGGTCATCATGGTGCGGCCGAGCTCCAGCAGCTTCTTCTGCCCGCCGGAGAGGTTGCCGGCCAGCTCGTTGCGCACATGGTGAAGACCGATGAAGTCGACCACCTCGAGCGCGCGACGGCGGACCTCTTCCTCCTCGCGGCGTACCACACCGGGCTTGAACCAGGCATCGAAGAGGTTCTCCCCGGCCTGCCGGGGCGGCACCATCATCAGGTTCTCCAGCGCCGTCATCTGGGAGAACTCGTGGGCGATCTGGAAGGTTCGCAGCAGGCCCTTGTGGAACAGCTCGTTGGCAGGATGGTTGGTGATGTCCTCGCCGTCGAGCAGCACCTGGCCACTATCGAGCGGCAGGGCGCCGGCGATGATGTTGAACAGCGTCGACTTGCCGGCCCCGTTGGGGCCGATCAGCCCGGTGATCGAGCCCTCCTCGACCTGGATCGAGCAGTCGTTGATGACCTTCAGGCCACCGAAGGCCTTGTAGACGTGCCTGACGTCGATGATGGATGGCATGTTGGTTCCTGCACTTTTATATCTTTGTTATGCGCCCGGTACCTCTGTAAGGCGCGAGACCGGGCGGCGTATATCGAGCCGCCGCCAGAAGGCGGCGGCAGGGTTTCGTCGTTATTGCTCCTGGCGGTTGCCGGCCAGGAAGGTGCGGCTGGCGGCGAAGGCGCCGACAATGATCAGGGCGCCCAGGGTCGGAATCAGGTAACCCTCGACCTGCGGGATGGTGCGCAGGAACACGAAGGCCACCGCGGCCGGTGCCACGAAGCGTACCAGGAAGCGCCAGACCTGGAACCAGGTCTCGCCGGTACGCATCTCCTTCATCACCTCGGAGTGGGTCAGCGCCCAGCCGGCGAACAGCGCGATGAGCATACCGCCCAGCGGCATGAAGATGTTGGTCAGCAGTTCGATGAAGTCGAAGGCGCTGCGGCCGAACAGGGCGTGGAAAGGGCTGCCTTCGGCCCAGGTGTTGAAGCTGATCACCGTCAGCAGGCCCAGGGCCCAACTGGCCACCACCATGACGAACACCGCCTGGGGGCGGGTAAGGTCGAAGCGTTCGACGAGGAAGGCGGCTACCGGCTCGATCAGCGAGATCGAGGAGCTGATCGCCGCACCCAGCACCAGGATGAAGAACACCCCACCGATCAGCCCGCCGAAGGGCATCTCGGCGAAGGCCAGCGGCAGCGTCACGAACATCAGGCCTGGCCCGGCGCCGGCGTCGAGCCCGGCACCGAACACCAGCGAGAAGATCGCCAGGCCCGCGACCATGGCCACGGCGGTATCGACGAAGGCAACGGCGAAGGCGGTGCGGCTCAGCGAGGCGTCGCTTGCCATGTAGGCACCGTAGGCCATGATCGCGCCCATGCCGAGGCTCAGGGTGAAGAACGACTGGCCCATGGCCTGCAACCAGCCTTCCAGGCTCAGGTCGGCCAGGTTGAAGGTGAACAGGAAGCTCGCCGCGGCGGCGAAGTCTCCGTTGGCGATGCTGTAGGCGAGTACCACCAGCAGGATCACGAACAGCGCGGGCATCATGATGCGCAGCCCGTTCTCGATGCCCTTGTGAATGCCCATGCCCACGATCAGTCCCGAGGCGATGATGAACAGGGTGTGGTAGAGCGTGAGCAGGCCCGGCGAGGCCAGCAGCACATCGAAACCGGCGCCGATGGTGGCGGCATCGGCGCCGACCAGCGAGCCGGTGAGCATCAGCCAGGTGTAGTGGATCGCCCAGCCGGCGATCACCGAATAGAAACTGAGGATCAGGAAGGCCGAGGCGGCGCCCAGCCAGCCGATCGACTCCCAGGCGCGGGAGGCCTGGTGGGTACGGGTCAGGAACCGCATGCCCATGATCGGGCTTCGGCGGCTGGCGCGGCCGAGCATGGTCTCGGCGATCAGGATCGGTATGCCGACGGCGAAGATGGTCAGGGCATAAACCAGGATGAAGGCGCCGCCGCCGTTCTCACCGGTCAGGTAGGGAAAGCGCCATAGATTGCCGAGCCCCACTGCCGAGCCGACGGCAGCCAACAGGAAGGTGCCCTTGTGTGTCCAGACGTTGTGCGTACTCATTGTGCTTCCGAAGACTCGTCTTGTGGCCTTGTGGGCCCGCGAAAGGTGCTACCGAAAGCCGGTTGGGTGGGGCCGGTCGGTGGGCGCGTACACTGTGCGACAGAACCCGCTTCCTGGCCAGTAGACGATCGTTAAGGATACGTTGGAAATCGCAGGTGACCGGGGCACGGGTTCGTGGAAGTCACTGCGGCTCTTCGTCTTCCTTCGAGATGTCGGCCGGACGCGGCTCGAAGGCGCGGCTGGCATCCGGCAGCCTCACCGTGTCGCCCACGGCGAGCTTGCCGTGCAGCTTGCGGCGCTTGCCGCTGTGCGGCTCGATCAGTGCCGCTACGTCGCCGATGCTGGTGCCGTCGACATAGGCCTCGACCTTGATCCGAACCACTACGCCCTGGTAGCGGGCCGAGAGGATGTCGCCAGGCCCCGGCTCAGAGTAGCCCTGCGGGTTGCGTTCGTAGTGGCGCATGACGCTGTCGGCACCGGGGTCGTCCCATTCCACGTGCTTGTGCATGGCTGTTCCTCGCTTTTGCTGGGTTTGTCTACAGCGTAGCCGCTCATGCGCATGGGCAAGAAAATGCCCATCTGATGGTGGGCATCTCCAGCGGTACCGGTCTCCTGCTCAGGGGGTCTCTTCGGCAAGCTCCATGATCATTCGTGTGGCTAGGTAGAGGCGCGGCACCACGCTGTGCAGTTCGACGAACTCGTCGCTGCTGTGGTAGCGGCCACCCACCAGGCCCAGCGACTCGAGAACGGCGGGGCGCTCCGTATCGGGTTGATAGGCATAAGCAGCATCGGTGCCGCCGCCGATCTCGACGGCTTCCAGCTCGAGGTCAAGCTCGGCGTAAACCGCCTTGGCGACTTCCGCCAACTCCTGGGTCTGCGGATTATCCGGCAGCGGCGGACGCCCACGCTCAAGCCGGAACTCAACTTCGGTATCCTCGATCAGGCGGCTGGCGATGATTTCGTTGGCCTCCTGGGTCACGCGCTCGTATTCGTCGGCCTCGAAGTAGCGCATGTCGCCCTCGGCTCGTGCGCGCTCGGGGATGATGTTGCGGGTGCCGCCGCCCTCGACCACCGTCCAGTTGAGGGTGGTTTCCTTGTCGGGGTCGCCAAGCTCGCTGAGTTGCAGCAGCTGGTGGGAGAGTTCCATCACCGCATTTCGGCCTTCGTCGGGGGCGCTGCCGGCATGCGAGGCGCGGCCGGTCACCTCGAGGAAGGCGTAGTTGATGCCCTTGGTCACGGTGGTGACCGCGTCCATGCCGTCCTCGCCCAGGGTCGGCTCGAAGACCAGTACCGCATCCTGCTCCGCGGCGAGCTGCTGGATCAGCTCGCGGGAACCCAGCGAACCGCGCTCCTCGTCGGGGTTGAAGACCACCGTCAGCGTACCGTAGCCGTCATACTCCAGCTCTTCGAGTATCGCCAGGCTGTGCAGGATGAGCGCGAGGCCGCCCTTGGCATCGCCCACGCCGGGGCCGAAGGCACGGCCGTCCTCGACGCGGTACGGCCGCTCGGCTGCGGTGCCCTCGCCGAACACCGTGTCGTAGTGGATCATCAGCATGATGTCACGTTCACCGCTGCCTTGAAGGGTGCCGACCAGCGTATTGCCGCCGAGCTCCTCGGAGGGGTGAGTCTCGACCTCGGCGCCCAGCTCACGCAGGCGCTCGTCGAGAATCGTCTCTACCTCGGCCAGGCCCGGCTCATAGGTGGTGCCGGAATCGATGTTGACCAGGGTTTCGAGCGTCTCGAGCAACGGCTCCTCGTGGCGCTCGGCGGCAGCGAGAACTTCCTGGTCGGATCCGTTGGCCACGGGCTCGGCGGCGAGAGGGTTGGCGATAACGAGAGTGGCCAGGGCCGCGCCGCAGCAAAGCGGCTTGAGGGGGAGTCCATTCATGGCAGTGTCCCTGTGGGTCTTTTTCGTGATAAGGAGCCTCGGCCCGCGGACGGGCGCTGACGTTGAGTCTAGGACAGGTGCCTGCTAACGCCACCCAACGTGGCCCGCCACCCCTGATGGTGGCGGGCGGGGCGGCTCAGTTCGCCGTCATGTGTGCGATCGCCTTGCCCAGATACTCTTTCATACGCTCGGTCATCCAGACGTTCGCCTGAAGCGCCGGCTCCTGCTCGTTGGCTCGGCGGATCTTCTCATGCGTGGCTGGGTCGTCGCCGGCGAAGCTGCGCAGCAGCTCCAGCCACTCCCTGGCCAGTGCCTGACCGGCCGGGTCTTCCGGCGAGGCGTTCTGTTCGAGCTGCTGGCGCAGCTTGGCCATCAGGGAGGGCCACTCCTGCATGCGCTGGGGGTAGTGCCGACGCATGAAGGCGAACTCTTCCTCGTTGAGGTAGTGCCGGTAGATGGCCAGCTTGAACTCGGCGAACGCTTGCATCACGTACTCGGAAACCTGAGCGGAAATGCCCATCTGAGCCTGGACCTCCGGCTCGTTGGCATGCATGGCGTTCAGCTTGTCGAGCAGCATTGGGTCGCCGGCGGTATCACGCTCGAGCGTCGTCATCCAGCGCTTCGCCAAGTCCTGGGCGGCCCTGTCGTCGGTCGGCACGCCTTGGCGTACCAGCGCTTCGGCTTCGGTGATGAGCGCCTTCCATTCGGCTTGTCGCTCGTCGTCAGACTGGTACAGCGGCAGGCGGTCGAGTTCCTGTGGGGTAAAGTAGCGGTCGTACATGGTCATCATCTCCAGAGTCTTCAGCCAGTCGTCCATCTCCGGCTCGTCGCCGTTCTCGAACTGTCGATGCAGCACCACGAGGCGGTCTCGCAGCTGGCTCTGGTCCGCGATCTTGCGTTCCAGTTCCTGGATCTGCCGTTCGATCAACGTGGTGAGGGAGGGAGAAGGCCGGTCGAGCAGGGTGCCGATATCAGCCAGCGGCATGCCCAGGGAGCGCAGCGCCTGGATATGGTGCAGGCGGGCGACGTCCTGGCGCCGGTAGAGCCGATAGCCGGCATCGGAACGCATGGAGGGCTTGAGCAGGCCGATCTCATCGTAGTGGTGCAGCGTTCGCACGGTCAGCCCCGTGCGCTTGGCCAATTCACCGACTCGTAACAGCATGCTTCGTCTCCTTTCGTCCATGCGTGGGCTGAAGCTTGGAGGCTCACGTTGCGTGAGGGTCAAGAAGGTTTTGTACCGCAAAACGACGACACCCGCCTGGGCGGCGGGTGTCGCGAGTAGGCAGGCTGGACCGGCTATGGCTGCACCTTTGCCTGGCCCGAGGCGGTGATAATCTCGCCGCCATGATCCGTCTTGCAGCCAAGGTAGGTGGTGGGCCTGCCATCCGTGGTGGAGCTGCTCGCGCCTTCGATGATGGTGGCCCCGCAGCCGGTCTTGTCGCCTACCCGAGCCACGGGCTGGCCCTCTACCTCAGAGGGCGAGCCCGAGACGATTTCCGTCACGCCGTGGCCAGGGATGGGGCAGCGATGCAGATCGCCTTTGCGTGCGATGGGTTTCATCGGCAAATTTCCCACTGACCATTACGACGAATAAAGTAAGGCCTGATAAACGAAGCACCGTGCTCGGTTCCAACGTGGCTAAACACAAGGGGAGCACTAACTCCCTGTGTCGTTAGCCAAGCCACACGATTATCCGCTCCCAGGTTCAACGTCATGGGTTCTTCAGGGAAGTCGTCTAACTCGTAGATATCCGGGTTATCGAAGAACATGGTGTAGCTGAACCGGTGGCGCACGTAGTCTTCCGGGGTGCCCGTGGCTTGGGCAAGCTCTTTTGTTCTTGTCGCTGCGGCCGCTAACAGGGCGTCGTTATCGCCCGCGGCGAACAGCCTATGTAGCCGGCGGTAGGCCTGGGTCAGGCTATCGCGGGTGGCTTCATTGTCGCGCAGGACTTCACCCTCTTCCCAGCACCAGGTAGGCATTAGCTGGCGATTGTTAAAGGGAACGAATAATTTAAAGTAGTCCATGTCCCAGCTAATCTCACCTTCCCGTGGCTGCACGGGGGCGGCCGGGTCTCTAGAGACCACCTCGGGCTTGGCGTCCTCCACCCCGGGCCTCATCACTACTTCGAAAGCGGTACTGGCTTCGATGTTGGGATTTTGCTCTGGCCTCCAATACAGCAGAGAGACATGCACTTCATGCTCAAGTTTATACTCGTACGGAAATGTATTCAATTCAATGATATTTTTTCCATTTTTGATATGCTGACTGATCGGCTGGCGGCGATCGAAATGGCTGAAGTCGACGGTAAAATCGAGCATGATTCCCTGCTGTAGAGGGATGACGGCAAGTTATTCACGCTCCAGCGAACGCCAAACTGATACTCCATTTCCTCTGCCGTGGCTGGCGTACTGATCAGCGTCAGTGCAACAAGCCAACAATATGCTATCCATTTTTGCATGCTGCTATCTACCTTTGGCGCCTCGATAAACTGATGCGTTGCATTAAGGCGCCACCTTGGCACTATTTGACATGACGACCGGTTTTACTACCTAGGTTGATGGTGGGCGTCCATGATTGCAACCTGAAGTGGGTGCCACACCCATGCTTATTTTTCTGCTGATTGGCAATATACAAGGTCGTCTTCAGCCGAGGCGATGCCATATTGTTGACGCATGATGCGTAACGCAGGCATCGACAAGAGCATCCGTCTAACTCTCACGGTTCAACCAGCATTTCCCCTTCTCTTGGAAACTCCCATTTTCCAAACGAGTCTTCAGCTACAATTCGATCTGAGTGAATATCTATCTTCTTATACTGGGTCGGAAGAATAGTCTCACCTTCCTGAGATAGCAGCCCCCTCAACAGATCATCACCGACCTTTTGAACGACCACCAAATAGCCATCTCTTAAATAGGCACCTTCGGAGCTCCCAAGTACGCGGGCTAAGGTAGGCAGATCCGTGACAAGGTCATCTTCAAATGTACTCTTAAAGGTCTGAAGGGCACTCCAGGCAGTAATGCAATACCCATACTGCGAATAATCTGGGCCTTGGTAACCATGATGATTTACGTATTCGGCAATACGTAGATAGGCCACCGTTTCCCTTTCACGCGAGAGGATAGGCAAAGACAGGGATGCTGTACATTGGGTGCTAGAACCATCCTCCCACAGCGATATTTGACCCTCATCCGGGTTTCCCAGGCCTACGAGAGGCGGCATTGGCGATAACGGTTCGGGCTCTGCGTCAACAAGGGTAAGACTGAAAACTGGATCACTACGGCGGCGGTCATCATCAAATAAGGTGACCCTCACCTGCCCACCCATAAGTCCCAATAGCCCCTCCAAGGAAAATATGTCTTTGATGCGTTCCTTTAGCATCTGCTCACTTTCCTCGGTTAGACGATATTGCGGCCAAGTGTCAGGATCAGTAAACGAGTGGCTTTCTTCCTGGGAATCTCGCCTCCGTATGGTATAAAACATGGCAATGAGCGTCTGGATATTTCGCTGATCCCAAAAACTATCGGGCTCGACAGCCCAGAAGTTCGTTTCATCTTGACCACTTGGCACAAGTCCAAGAAGTCCAAGATTGCCATTCTGATCCATGATGATAGTCAGTGATCGTTCTGGTGCCTCTAGGTGAATCGTCTCCTGGCTATCGTCAGGTGATATAACACTTTCACGAAAGGCGTCCGCATCTGTCAACAACTGGCCTATCACCAGCCCTGGCGCCCCAAAATCGGTAGAAACGATCAGCCCTTCCGAAGCGATTGTATCTGTATTGGTAAACGTGATGTCTGTGACATTCCAATCAACTGGCCTATCAAATATATAGGGTAAGCTCCAATCCACCGGATTAGACGCATTTATCGAGAGTGGCTCGACGTTAAAAAGCTCAGATAGACCTGATTCCCGATCTTCAATAGCCAACTGCTTGCTCTCTAGAAATTCCTCTCGAGAAGATTGCAGAGCGGTAAATTCCGGCCCATCTTCGTCTATCCGCTGAAAGGTGAAGGCGATTTCAAACGGCGTGCCATTAATTAACAGAAACTGTTCGGACGAATTCGGGCGGAGTTCCGCAGAAGGCTGATCCGGGCCAGTAGCCAACCGGCTATCGAAATCAAAATTAAAATGCAGGGGCTCTTTCTGCCCTTCCATATAGATATCTGCATGCCCTGTTTGGCGATTATATCTAATCCAGGCGCGCCCCATACTCTCTTCGATGTCGGGCAGGATCATATCTACCAGAGGGCTAGCTTCTAAAGGCTCTATAGAGGTCACGGCATATACGCCCGAGCGCGGCATTACCGAAGTGTCTGCTAGCACCTCTCCTGTCATTATCACCAATACAAAAAAGACAACAATCCATTGCTTCATAGTTCACCATAAGGGCTGGTTTATTACGCATTAGAAATATTGCGCATCAACAACATAGCGCCATATGTTCCCATCGCTAACGCAGCAGATAAGGAATAACCGGCATACAGTTTCAAGATGCCTCTTCTCTCCTTGTAACTCCATCATTCAGCATAAGCACTACGGCTGAACTTTTGCACTACTTGACGCAGTAACAATCTCGCCGCCGTGATCGGTCTTGCAGCCAAGGTACGCCGTGGGCCTGCCATCCGTGGTGGAGCTGCTCGCACCTTCGATGATGGTGGCCCCGCAGCCGGTTTTGTCGCCTACCCGGGCCACGGGCTGGCCCCCTACCTGAGAAGGTGAGCCCGAGACGATTTCTGTGACGCCGTGGCCGGGGATGGGGCAGCGATGCAGATCGCCTTTGCGTGCAATGGGTTTCATATGCCGGTCGCCACATCCGCCACCCGCCATTCGCCATTGCGGGTTTTGTAGAAAACCACAGGGAAAGCGGTGAATTCCTCACTACCAGCCGGTAGGTGTTCCCAGAGAATAGGGTTAGGGCGAATACGCACGAGGCGCCCTTCGGCCAGGAGTTCAACTTGGTCGTCTTGGGGGTTGTCTGTCCAATATAACGGCTGTAACACCTCGCCTTCTGGACCTATTCGCTCGTATCCGACCAGTCCATATTGGGTGTTATCGATAAAATCACGAGCTGAGCTTCTCTCCGTCAGCATGTATGCCGTGCGCTCCCACACCGGCTCGGCTTCGCGGAAGATCGCCTCTGTATCATTTCTTGAAATCAAACCATGAATATGCCGATAGGCATCGCGCAACTCACGGCGCAGCTCGGGAGTATCTTCCAGTACGACGGCTTCTCGCTCCCAGTGAAAAGGCGGGATGGGATCATCGACGGTAAAAGTGATATCCAGACGATAGCCATCCAACGTCCAGCCGCCACCGAAGATGATATTCTCGAACTCGGAGAGCTGCATGCGTCCACTGCTGCGCAGATGCGGCTGCTCAAGCACGCGCTCCTCACCACCGGCAGTGAGTTCAAGATGCTCGAACCTGCCTTCCGCCTCGTTGTAGCGAATGCGAATAGGGTGAATGCGTTCCCGCTCCTGAGTCGCCCATTGATAACGTTCGATCGCAATATCGATCGCCACGCCATTGTGGAAAGCATAGAGATACTCCCCCGTGTCAGGGTCCTGCCCAGTCACTGGGGAAAAGAGCAGGGAAAGCGTGTTCCTCCCCGGCCGCAGGCTCAATCCGATATTCGGGGAGTAGTCGGCATACGCCACTTTGGCGTTGTCACGCACGAAGATGTCGTTAACCCTCAAGGACCAAGCGGAACCTTCGGTGTGAATATAGGCGTTGTATCGATACTCGAAGTTATTAGCCATTGCCGTTCCTTGCCATGCGAACATGGCAAGGGCGACAAGAACCAGAAGTCTCGATAGCCCTGTCACGGCTGAACCTTTGCCTTGCCCGAGGCGGAGATGATCTCGCCGCCGTGATCCGTCTTGCAGCCGAGGTAAGCCGTGGGCCTGCCATCCGTGGTGGAGCTGCTCGCCCCTTCGATGATGGTGGCCCCGCAGCCGGTCTTGTCGCCCACCCGGGCCACGGGCTGCCCCTCTACCTGAGAAGGCGAGCCCGAGACGATTTCCGTGACGCCATGGCCGGGAATGGGACAGCGATGCAGATCGCCTTTGCGTGCGACGGGTTTCATATGCCGGTCGCCACATCCGCCACCTGCCACTCGCCATTACGGGTCTTGTAGAAGACCACCGGGAAGCTGGCGAAACGCTCACTACCGGCCGGTGGATGCTCCCAGAGTATAGGGTTGGGACGGATTCTCACTAGACGACCATTATCAAGAAATTCAACTTGATCTTTCTTAGGGTCATCTCCCCAGTATAATGGTTGCAACACCGCACCGTCCGGCCGGGTTTGTTGAAATCTTTCCAGCCCTTGGCTGGAATTTTCAATAAAGTCCCGTGCTGACTGCTCCTCCGTCAACATATGCGCCGTACGCTCCCACACCGGCTCTACCTCCCTAAAGATCGCTTCTTTATCATTTCTTGAGATCAATCCATGAATATGCCGGTAGGCGTCGCGCAGCTCACGGCGCAGCTCGGGAGTGTCCTCCAGTGCGGTAGCTTCGCGCTCCCAGTGAAAGGGTGGGATGGGGTCATCAATGGTAAAAGTGATATCCAGACGATAGCCATCAATGGTCTGACCACCACCGAAGATGATGTTATCGAACTCGGAAAGCTGCATGCGTCCATTGCTACGCAGGTGCGGCTGTTCTAGCACACGCACCTCGCCACCGGCTGTGAGTTCGAGGTGTTCGAACTTGCCTTCTGCCTCGCTATAACGAATGCGTATGGGATGAATGCGCTCCTGCTTCTGGGTCGCCCATTGATAACGCTCGAGTGCAATATCGATCGACATGCCATCATTCAGCGCATACAGATACTCCCCGGTATCCGGGTCCTGCCCGGTGATTGGGGAGAAGAGCAGAGAAAGAGTATTTCTTCCCGTCCGAAGATTCAAACCAATGCTCGGTGAATAATCTGCATAGGATACATCTATATTGTCGCGCACAAAAATATCATTGACCCGCAGAGACCAAGCGACTCCCTGCGTATGAATATGGGAGTAATATAGATATTCAGAATTATTGGCCATGGCCGCTCCTTGCCAAACATTTATCGCCAGAAGTGCGAAGGTCAAGTTTCTCAATAGGTTTGCCATTCGGTTACCTCGGGGCTCCATATGGAATAATCTGTGCCTCTGGCGGGAGCATCTGGCCGCTCCTGCGCCATCCTCTCTGCCGCCGTTTGTGATGAGGAGATATGCTGCCTCACCTTTCCGTAAAGATCCCCTGCTTGCGCCTCTGCGCTGCTCTCTCCGCCGAAGTTGAATCCTGTTTGCCTAATGTTATCGTTGTCATTTCCCACTCTTACTTCCGCATACGCCGTTAGGGTCAAAACGACGCCTTCGAATTCATAGCGGCGCTGTCGCTCGCCCTCATGCATACGCATGGCCCAGATCCAGGCGGTATGCAGCGAGCCGCTGGCTCCAGCCTTGGCACTGAATACCCACACCTCTGTGGATACTTGAATTGCAATTTCGGCCGTACCGTTGATCTTGAGTTCACCGCCAAACTGCTGCTGAATACCAGCGTAGGCCGCTTCCAGATTGCCATTGGCCGGAATCGTGATGCTCACTCCGCTATCGATCGTATGCCGCAGGCTGCCCGTGGCGGCCACTTCAAGCTCCGCCTGCAATTTCGCCTTAACGTGTTCACCCGCTGCCATGCGCGCCCGGGCCTCCTGAATGACGCGGGCGCCGGGGCCGCTAAAGCCATAGGCCAAGGCATCGATGAAGTCGAGCTTGCCCGATACCCCAATGCTGAGCGTCGATTCAAGGCTGGAGATGGCTAATTGCAGATCAGGAGACCCCGTGACGGCGGTCAGTTCAAAGCCCTTCGGCTCGAAGGTCAACGACTTGCTGAGCTGTATGCCGGAAGCATACTGGGTACGATCCAGCTCCTGTCGCTGCCGATTGCCCACGAAAACATAGTGATCCATCCTGTCGATGATACTGGCCATGGTGCCGACGAGCCCAGGAGCTTCTTTGCCGCTATCGATCGCCTGACCGGTGTTAGCGGAGCCACCGGCGCTGCCTTCGGCCGTCAACTCGTCGGCTCCATACTGCCCGGTGAGCGTTCCCTTGGCCTCGGCGGAGGCGGAAACTCCTGCTGTCGTGAAGTTGATGCGGGTGGCCAGTTCAAGCTTCCCATCCAGCTTGGCGTAGGGCAGCGGAATGACCTGGCAAGGCACACCCATCGCGGTATCCGAAATGCACTGGTAGGGCGTGAAGCTGGCTCCCTGTCTTCCCTTCACAGCCGAGGCAATGGCTAGCACGGCATCCATGGCAAACAGCGCATACAGCACATTCTCTGGTACGTAGTTTCGCAGTGCCAGACTGACATAGAGTGCTTGCTGGTAGCCGGTGGCCACTTCCACCTGCTTCTCTTCGATGCGGCTGCGCCCATTGGTCAGTCCCGTCGTCTCCATTCTGGGCCGATCATAGTGCCCGGCCTGGCAGCGCTGTCCTTCCCATTCGACCTGCACCTTGGAGAGCAGGTGCATGCCTTCAATCTCCTTGGCGACGACCAGGAGTGTCGTGGCCGCGATACCTTGCTCGTCCGACTCGGCCATTGCCGGTGGCCAGGTAATCTTGCGAGTGCTATCGGTGCTGTCGGATATGCTGCCCGAGATTAGACAGCAAGGCTCGTTGGACTGGCATTCGACGCAGGCCGCTGCGAAATCCGGATCGAGGGTGGGATCGCTACCCGGCTCCGGTGGGATGGGGCTTCTGGCAAGCGGCTGCCCGCCATTACCACCCTGCTCGACCCACCTATTGGCCCAATTTCTCATAACGGGGCTTTCCAGGTTACTTGCGCCGTTGTCGCTCCTGCGCTGGAAGGCCTTGCCGATCTCGTTCTCCAGCAAGCGGCGGTCGTGGGCGCTGAAGCGCTCTCCATCCGAGGCGAGGATATAGGCGAGATCTTCTGCGGTTGGGTTATAGCTCATTCCGATTTTCCTCTGCCTGCTATGGCGACTCGATCCAGGCGCCATGTATCACGCTGATCTGTGCTTGCTGTTTCAGGAAGTCACGCCGAATACGGCCACGCGGTATCCACTCTTCGATGAGCTTGCGCTTCTGCCATGCAAGCTTGCCGGGGTGGTTCAGGATGCCCTTGGCATCCTGGTATTCGTGGAGAAAATCCTGGCCGAACTCCAGCACGCACTTGGCTAACGTCGCCACCTGTTTCCCCGAGGTCATTCCATAGCGTTGCCCCAGCCTGCCGGCAGCCTCGACCGCCGCCAGGATTTCCTCCAGCGGCGTCACGGCATACGTCTCCGTGAGCTCCCTCGCCAGCTTGCGCTGGGCTCGGATTTTCTGCAGTGCACCGAAGCTGGCGAACTCGGTTGGATCGATGGCGAAGCTACGGCCAGGGACGGTGGGATTGGTCTCTTTGTCGCGATCACCCGCTGTGTCGTTCAGCGCCAGCCGCAGCAGCCGCCCCTGTACCTCCTGGGGCGTGGCGGCGAAGTGGGGCGCATCGCTGAGGTTGGCTGCGTCGGGCACGGTCATCAGTGGCGAGAGCCCAACGATGAGCGCGTCCAGCGGGGCCATGAAGGCGGCCAGTTTCCAGGGGGCCAGCGCCTGGGCCATGTCCAGCGCCACGCGCGGGTCGTAGAAGCGGAAGTAGACCGGGGCCTGGTCGTTGGCCGGGGTCCACAGCATGGTGAACTTGCGCAGATGGCTGCGCAGTTGCTTCAGGGTGGCGTGGGACTGCAGCAGCAGGCCCCAGTGCTGCTCCTGGGGCAGGCCTGCCAGCCAGTGACGGATCTCGCTGTCGGGTTCGAGCCGGACCAGCCAGGGGGCGATGGCGCGGGTGGCGGCATCGGTGGTGGCGTAGAGGCAGGCGCTCTGGACCTCGGCAGCGGCGAGCCGTTGCACGGCTTCGCGACAGTTGACGCCGTCGATCACCGCCCACAGTGGCGCCGAAGTAGAGGTAAAGAGGTCGGGCCAGGCGATCTCGTCGTAGCGCACCGGGGGCGCCGACGGGATGGGCTCTTCGGTTGGTGCTGTCGATTCCGGCAGGATGGGCAGCATCTCACCAAAGGCCACCGGGGTACGCGGTGAGAGCGCCTCCGCCAGGTCGAGCAACGTTTTCGACATGCCTTCGCGGCGAAAGCGCTGCAGCAGGGTCTGCACCGCGTCGAGCTGGATGAGGCGGAGCCCTTCGCCGTCGAGGGTTGCCTGCAGTTGGGCGCGCATGTCGTCCGCCGACTCGGCCCGCACCACCACGGTGACCATGACCTCGTCGGCATCGGCCTCCCAGCGTCTCGCCGTGGGCGAGCCGGCGCGCAGGTGGCAGCGCCCGGTCCAGAAGTCATAGGATGACACGGGCTACCCTTGCAGCGGACAGTGGGAGACGAAGGGGCTACCTTCTCCGGCGGCCGCTTCCAGCACGGCGGGAATGGGCGGCAGGGCCGCCGACCCGGGAGAGGCGGAGCCGACGTTGAGATACGGCGTGACGTCGACGCGGCCGCCCGAGACGACCAGCGCGGCACCGCCGGCGACGAGGGTGATCTTGGACGCGTCGAGGATGATCTCGCCATCGGCCTTGAGGGTGATGTCGCCCCCGGCGTGGGTCTGGAAGCTGCTGCCGACGCGCAGCCCGCGTTCGCCGTCGACTTTTTCGCTGAGGTTGGCGCCGACGGTGACCTCGCGGTTGCCCTCGACCGTCTCGATGCGGTCGTTGGCCACGATGAGATGGGAGTCGTGGCCAATGGTGGCGGTATCGTCGTACTCGACGCGCTTCTGGCGCGAGTTCTCGACGTGCACGTCGAGGTTCTTCTGCGCGTGCAGGTAGATGAATTCTTCGCCGGCCTGATCCTCGAAGGTCAGTTCGTTGTAGCCTTCGCCCTGGTGGGTCTGGGTCTTGATCGTGGTACGGGTCTTGTGGGCAGGCAGCAGGTGCGGCGGCCGATTGACCGCGTGGTAGGTGCGCCCGGTGATCAGCGGCTGATCGGGATCGCCCTCGAGGAAGCTGACGACCACTTCGTGGCCGATCCGCGGAATCGCGATGCTGCCGTAGCCACCACCGGCCCAGCCCTGGCTGACGCGAATCCAGGCACTGGCGGTCTCATCGGGCGCGGCGTCACGGTCCCAGGGGAACTGCACCTTGACCCGGCCGTGCTCGTCGCAGTAGATCTCTTCCCCCGCCGGCCCGACCACGAAGGCGACCTGGGGGCCGTCGACGCGCGGCTTGGGGTTGGGCGTGGGGCGCCAGGCGACGTCGCCGGGAATCAGTACCAGTTCGTTGTGGTACTTGGTCATGCCGGCTTGCCCGTCGATCGCGACGGCGTCCTCTTCCAGGGCCTGGGGCTGTTGGCCATGGTGCTTGACCGCGACCAGTTGCCAGCTGCGGTTGAGGCTCTCGGCGTCGTGGTCGGTCAGCTCGAAGCGGGCGCCCGGCGCAAGTTCGGGGAGATCGCTCTGGGCCTCGGCGGTGAGGGCGTCACGGCGCAGCGACTCGAGGCGCACGCGGGTGAAGGGCTGGCCGGAGGCGTCCTGCTTGTAGCGGCCGGGATAGTCGTAGTGTTCGTAGCCGGCGTCATCCCCCTCCGGGGCGATGTGCTCGTGCAGTTGGCCATAGGCGGGCTGCTTGAAGGAGTAGTCCTTGAGCGTGACCGAGTCGGGGGCGACCCGGGCGAGCTGGCGCAGCTGGCGCACGTGGCGGCTGGGGGCGGTGCCGCCGGCACGGCTGTGGTAGCTGCGCGGACCCAGGTCGGCGAGGACCTGGGGCGCGTCGGCGAACACCAGGCGGTGGCCGCCTTCGTGAAACTCGTGGAAGTAGAACAGCCCCTCTTCGGCGGCCAGGCGCTGGATGAAGTCCAGGTCCCGCTCCCGATATTGCACGCAGAACTCGCGAAGCTGGGGTTCGCGGGTCACGGCGAAGGCGATATCGCGCAGGCCGCGCTCCTGGCACAGGGTCTCGATGATGGTCAGCGGCGAAAGCTGCTGGAAGATGCGCGAGTTCTGGCGCAGCGAGAGGCGCCACAGGGCGGGGCGCAAGACCAGTGAATAGCAGGTGCGGCGGTGGCCGCGATCGCCGCGGCCGAACTCGCTGATGATGCCATGCACCCGGCGCAGCGGCTCGCCGTCCTGCCAGATCGTAAGGCTGGCCTCGCGGTCGAGCAGTTCGGCAGCGTCCAGGTCGCCGTTGCGGCTGGCCAGGTTGACCGTCAACTTGAAGGGTCGGGAGAGCGTTTCGCGATGGATGAAGTCGATTACCGCCACATCGTCGACGCCGGGCAGGGTCAGGGTGAACTGCAATCCGGTCAGGCTGGCCATGACGTCTCCCTACGTCCGTGTTTCCGGGCGTCGCGTGCGCGCCCGACGCTGCATTAGCGGTTTCTTGGCGAAACGAGGATACCAATGCTTCGGCGAGGCTTCTGTCGTTTTTCTCTGATCGGCTTGTAAGCCATGGCTGACAAAAAGGCGACGACATTGGCTATCGCCGGGATTGTCACCACTCGGACTGAGCAGCAGGGTAACAAAAAACCGGCGCCAGAAGCCTGGCGCCGGTTCTCGGGTCCGCAGGGGACGTCTTACTTCTTGGCGCGCTTGCGCTCGTGCTCCTTGAGGAACTTCTTGCGCAGGCGGATGTGGTTGGGGGTAATCTCCACCAGCTCGTCGTCGTCGAGGAACTCGATCGCCTGCTCCAGGCTGAATTTCACCGGCGGCGTCAGCACGATGTTCTCGTCGTTGCCCGAGGCGCGCATGTTGTCGAGCTTCTTGCCCTTGGTGGGGTTGACCACCAGGTCGTTGGCACGGTTGTGGATGCCCACCAGCATGCCTTCGTAGACCTCGGTGCCGTGGTCGATGATCAGCTTGCCGCGCTCCTGCAGGGCGTACAGCGCATAGGCCAGGGCCTTGCCGTCGACCATCGACACTAGCACGCCATTACGGCGTTCGATGGCGGCGTCGGGCTTGAGCGCGCCGTAGTGGTCGAAGCGGCTGGTGAGGATGCCAGTGCCCGAGGTCAGCGTCAGGAACTGGCCGCGGAAGCCGATCAGCCCGCGTGCGGGGATGATGAAGTCCAGACGCACGCGGCCCTTGCCGTCGGGGTTCATGTTGGTCAGCTCGCCCTTGCGGTAGCCGAGCTCCTCCATGATCGCGCCCTGGTGCTGCTCCTCGCAGTCGATGATCACCTCTTCGTACGGCTCCTGCCTGACGCCGTCGATCTCCTTGATGATCACCTCGGGGCGGCCCACCGCCAGCTCGAAGCCTTCGCGACGCATGGTCTCGATCAGCACCGAGAGGTGCAGCTCGCCGCGGCCGGAGACCTTGAACTTCTCGGGGCTCTCGCCTTGCTCGACCCGCAGCGCCACGTTGTGGATCAGCTCCTGGTCGAGGCGATCCTTGATGTTGCGGCTGGTGACGTACTTGCCGTCGCGACCGGCGAAGGGCGAGTCGTTGACCTGGAAGGTCATGGACACGGTGGGCTCGTCCACCGACAGCGGCGGCAGCGCCTCGACGGCGGCCGGGTCGCACAGGGTGTCGGAGATGGAGAGCTCGTCGATGCCGGTAATGCAGACGATGTCGCCGGCGGTGGCCAGTTCGGTCTGCACGCGCTCCAGGCCCATGTGGGTCATCACCTGGCCGACCTTGCCCTTGCGCGTCTTGCCGTCGGTGCCGATCACCACGATCTGCTGGTTGGGCCTGACCGAACCGCGCTTGATGCGGCCCAGACCGATGACACCTACATAGCTGGAGTAGTCCAGCGCCGAGATCTGCATCTGGAACGGGCCGTCCTGCTCCACGGCAGGCGGCTCGACGATGTCGACGATGGCCTGAAACATGGGCGACATGTCCTCGGCCAGCGATTCCGGGTCCATGCCGGCGATGCCGTTGAGCGCCGAACAGTAGACGATCGGGAAGTCGAGCTGCTCGTCGGTGGCGCCGAGGTTGTCGAACAGATCGAAGATCTGGTCGATGACCCAGTCGGGGCGTGCACCGGGGCGGTCGATCTTGTTGACCACCACGATCGGCTTGAGGCCTTGGGCGAAGGCCTTCTGTGTCACGAAGCGGGTCTGCGGCATGGGGCCGTCAACGGCGTCGACCAGCAAGAGCACCGAATCGACCATCGACATCACGCGCTCCACCTCGCCGCCGAAGTCGGCGTGTCCGGGGGTGTCGACGATGTTGATATGGAAGTCGCGGCCGTTGCCGTCCTGCCAGCGAATCGCGGTGTTCTTGGCCAGGATGGTGATGCCGCGTTCCTTTTCCTGGTCGTTGGAGTCCATGATGCGCTCCTGACCCTCGGCCTTGCGGTCCAACGTGCCGGACTGGCTCAAGAGCTTGTCGACCAGCGTGGTCTTGCCGTGGTCGACGTGAGCGATGATGGCAATATTGCGCAAACTCTCGATACGAGAGGGGGTTACAGCTGTGTTCATAGGGTGTGACTCATCAACAGGTGCGCACCTATGTACACATCGATAGGACGTACCCTAGGCGCGGGGTAGGGGAGTGGTGGCGCATTGTACAGATAAGCGGCGAAGGGGAATAGCACAACCTCGTCATAAGGCACTTCTCAGCCCGGGGCGTGGCTGCCCCCATGCGCTCGAGGCTGCCCGGGCAATATTCCCGGCCAGCAAAGCTGGGCACAAGTGGGACAACGTGGTGCGATGAAATTCAGCAAGGGAACTTTGATGACACCTTTCTACACTTATCCACACAGTTTGTAACGATGTTTCCCGAGCGGCCCTCCCGTGGTGGAGCCAGAGCCATGACCTTATCCAGTGTCATTTTCGATGCACGTGCCGCGGGAGCGAAACTGCCGCGTAACCTGGTCATCTTCGAGCAGGCCGCCCGGCGCTGGCAGGGTGGCTATGAGCTGCTGCTGGTGGATGATACTGGAGATCGCCGGCTGCCAGCCTTGGCTCAGCGCCACCAAGCCACCCTGCTATCGTGCAGTTCCTCTACCTTGGGCAGCCGCCTCAATGCCGCGGTGCGTGCGAGCCGCGGGGAAGTCTTGCTATTTCCCGGGCTAGGGGATCGTCGCGTTGCCGACTGGCTGAGCCAGCGTCTGATCGACGTGGAGCTGGACAGCCACTGGGACGCTGCCGTCCTGCCGGTACGCCGTCACAGCTGGATCCGCTGGTGGTGGCTGCTCCAGGGTCCTTCGCCATGCGATACCTTCTTGGTGGCGCGGCCCTGGTTCGAGCGCATCGGTGGCTTCGATCCGCAGTTGGGGAGCGATGCGCTTCCCGATCTGCTCGAGCGGCTGCGGGCATGCCAAGCTCGCGTGTCGATCGAGACCGCATGAGATTGATGTCTTTTTTGCACTGTTTTAGTGCGAGGCAGTATTGATTGCACCAGTATGGCGCCTTGTGGAGAGCCCTGAGGGGGCTGAGTGAGGTCAATCGAGCAGGCTTGGTGCAGTGCGATACAGTACGGTGCAAATTAATCTTTCGAAAAAACAGGTGATTACTATTTTGCTGGGCTTGCATGGTGCATTTTTGGCATGCCTCCTGCATTCGTATGGGCAGCTCGCCATGCTTGTGCATGGCGAACGTGGGCAGCAGGCCCACAGCGTGTTACAACAGGCGCTGCAACGAACCCGCGCCAGTGGACTTCAGCCAAACAAATCGAGCCACAGCTCAAACGGAGGACACACATGTCAGCCAAGACTCTCGCCCTGATCGAAGAACATGACGTGAAGTGGGTAGACCTGCGCTTCACCGACACGCGGGGCAAGGAACAACACGTCACCATTCCGGCCCGTGACGTCAACGAGGAATTCTTCGAGAACGGCCAGATGTTCGATGGCTCCTCCATCTCCGGCTGGAAGGGCATCAACGAGTCGGACATGATCCTGCGTCCGGAAGACGGTACCGCCTTCCTCGACCCGTTCACCGAAGACGCGACCCTGGTGCTGCGCTGCGACATCATCGAGCCGGCGACCATGCAGGGCTACGAGCGCGACCCGCGCTCCATCGCCAAGCGCGCTGAAGCCTACCTGCAGTCCACCGGCCTGGGCGACACGGCTTTCTTCGGCCCCGAGCCCGAGTTCTTCATCTTCGACGAAGTGCATTGGAAAGCCGATATCGAAGGCGCCATGTACAAGATCACCTCCGAAGAGGGCGCCTGGGCCACCGACCGTCAGGTCGAAGGCGGCAACCTGGCGCACCGTCCGCGGGTCAAGGGTGGCTACTTCCCGGTACCCCCGGTCGACAGCTTCCATGACATTCGCGGCGCCATGTGCAACACCCTGGAGGCCATCGGCCAGACCGTCGAGGTGCACCACCACGAGGTGGCCAACGCCGGCCAGAACGAGATCGGCGTCAAGTTCAACACCCTGGTGAAGAAGGCCGACGAAGTCCAGGAAATGAAGTACGTGATCCACAACGTGGCCCATGCCTACGGCAAGACGGCCACCTTCATGCCCAAGCCGCTGGTTGGCGACAACGGCAGTGGCATGCACGTGCACCAGTCCTTCTGGAAGGATGGTCAGAACCAGTTCGCTGGCGATCAGTACGCCGGCCTGTCCGAAATGGCGCTCTACTACATCGGTGGCATCATCAAGCACGCCCGTGCCCTGAACGCCTTCACCAACGCTTCCACCAACTCCTACAAGCGTCTGGTGCCGGGTTTCGAGGCGCCGGTAATGCTGGCCTACAGCGCCCGCAACCGCTCTGCGTCCATCCGCATTCCCTACACGGCAAGCCCCAAGGGCAAGCGTGTCGAGGCTCGCTTCCCCGACCCGACCGCCAACCCCTACCTGGCCTTCGCCGCCATGCTGATGGCCGGTATCGACGGTATCAAGAACAAGATCCATCCTGGCGACGCCATGGACAAGAACCTCTACGACCTGCCTCCGGAAGAGGGCAAGCTGGTACCGACCGTCGCCAGCAGCCTGGACCAGGCGCTCGAGGCGCTGGACGCGGATCGTGCTTTCCTCACCGAGGGCGGCGTGTTCACCGACGACATGATCGACGCCTACATCGAGCTGAAGATGGAAGACGTCGAGCGTATCCGCATGACCACGCACCCGATCGAGTTCGACATGTACTACAGCTGCTGATACCGCAGCTCGGACGGCTGGACGAGGCTTGCCTTGCCAGCCGGCTCCGCCAAGGGGCTCCGCATCGCGGAGCCCCTTTTTTGTCGTACACTGAGTGGCGAAAGATTGCCGGGAAATACGTTCATTGGCACATCGGCCGGCCGACAGTTGAGCTGCGCGGGTCGCCATCGAAGGAGAGTCCTCATGGGCAAGGCGATCGTGCTGTGTCTGCTGGGCCTGATACTGGCGCAGGGGGCGCTGGCCACGACGATCTATCGCACCACCGATGCTCAGGGCAACGTGATCTTCACTGACGACCCCAACCGCGGCGGTGAGCCGGTGGAGCTGGCACCACTGACTGTCATCCCTTCGCGCGTCGAGGAGCCCCGGGCCGAGCCGCCACGCGTCGAGGGCGTTGCCCCCCGCATGGACGAGGCGCCGGGCCAGCCCTTCATGCCCTATGACACCTTCCGCATCCGCTCGCCGGAGCACGGGGCGGACCTTCCCGCGAGCCATGCCGGCAACCTGCAGGTGGAACTGGCCATCGAGCCGGAACTGCGCCCCGACCACAGCGTGCGGCTGCTGGTCGACGGCCGAGTGAGCCAGACCCCCATGCATACCCGAGCCTTCATGCTCAACGATCTCGACCGTGGCGAATACGTGCTGCAGGCGGAGCTGCTCGACGCCCAGGGGCAGATACGCCATCGCAGCCCGCCGGTCACCTTCCATGTGCAGCGAGGCTATTGATGCTGCCGCAGGGTGGCGGCTGATTCGAGGCGCTCTGCCCCAATCTGACCATTACCCCCTCTCTTGCTTCGCCCGCCCTGGACCGCGATGCACCAAGGCGGGGGAGGCGCATGCTCCCTGGCATGGCAGTTTATCTGCTTGTGCACCATTATAGTGCATGAGGATGCGCTGCGTTCGCCCTGAAACGGCGCCATGCCGCGCCGGGAAGGGTTGGCGCGTTTCTTGCTTGGAATGTTGAGTCCTGAGTGCTGCCTGGCTTCGGGCGGTGGTTGCGGCGATCCCAACGATGCGCCATGACGATGCACATACTGCTTCATGCACCCCTGCATTCACCAAGGGAAGGTCGTAAATGTATCGACGCCTGATGGAACACCTCACCACGGCGGTGCTGCTGCTGGACGATGAGCTGCGGCTGAGCTGGATGAATCCGGCGGCCGAAGCCTTGCTGGCGGTCAGTCTGGGGCGGGTGAAGGGGCTTGGCCTGGCGACGCTGCTGGCCGAGGACGATGGCATGGGCGAGGTACTGGCCAAGTCCCGCGACGACCAGCACCCTTTCACCCAGCGTGAGGTAAGGCTGGCGCTGCTCGGCGGCGCCGCGGTCACGATCGATTATACGGTGACGCCGCTGTCGACGGCGGAACTGCTGGTGGAGATGGAACCGCGCGACCGCCTGCTGCGGATCTCTCGCGAGGAGGCCCTGCTCAACCGTCAGGAGGCGATCAAGGTGCTGTCACGCGGCCTGGCCCATGAGGTCAAGAACCCGCTGGGCGGGATTCGTGGCGCCGCGCAGCTGCTGGAGCGCGACCTCGACGACCCCGCCCAGCAGGAATTCACCCGCATCATCGTCGAGGAGGTCGATCGTCTGCGCGATCTGGTCGACAGCATGCTGGGGCCGAACAAGCTGGTGCGCCATGAGCCGCTCAACATCCACAAGGTACTGGAGCGGGTGCGCACCCTGCTGATGGCCGAGACACCGTCGGTGGTCATCGAGCGCGACTATGACCCCAGCCTGCCGGATTTTCCCGGCGACGAGGCCCAGATGATCCAGGCGGTGCTCAACGTGGCGCGCAATGCCGTGGAGGCGATGACCGAAGCCGGCACCGAAGCCCCGAGCCTATTGTTGCGCACCCGGGCACGCCGCCAGTTCACCCTGGGCGCGGAGCGGCATCGCCTGGTTTGCGAGGTGGCCTTGATCGACAACGGCCCCGGCGTTCCCGAAAGCCTTCAGGAAACCCTTTTCTATCCCATGGTATCGGGGCGTGCCGACGGCAGTGGGCTGGGGTTGTCCATTGCCCAGGGCATCCTGCATCAGCACCAGGGGCTGATCGAGTGCGATTCCCGCCCCGGTCATACCGAGTTTCGACTGCTTATTCCATTGGAGAGGCGCCATGACTGATGTCGCACGTGTCGCGGTGGTCGACGACGACCGCGCCATTCGCTGGGTGCTGGAGCGCGCCCTGGCTCAGCCCGACCTCGAGGTCGAATGCATCGAGCGGGCCGACGTGGCGCTCAGCCGCTTGCTGGACGATCCCCCCGACGTGCTGGTCACCGACATTCGCATGCCGGGCATCGACGGCCTCGACCTGATGTCGCGAGTGCGGGAAGTGCACCCCGACCTGCCGGTCATCGTGATGACCGCCCACTCCGACCTCGACAGCGCCGTGGCCTCCTATCAGGGCGGCGCCTTCGAATACCTGCCCAAGCCGTTCGACGTCGACGAGGCGCTGGCCCTGGTGCGTCGTGCCGTGGCCCATGCCCGCGAGCGCAAGCGCCCGGTGAGTGTGCCCGAGGGGCTGGACGCCGAGATCATCGGCGAGGCACCGGCGATGCAGGAGGTGTTCCGTGCCATCGGCCGCCTGTCACACTCGCACATCACGGTGCTGATCAACGGCGAGTCGGGTACCGGCAAGGAGCGGGTGGCCCGCGCCCTGCATCAGCACAGCCCGCGTTCCACCCATCCCTTCATTGCCTTGAACATGGCGGCGATTCCCCGCGACCTGATCGAGTCCGAGCTGTTCGGCCACGAGAAGGGCGCCTTCACCGGTGCCACGGCAAGCCGCCAGGGGCGTTTCGAGCAGGCCAACGGCGGCACGCTGTTCCTCGACGAGATCGGCGACATGCCCGCCGAGACCCAGACGCGGCTGCTGCGGGTGCTGGCCGACGGCGAATTCTACCGGGTCGGTGGCCATACGCCGGTAAAGGTAGACGTGCGCATCATCGCGGCCACCCACCAGAACCTGGAACGGCTAGTGGAGGATGGTCGCTTCCGCGAGGACCTGTTTCATCGCCTCAACGTGATCCGCGTGCACCTGCCCAAGCTGGCGGAACGGCGCGAGGACATCCCACGGCTGGCGCGGCATTTCCTGGCCGAAGCCGCCAAGGAGCTCGCCACCGACATCAAGGTGCTGACCAAGGACGCCGAGGCTCACCTGACCCGGCTGGCCTGGCCGGGCAACGTACGCCAGTTGGAGAACACCTGTCGCTGGCTGACGGTCATGGCCTCGGGGCGCGAGATCCTGATCGAGGATCTGCCGCCGGAGCTGCGCCAGGGGGAGGACAGCGAGGTCGCCAATGGCGACTGGCGTGCTGCCTTCCGCGACTGGGCCGACCGTGCCTTGGCGGCGGGCCACACCCACCTGTTGGAAGAGGCGGTGCCGGACTTCGAGCGCATCCTGATCGAGACCGCGCTCAAGCATACCGGCGGGCGCAAGGGCGAGGCCGCCGAGCTGCTGGGCTGGGGCCGCAATACCCTCACCCGCAAGCTCAAGACGCTGCTGCCCTCACTGGCGGAGGATTGATGCACTAGTCATCAGTTTCGAAAGGCCGAGCTTCAGAGGGCCCGGTCTTTTTTGGTGGATTATCGTAGCCGTGGTCATAGGGCCCGCGGCAGTGCCAGAATGAAGGCTTCAGGAGGAAGCCCATGACGCAGATGCACTGGCAGCAATTGCTCGACCCTTCCCGGCTGCACGGAAAGCCCACCAGCGGCCGTGACGAGATCGGCCGCAGCCCGTTCCACAAGGATCATGATCGTATCGTCTTCTCCGGCTCGTTCCGGCGGCTGGGGCGCAAGACCCAGGTCCATCCGCTGACCGACAACGACCATATTCACACCCGCCTGACCCACTCCCTGGAGGTGGGCTGCGTGGGGCGCAGCCTGGGCATGATCGTCGGTGAGCTGTTGCGCGAGCGGTTGCCCGGCTGGATTACCCCGGCCGACCTCGGCGTGATCGTGCAGGCCGCCTGCCTGGGGCACGACATTGGCAACCCACCCTTCGGCCACGCTGGCGAATACGCCATCCGCGACTGGTTCAAGCGCGCCGAGCGCGACGGCAGCGGGCTACTCGAGGGGTTGAGCGAGCATGAACGGGCCGACCTGCTGACCTACGAAGGTAACGCCCAGGGCTTTCGCATCGTCACCCAGATCGAATACAACCAGTTCCGCGGTGGCATGCGCCTGACCGCGGCCACTCTGGGCACGCTGCTGAAGTATCCCTGGACCGTGGAGCACGGCGGCAGTGCCGGCAAGTTCGGTTGCTACCAGTCGGAGCGGCCGCTACTCGAGGACGTGACCCGCAGCCTGGGACTGTTGCCGCGTGGCGAGGGGCGCTGGTGCCGACACCCGCTGGCCTGGCTGGTGGAGGCCGCTGACGATATCTGCTACGCGCTGCTCGACCTCGAGGATGGCCTGGAGATGGGTATCCTGCGTTTCGACGAGGTGGCCGAGGTGCTGCTGCTGATCGCCGGCGACGCGCCGCCGGACTATCCGCGCATGGTCCGCGACGGCGTCTCGCAGCGACGCCGCATCGCTGCGCTGCGTGGCGCCGCCATGGAGCGGGCAGTCAACGACGTGGGGGCCGTGTTCGTCGAGCACGAGACGGCGCTGCTCAACGGTACTCTCTCCAGCGACCTGCTCGAACTCTGCCACCCCGACCTGGGCTGGGGCGTGGCGGCGGCCAAGCAGCTCGCTCGCGAGCGCATCTTCCAGAACGAGCGCAAGGCCAAGCTGGAGATCGGTGCCTATACCACGCTCGGTATTCTGCTCGAGGCCTTCATCGGTGCCGCCCACGAGCTGCACTTCACCGGCCAGTCGAGCTTCAAGCATCAGCGGGTGCTGGCGCTGATCGGCGAGAACACGCCGCGCCCCTCCTGGTCGCTCTATTCCAGCTATCGGCGGATGCTCGATTTCATCGGCGGCATGACCGACCACTACGCGGTGGACTTGGCGCAGGAGATGGGCGGGCGCCTCCGGGGGGACTGAGCGCATCGAATGAGCGGTGCCTAGATCGAGGGCTGTTGCAGAGCCGGGTTCTTGTCCAGTTCCGCGGCGCGCTCGATCAGGGCCGCGATCACCTTGTCGTGCAGCCCGTCGTCCAATACGCCGAGGTGGCGTTCGTTGAGCTGTTGAGACAAGGCTTCGCCGCTCACTACCATCAGGCCCTCGGGCGTGCCGGCGCAGGAGATGTCCCAGCCCGGCAGGGCGAGTACTCCCTGCACCGGTACCGGACTGCCACAGCGCTGCTCGAGCCATGAAGCAAGCCAGCGCGAGGCGCGCAGGGTCTTGACCAGTGGGGCATGCTCGCTCCAGCCCGGGAAGCGCAGGCGCTCCGGCTCGACCGTGACCAGGTTGATCTCGCGACCGTCCGCGGTGAACGGCCTCGTCCGGGCGCGTGTCTCAACCACGAACACACCGTGGGGCGTAATGGCGACATGGTCGATGATGTCGGTGTCGGTCGGCACATCGTGGAACACATAGTAGGGGTGCGCCTCGGGGTGCACCATGCGCTCCAGCTCCTGGCCCACGGCCAGCTCGCAGGCCAGCCCCAACTTGATGCGCCGGATATGCTGGAAGTCGCGAATCAGCAGGAAGCAGTAGACCAGTACCAGTACGGTGCTCAGTGCGCCATAGAGCGCCCACTCGAGCCAGTTCTGACGGCTGGCGAAGAGCATGCGGCCCATGCCGTATACCAGTGGTGCCAGGGTTACGATGGGGCCCAGCGCGCCGTTGAGGAACAGCGTGGCGAAGGCACGGTCGAGCCGGTTGCGCAGGGCTTGACCGGGCTCGCGCAGATGGCGGGCATTGAAGGGCGAGCGTACGCGGGCGTCATGCAGGTTGCGCAAGGCGATGACGATCACGGCCATTGCCCCGAGGGGGAACAGGAAGATGAGAGGCAGCAGGTATTCCAGCCAGGCCATCGGGGTTCGTCCTTGCCGGTGAACGTCACATAAGCATTACATTCTAGACAAACTGGGGCATGCAGAGCCATCTATGTTCAGTATCAGGCAATGCGCTGCATCATGACGGATAGACGATGAACGATACACGACAGCCCGCCGAGACAGAAGCCGTCGAACGCCTACAGGCGTTCATGTCCCGCCATCCGCGCCTGGCCGTACTCACCGGCGCCGGGGTCAGCACCGACAGCGGCATTCCCGACTATCGCGATACCACGGGGGCTTGGAAGTGTGCCCCGCCCATGCAGCATCGGCAGTTCATGACCAGCCATGCCGCGCGGCAGCGTTACTGGGCGCGTGCCCTGGTAGGGTTTCGCACGCTGCACCGAGCCCGCCCGGGTGACGCCCACCGCGCCCTGGCCCGGCTGGAGGAGGCCGGGGTCGTATACGGGGTCATCACCCAGAATGTCGACGGGCTGCATCAGAAGGCGGGCTCACGGCGTGTCATCGACCTGCATGGCCGCGCCGAGCAGGTGCGCTGCATGGGCTGCGGTGCCCTGCGCATGCGTCATGACCTGCATGCCGAGCTGGCCGAGCGCAACCCCCACTGGCTGGAAGTGAAAGCCGATGTGCGGCCGGATGGCGATGCCAATGTCGAGACGGATTTCTCCGCCTTCGAGATGCCCGGCTGCCAGCGCTGCGGCCAGGGAATCTGGAAGCCCGACGTGGTGTTTTTCGGCGATAGCGTGCCGCCCGAGCGGGTGCTCAGGGCCCGGGCGATGGTCGATGAGGCCGATGCCCTGCTGGTGGTGGGGTCGTCGCTGATGGTCTATTCAGGCTATCGCTTCGCGCGCCAGGCAGCCGGCTCCGGCAAGCCGATTGCCTGCCTCAACCTGGGGCGCACTCGCGCCGATGGGCTCTACTCGCTCAAGCTCGAGGCGCCGGTGGGGGCGGTTCTCGCGGCGGTGGCCACCGCCGTTACGGGCGAGGGTCGAGCGGCAGGTTGACCGGCCCCTCTCCGATACCCGAGATGGCCACCGGCTCGGACGTCACATGGGTCAGGCTACCTTGCTGGCGCAGTTCGGCCGATAGCTGCGGCGAGCTGGCTGCCTCGAGCGTGCGGCGGTCGAAGCGCAGCACGACCGGCCAAGGCCCGCTTCCGCTCGGGGTGGAGCGGGTTTCCGCCAGGGTTCCCCCGGCATCCCGCAGTTGCACCCGCAGCTCGGCATCCCCGGTAGGCTCCAGTCCGGCTGGGGGAGTGACCCGGACGTTGAGTTCGGCAAAATCGGGCGTGCCGGCGCAGCCAGCCAATACCACCAGGGCTCCGACAACGAGAAGCCACCGGCCTAGTGCGGTTTGCGTTGCAGTGCGTGATGAAGACATGACGTTCCCTCGTTCAGCCGCCCGCGAGTTTGACGGTATGGCCCAGGCGCTCTAGCTCGGTCTTGAGCAGTTCGCGATGGTCGCCCTGGATCTCGATGACCCCGTCGTGTACCGAGCCCCCGGTACCGCAGCGCTTCTTCAGCGTCTTGGCCAGCGCCTTGAGTTCCGCAGCAGGCAGCGGCAGCCCGGAGATGGTGGTGACACCCTTGCCCTTGCGGCCACTCGTTTCACGGCGAATACGCACTATGCCGTCGAGCGATGCGATGCGCTCCTGCTCGGCCAGTTCGGCGCAGCGGCAGGCGTCCTGCGGTTGGCGGCAGTTGGGGCAGATGTCGCCATGTTCGGTGGAATAGACCAGGCCGCGCAGCTGGTCCTGAAGTGAAGCCATGGAAGCTCCTGGCGTCGTGAAAACAGGAATGGTGCTGCCGTGATGATAACGTCCGGCGGGGCTCGTGCCTACGCGACTTCACCCACCGCCAATGAGACGCCTTGGTAAGTCGGTGGGGCGAGGGGACGGCTAGGCTCAGCGGGCGTGAGCGACCTGGCGATTGTCCATGGCCCTGGCGTGTGCCAGATTCTCGATCACCGTGGGCAGCTGATACATGCTGCTGATCATGATTGCCCCTTCGGGGGTTTCTTCGGCATCGGGGTAGCGGTTCAGATGGATGACCGTCATGCCGGCATCGAGCGCAGCCTTGACACCCACCAGGGCATCATCGATGGCAATGCAGTCCTCGGCATCGAAGCCCATCATGTTGGCTGCGTGCAGATAGAGGCGGGGGTCGGGTTTCCAGCACTTGGCGGTATAACCGCTGTAGAGATGCGTGCCGAAGAAATCGGAGAAGCCGATGGCCTTCAACGCAGTGAGAATCTTGTTTTCGGGCCCATTCGAAACCACGCCACACGGGTAGTCGGACAATGCCAGGAGGGCTTCGCGGGCTCCCATGATCGCCGACAGTTCGGTCTCGAGCCGGCGGTTCAGGTTGCTGCGCATTTCGGTTTCGGTTTCAGCCAGGTGCAGAGGGTCGACACTGCCATAGCGGTCTTCGAGCACCGCCACGATGTTGCGAAAGCGGCTGCCGCGAAATTCGCCGATGTAGTCACTGGCCTGGAAGGGTAGCCCCAGCCGGGTCAGGCTGGCGGCCATTTCGGCGGCCAGCAGAGGCTCGCTGTCGACCAGCGTGCCGTCACAATCGAAAAGTAGGCATAGGGGGCGAATCATACCGATATTCCTTCGCAGTCCTGTGACTGTCGAGCACCATACCTCTTGTATCGGCATGCGGGCCGGAAAGTTTAGGCTGCGCATGTTTTGCGAACGCTGTTTCCTAAGTATTGCGCGTAAGGCCATCGGGTTCAAGTTTCCCAGTAACATCGCGTCGCACCGGTGGCCCGGGCTGAGGAGGGAAAGCCTTCAGGAGATGGTGGGCTGTGCCTGCCTAGAACGGACCCATGTGTCAGATGTCACCACCCACCGGACCTTTTTCAAGTGTCGTTATGGCAAGCGGATGTTTATACAAATAGCTGATTTTAAATAAATTTTAAGTTTAATTGGCCTCTTGGCCCGACAGCTGCAACCTTCAGGGTGAGCACGACATGCCGGTCGAGACAACAGCGCCAAATCGTATTTGCTATTTCACCGGCATGACTAGCGAAGCCTCGGCTTCAAAGGAAACACACGTTCAACTCCCCTGGAGGTGCGAACATGATGTCCAAGGAATTTCTCAAGAAACTCGGCATTGTCGGTATCACTTTTGGCCTGACTGCCAGCCCGCTGGCCTTTGCCGATTTCCATGACGAAGAGGACGAGCAGGGTGCCGTGCCTCAGGAAACGGTCCCGGGTGAGGATGCAGGTGCAGGTGCCGAAATGGGTACTGACACAGGTGCAGATACCGGTATTGATGCAGGTGCCGAAACCGGTGATAGCGGCCTGGGTACCGATGCCGATACCGACATGGGTACCGGTGCTGGTGCAGACGCCGATGTAGGTGCCGGGACTGGTGCTGACGTAGGTGCCGGGGCCGGTGCTGGCGCTGAAGGCGATACCGGCTTCGACGCTGATGATGAGTGGGAAGAAGAGAACGAAGAGGAAGAGTGGGAAGAGGATCAGGATGACGACCAGGATTGGTAAAGTCTGATGCCCAAGGATGGGCAGTCGCCGTCAAGGACGATGGCGACGTCATCTAACGGTTGATCCGTCAACCGCCTCGGATCCGCCCCCGGCCATGCTGGGGGCGGTTTTTTATGCGTTCGGTATCGGCCTTCTGGCTCCGATGATGAAGTGTGCAGAACCGTTCATTCTGTGCTCATGTGTCATTTTTCTCCATGCCGGAGCGTGCACATGGTACCCCTGAAGCTTGGCATGGCTTTCTTTATCCTATTGTTTATAAATGATTTTATTTCCACCTGGCAGCGTTGGCCTGCATTTCGCTTTCTTCAGGATGCGTCGGAATCCTTACCATGCGATTTCGGTACATGCATCCAGGAAAGCAAGTTCAAACTTCATTGGAGGTACGAACATGATGTCCAAGGAATTCCTCAAGAAGCTCGGTGTCGTCGGTATCACTTTTGGCCTGACCGCCAGCCCGCTGGCCCTGGCCGATTTCCATGACGAGGAAGAGGATCAGGAAACCTACCCGGAAGAGACCGCTCCGGATACCAACGGCAATGCTCAGGGCAGTGCTGACTTCGATACCATTGAGTACGAGAACGAAGAGGAAGAGTGGGAAACCGACGAGTGGGAAGAGGAGAACGAAGAGGAAGAGTGGGAAACCGACGAGTGGGAAGAAGAGAATGAAGAGGAAGAGTGGGAAGAGGAAGGTGACGCCGACCAGGATTGGTAATGGTCGAGGCTCACTAACCTCCCCCACGATCGCCCTCGGCTCCGCCGGGGGCGATCTCTTTCCTGGCTGACATCAAATCCAGCCGAGCCACTCCCACCATAGATAGTTCAGCGGCCACAGCAGCAGCACGCTGAGCACGGCGGTGACCAGGCACAGCCTGGCCGTCTCGCGCAGCGAGATGCGCGCGGCGAGGATGCCGACGATCAACGGAGGCGCCTGATAAGGCAGCAGCACGGTGGAAAATCCGACCACTTGGGTCATGTACACCGCTTCCGGCGTCCAGCCGGTGATATTGGCAAGACCCGGCGCCATTGGGGTGAGAATGGCGGGTATGCCCGGTAGCGTGACCAGCGTGCCGAGTATCATGGCAAGGCCCGAGAGCATGCCGAAGGCCGCCGCATCGGTGGCTTCACGCAGTGGCAGCACCGACAGCAGGCTGCCGGCCACGCGTTCGCCGAGGCCGCTATGAAAGGCCAGGGCGCCGAGGCTGACGATGCCGGCCACGTAGAGAAAGGAGTCGAAGCTGATCGACTGCAGCGGGCCCTGACCCATCAGTCGGCTACCGGGAAACAGGCAAACCAGTGCCACCAGCAGGCCGATCCAGGCTGGTGAGATACCGTGCCAGGCATCGCTCATCCACAGCAGGACCGCCACCGAGAGCAGCGCTGCCAGACCCAGCTCGGGCCGCGAGAGCCGGGGCGTCTGGCCCGGGCCGGTAGCGGGCTTGGGCGCGTGTGCTGGATAGAGCCACAGCATGACCGCGATGAGCAGCAGGGTCTTGAGCAATCCCAGCACTGGGAAGTGCAGCAGCAGGTAGTCGCTGTAGTTGGGTGGCGTGCCCAGCACCGCCTCGGCGGCCCCCATCAGCACGTTGTTGGGCACGTTGGCGGGCAGGATGGCATAGGTGGGCAGAAAGGTGCCCATCATGCCACCGAGGATCAGCCCGGTGCGCCCTCGCTCTCCGGGCTCGTAGCCGAGATGATCGGCCAGGGTGGTGAGTATTGGCACCATCAGCAGAATGCGCCCCATGCCGGAGGGCATGAAGAAGGCCATCGCCAGGCCCAGCAGGATCACACCGATCAGCGCGCGTCGATAGGAGCCCTCCAGCCAGGGGCCGACGCTCCGGGCGAGGCTGGTACCGAGCCCGGTATACTGGATCGCCGCCCCGATGATCAAGCCTGAGAAGACCAGCCAGGTTGCCGCCGATCCAAAGCCGGCAAAGACGATGTCAGCCGGTGCCACCCCGGCCACGGTGCATAGAGTGAAGAACACCAACGCCGTGAGCCACTGTGGCAGCCAGCCGGTGGCCCACAGGCCGATACAAAGACCGATCACGGCACCTGCCCGAACCATCAGCGGCGCCCCCGGTGTCAACAGCAGGAACAGGGTTATCGTCAGCGCAGCGGCGAGCGAGATCCATTGGCGAGGCGTGGGCAGCGACTTGGCAGCGGCAGGCATGGAGGCTCCGGGCATGGACGGGGCCGAAGATTTTAGCAGGCGAAGGATTAGGAGGACATGCTGCCCGAGTGTCATCCCTATCTATCGGGGCGGCTGGCTCAAGGTTCTACCGGCTCGGCCTGCTCCGCTGGCGCCTCCTTGAGGATCTCACCCTCGGGTGAGATCAGGTACCAAGGGCCACCCATGTGCTCCAGGCCTTGGCCCAGCGCGTCTCCGGGGTAGACGTCACGGGCAAAGAAGTAAAGTGGCCAGCCGTCGTAGGTCACCTGCTGTGTGCCATCCTCGCGCTCGATCACACCCAGGCGGTCGGCATCGACGTGCTCGCCTGCAGCAGGCGGCTCTTCGGTGGTGTAGGGCGGCCAGGCGATGGCACAGCTCTCGTAGCAGGTACTGTAGTCGCCGCCCTGTTCGTCTTGCTCGAACATGTAGAGGCTTTTGCCGTCCTGATTGGTCAGATAACGGCCGAAGGGTTCCCGTTCGTCGGTTTCGACGCGCGCCTGATCGATGGGGTCGGGCGTCGCTTCAAGCTGCTGCTCTGACTCCTCGGGGCTCATTCCCTCCACCTGTGACGGATCGTCGTTCCCATCGGTCTCGGCGGTTTCCGGCGCGGCAAGCGCCGGGGCGACGACGAATGCCGCCACCAGTATGCCGCCCGCCAGCAGGCTTGACTTCATGTCGACCTCTCCTTGGCAACAGATGCCCTTTCACTGTAGGAAGCCCTACGGCGATGGCGCAAGCTCAGCGACGGCGCGACAACCGCCGGGAGTTGGCGCTGCTACGGCGATGATAAGGTGTCATGGTGCGGCGTCCCATGACCCACCAGGGGGCCGTCTGGCCGAACGCCATCTGGAGCATGGCCTTCTGAATCTCGAAGCCGGTTTCCATGCTGGCCTCGAGCTTCTCGCTCACCATGCGCTGGTTTTCCTTGAGCATCCGGGGGCTAGTGGGAGACTGGGTCTGCCATAGGCCATGGCGCATGGCGATGGTACTGAACGAGGTGGACCACAGCTCGAGGGCCATGACGCTCAGTTTCCATACGTCCAGCATGGCGGCCGGGGTATGCGGAATGAACGGAGAATGGGGTGACATTACGACTCCTTGTCGCTTGATGACGGTGGTTCCTGCACCTGTCGGTGTTCTTGATCCTAACAGTATTCTTGGCCACTGTATGTTGCGTTGCAGCGTAAAAGTGGTATCCCTGGCCTGTTGAGACAGGCGCTCCACTGCTGCCGGTAGCTCGCGGGCGTGATGAATGGCCGTGGCACCGGCGAAGGTCGCTTCCAGCTCTATGAAGATACCTCGGCGGAAGGGCGCTACGTCAGCGTGCCAGATCGTGACCCGGTGGGTTGGACGGAAATCCGAGACTCAGCTCCGCTGCCAGGCCGCCTCGTTGACCAGGCTGATCGGCCGCTTGCCATCGAGCGCGAGGGTGATGTTGTCCACCGCGCGCTGGGCCATGGCGTCGCGGGTCTCGTGGGTGGCCGAGCCGATGTGGGGCAGTGCCACTACGTTGGCCATGTGCGGTAGCGGCGACTCCGGCGAGAGCGGCTCCTGCTCGAACACGTCGAGCCCCGCGGCGTGGATTTCGCCGTTCTCCAGCGCGCCGATCAGCGCTGCCTCGTCGACTACCTTGCCGCGGGCGATATTGACGAAGATCGCCGAGCGCTTCATCAGGCCGAACTCGCGCTTGCCGATCAGATGGGTCGTCTCGGCCGACAGCGGCACGGTTACGCAGACGAAATCGCTCTGGGTCAGCAGCTCGTCCAGCTCGCAGCGCGTGGCGCCGAGCTCCCGCTCCAGCTCCAGCTTGGGCGAGGCGTTGGAGTAGAGCACCCGCATGCCGAAGCCCAGCGCGCCGCGGCGGGCTACGGCGGCACCGATGCGGCCGAGGCCGATCATGCCTAGCGTCTTGCCGTGTACGTCGCTGCCGAAGTGGGCCTCGCCGATGCTCTCTTGCCAGTCACCACGCTTGACGAAGTCGGCCAGCTCGATGGCACGCCTAGCCGTTGCCATGATCAGCAGGAAGCCGGTGTCGGCGGTGGTCTCGGTGAGTACGTCGGGGGTGTTGCACAGCAGGATGCCGCGCTGGGTCAGCGCCTCGACGGGGTAGTTGTCGTAGCCCACCGAGATGCTGGCGATGGCTTCCAGATGAGGGGCCTGGTCGAGCAGCTCGGGCGTGATGAGCAGGCTCGAGCCGACGATGCCGTGGGCCTTGCTCAACGCTTGGCGAAAGTCGGGATCGCCGGTGTTCTTCAGGGTTTCGAAATAGTCGACGTGGAAGCGTTGCCTGAGCTGATCGAGGTGCGTCGGCTTGAGGCGGCTGTAGGCGACGATGCGTTTTGTCATTATTTCGCTCCGATGTTGGTGCTGGCAGTTACGGTAAGTCTGGCAGATGACACTCGAGTTCGATCAGACGCTCGCGGCTCGGCAGGCCCTCCATGTCGCCTTGCACCTGGACGGCCTGGGCGCCGATCAGGTTGCCGCGGCGCGCAGCGGCCTGCGGCGAGAGGCCGTCGAGCAGGGCGCTGATCACGCCCACGGCGAAGCCGTCACCGGCGCCCACGGTATCCACCACGTGCTCGACCCGGAATCCCGGCACTGTGGCTTCGGTCTCGCGGCCTTCCAGCACGCCACGGTAGTAGGCGCCCTCGGGGCCGAGCTTGAGGAATACGGCCTTGGCGCCACGCTCGAGGTAAAAGCCGGCGATGTCGCGGGGCGTGTCGTGCCCGGTCAGCAGGCGGCCCTCGGCCAGGCCCGGCAGCACCCAGTCGGCTTTCGCCGCCAGCGCATTGAGCGTCTCGCGCATTTCCGCCTCGCTGGGCCACAGGCTGGGGCGCAGGTTGGGGTCGAAGGAGATGCGCCCACCATGGGCTCGGGTCCGGTCCAGCATGTGCTGGGTAAGCTCCCGGCAGCTGGCGGAGAGTGCCGGAGGAATGCCGGTGGCATGCAGGTGGCGGGCGGCAGTGAAGTCCACCTTGGCGGCATCTTCCGGAGACAGCTGGCTGGCCGCGCTGCCGCGGCGGAAGTACTCCACCCGTGGGTCGGCGCCGCCCTCGGCGCGCTCCTTGAACACCAGACCGGTAGCGTGGGCGGGATCATCGCTCAGGTAGCGACAGTCCAGCCCTTCCGTTTCGAGCTTGCGACGCACGTAGGTACCGAAGCCGTCGCTGCCGACACGGCTGAGCCAGCCAACCCGGAAGCCGAGTCGGGCCAAGCCGATGGCGACGTTGGTATCGGCGCCGGCGATGCCGCGGCGGAAGCACTCCACCTCGGCCATCGCACCGGGAGTCTCGGCCACGAACAGGGCCATGGCTTCGCCAAAGGCGAGCACTTCCGGGGGGAGCGTGTGGGTGTTCATGGCGTCTCCTTGGTGTTGTCTTTGACGTTGTCGAAGTCGGGGCCGGTGCCGGGTAGGCGGGTCGAGCCGCGCGCGATCAGCGTCGGCGGAAACAGGGTGCGGCGGGGCGGCAGTGCGGACCCGTCGTCGAGTCGCGCCAGCAGCTGCTGCACGGCGGTGCGCCCGATGGCCTCGGTGGGCTGCGCCAGGGTGGTGATGCCGGGCGGCACGAGGCTGCACCAGTCGAGTTCGTCGATACCCAGCAGGCCGACCTCGCCCAGGCGAATGCCCAAGGCCTGCAGGGCGCGGGTGGCCGCAAGGGTCACGTTGCCGTTGGCGCAGAGCACGGCGGCGGGGTGGCTGGGGCGGGCGAGAAAATCCCGCAAGACCTGCTGGATGGCGTTGACGTCGAGGGCAGGGTCGTGGCGCTCGCCGTAGAGTGCCGGCTCGTCGACCAGGCGCTGCTCGAAGCGTTGCCAGCGCTGCTGGCGCGGGCTGGCCTGACCCACCGGCTCGCTGAGAAACAGCAGGCGGCGATAGCCCTGCTGGCGCAGGTGGTCGATCGCCATGTCGATGGCCAGGGCGTTATCGAGCCCAACCCTGTCGGCTTCGAGCTCCTCCAGCCAGCGGTCGAGCAGCACCAGCGGCAGGCCCTGCCCGGCCAGTTCCTGCAGCTCATGGGCGGGGCTACCGGCGGCGTTGATCACCAGCCCCTCGACCCGATAGGAGGCTAGCAGGGCCAGGTGGGAGCGCTCCTGGGCGGGGTCGTTATCGGTGTTGGCTACCAGTAGCGAAAAGCCGCGCTCGCGGCAGGCTTGCTCAACGCCATGCATCACCGCCACCGAGTAGGGATTGCGAATGTCCGCCACCAGCATGCCGAGCAGACGCGAGCGGCCGCCCTTGAGGCCGCGGGCGATCTGGTTGGGGCGATAGCCGAGCTTGTGGGCGGCCTCACTGATGCGCCGCTGCAGCGCCGGCGAGAGCCGCTCGCGCTCGCCGCTGAAATAGCGTGACACGCTGGTCTTGGAGGCGCCGGCTGCGAAGGCCACTTCGAGGATGGTGGCGTGCCGGGTAGGTCGAACAGGCATGACGTCTCTCGAAATGGGAACGTTCCCATCCTAGGCGGCATGAGCCGCGTGAGCAAGCTCGAGAGTGAGTGAGCGATGTCGATTCGGGTGAGCGAGTGAGGAAGGCGGGACTGGTGCGGAAAAGAGAAGGGCGGCCTGGGGCCGCCCTTGCCGATTCAGGCGAGACGTTTACTTAACCTTGGGGTCCAGCTCGCCACGCGCGTAGCGCTCGAACATCGCCTCGAGGCTGATCGGCTTGATGCGGCTGGCGTTGCCGGCGGTGCCGAAGGCTTCGTAGCGGGCGATGCAGACGTCGCGCATCGCGGTCACCGTTTCCTTGAGGTACTTGCGCGGGTCGAATTCGCTGGGATTGTTGGCCAGGAAGCGGCGCACCGCCCCGGTGGAGGCCAGGCGCAGGTCGGTATCGATGTTGACCTTGCGCACGCCGTGCTTGATGCCCTCGACGATCTCTTCGACCGGCACGCCGTAGGTCTCGGGGATCTCGCCGCCGAACTCGTTGATGATGGCGAGCCACTCCTGCGGTACCGAGGAGGAGCCGTGCATCACCAGGTGGGTATCGGGGATGCGGGCGTGGATCTCCTTGATGCGCTGGATCGAGAGGGTGTCGCCGGTAGGCGGCTTGGTGAACTTGTAGGCGCCGTGGCTGGTACCGATGGCGATGGCCAGGGCATCGACCTGGGTCGCCTTGACGAACTCGGCGGCCTCTTCCGGGTCGGTGAGCAGCTGGTCGTGGGAGAGCACGCCCTCGGCGCCGATGCCGTCTTCCTCGCCGGCCATGCCAGTCTCCAGGCTGCCCAGGCAGCCCAGCTCGCCCTCTACCGAGACGCCACAGGCGTGGGCCATCTCGACGGTGCGGCGGGTGACGTCGACGTTGTAGTCGTAGTCCATCGGCGTCTTGCCGTCCTCGCCCAGGGAGCCGTCCATCATCACCGAGGAGAAGCCGAGCTGGATCGAGCGCTGGCATACCGCGGGAGAGGTGCCATGGTCCTGGTGCATCACCACCGGAATGTGGGGGAACTCCTCCACCGCAGCGAGGATGAGATGGCGAAGGAAGGGCGCGCCAGCGTACTTCCGCGCACCGGCTGAGGCCTGGACGATGACCGGGGAGTCGGTTGCGTCGGCCGCTTCCATGATGGCGCGCATCTGTTCGAGGTTGTTGACGTTGAAGGCTGGAATGCCATAGCCGCGCTCGGCGGCGTGGTCCAGCATCTGGCGCATGCTGATCAGTGCCATGTACTCACCTGTCTCTCTACAGTCTGGGGCGATGGGGCGCCGCCCGGTGCGCCGGGCGGCATTGGATTGGGTCAGCGTGCGGCGGCATCTTCCAGCGCTTTCACCGCGGGCAGGGTCTTGCCCTCGACGTACTCGAGGAAGGCGCCGCCGCCGGTGGAGATGTAGGAGACCTGCTCCTCGATCCCGTACTTGTCGATGGCGGCCAGGGTGTCGCCGCCGCCAGCGATGGAGAAGCCGTTGCTTTCGGCGATGGCCTGCGACAGTGCCTCGGTGCCCTTGCCGAACTGGTCGATCTCGAACACGCCCACCGGGCCGTTCCACAGGATGGTGCCGGCGTCCTTGAGCAGCCCGGCCAACCGCCCGGCGGTCTCGGGACCGATGTCGAGGATCATCTCGTCGTCGCCCACCTGGTCGACGGGCTTGATCACGGCCTCGGCCGAGTCGGAGAACTCGGTGGCCACTACCACGTCGGTGGGCAGCGGGATCTCGACCTTGGCCATCAGCGCCTTGGCCTGCTCGACCAGGTCGGCTTCATACAGCGACTTACCCACGTTGTGGCCCGCCGCGGCGATGAAGGTATTGGCGATGCCGCCGCCGACGATGAGTTGGTCGCATTTCTCGGAGAGGGCGTTGAGCACCTCGAGCTTGGTCGAAACCTTGGAACCGCCAACGATGGCGACCATGGGCCGCCTGGGCATGGCCAGGGCCTTTTCCAGGGCATCGAGTTCGACGGCCAGCAGCGGGCCGGCGCAGGCCTGGGGAGCGAAGCGCGCCACGCCATGGGTGGAGGCCTGGGCACGATGGGCGGTGCCGAAGGCATCCATCACGTAGATGTCGCACAGTGCCGCGTATTGCTGCGAGAGAGTCTCGTCGTCCTTCTTCTCGCCCACGTTGAAGCGCACGTTCTCGAGCAGCACCACCTCGCCGTCGGCCAGGTCCTGGGCGGTATCGAGATAATCCTCGACCAGGCGCACCGGTCGGCCGAGCAGCTCGCCCAGGCGTTCAGCTACCGGTGCCAGCGAGAACTCCTCGGCCGGCTCGCCTTCGGTCGGGCGCCCCAGGTGGCTCATCAGCATCACCTTGGCGCCGGCCGTCGTGGCGGCCTGGATGGTCGGCAGGCTGGCCCGCAGGCGGGCGTCACTGGTCACCTTGCCGTGCTTGACGGGTACGTTCAGGTCCTCGCGGATCAGCACGCGCTTACCGCTGAGGTCGAGGTCGGTCATCTTGAGCACGTTCATCGGGCGTCTTCCTTCCTTGTGTGAGGGAAACCGAGGCCGGGGATCACCGGGGCACCGCGGGAAGCGCCGCCATGCGCTGGGCGACGTCGAGCATACGGTTGGCAAAGCCCCACTCGTTGTCGAACCAGCACAGCAGCTTGATCAGGCGATTGCCCGCCACCCGGGTCTGAGTGGCGTCAACGATACCCGAGCGAGGGTCGTGGTTGAAGTCGACCGAGGCCGTGGGTTCCTCGCTGTAGCCGAGCAGTCCGGCCAGTGGCCCGGCGCTGGCCCTGCGCAGCAACGCGTTGACCTCGGCGGCCGTGGTGTCGCGGCGTACGCAGATCGACATGTCCATGGCCGAGACGTTGATCGTCGGTACGCGCATGTGCAGGCATTCGAAGCGCCCGGCCAGGTGCGGCATCAGGCGGTTGATGCCGCGGGCCAGGCTGGTGTCGACGGGCACGATGGAGTGCATCGCCGAGCGCGTCAGGCGCAGGTCGGTCTGGTGGTAGGCGTCGATCACCGGCTGGTCGTTCATTGCCGAGTGCACCGTGGTGGTCACGCCGTGCTCGATGCCGAGCGCCTGGTCGAGCACGGTGAGTACCGGTACCAGGCAGTTGGTAGTGCACGAGGCCGCCGAGACGATGCGCTGCTCGGCGGCAAGCTCGCCGTCGTTGATGCCGCAGACGATAGTGGCGTCGACGTCGCTCTCGGCGGGCTGGGAGAACAGCAGGCGGCCGGCGCCGGCTTCGAGATGACGCTCGGCGGTGGCGCGATCCTTGAAACTGCCCGAGCACTCCAGCACCAGGTCGATGTCGAGCTCATTCCAGGGCAGATGCTTGGGCTCCTGTTCGGTCAGTATCCGGATGGGCGAACCGTCGACGATCATCCGGCCCTCGGCCGTTTCCACGTGCCCGGGAAAGCGGCCATGGGTGGTGTCGTAGCGGGTCAGGTAGGCGATGGTGGCCAGGTCGGAGAGCTCATTGATCGCCACCACCTCGAGCGCCGGCTCGCCGGGTCGGTTCGACTGGCGCTCCAGCAGCGCGCGCAGCACGCACTGGCCGATACGACCGTAACCGTTGATGGCGATGCGCTGAGGCATGGTGGGCGGGCTCTCCTGCCGACTGAAAGCGGCGATTCTAGCGCATTTTCGGCGCATTTGCCCACGTGGCCTGCGGATGAGGCCGCGCCATGCAGGGGGCGTCAATCTGGGTCGGGGATGTCTTGAAAAACGTTGGGGCGACCCTATAAGAAAGGTTACGGCACCGGCGTGGCCCTGTGCCCTCGGTGCCGCGGTTCGGGTTGACCCGCAACATCCAAAAGCCTGATAGCGTAGGAGGTGTTCGATATGTTCGGAGATCTCAGGCGTTTCGATACCGGCGTTACACCGGGGGCGGACTGGTTCCGCCAGTGGCTCGACGAGGTCTTTTCGGAAGACGGTGCGGCGGACATTCGCTCGGTGCCGCGCGGCAGCTTCCCGATGATCAACGTCGGTCGTACCGATGATGCCGTTCGCGTCTACGTGCTCGCGGCCGGCCTGGCCAACGACGATCTCGAGATCAGCGTGCAGGACAATGTGCTGACCCTGAGAGGGCGGCGTGACGCCCTGCCCGGGGAGCGCGACGAAGGCCGCAAACGGCCCTGTTTCCGTCGCGAGCGCTTCGATGGCGAGTTCGTGCGCTCCATCGGTTTGCCAGAAGGCATCGACGTAGAGCGTGCCGAGGCACGCTGCCACGACGGCGTGTTCGAGATCCACCTGCCCAAGCGTGAAGAGCTCAAGCCGCGTCGCATCGAGGTGCAGACGCACTGAGTCGAATGGTGGGAAACAGGAGAACCGATCAGCACGTCAGGAGGTGATGGACATGAACGAAGTCGCACGTCATGAATCGCAGGCCGGTGTGCCCGCACGCGAAAGGCGCAGCCTGGCGATGCGGCCTCCCGTGGACATCTACGAGGAGGACAACGCCCTGGTCGTGGTTGCCGACATGCCCGGGGTCGCCCGGGACGGGCTGAACGTCGAAGTCGATGGCAACCTGCTGAGCATCGAGGGTGAGATTCGTATCGACATGCCCGAGGGCATCACCGCGACCTATGCGGAAGCCAAGGCTCAGCGCTATGCCCGGCGCTTCACGCTCAGCCACGAGATCGATACCGCCGCCATCGAGGCGCGCCTGGAGAAAGGCATTCTCCACCTGCGCCTGCCGAAGAAGGAACGGCATCGCAGCCGGCGGATCGAAATCCAGGCCGCTTAGCACGAAGGCCGATTCGGGGAAAGTATTCTCCTGAAGCGCCCTTTCCCTGTGAAAGGGCGCTTCCGTTTGCAAGCAAGGCGCACGCTCGGTACGGTTTTCACTACGCTGGGAATAGCGATTCACGACACCATGGAGAGGAAGACATGACCGACATACCCCAACTGCTGGGTGACGATGCCGAGTATCTGCTCGATCACCGTTGCCGTGGCTTTCCCCGCGAACAGTTGCACCTGCCGGGGCCGGACTTCGTCAGCCGGGTGGTGGCCGACAGCGACCGCAGCCCGGCGGTGATGCGCAGCCTGCAGGCGCTATTCGATTATGGCCGCCTGGCCGGCACCGGCTACCTCAGCCTGCTGCCGGTGGACCAGGGCATCGAGCACTCCGCCGGCGCCTCGTTCGCCCCCAACCCGCGCTACTTCGATCCGGCCAACATCGTCGAGCTGGCCATCGAGGGCGGCTGCAACGGTGTGGCCTCCACCCTGGGCGTGCTGTCGTCGGTGGCGCGGCGCTATGCCCATCGCATCCCGATGATGCTCAAGCTCAACCACAACGAGACGCTGAGTTATCCGGCGCTTTACGACCAGACCCTGTTCGCCGAGGTGGAGCAGGCCCACGACATGGGCTGCGTGGCGGTTGGCGCGACCATCTACTTCGGTTCGCCCGAGAGTCGCCGTCAGATCATGGAGATCAGCGAGGCCTTCGAGCGTGCTCACCAACTGGGCATGGCCACGGTGCTGTGGGCCTACCTGCGCAACCCGGGTTTCAAGCACGAGGGCAAGGACTACCACGTGGCGGCCGATCTCACCGGTCAGGCCAACCATCTGGCGGCGACGATCAAGGCCGACATCGTCAAGCAGAAGCTGCCCGAGACCAACGGTGGCTATCAGGACATCGGCTTCGGTCATACCCACGCCAAGGTCTACAGCGAGTTGACCTCCGAGCACCCCATCGATCTGGCCCGCTATCAGGTGGCCTGCTGCTACATGGGTCGCGCCGGGCTGATCAACTCCGGCGGCGGCTCCAAGGGGCACTCGGACCTGGGCGAGGCGGTGCGTACCGCGGTGATCAACAAGCGCGCCGGCGGCATGGGGCTGATCTCTGGACGCAAGGCGTTCCAGAAACCCATGAGCGAGGGCGTCGAGCTGCTTCATGCCATTCAGGACGTGTACCTGGACAAGGGCGTGACGGTGGCCTGAAACCTCCTCGGGGGCGAAGATAGCGAAAGGGCACGACCGCCAGGTCGTGCCCTTTCTTGTTACCGCTAACCGACCCCGACTATCAGCCGAGCAGCTCCTGGGCCTGAGCGACCACGTTCTCGACGGTGAAGCCGAAGTGCTTGAACAGGTCGCCCGCCGGCGCGGATTCGCCGAAGGTGGTCATGCCGATCACGCGGCCGTCGAGGCCCACGTACTTGTACCAGTAGTCGGCGTGGCCGGCCTCGATGGCGAGGCGCTTGGTCACCGACTTCGGCAGCACCTTGTCGCGGTACTCGGCGTCCTGACCGTCGAAGCGGTAGGCCGAAGGCATCGACACCACGCGTACCGCGCGGCCCTGACCTTCCAGCTCGGCGGCGGCGTCCATCGCCAGCGCTACCTCGGAGCCGGTAGCGATCAGGATCAGCTCGGGCGTGCCTTCGCACTCCTTCAGTACGTAGGCGCCACGCTGGATTTCGGCCAGCTGTTGCTTGCTGCGTTCCTGGTGCGGCAGGTTCTGGCGCGATAGCACCAGCGCGGTGGGCCCCGAGTTGCGCTTGATCGCGGCGTCCCAGGCGGCGGCGGTTTCGACTGCGTCGCAGGGGCGCCAGGTGCACAGGTTGGGCGTGCTGCGCAAGTTGGTCAGCTGTTCGATCGGCTGGTGGGTGGGGCCGTCCTCGCCCAGGCCGATGGAGTCGTGGGTGAAAACGTAGATGGCGCGCTTGCCCATCAGTGCGGCCATGCGCACCGAGTTGCGCATGTACTCCATGAAGATCAGGAAGGTGGCGCCATAGGGAATGAAGCCCCCATGCAGCACGATGCCGTTCATGATCGCGCCCATGCCAAACTCGCGCACGCCGTAGTGCAGGTAGTTACCGCCCGGATTCTCGCGGGAAATCGGCTTGGCACCGCTCCAGAAGGTCAGGTTGGAGGGGGCCAGGTCGGCGCTGCCACCGAGCAGTTCCGGCAGCTGCGGGCCGAGTTCGTTGAGGCACAACAGCGACGCCTTGCGCGTGGCGATGGTCTCACCCTGCTGCTGCATCTTCTCGATGAAGGCCTCGCTGGTGATCTCCGCCGGCAGCTGGCACTGGGTGCGGCGGTTGAACTCGCGGGCGAGTTCGGGATGCTCGTCGCGGTAGCGGGCGAAGCGGGCCTGCCAGTCGTCCTGCTGGGCCTGCCCCTGTTCGCGGGCATCCCAGCCCTGGTAGATCGGCTCGGGCACGTGGAACGGTGCGTGTGGCCAGTCGAGCTGCTTGCGCGCGGCGGCGATTTCCTCCTCGCCCAGCGGGGCGCCGTGGCACTCCTCCTTGCCCTGCTTGTTCGGGGCGCCGAAGCCGATCACGGTCTTGCAGATGATCAGGCTCGGCTTCTCCTCGTGGCTGCGGGCCAGCTCGATGGCGGCCTTGACCTGTTCTGGATCGTGACCGTCGACGTTGGGCACCACGTGCCAGCCGTAGGCCTCGAAGCGCTTGGCGGTGTCGTCGGTGAACCAGCCCTCGACCTCGCCGTCGATGGAGATGCCATTGTCGTCGTAGAACACCGTGAGCTTGCCCAACCCCAGGGTGCCGGCCAGGGAGGACACCTCATGGGAGATGCCCTCCATCATGCAGCCGTCACCGGCGAAGCAATAGGTCTGATGGTCGACGATGGTATGGCCGGGGCGGTTGAACTGCGCCGCCAGGGTCTTCTCGGCGATGGCCATGCCCACGGCGTTGGCCAGGCCCTGGCCCAGCGGACCGGTGGTGGTCTCCACGCCCGGCGCATAGCCGAACTCAGGGTGGCCGGCAGTCTTGGAGTGCAACTGACGGAAGTTGCGCAGCTGCTCGAGCTCCAGTTCGTAGCCGGTCAGGTGCAGCAGCGAGTAGAGCAGCATCGAGCCGTGGCCGTTGGACAGCACGAAGCGGTCGCGATCAGGCCATTTCGGGTCGTTGGGGTTGTGCTTGAGGTAGTCGTTCCACAGCACTTCGGCGATGTCTGCCATGCCCATCGGGGCGCCGGGATGGCCGGACTTGGCCTTCTGTACGGCATCCATGGACAGGGCGCGAATGGCGTTGGCCAGTTCGAAACGGGATGGCATTTGGGTAAGCTCCTCGCCTGCGGCAGAATGGGGCAAGTCAACGGCGGCCTGCCTGGCCTGCCGGTAGCGTTCTGGCTGGGCGCCGCAGGAAGGTACGGCGCGGTCGAATTCGGCCGCCTATTGTCGCCGACTTGCCGCCGTGCATCAAATGACGGGTGCCTCCCCGGGTGGCAGCATGTAAACTCTGGTCCCCATGGTGCTGTGTGCCCGCCCGGCAGGAAGCTGGGGAGTACGCAGCTCGAGGTCCGTCATTCCGGTTCGACGGTGCCGCTGCGCCTTGCCGATATACAGCCTGCCGATACACAGAAGGGTCGACACGCATGAGCGAATACTCCCTGTTCACCTCCGAATCCGTGTCCGAGGGGCACCCGGACAAGATCGCCGACCAGATTTCCGATGCGGTGCTGGACGCCATCATTGCCCGCGACAAGCATGCCCGGGTGGCCTGTGAGACGCTGGTCAAGACCGGGGTGGCCATCGTTGCCGGTGAAATCACCACCTCTGCCTGGGTCGACCTGGAGGAACTGGTGCGCCAAGTCATCATCGATATCGGCTACACCTCCTCGGAGGTAGGGTTCGACGGCGAGACCTGCGGCGTGCTCAACCTGATCGGCAAGCAGAGCGTGGACATCGCCCAGGGGGTGGATCGTAGCAAGCCAGAGGATCAGGGAGCGGGCGACCAGGGCCTGATGTTCGGTTACGCCACGAACGAGACGGAGTCGTTCATGCCGGCACCGATCCACTATGCCCACCGCCTGGTCGAGCGCCAGGCCGAGCTGCGCAAGCACGGCCTGCTGCCGTGGCTGCGCCCGGATGCCAAGAGCCAGATCACCTTCCGCTACGACGAGGCGGGCCAGCCCTGCGGTGTCGAAGCGGTGGTACTGTCGACCCAGCATGCACCGGAGATCGACCAGGAGGAGCTGCGGCGCATGGTCAAGCGCGAGATCATCGAAGAGGTGATCCCCGCCGAGTGGCTCACCGAGTCGACCAAGTTTCACATCAACCCCACCGGCAAGTTCGTCATCGGCGGCCCGGTGGGCGATTGCGGTCTGACCGGGCGCAAGATCATCGTCGACACCTACGGCGGCATGGCACGCCACGGCGGCGGCGCCTTCTCCGGCAAGGATCCTTCCAAGGTCGACCGCAGCGCCGCCTACGCCGGGCGCTACGTAGCCAAGAACGTCGTCGCCGCGGGGCTCGCCGACAAGTGCGAGATCCAGGTCTCCTACGCCATCGGCGTGGCCGAGCCCACCTCGGTGTCGATCAACACCTTCGGTACCGGCAAGGTGGACGAGGCGCGCATCATCGAGCTGGTGCGCGAGCACTTCGACCTGCGCCCCTTCGCCATCACCCGCATGCTCGACCTGCTGCACCCGATGTACCAGCTCACCGCGGCCTACGGCCACTTCGGCCGCGACCCCTTCGAGGCCAGCTATCGCTGGACCGATACCAACGGCCAGGAGCATACCGAAACCTTCACCGCCTTCCCCTGGGAGCGCACCGACCGTGCCGCGGCGCTGCGCCAGGCCGCCGGTTTGTAGTAATCACTCGTCCAGGTACGCAATGACAGGCCCCGCCGGCATCGCCGTGCGGGGCCTGTTGCTATGGTGGGGAACACAAGGGCCGAGGGCACAAGGGAAGACGCAAGCTGCCTGTGCGGGAATGCGCACGACGCATGGGGCGCATACTACCGCTGCCGGTCCCTTCCGCGAGGATAATTCGTAGGCAGGGCAGTCGCTTCCGTTGCTGTGCGGAAATTCGTATGCCGAATTCGCCGATTGTGCACATTTCCAGTCAAATCCGGGCTGCCAGCGTTGCGACCAAAGTCGTATGTCGATTCGCTAAGCGCTTGAAAGCCATTTTATTCATTCATTTAGGCGCATTGGTTGCTGAGCGCAGACTGCGCCCCATGAGACGCGCGGCTCCTAGAATGACAATGGGCACGGCATGACGAGCTGAGTGCGGCGTAGAGGGAATTGTGATGTGGCCAGAGGAACCGGCCTGGCAACAAACAGTTCGAGGGCGATCGGCAAAGCGATCATTTACTCCTCTATCGCCGCGATGAGTGAAAGCGAGAAGAGGCGAAGCACATGGCAGACGATTTGCGCGACAGCGCCTTGCAGTATCACCGATTTCCCCGCCCCGGCAAGCTGGCGATCCAGGCGACCAAGCCCATGGCCAGCCAGCGGGACCTGTCGCTGGCCTATTCGCCCGGCGTGGCTGCGGCCTGCGAGGAGATCGAACGTGACTCCCTGATGGCGGCCGAGTACACCGCCCGCGGCAATCTGGTGGCGGTGGTCAGCAACGGCACGGCGGTGCTGGGGCTGGGTGCCATCGGCGCCCTGGCCTCCAAGCCGGTGATGGAAGGCAAGGCCGTGCTGTTCAAGAAGTTCGCCGACGTGGATGTGTTCGACATCGAGATCGAGGAGCGCGACCCGGACAAGCTGGTCGAGATCATCGCCGGCCTGGAGGCCACCTTCGGCGGCATCAACCTGGAAGACATCAAGGCACCGGAGTGCTTCGAGATCGAGCGGCGCCTGCGCGAGCGGATGAAGATCCCGGTCTTCCACGATGACCAGCATGGTACCGCCATCGTCTCGGGGGCAGCCCTGCTCAACGGCCTGCGGGTGGTGGGCAAGGAGCTCGGCGACATCCGCCTGGTCTGCAACGGCGCGGGCGCGGCGGCCCTGGCCTGCCTGGACCTGGCGGTCTCCCTGGGGGTGCGTAAGGAGAACATCCTGGTCTGCGACCGCACAGGCGTAGTCCACACCGAACGCACCGAGGACATGGATCCCTACAAGGCGCGCTACGCGGCCTGGACCGAGGCCCGCACCCTGGCCGATGCCGTCAACGGAGCCGATGTCTTCTTGGGTCTCTCGGCTGGGGGCGCTCTCAAGCCGGAAATGGTGGCGACCATGGCCGATCGCCCGTTGATCCTGGCCATGGCCAACCCCACGCCGGAAATCATGCCGGAGGAGGCCAAGGCGGTACGCCCGGATGCGGTGATCGCCACCGGACGCTCGGACTACCCCAACCAGGTCAACAACGTCCTGTGCTTTCCGTTCATCTTCCGGGGCGCCCTGGATTGCGGCGCCACCACCATCAATGAGGAGATGAAACTGGCCACCGTCAAGGCCATCGCCGACATGGCGACCACCACGGTGCCAGAGACGGTGGCGGTGGCCTATGGCGGGCAGGCGCTGACCTTCGGCCCGGAATACATCCTGCCCAAACCCTTCGACCCGCGCCTGATCGATACCATCCCGCCGGCGGTGGCCAAGGCCGCCATGGAGAGTGGCGTGGCCACTCGGCCCATCGCGGACCTGGAGGCCTATGCCCGCTCGTTGTCACGCCTGGTCTACCGCTCGGGCAACGTGATGGAGCCGGTGTTCGAGCGGGCTCGACAGAACCCTCTCCGCTTGCTGTATGCCGAAGGCGAGGACGAGCGCGTCCTGCGCGCCATGGAGGTCTGTGTCAGTCAGCGCTATGCCAAGCCCGTACTGATCGGTCGCCGTGCGGTCATCGAGGCCCGCATTGAGGAATTGGGGCTGCCAGTGACGCCCGGCGTCGATTTTGAGCTGATCGACGCGCAGGACTATCCCGACTGCACTGAGCTGGCCAGTGAGTACCACCAGCTGATGGGGCGGCGTGGCGTCCATCCCGAAGCCGCCGAGAAACGCGTCCGCAGCCGGTCTACCATCCTGGCCTCGCTGCTGCTGCGCCGGGGCGAAGTGGATGCCATGATCGCCGGTCCGGTAGGCACCTACCATGAGCACCTGGACCTGGTGCTGGACGTCATCGGTTTGCGCGAGGGCGTCAGCACGCCTGCTGCCCTGCAGCTGCTGATCCTCGAGCGGACCACGCTGTTCATTGCCGACCCCTTCGTCAACTACGATCCCGATGCCGGCCAGATCGCCGAGATCACCCTGCTGGCCGCGGAGCAGGTTCGCCGTTTCGGCATCACGCCCCGGGCCGCCCTGGTTTCCCACTCCAATTTCGGCAGTTCCGACTTCGCCAGCGCCGACAAGATGCGCCAGGCACTGGCGCTGATCCGGGAGCGCGCCCCGGATCTGGTGGTGGACGGCGAAATGCAGGCCGACTCGGCGCTCTCCATGGGCGTACGCGGTCGCATCCTGCCCGGCTCGCTGCTCGAAGGCGAGGCCAACCTGTTGATCATGCCCAACCTGGACTCGGCGAACATCGCCTTTACCGCCTTGAAGGTGCTGGGCAACGGCGTGTCCGTGGGACCCATCCTGCTGGGGGCCGCCAAGCCGGTGCATGTGCTCAACCGCACGGTCACCGCGCGGGGTATCGCCAACATGAGCGCCTTCGCCGTGGTCGAGGCACAGACCTATCGCTGACAGCGATTGTAAACAACAAGTCCGAGCCAATGATCAAGGGAGACGACCCATGGCCTTCGATGACTACAACGACTTCGATCCCCAGGAAACCCGGGAGTGGCAGGAAGCCGTCGACGTGGTGGTGGAACGGGTGGGGCCCGAGCGGGCCACCTACCTGCTGCACAAGGCGGTAGAGGAAGCCTACCGAACCGGGGCCGAGGCGCCGGATACGACTCGTACGCCCTATGTGAACACCATACCTCCCCACAAGGAGGCCAAGCTGCCCGGCGACGCGGCGTTGCTGCAGCGGCTGATCGCCTACCTGCGCTGGAACGCCATGGCCATGGTGGTGCGCGCCAACAAGAAACCCGCCGAACCCGGCGGGCATATCGCCAGCTACCAGTCCTCGGCGGTGATGTACGAGGTGGGCTTCAACCATTTCTGGCAGGCCCCCAGCGATGGCCACGGGGGCGACATCATCTACTTTCAGGGGCACTGCGCCCCGGGCATCTACGCACGGGCTTTCCTGGAGGGGCGGCTCACCGAGGAGCAGCTGGAGAACTTCCGCCTGGAAGTGGATGGCAAGGGGATCTCCTCCTATCCCCACCCCTATCTGATGCCGGACTTCTGGCAGGTCTCCACCGTCTCCATGGGGCTGGGGCCGATCATGGCCATCTATCAGGCCCGCTTCATGAAGTACCTCCAGAACCGCGGGCTGGCCGATACCGAAGGGCGCAAGGTGTGGGCCTTCCTCGGCGATGGCGAGATGGACGAGCCCCAGTCCCAGGGGGCCATCGCCCTGGCCAGCCGCGAGAAACTGGACAATCTGATCTTCGTGATCAACTGCAATCTGCAGCGCCTGGACGGTCCGGTGCGGGGTAACGGCAAGATCGTTCAGGAACTGGAGGGCAACTTCCGGGGCGCGGGCTGGAACGTCATCAAGTGCCTGTGGGGGTCGGGCTGGGACGAGCTGCTGGCCAAGGACACCAAGGGGCTGCTGCGCCAGCGCATGGAGGAGTGCGTCGACGGCGAGTACCAGAACTTCAAGGTCAAGGGTGGCGGCTACATCCGCGAGCACTTCTTCGGCAAGTATCCGGAGCTCAAGGAGATGGTCGCCCACATGTCGGACGACGACATCTACTACAAGCTGATCCGCGGTGGCCACGACCCGCAGAAGGTCTACGCGGCCTATCACGCGGCGGTCAACACCCAGGGCAAGCCCTCGGTGCTGCTGATGAAGACCGTCAAGGGCTACGGCATGGGCGAGGGCGGCGAGGGTCAGAACATCACCCACCAGAAGAAGAAGCTGGGTGAGGACAACCTCCGCTACTTCCAGAAGCGCTTCGATTTACCCCTCAGTGACGAACAGGTCACCACGGCGGCCTTCTTCAGGCCGCCGGCGGAGAGCGACGAGATGCAGTTCCTGCACGCGCAGCGCAAGGCACTGGGCGGCTACCTGCCCCAGCGCCAGCGCAACGGCGATCGGCTCGAGGCGCCCCCCCTGGAGATGTTCAAGCAGGTGCTGGCGGACACCGGTGAGCGCACCATGTCCACCACCATGGCCATGGTGCGCATCATGGTCTCCCTGGCCCGGGACAAGACCCTGGGGCCGCGGCTGACCCCGATCGTCGCCGACGAGTCGCGCACCTTCGGCATGGAGGGCATGTTCCGGCAGATCGGTATCTATGCGCCCGAAGGGCAGAAGTACGTGCCCATGGACGCCGAGGAGATCATGCCCTACCGGGAGGACCGCAAGGGCCAGATCCTGCAGGAGGGCATCAACGAGGACGGGGCCATGTCGTCGTGGATCGCCGCCGCCACCTCGTACAGCAATCATGGGGTCACCATGATCCCGTTCTACATCTACTACTCCATGTTCGGCTTCCAGCGCGTCGGGGATCTGGCCTGGGCGGCCGGCGACATGCTGGCGCGGGGGTTCCTGATCGGCGGGACCTCGGGGCGCACCACCTTGAACGGCGAAGGGCTGCAGCACCAGGACGGGCACAGCCAGCTGTTCGCCCAGTTCATCCCCAACTGCATGGCCTATGACCCGACCTTCCACTACGAGGTGGCGGTGATCGTGCGCGACGGCCTCAAGCGCATGTACGAGGACCAGGAGAACGTCTTCTACTACATCACGACCCTGAATGAGAACTACCGTCATCCGGCGCTGCCCGATGGCGCCGAAGAGGGCATCATCAAGGGCATGTACTCGTTCAGCAAGGCCAAGGCCAAGGGTAAGAGCCCGCGGGTACAGCTGCTGGGCTGTGGCAGCATCCTCAACGAGGTGATTGCCGCGGTAGAGCTGCTGCGCGACGACTGGGGCGTGGCGGCCGACGTCTGGAGCTGCCCGAGCTTCAACGAGCTGGCCCGCGACGGCCATGCCGTCAAGCGCTGGAACCGGCTGCACCCCGGCAAGACACCGCGCAAGAGCTATGTCGAGCAGTGCCTGGAAGGCACCGAAGGGCCGGTGATCGCCTCGACCGACTACATCCGCATGTTCGCCGAACAGATCCGGCCCTTCGTGCCGCGGCGCTACGAGGTGCTGGGTACCGACGGATTCGGTCGTTCCGACAGCCGCGAGGCCCTGCGCCGCCATTTCGAGGTGGATCGTCATTACGTCGTCCTGGCCGCGCTGCAGGCTCTGGTCGACGAGGGCAAGCTCAAGAGCGGCAAGGTGCGCGACGCCATCGCCAAGTACGGCATCGACCCTGAAAAGCCCAACCCCCTGTACGCCTAAGAGGGCGTTTTCAAAACAGACGAACGAAGGCAAGACGAGGCAAAAATTGACGAAATAGCGGAGTTTACGCGGTGTAAATGAGCATATTGAGTCGATTTTTAACGGCGTATTGGCGAGTGCAGTCCTTTTGTAGACGCCCTCTGAGCCGAAGGAGAACAAATAGTGGCAATTCAAGAGATCAAGGTACCGGACATCGGTGATTACACCGATGTCCCGATCATCGAAATCCACGTCCAGGCCGGGGACACGATCCAAGTCGAGGACCCGCTGATCACCGTGGAATCGGACAAGGCTTCGATGGACGTGCCGGCGCCAGCGGCGGGCACGGTCAAGGAGCTCAAGGTCAAGCTCGGCGACACGGTCTCCGAGGGCAGCCTGGTGTTGCTGCTGGAGAGCGAAGCGGGGGCGGCTGCAGCAGACGGGGCGGGTGAAAAGCCCGCGGCGCCCGGCGGGAGCGCAGGACAGCAGGCGCCGCCGGTGGCGGCCGCTGCTCCGGCCGCGACACCGACGGCCTCCGCTGCCGCCCCGCCGAGCGGGCCGATTGCGGATTTCAGCCGGGTTCACGCCAGCCCCTCTGCACGCCGCCTGGCACGCGAGCTGGAGGTGGACCTGACCCGCGTGCCGCCGACCGGCCTCAAGGGGCGGGTCACCCAGGAGGACATCCGCAACTTCGCCAAGGGCGGCGCTCCGGCGGCGCAACCGGCGGCGGCCGCGTCCGGCGGAGGCGGCCTGGACCTGCTGCCCTGGCCCAAGGTCGACTTCAGCAAGTTCGGCCCGGTGGAGACCAAGCCGCTGTCGCGCATCAAGAAGATCTCCGGCGCCAACCTGCATCGCAACTGGGTGCAGATTCCCCACGTCACCAACCACGACGAGGCCGACATCACCGACCTGGAGGCCTTCCGGGTGCAGTTCAACAAGGCCAACGAGAAGGCCGGCATCAAGGTCAGCATGCTGGCGTTCATGATCAAGGCCGCGGTCGCCTCCCTGAAGCAGTTCCCCGAGTTCAATGCCTCCCTGGACGGCGACAACCTGATCCTCAAGCAGTACTACCACATCGGCTTCGCCGCCGACACGCCCAACGGCCTGGTGGTGCCGGTGATCCGCGACGCGGACCAGAAAGGCGTGGCCGAGATCGCCCAGGAAATGGGGGCGCTGGCCAAGCTGGCCCGCGACGGCAAGCTCAAGCCCGACCAGATGCAGGGCGGCTGTTTCACCATCTCCTCGCTCGGCGGGATCGGCGGGCTCTATTTCACGCCCATCATCAACGCCCCGGAAGTGGCCATCATGGGCGTGTGTCGCTCCTACTGGAAGCAGGTCTCGCCGGACGGCAAGCAGTCGGAGTGGCGGTTCGTGCTGCCGCTGTCGCTGTCCTGGGATCACCGGGTGATCGACGGCGCCGCCGCGGCCCGTTTCAACGTCCATTTCGCCAACCTGCTCGCCGACATGCGGCGCATCATCATGTGAGGAATCGACGACATGGCCAATGCAATCGAAGTCAAGGTGCCCGACATCGGCGATTTCAAGGACGTCGAGATCATCGAAGTGCTGGTCAAGCCGGGCGATGCGATCGACATCGAAACCCCGCTGATCACCCTGGAGACCGACAAGGCCTCCATGGACGTGCCGTCCCCGATATCGGGCACGGTCGCAGCGCTCAAGGTCAAGGAGGGGGACAAGGTCTCCGAAGGCTCGACCATCCTGATGCTGGAGCCGGCCGAGACCGGATCCCGGGTGGCGGACCACGAACCGCATCCGACGGTCCATAACAAAGGGGTTGGCTCGGCGGCGCCCGGCGATGCCGGCGGTGGTTATGGCGGCGGCAGCCTGGAAGAGGTTCGGGTGCCGGACATCGGCGATTTCGGCGACGTTCCGATCATCGAAGTGCTGGTACGCGCGGGCGATACCATCCGTGCCGAGGACCCTCTGATCACCGTGGAGTCCGACAAGGCCTCCATGGACGTGCCCGCGCCCAAGGCCGGCAAGGTCAGCGAGGTGCTGGTGACGGTCGGCGACAAGGTCTCGCAAGGCTCGCCGATCCTGATGCTGGAAGCGGAAGGCAAGTCCCCCGCCGCCCCACCCGCTGCCGCCGGGGGAGCAGGCGAACAGAAAGCGGCTGCGCCCGCCCCGAAGGCGGCCACCCATACCGGCGGGGCCGACCTCGAATGCGAGATGCTGGTGCTCGGCGCCGGGCCGGGCGGCTACTCGGCCGCCTTCCGGTCCGCCGACCTGGGGATGAAGACCGTGCTGGTGGAACGCTATGCCAACCTCGGCGGGGTCTGCCTGAACGTCGGCTGCATCCCCTCCAAGGCGCTGCTGCATGTGGCGGCGGTCACCGACGCGGCCAATGACCTGGCCGATCACGGCATCGCCTTCGGCAAGCCGAAGATCGATCTCGACAAACTGCGCGGCTGGAAGGAAAAGGTCGTCGGCAAGCTCACCGGGGGCCTGGCCGGCATGGCCAAGGCACGCAAGGTCCAGACGGTGCGCGGGGTAGGGAAATTCCTCGACCCGCATCACCTGGAAGTTGCCCTGACCAGCGGCGATGGCCAGGAGCCGACCGGCGACAAACAGGTGGTGAAGTTCGACAAGTGCATCATCGCCGCCGGTTCGCAGTCGGTGACACTCCCCTTCATTCCCGACGACCCCCGGGTGGTCGACTCCACCGGTGCCCTGGAACTGACCACCATCCCCAAGCGCATGCTGGTCATCGGCGGCGGCATCATCGGCCTGGAGATGGCCACGGTCTACTCCAGCCTGGGCACCCGCATCGACGTGGTCGAGATGCTCGACGGGCTGATGACCGGCGCCGACCGCGACCTGGTCAAGGTCTGGGAGAAGGTCAACACGCCGCGCTTCGACAAGATGATGCTCAAGACCCGGACCACCGCCGTGAAAGCCCAGAAGAACGGCCTCAAGGTCAGCTTCGAGGGCGACAACGCCCCCGCCGAGCCGCAGCTGTACGACATGATCCTGCAGTCGGTCGGGCGCAGCCCCAACGGCAACAAGATCGGTGCCGAGAACGCCGGCGTGGCGGTGGACGAACGCGGCTTCATCGCCACCGACAAGCAGATGCGCACCAACGTCGGCCACATCTTCGCCATCGGCGACATCGTCGGCCAGCCGATGCTGGCCCACAAGGCGGTGCACGAGGCCCATGTCGCGGCGGAAGCCGCCGCCGGCCAGAAGAGCTTCTTCGATGCCCGCCAGATTCCCTCGGTGGCCTACACCGACCCGGAAGTGGCCTGGGCCGGCAAGACCGAGGCCGAATGCAAGGCCGAGGGCATCAAGTACGGCAAGGCGGTATTCCCCTGGGCGGCCAGCGGTCGGGCAATCGCCAACGGCCGCGACGAAGGGTTCACCAAGCTGCTGTTCGACGAGGAGACCCATCGCATCATCGGCGGCGCCATCGTCGGCACCCAGGCGGGGGACCTGATCAGCGAGCTGTGTCTGGCCATCGAGATGGGCTGCGACCCGGTCGACATCGGCAAGACCATCCACCCGCATCCGACCCTGGGCGAGTCGGTCGGCATGGCCGCCGAACTGTTCGAAGGCGTCTGTACCGATCTGCCACCGCAGAAGAAGCGATAGGGAGAATGCCAGTGGACGGCTGACGCCGCCGCGCGCACGCGGCGACCCGACCTCAGCCGTCACCCTGGAATGCCTGAACATGCCTGAATGCAAACAAGGAAGGAGGGCATCACAATGGCCGAGCAACCTCGCCAGCAAGGGGAATACGAAGACTTTTCCGGGGAGCAAGCGCCCGGTGGGCGATCCGCGAAAATGACATGGGGCCTGCGCGCCTTCGGGTTGGTCATGGCGCTGCTGGTATGGCTCGCCATGGGCCAGGCCGAAGGGCTGTCGTCGGACGCGCGCTGGGTCGCGACGATCGCCACCCTGATGGCGGTCTGGTGGATGACCGAGGCGATCCCGCTCTCGGCCACATCCCTGTTGCCGATCGTGCTGATCCCGATGGTGACGGAGCGAACCGTGGGCCAGGCCACGGCGCCCTACGCCAGTCCCATCGTCTTTCTATTCCTCGGCGGCTTCCTGATCGCCATCGCCATGGAGAAATGGAACCTCCACCGCCGCATTGCGCTGCTGACGCTGGCACGGGTGGGTGTCGAGCCGAAGCGCATCGTGCTCGGCATGATGCTCGCCACGGGCTTCCTGTCGATGTGGGTCTCCAACACCGCGACGACGCTGATGATGCTGCCGATCGGGCTCTCCGTGCTGGCCCTGGTCGCAGAGCGTAGCGGCGAGTCACTGAAGACGGCCACGCCCGGGCACGATCCCGCAGGCCACGAACATGACCACCACCGACCCGGTCATGTGGACTTCATCTTCGACGACAACATCAAGCGGTTCGGCCTCTGCCTGCTCCTGGCGATCGCCTGGTCGGCGAGCATGGGCGGCCTCGGCACCCTGCTCGGCAGCCCGCCGAACGCCATCGTCGCCGGCTATGCCGCCGACGAACTGGGGCGCAACATCGGCTTTCTCGAGTGGATGATGCTCGGCGTGCCGCTGGCCTTCACCTTCATCCTGGTGGGCTGGGTGCTGATGACCCGGGTGCTCTACCCGTTCAAGGTCGAGGAGATCCCTGGCGGAAAAGAGATGATCGATGGGGAGATCCAGAAGCTCGGCACCGTCAGTCAGGGTGAGAAGATGGTGCTGTTGGTGTTCCTCTCGGCGGCGTTCCTGTGGGTCGTACCCGGCGTACTCGGCAACATCCCGGGCATAGGCCAGTGGCTGGGGCCGCTGGGCAATCTCGATGACACTGCCATCGCCGTCGCCGCCGGCATCGCGATGTTCATCCTGCCCGGGAGAGGCCGCAGCGAGATGGTGCTGACCTGGCAGGATGCCGAGGACGGGCTGCCCTGGGGCGTACTGCTGCTGTTCGGTGGCGGCCTGAGCCTCGCCGGCGCCGTCGCCGCGTCCGGCCTCGACAGCTGGTTCGGCCAGCAGGTCACGGGCCTCGGCATGCTGCCGATCATCCTGTTGGTCGCCGCCGTGGCCACGATCATCCTGTTCCTGACCGAGGTGACCAGCAATACGGCGACCGCCGCGACCTTCATCCCCGTGCTCGGGGGCGTTGCGCTCGGTATCGGCGCCGACCCGATGACGCTGCTGATCCCGGCGGCCTTCGCCGCGACCTGCGCCTTCATGCTGCCGGTCGGCACGCCGCCGAACGCCATCGTCTTCGGTACCGGCGCGGTCACCATCGCCCAGATGGCGCGTGGTGGGGTGGTACTCAACCTGATCGGGATCGTGCTGATCACCGCCTTCTGCTACATGCTCGGCGGCTTTGCGCTGGGGCTGCAGTTTTGATCCCCGGCGGTGGGCGGTGCCGCGACGGGCGCTAGCCGGCTTTGGCCCAGCGGATCGCCGACCCTCACCGTTCAGTGCATCAGGTGCTGCTCGAAGGAGTAGATAACTGAGAGGAGTGTCGAGCGTTGATTGTCGGTGCCTGCATTCCCTGCCTATAGTGAGGGTCACCGTTTTCTGCTCGAGAGAGGTGACGCATGAACCAGCCCGCCGTTTCCGCCGCGACCGCGCAGGACTTCAAGGTCGCCGATATCAGCCTGGCCGATTGGGGGCGACGCGAGATTCGCATTGCCGAGACCGAGATGCCGGCGCTGATGAAGATTCGCGCCAAGTATCGTGATGAGCAGCCGCTGGCGGGTGCCCGCATCGCCGGCTGCATTCATATGACCATCCAGACGGCGGTGCTGATCGAGACCCTGATCGACCTTGGCGCCTCGGTGCGCTGGTCGTCGTGCAACATTTTCTCGACCCAGGATCACGCCGCCGCCGCCATCGCTGCCGCGGGCATTCCGGTATTTGCCTGGAAGGGCGAGACGGAAGAGGAATTCTGGTGGTGCATCGAGCAGACGGTGGCAGGCCCCGACGGCTGGACGCCCAACATGGTACTCGACGATGGCGGCGACCTCACCGCGCTGCTGCACGACAAGCGCCCGGAGCTGCTTGATGCCATCCACGGCATCTCCGAGGAGACCACCACCGGCGTGCATCGCCTGCAGGAGATGCTGCGTGACCGGACCCTCAGGGTACCGGCGATCAACGTCAACGACGCCGTGACCAAGTCGAAGAACGACAACAAGTATGGCTGTCGCCACTCGCTCAACGACGCCATCAAGCGGGGGCTCGACCACCTGCTGGCGGGCAAGCAGGCGCTGGTGATGGGTTACGGCGACGTGGGCAAGGGCTCGGCGGCCTCGCTGCGCCAGGAAGGCATGATCGTCAAGGTCGCCGAGATCGATCCCATCTGTGCCATGCAGGCATGCATGGATGGCTATGAGGTAGTTTCGCCCTATGTCGATGGTCTCAATCGCGGTAGGGAGAGCGTCGACCGTACGCTGCTTGCGCGCATCGACCTGGTGGTGACCTGCACCGGCAACATCGAGGCCTGCGACGCCGCCATGCTCGAGGCGCTCAAGCCTGGTGCGGTGGTGTGCAACATCGGCCACTTCGACAACGAGATCGATACCGCCTACATGCGCCGTCACTGGCACTGGGAGGAGGTCAAGCCGCAGGTGCACAAGGTCTACCGAGACAGCACGCCGGGCCACTTCGACCCTGCCAGCAGCGATTACCTGCTGTTGCTCTCCGAGGGCCGCCTGGTCAATCTGGGCAACGCTACCGGGCACCCATCGCGGGTGATGGACGGCTCCTTCGCCAATCAGGTGCTGGCACAGATCCACCTCTACCAGCAGCGCTTCGCCGACCTGCCTCCGGCCGAGAAGGAGGGAGGGCTGGCCGTCACCGTACTGCCGCGCCATCTCGATGAGGAGGTGGCCCGCTATATGGTCGAGGGCTTCGGTGGAGTGCTCACGCGCATGACCGAACAGCAGGCGAAGTATACAGGCGTGCCCGTCGAGGGACCCTACAAGCCGGACGCTTATCGCTATTGATAAGCTTTCGCAGTGAAGGCCGGACGCCGCCTGCGGGCGGCGTTCTTGCGACTGGTGTGTGACGTTATGTAGGACCGCTTGTGGGAGAGGGGCGCCTTGGCTAGCTTTTCTATACTCGAAGGTGTCTTAGTCAGGGTGGCTTCTTCGAGTCCCGTGAACCGACCATAGGAGTGAGCGAGATGGATTTTGGTCACTACAAGTCGTGTCTCGAAGCCTGCCATGTCTGCGCGGCGTATTGCGACCGCTGCGCCACTTCCTGCCTGCAGGAAGACGACGTCAAGATGATGGCGGAGTGCATCCGCCTGGACAAGCAGTGCGCACAGATCTGCCGTCTGGCGGCTTCCTTCATGGCCCAGAGCAGCGAATATGCCAATCAGCTGTGTCGCCTGTGTGCCGACATCTGCAAGGCCTGTGGCGACGAATGTGCCAAGCACGAGGCCGAGCATTGCCAGCAGTGCGCCAAGGCGTGCCATCGCTGTGCCGAGGAGTGCACCGCCATGGCGTCGCACTGAGTCTTGCCCATCTCATCCGTCAACGAAGGCAAGAAAGCGCCCTGCGATCAGCACTGCAGGCCACAGTAGCAGCGAGAGACTTCCTGCCAGCCGCAAGCGCCGGGGCGTGGCGCCCGCCAGCCCCGGCCCCAGGTTGAGCAGCAGGGCATTGGCGATGCCAAGCACGATCAGCGTCAGCTTGAACAGAAACAGCGGCATGGCTGCGTAGCCGCTGGGGTCGGCGAGAAACAGCCCTCCCCCGGTGGTCATGGCCAGCAGTAGCCCACCCACCGCCACCGGTTGCAGCAGTCGGCCCAGCTCATGCGGCGGCAGTTGCTTGCGCCAGCCCAGCAGGCGCAGGTCGAGGGCTACGATGGAACCGATCAGTAGAGCGATGCCGAGTACGTGCAGGGCATTGATCGCGGCATAACCCCAGCGCGAGAGGCGCACCCATTCGGCCAAGGCCGTCTCGGCAAGCCAGCTCAGCAGTGCTTCCACGATGTTCGGTCAGATCCGGCCGGGATAGAGCACGTAGTGCTCGTCGTCGATCCACAGCTGCTCGGCCTTCAGCAATCGCTCGCCGGCATGTTCGCCGGAGACGCGCAGCTCCACGCCCTCGGCCAGGTCGCCCTCGGCCAGCCCGGCGCGCTCGTTGCGCCATGGTTGGCCCACCTCCACCGTCCACGTCTCGCCCTCCACGTCCAACTGGACTTCCCCGTGAGGGTTGCCCAGGCGGACCTGGGTGATGGTGCCTTCGATCTCGATAGTCTCGCCACCGACCCAGCCATGGTGAGCCTGGGCGGGCGCGAGGAACAGCAGCATGACGATGGTCAGCAGCCATTTTGCCTGACGATGCATGGTCGTCTCCTTGCGATGTGCCTTACTTCAGGCTAGCCCCGCGGGCATTGGCTGCAAGGGCAATCGCTGCGTCGGGCCGCTCCTTCCTATAACCCGGCCAGTGGCATGAGCCATTTCAGGTAGAGCGGAATCAGCAGCGGGGCGGCCAGGGTGGTTACCAGCACCGCCAGGGCGCCCTTTTCCGGCTTGATGCCGAGCTCCATGGCGACGACCACTACGTTGGCCGCCATCGGCACCACGCCGAGCAGCAGCAGCGCCAGGGCCAGTTCCTCAGGCAGGGGCAGCAACGCCTGCAGTAGCAGCACGACGGCAAGCATCAGCCAGGGCCACAGCACGTAGCGTATTGCCACGCAGCTGGCCATGAAGCGCAGGTCGATTTCGCGAATCGCGACCCGGCCCAGGGTCATGCCGATGATCATCATGCCGAGCAGGGTGTAGGTGGCCGGGAATACCGCCAGGCTTTCCATCAGCGCCTCGGGCAGCGTCAAGCCGAGCCCGCTCACCAGCAGCGCCGCGAGAAAAGCGTAGATCAGCGGTAGCCTGGCGATCTTGGCCAGGCTCTCGCGCACCGAGAAGCGGCCGCGTGCGCTGAGGTAGAAACCCACCGTGAACTCGTAGAGCGTCACGCCGAGAATACAGAAAAGATAAAGGGTTACCCCTTCGGGCGGTAGCAGGATCATGGCGATCGGCAGGCCGAAGTAGCCGGTGTTGCCGGTACCGGAGGAGAAAGCCAGCACGGCGCTTTCCTGGGGCGACAGGAAGCGCTGCGCCAAGGGATTGACGATGGCGGCCACGAGGCTTGCCAGCAGGAAGAGGGCCAGGGTCAGCAGCAGATACTGAGGCGTTGGCCCGCCCAGCAGCAGTCCGCGAAAGAAGGTCAGCGGCGCGATGAGGTAGATCAGCAGGGTGGCAATGGGACGCGGGTCGATCGCCAGCCGCCGCGCGGCGAGCCAGCCCAGGCCGACGAAGGCCAGCAGCGTCCAGAGAGGGCCCAGCAGTGCGCCAGGGTCGATCATCGCTCGCCACTCCATTGCCGAAAGCCGATATGATGCCTGTCGGCAGGGCAGCTGTCAGCTGGTGTGATCGACCACGCCGCCAGCTCGACTCGGCCTGCTCGGCGCCATCGTGATCGTCAGCAAAACGGTTCTAAGCGATAGATGCCATATGACTGAAGTTCATACAGCAACGTGAAACTTTTCATTGGTCAGGCGCCAGGCGGGGCGGCAGAATGCATGAATTCGCGAAGCCAATCGCAAGTTTATCTACCAGGACTGCCGCCCGAGGGCGACAGGGGAGCCGCTCGAACAGGCGCCTGCAACAGAGAGAGTTTCCTAATGAATAAGTCGTACCCGCTTGGCATCAGTTTCGAGTTCTTTCCCCCCAACACTGAAGCGGGGCGTGAGAAACTGATGGGGGTACGTGACGCGCTGGCAGAGCGCAAGCCGCGCTTCTTCTCGGTCACCTACGGTGCCGGTGGCTCGACCCAAGGACGTACCCTGACGACCGTGAGGACCGTTCGCGAGGCCGGTATCACCACGGCACCGCATCTCTCCTGCATCGGCAGCGAGAAGGCCCAATTGCGCGACCTGCTGGCTCAGTACCGCGAAGAGGGTATCGACAGCCTCGTTGCCCTGCGTGGCGACCTGCCTTCTGGCATGGGCGGTATCGGCGAGCTGCGCTACGCCAACGAGCTGGTGGAATTCATCCGTGAGGAAACCGGCGACCACTTCGAGATCGCCGTGGCGGCCTATCCCGAAACTCATCCCCAGGCACCGAGCTTCGAGCGCGACCTGGAGAACTTTGCGCGCAAGGTGAAGGCGGGAGCCAACCTGGCCATTACGCAATACTTCTTCAGCGCCGATGCCTACTTTCACTTCGTCGAGCGTGCCCGTGCATTGGGTGTCGAGGCTCCCATCGTGCCCGGTATCATGCCGATCACCAACTACACCAAGCTGGCTCGTTTCTCGGACGCCTGCGGCGCCGAGATCCCGCGCTGGATTCGCAAGCAGCTCGAGGCCTACGGCGACGACAGCGACGCCATCGCCAAGTTCGGCACCGAGGTAGTGTCGCGGCTATGCCAGCGCCTGCTGGACGATGGGGCACCCGGGTTGCACTTCTATACTCTCAACCAGGCCGGTCCCTGCCTGCGGATTCTCGACAACCTGAGCTGACACCGCCTTGGCGCCCAGGCGCATCTCCAGCTAGCCTGTTTCCTGCATGTCCATGGAATCAGGAACAGGAGGACGCTAGATGCGCCATGCCAACCTTTCGGGAGTCGCCTTTGCCTCCCTGCTGCTCGCTGTCGGTGCCGCCCAGGCCCAGGAAAGCCACGAAGTGGAGATGAACTGGGTGAGCACCGATGGCATCGAGGACTCCATCGGTACCATTACTCTCGAGGATACCGATCACGGGCTGCTGCTCACCCCCGATCTGCGCGAGATGCCGCCCGGCGTGTACGGTTTCCACGTGCACGAGAATCCCAGCTGCGAGCCGGGAGAGAACGAGGACGGTGAGATGACTGCTGCTGGTGAGGCGGGCGGTCATTACGATCCGGAGGAAACTGGCACCCATCAGGGCCCTTATGGTGATGGGCACTTGGGTGACCTGCCGGTACTGATCGTCAACGAGGACGGCGAGGCGACCCTGCCGGTACTGGCGCCGCGCCTGAGCCTCGAGGACGTTCAGGGGCGCAGCCTGATGGTTCACGAAGGTGGCGACACCTACGCTGACGAGCCCGAACTGGGTGGCGGTGGCGATCGCATGGCCTGCGGCGTCAGCGAATCGTGAACGGTTCTGAGCGCCAGGCCCCATCCTGAAGCGCTAGGGCCCCGCCAAATGGCGGGGCCCTTCTCGTGATGGCGCCTGCATCGTCAGCTCGAGGCGATGGGCTTGGCACCTCCACCATGTATGCCACGCTGGAACATGAACAGCGCACCGCCGATGGCGAGCCCGGCGATATCGGTGTAGATGCCGCCATAGATCATGCATAGCGCACCTATCAGCATCACCACTCTCATCCACGCCTTCACCGGGCCGAAGAACCATGCCTGTACGGTGGCCGCCAGCAGCACGATACCCAAGGTGGCGGTCACGCCGACGCGCAGGATCTGCAGCCAGGTGCCTTCCATCAGCATGGCAGGGCTGTAGAAGAACATGAAGGGAACGATGAAGGCCGCAAGACCGATCTTGAACGAGGTCACCGAAGTGGCCATGGCATTGTCGCCGGAAATGCCTGCCGCGGCATAGGAGGCCAGTGCCACCGGCGGTGTGATGGCCGACACGACCGCGAAGTAGAACACGAAGAAGTGCGCCACCAGCGGCTGGATACCGATGTTGATCAGCCCCGGTGCCACTACCGAGGCGGCTACCGCATAGGCCGCCGTGGTGGGCATACCCATCCCCAGGAGGATGCTGATGCACATGGCAAAGAACAGGGCGAGAAGCTGGCTGAAACCGGCCAGGCCGAGCAGCAGCGACGAGAAACGCGCACCCACGCCCGTCAGCGAGATCACCCCGACGATGATGCCGGCACAGGCGCACACGGCGATGATCTGGATCGACATGGTGCCGGCCAGCTGCAGTGCCTTGAGAATGGCAGCCGGGCCCATCTTGTTGGGTGATATCCAGCTCACTACGGCTGCCGAGGCGGTGGCCAGGGTGCCGGCACGGATCACCGAGTAGCCCATGAAGAGAGCCGCGACCAGAATGATGATCGGCGCGAACAGGTAGACCTGCTTGGCTAGGCGACGAAACTGAGGGATCTCGTCCTTGCGCATGCCACGCATGCCCTTGCGGGCCGCTTCGAAGTCCACCATGAAGTAGACGGAAGCGAAATAGAGAACGGCTGGAATGATGGCGGCCACCGCAATCTCGGTATACGGAATGCCGGTGATCTCGGCCATGATGAAGGCCCCGGCACCCATGATCGGCGGCATGATCTGTCCACCGGTGGAGGCGGCGGCTTCGATCGCGCCGGCGCTGCGCCCGGGATAGCCGACCTTCTTCATCAGCGGGATGGTCAGAGAGCCGGTGGAGACCACGTTGCCGGCACTGGTGCCGTTGATCATGCCCATCAGGCCCGAGGCGAAGATCGACACTTTGGCCGGGCCGCCACGTGAACGGCCAGCGGCGGCGAAGGCGAAGTTGACGAAATAGTCACCGACTTTGGAGGCTTGCAGAAAGGCGGCAAAGATGATGAAGAGAATGATATAGGTTGACGATACCGCGGTGGTTGGGCCGAGGATGCCCGTGTCGGTATAGACCTGGCTGAAGAAGCGGTTGAACGACAGCCCCGGGAAGCCGAGGAAACCCGGTAGATAGGGGCCGGCCCACACATAAGCGAGAAAAATGGCCGAGATGACCACCAGCGCCAGACCGGCCACGCGGCGGGTCAGCTCGAGGATCAGCAATGAGCCTGCGAGTGCTGCCCAGGAGATGCCGATCGGGGCGAAGGCGGTACCGGTCGCGGCGCGCAGCGGCGTGTTGAACATCACCAACAGGTAGCCGGCACTGGCCAGGGCACAGACCATCAGCACCAGATCGGCCGGCGAGAGCTTCTCGCGCACCTGGCGATAGAGCCAGGAGAACAGGATGCCGCCTACCGTGGCGAAGAGCAGCGGATAACCGTAGTGCCAGGTTTCCACCTGCGGATCGATGCGCATGGCACCGCCGCTGATCGCCTGGTTCATCAGGAATACCTGTACCAGCGAGTAGGCGGCGGGAATCAGCAGCGCATAGCTGGCCCAGGCAAGCCAGGCGGGCGAGCGTTCGGTGCCGGATTCGCCGGCGAAGCGGCAGCCGGAATAGAACGCATAGCCAAGAATGAGGGCACCGGCGATATGCACGATGCGAAACGACCAGGTTTCCATCGGGTAGACGTTGAGCGAGATCAGATGGAAGCTGGAGTAGGCGATGGCCATGGCGCCAAGCAGCAGCCATTGCCAGCCGCTGAAGAGCCGCCGGTTGGACTCGACGACATCCTCGTCGACGCCCTGGGCAATGGCCTCGGGTGCCTTGTCGACGGCCTCCTCGGACGCCCCGGGACGGGTATCGGGAGAGTTGTTCATGGGGGGACTACCCTCGGGTGTTAAGCAGCAATGTCGGGACAGGCCCCGCACCGGGACTCCGGTGCGGGGGAAGGCGCGAGGCGAGGCTTACTTGATCAGGTCCGCGTCGATCTCGTAACCGTTCTCTTCGAACCAGCGCGCGGCACCCGGGTGGAACGGCAGCACGTTGTTGTGCACTACGTTCTCCGGAATGGTGGTCTCGGCGCTGCGGTGAACGTTGCGCATCTTGTCGTTGTTTTCCATGGTGATCCGGGTCACTTCATAGACGAAGTCTTCCGGCAGGTCGCAACGAGCGATGGCGAAGTTCCACATGGAGACGGCGCGGGCATCTTCTTCCAGCGTGGTATAGGTGCTGGCCGGGATCCAGTATTCGGCGACCGGGAAGGTCTCGAGCACGGTTTCCAGCTCTTCTTCGGTGAACTCGATGATGTTGACGTCGGTTTGCACCTCGAGCTGGCTGACGGCCGGGATCGGGATACCGGCGGCGAAGGCGATGACGTCGAGCAGGCCGTCCTGGAGCTGACCGCCGAGATCGGACCAGCCGCCGTTGCGGCGTTCGAAGTTCACGCCCAGGGTCTCGAGGATAGCCGGGAAGTAGGTGTCCGAGGTGGAAGCCGCAGGGCCGAAGCCGATGCGTGCGCCGTCGGGGATCTCGGAAATGCTGGAGATGCCGGAGCTGGACAGGGCAGCAATGGAGAACGGGGTCTCGTACATGGGGAACATGGCACAGACGTTGTCCATCGGCACGCCCGGAGCCAGGGGGCTTTCGCCTTTGACGGCGTCGGCTGCGGGACCCATGGTAGTCAGGCCGAAGGCGATGTCGCCGCTGTGCACCAGCGCCAGGTTCTGGGTCGGACCGCCCGTGACTTCGCCGCCACCGGAAATGTCACCCAACTCATCGGCAATCAGGTTGGCCCAGCCGGAGCCGTAGACGAAGTAGGTACCGCCCTGGCTGGCTGTACCAACGGTGAAGCTCGACGGCCAGTCGCTGCGATCGGCATGAGCGGTGGAAGCAGCGACCAGCAGGGCGCCGGCCAAGCTACCGGTGAGCGCGAGAGTAGTGACGTTGCGCATGGCGTTTCTCCGTTGCAATTTGTGGTTATGGCGTCAGCGCGTTCACGCCACGGCAAGGCGGGCTTGCGGGACATGGCGCTGAAGCGAAGACTAGCTCTCAGTAAGAGCAAATTCCATGCTTTGATTATTCTTTGGCATGTAAAACAATGACTTACTTTGTCTATGTTAGACAAAAGTCGAGTGTTGAAGCCCTGGCTAGGGCTGGGAGTCCGCACAGCTGGTACTCGATGTGTGCGAAAAACCGCACAAGCTGAACTCAGGAGCGTGCCGGCGTTGGCTCGGCCAGCGCGGCAGCCAGCCGGCTGGCCTGGTGCAGGTCGTTCATCAGCGATGAGGCAAGCCAGGGGTCGAGGTGGTGTTCGCGCAGTCGCTTGGCCAACTCGTTTTGCCAATGCCCACGGATCTCTTCGATGGGGGCCGTGATCGCCAGGCCCTCTTCACCCTCAGCTAGCCGGTTGAGACCGATCGCCACGGCAAGGCGCAGGTCGTCATGGGCTTCGCGCAGCGGGCTCACTGGCGCCGCATGACGCAGGAAGCTTCGTTGCAGTACTTCACCGAAGCGCACCGCTTCCACCATGCGCAGCGAGCGAGCCTGCAAGGCCTCCAACTGGTGCTGCTGGGCCTCGGTCAACGGCACGTCGATGCGAGCCTGAAAAGCGAGAATCTCCGCCAGCAGTGGCTTGATGCGATCGTGATAGCGTGCATTGACCAGCGGCCAGGCATCAGGCTCGATGCGTGCCTCTACGGTGCTGCGTTGCGGTGGATGGCCGATGACCTCGGCGCTTGGCAACAGGATAGCCGTACACAGCAAGTGGTAGGCGCGGCGCTCTAGGCGTCGGCACTCCTGCTCCATGGCGCTTACGGCGGTGTCGGCGTGGTTCAGGGCGGCACTGTCGAGATGGCGAGCTTGGGTGAGTGGCAGTCGCGCAGGCTCGGGGAAGTGGCGTTCGAGCAGGTCGGCCAAGCGTGAGATCCACGGCAGCATCAGCCCGATGCCCAGCAGGTTGAACATGGTATGGAACAGGGCCAGCTTGAGCGGCCAGGCCGTTTCTGCCAGCCCCACCAGCTCGGCGACTATGTCCACCAGCGAGGCCAGTGGCACCAGCAATATCAGCGCAACCGCGGCGGTGACCAGGTTGAAGATGACATGGGCGCCGGCCAGGCGCCGCGCGGCGATTCCCGCTGACAGGGCACCCAGCACAGCGGTTACCGTGGTGCCGATATTGGCACCGATGGCGATGGCCAGCGCCGGCAGGTAGGACAGTTGGCCCGAGGCCAGGGCGGTCAGGGTGAGCAGCAGCGTGGCATGGCTCGATTGCATCACCACGGTGGCGACGACGCCGACCAGCACGAACAGCGGCCAATGCCACGATCGGTCGCCGGCCAGCCCGTCAAGGCGGATGCCGTCCTGCCAGGCCTCGAAGCCAAGCTTCATGAAATCGATGCCGAGGAACAGCAGGCCGATGCCCAGCAGCAATCCTGCGATACCGGCCAGGGAGCCGCTTAGTCGGTAGCGGCCGAGCAGGCCGAGGGCGAGCAGCGGCATGGCGTAATGGGCCAGCTCGAAGCGCAGACCAAACGAGGCGATCAACCAGGCGCCGGTGGTCGTGCCCAGGTTGGCGCCAAACAGCAGGGCGATGGCGCCAGGCAGGGCGACCAGGCCGGCACTGACGAAGGACATCGCCAGCAGCGTGATGAGCGAACTGGACTGGACCAGCGCGGTAGCCAAGGCGCCGACGCCGATGGCTCGCCCAGGGTGGCTCGTGGCGGTGTGCAGCCAGCGATCGAGGGTGCCCCCGGAGAGTCGCTTGATGGCATCTTCCAGCAGGGTCATGCCCCACAGGAACAGGCCCAGGCCGGCAGCGAGGGTGGCAAGATCGGGGCGAGACAGCAACAGCGCCGCTACCGCCGCCAGGCCGAGCAGCTCCAGGCGCTGCCGCCTGCCTTGGCGGTGCCCGGCGCAGGGTGCTGCGCTGGCTGCCACCGTCAATGGCCCCGGGGGTCGAGGATCCTCACGGTCTGGATGGCATTGCGCTGCTGCTCTTCGCGCTCACGGTTGACGCGCGTCTCAAGCTCGGCCGCCGCTTCGTCCTCGATCGGTGCCTGCTCGAAGAAATCGCAGCTGACGCAGTCGCGGTAGCGCACGCCGTTCTGCTCCCACGCACGGATTCGATCCATCTCGGCACAGCGGGGGCAAATTGCCCCGGCGATGAAGCGTTTCTGAACGGCCATGGAGCCTCCGTAGGATGGCCGCCGGTGGCCCCGGCGGCGGTGTGGCTAACGATACCTTGCCCCGTTCGCGATGTCAGGCAGCACGGATACCGCTGTGGCGTAGTAGTGGCTCGACGCTGGGCTCGCGGCCACGGAAGGCCTGGAACAGCTCTGCGGCATCGCGAGCACCGCCCTGCTCGAGGATCTCGCTGCGGAAACGACGTCCGGTCTCGGAGTCGAATATGCCGGCCTCCTCGAAGGCGCTCCAGGCGTCGGCGGAGAGCACCTCGGCCCACTTGTAGCTGTAGTAGCCCGCCGCATAGCCGCCGGCGAAGATATGGCTGAAGCCGTTCTGGAAACGGTTGAAGTCGGCCTTCGGCACGACCGACACGGCATCGCGCACCTGATCGAGTAGGAGCTGCACCTCGGCCGCCGTGGGCGCGCTGAGTTCATGATGCAGGCGCAGGTCGAACAGCGAAAACTCCAGTTGGCGTACCAGGCCCATGGCCGACTGGAAGTTCTTGGCGGCTTGCAGCCGCTCCAGCAGTTCGGCGGGCAGCGCCTCGCCGTTATCGACGTGCCCTGCGATCAGGGCGAGGCCCTCGCGCTCCCAGCAGTAGTTCTCCATGAACTGGCTGGGCAGTTCCACCGCGTCCCAGGCCACGCCGTTGATGCCGGATACCTCGGCCACGGTCTGCCGGGTCAGCATGTGGTGCAGGCCATGGCCGAACTCGTGGAACAGGGTGGTGACCTCGTCGTGAGTCAGCAGTGCCGGCTTGTCGCCCACCGGGCGGGTGAAATTGCAGGTGAGGTAGGCCACAGGCAACTGCAGGCTGCCATCCTCGTGGCAGCGACGCACCCGGCACTCGTCCATCCAGGCGCCGCCGCGCTTGCCTTCGCGGGCATAGAGGTCGAGATAGAAGCCGGCAATGGGCTCGCCGTGCTCGAGGATGCGGAAGTAGCGGACCTCGGGATGATAGCGGGGCGCCTGGGCGTCCTCCTCGAAGCTGACGCCATAGAGTCGCTCGACCACCTGGAACAGGCCGTCTACCACCCGCGGGGCGGGGAAGTAGGGGCGTAGCTGCTCCTGGGAGATGGCGTGGCGTGCCTCTCGCAGCTTTTCGCTGGTATAGCCGACATCCCAGGGCGCCAGGTCGGGAAGGCCTAGCGTCTCGCGAGCATAGGTCTCGAGTTCGGCGAACTCCTCCCGGGCCTGAGGCACCGCGCGGCGGGCGAGATCCTCGAGGAAATCCAGCACCTGGCGCGGCGACTCGGCCATCTTGGTGGTCAGCGACAGATCGGCATAGCTGGCGAAGCCCAGCAACTCGGCCAACTCTCGGCGCAGGGCCAGGGTCTCCTCGATGATCGGGGCATTGTCGTATTGGCCGGCATTGGGACCCTGGTCCGAAGCGCGGGTGACGAAGGCGGTATAGACCTCGCGGCGCAGCTCGCGATCGTCGGCGAAGGTCAGCACCGGATAGAAGCTGGGGAAGTCGAGAGTGATGCGATATCCCTTCACGCCCTTGGCCTCGGCGTTGGCGGCCAGTGTCGCCAGGGCGCTCTCCGGCAGACCGGCCAACTTGGCCACGTCGTCGATGTCCTTGTGCCACGCCTGGGTGGCATCGAGCAGCTGGTTGGAAAAGGTGTTGGAGAGCTCCGACAGGCGTGCCTTGATCTGGCCATAGCGCTTCTTCTGTTCAGCCGGCAGGTCGACGCCGGCAAGGCGGAAGTCACGCAACGTATTGTCGACGCTGCGGCGCTGGGCTTCATCCAGCTCGGCCCAGGCCGGCCCCTCCTTGAGCGCCTGCCAGGCACGAAACAGCCCTTCGTGCTGGCCCAGCCAGGTGCTGTAGTCGGAAAGCTTGCCCAGGCAGGCTTGGTAGGCCTTACGCAGAGCCGGTGAATTCATGGTGCCGTTGAGATGCGAGACCGGCGACCAGGCGCGGGATAGCCGGTCATTGAGCGCCTCGAGCGGAGCGGCCAGGCTCTCCCAGGTCGGTGTCTCCTGCCGTGCGCGTTCGACCAGGGCCTCGGTGCCAGTACGATTGTCGGCGAGCAGTTTCTTGATCGCCGGTACCACGTGCTCCGGCTTGATCTCGGCAAAGGGGGGCAGCTCATGGGGCTCAAGCAGCGGATTGTGGGACATGCGCACCTCGGGTTGCAGCGGCGGGAAAGCGAATAGCTGTTAGATGCGGTCGCAGGGGGCGGGTTTCAATCCCGCCAGGGGGATTGGTGGCAAGGGGCCGGCCTGATAGGCTTGCGCCTCCACGAAAGTCGAGGTAAAGGCATGAACGCAACCCTGGAGCGCTGGAGCACGCGGCGGGCCTTCATCCTGGCGGTGACGGGCGCGGCGGTGGGGCTCGGCAACATCTGGCGCTTTCCGTATATCACCGGCGAGAATGGCGGCGCCGCCTTCCTGGTGCTTTACGTGGCCTTCGTGCTGTTGCTGGGGTTGCCGGTGATGATGGCCGAGGTCCTGATCGGCCGCGCCGGTCGCCGAGCACCCATGCAGTCGCTGGGCCACCTGGCTGGCCAGGCCGGAGCCAGCCGTCACTGGCGTTTACTAGGATTGTTCGGTGCCTTCACCGTGTTCTGCATCCTGTCGTTCTACTCCGTGGTCTCGGGCTGGTCCATCGAGTTCCTGATTACTGCTGTGAATGGCAACTTCAGCGGGCGCAGTGCTGACGAGATCGCGGCCGGCTTCGAGGCCTTTCTCGGCGACCCGCGCCGGATGACCTTCAACCATACGCTGTTCCTGTTCATGACCATGACCGTGGTTGCGGCGGGGGTGGCCAAGGGGCTGGAGCGGCTCAACAACCTGCTGATGCCGCTGCTCTACCTGTTGTTGATACTGCTTGCCGGCTATGCGGCGACCACCGACGGGTTCGGTACGGCGCTGGCGTGGCTGTTCCGGCCGGACTTTTCGGCCATCACCCCGCTAGTGGTCATGCATGCCATGGGGCACGCCTTCTTCACCCTGGCGGTCGGCGCCTGTGCACTGATGGCCTACGGTGCCTACATGCCGGAACGTCAGAGCCTGCCGCGTGCGGCCGGTGCGGTGGCCGTACTCGACGTCAGCGTGGCGCTGCTGGCCGGCATCGCCATCTTCTCGGTGGTGTTCACTCAGGGCATGGACCCCGGCGAGGGGCCGGGGTTGATGTTCGTGACCCTGCCCATCGCCTTTGCCGAGCTGCCTTGGGGGGCGCTGTGGCTCAGCGTGTTCTTCCTGCTGCTGCTGTTGGCGACCTGGACCTCGTCGATCAATCTGGCCGAGCCCATGGTGGCCACTCTCCAGGGGTTGGGGCTGAGCCGCGGCAAGGCCGCTGCGGTGGTGGGGATCGCTGTATGGCTGGTGGGGCTACTGTCGGTGCTGTCGTTCTCTACCTTGGCCGAATGGCGGCCGCTGTTCGGCATGAACGCTTTCGACCTGGTTACCACCATTCCCACCGAGATATTCCTGCCGGTGGGTGGCCTGCTGATCGCCATCTTTGCCTCCTGGGTAATGCCGCGCCGCGAGGCCCAGGCAGCACTGGGCGTAAGCGGGCCGGGCTTCCGCCTGTGGCAAGTGGTGGTACGCTGGGTCTCGATCCCCCTGGCGGCCGTGGTGCTGGCGGCCGGACTGTTGTGACAACCTCGATGCGACCGGCCAGGGTGCCGGCCTGGAGAGATGCATGAGCGCGAACGATCCCATCCGTAGCTGGCAGGGTATGCGACCCACCCTGGGAGCGAGAGTTTACGTCGACCCGGCCAGCGTGGTGCTGGGTGACGTGGTGCTGGGTGACGACTGTTCGGTCTGGCCCATGACAGTGATCCGCGGCGACATGCACCGGATCCGCATCGGTGCGCGCACCAGCGTGCAGGACGGCAGCGTGCTGCATATCACCCACGCCAGCGATTTCAACCCCGATGGCTTCCCATTGACCATTGGCGACGACGTCACCATCGGCCACAAGGCGATCCTGCACGGCTGTACGCTGGGCAACCGCATCCTGGTGGGCATGGGGGCCATCGTCATGGACGGTGCGGTGGTCGAGGATGAGGTAATCATTGCCGCCGGTGCCGTGGTGACGCCGGGCAAGCGCCTCGAGAGCGGTTTCGTCTATGCCGGCAACCCGGCCAAGGCGCTGCGCCCGCTGAAGGACAAGGAGCGCGCCTTCTTTCCCTATACCGCTGGAAACTACGTGAAGCTGAAAGACCAGTACCTGGTTGAGTATGGCGAGCGGTCAGCGGAGTGACATTGCGTTGCACGGCTTGCAATAAAAACCCTATAAGCCTTTGTTTTCCTGTGCTGGGCAAGCGATAATCTGAATATTTATCCAGTGATTAAAGGATTTGCCCGGCATGGCCGACTTTCGCACCCATCTCAGTGCCGCCGTGGGCGGCGGTGCCCTGCTGGCCTTTGCCGGCTGGCAGAGCGGGTTTTGGACACCAGGCGAGGCGCTTCCGCTGGGGGCGTTGACCGCCTTCGGTGGCATCCTGCCCGATATCGATGCCGATCATTCCCATGCCGTGCGGCTGATCTTCAATACCATGGCCGTGCTGGCGGTGGTGGTGGGAGTGCTCTTGCTGCACGCTCAGCTCGAGCCAGGGGCGCTGCTGATGGTATGCGGCGGGCTCTATGTCGGGGTGCGTCTCGTACTGAGCCCGGTGTTCAAGCGCTTTTCCGTGCATCGCGGAATCTGGCATTCGCTGTTGGCTGCCGTGCTGTGCGGGCTGGCGACCAGCGTGGCTGGCTATCAGTGGCTTGGCCAGCCGGCCATGCTTGCCTGGGCCCAAGGGCTGGCACTGCTGCTGGGCTATTGCATCCACCTGCTGCTCGATGAGATTTATAGCGTGGATCTTACCGGCGCGCGGCTCAAGCGCTCCTTTGGCACGGCGCTCAAGCTGTTCGATTACCGTGCGCCAGGCAATTCGCTGCTCATGCTGCTGATCGCGATGAGCCTGCTGCCCTGGTTGCCACCCTTTGCCTCTCTTCAGGGGCTGATGCTTCAGGGCTCGACTTTCTGGCGGTAGTCCTCGGCCCTTAGGCCGTATTTCTTCAGCTTGTCGTAGAGCGTCTTGCGCGGCAGCCCGAGGTGTTCGCAGACCTCCGTGATGCGGCCACGGTGGCTGACCAGCGACTGGCTGATCACACTCTTTTCGAACAACTCAACCTGTTGCGGCAGCGCCAGCTCGGCATTGTCCATCTCGACGCCTTCCAGCAGCCCATCGAGGCGATAATCGAACGCCGAGCCCAGCAGCACGTAGCGCTCGGCCAGGTTGCGTAGCTCGCGCACGTTGCCGGGCCAGTCGTGGGCCATGAGGGTGGAGATCCCACCGGTGTCCAGCGGTGGCGCTTCCAGCCCACTACGGTTGGCGGCGACCACGGCGAAGTGCTGGAACAGCAGGGGAATGTCCTCACGCCGCTCGCGTAGCGGTGGGATCGGTAGGGTGACGACGTTGAGCCGGTAATAGAGATCCTCGCGGAATTCGCCGGCTTCGGCGGCGAGCTTGAGATCGACCTTGGTGGCGGCGATCACGCGGATGTCCAGCGGTACGGTCTCGTTGGCACCGAGACGCTCGACGCAGCGCTCCTGCAACACTCGCAGCAGCTTGACCTGCAGCGCCAGCGGCATGGACTCGATTTCGTCGAGGAAAACGGTGCCGCCGTTGGCGTGTTCGAACTTGCCGATACGCCGTTCGACCGCCCCGGTGAAGGCGCCTTTTTCGTGGCCGAACAGCTCCGACTCGATGATGCTTTCCGGCACCGCGCCGCAGTTGATGGCGACGAAGGGGTGCCCGCCGCGGGGGCTGCGCTCGTGGATGGCGCGGGACACAAGATCCTTGCCGGTGCCGGTCTCGCCAAACAGCAGCACATCGGTTTCCACCTGGGCGATACGCTGCACCATGGAGGCAAGGCGCTGGATGGCGGGGGTCCGCCCTACCAGGCGTGGGCCGGGAGCGGCCTGCTGTGCTTCGAGTTCGGCCTTCAGCTGACGGTTTTCCAGGCTCAGACGTCGCTTGTCGACCCCGCGGCGTACCATTTCGACCAGACGCTCGCCGGCAAAGGGTTTCTCCAGAAAGTCCCAGGCGCCCTCGCGCATGGCTTCAACGGCGGTGGAAATATCGCCATGGCCGGTAATCAGGATTACCGGCAGGTCCGGGTCGCGCAGGCGGACCTCGCGCAGCAGGGCCATGCCGTCCATGCCGGGCATGCGGATGTCGCTGACGATCACGCCGGGAAAGTCGGGCGTGAGTGTTTCCAGGGCGCTCTCGGCGCTGGCGTGGGGTTCAGGCTGATAGCCAGCCAGTTCCAGCGTTTGGCCGGCGGTGATGCGCAGATGAGGCTCGTCGTCGATGATCAGTACCGGGATGGCCGCCGGGTCATGCATGTGAGCGCTGCTCCTCGGTTGGCGAAATCTGGGTGCCGTCAGGACGTTCCTCCTGGGGCAGGGTAATGATGAAGCGCGCACCAGCGCCAGGATGGTTGGTGGCCGCGATACTGCCTCCCAGATCCTTGATGATACGCGCCGAGATCGACAGCCCCAGCCCCAGTCCGCTGCCCGGAGACTTGGTGGTAAAAAAGGGCTCGAAGATTCGCGACAGGTGCGGCTCCGGGATGCCGGGGCCGGTATCGGTGACGCTGATCCGCACCTGGGCCCGTTCGGCCTCGATAGTCAGGATGAGTTTGGGCGCGGGCGATTCCGCCATGGCCTGAAGCGCATTGCCGATCAGGTTGACCAGCACTTGCTCGAGTCGCACCAGGTCGGCATGCACCCATACCTCATCATCCCAGCAGCGTACCACCTCCACATCACGGAGACGGTTCTGGTAGAGCCGCAGCGCATAACCGAAGCATGCCTGTACCGACACCGCCGTCAGCGAACTATCGCTCTTGCGTGAGAACTGGCGCAACTGGGCGCTGATCTCGGCCATGCGCTCGGTCAGCTCGACCACTTGGGCGAGATTGGCGTCGGCGGCTTCCAGGCGCTGGCGTTCGAGAAAGGCGCGGGCATTCTCTGCATAGGCGCGGATTGCGGCCAGCGGCTGGTTGAGTTCATGGTTGATACCGGCGGCCAATTGGCCGAGTACGGCAAGCTTGGCGGCCTGGATCAGCTCGTCACGGGTCTGGCGCAGGTTCTCCTCGGCCCGGCGCCGCTCTTCGATCTCGTCGGAGAGCCGGCGGTTGGTTTCCAGCAGGTCGTGGGTGCGTAGCTCGACGTTACGCTCCAGCTCATCGCGAGCGCTCGCGAGGGTCTGGCGCTCGCGCTCGGCAAACAGCTCTCGCTCCCGGCGCAGGCGCTGGCGCTGCCAGCCGATGCCACCGGCCAGGACGACCACGCCGTACAGCCCCCCGGCCAGTGCGGCGGCCAGCCACTGGGCTTGGTAAACGGTGCCTAGGGGCTTGAGGATGTGCATGTTCCAACCGAAGGCATCCATGTGGCGGGCCAATCCAAGGTAGCGCTCCTCGGCCAGCGGGCCATGATCGAACCTGACCAGGCGACTGCCGTCGGGGCGCTGATCATAAACATCGATGCCCGAGGGAGAAAGCGGCTCGTCAGCATAGCGGCGGGTGGCCAGCAACCCCTGGCGCTCTTCCTCCGACAGTGGATGGAGGGCGGCCATGCGCAGCTCGGGATGGCTGGCCATGAAGATGATGTCGTCCTTGTCGGTGACCAGCAGCACGGCATCCTGCTCCGCCCAGCTTTCCTCGACCGCGTCCAGCAGGATCTTGATGACCATCACCCCGCTGGGACGAGCATCGGGGGCGGTATCGTCGAGCCATACCGGAGCCGAGAAATAGTAGCCGCGTTCCAGCGACTGCACGCCCAGGCCATAGAAGCGGCCTCGTCCGCCCTGGATGGCATCCTGATAATAGCTGCGGAAGGCGTAGTTCTGGCCGATGAAGGTGTTGGGGCGATGCCAGTTGCTGGCGGCCAGGGTGTTGGCCTCGGCATCGAGTAGATAGACGTCGGAGACATTGGCCGTGGCACGGAACTGATCGAGCAGCAGGTTGAGCGGCATGGGATCCTGCTGCCCCCGATTGAGCAGGAAGCGCTGCACCATCTCTCGCGACGCCAGCAGCTGCGGCAGGTAGTCATGGCGTGTCAGATGGCCTTCGAGGCCGGCGGCGGAGAGCCGCAGCTCGTTCTCGGCTTCTCGCACCAGCGTCTGCAAGGCCTGCTCGCGCGCTACTTGGGAGGCCTGCCACATGACCACGACCAGGCCCAGCGGCAGCAATAACAGCAGCAGCCAGCGCAGAGGAACCGGCAGGCGAGGTGGACGATGCGGACCTTTCACTCGGGGCGTTCCTTACAGCTGGATTTCCGGTAGCGCCTGGGCGCGGCGCAGCGCGCGTTGGGCACGGGTTTCGGCGCGCTCCATTTCCAGCAGCTCCTCCTCGACGAAGACCAGATGCTCGTGGGATCGCGCACGCGCATCTTCGGCACGGCCCTCGAGAATGGCATCGAGCAGGGCGCGGTGCTGCTTCATCAGCATGGGCCGCGACTGGGGCTTCTCGAACAGGTGAGCAAGGTTGTCGACGATGCTCTTTTCAAGCAGGTGGAAGATGCCGCGAATGGTATGTAGCAGCAGGACGTTGTGCGCGGCCTCGGCAATGGCCAGGTGAAAGGCGGCATCCGCCTTGGCTTCAAGCTCCGGGTCGCGACCGGCGAAGCAGGCTTCCAGCTCCTCGAAGCGCTTGATCAGCATGGCGCGATCGGCCGGTGTGGAGCGCAGGGCGGCATAATAGGCCGAAATGCCCTCCATGGCATCGCGAAACTCGAGCAGGTCCAGGTGGAACTCCTGATGCCTTGCCAGCATGTCGAGCAGCGGGTCGCTGTAGCCGCTATTCAGCTCACGCGTGACGAAGGTGCCGCCACCCTGGCGGCTGGTCAGCAGGCCGCGGGTCGCCAGCTTCTGAATGGCTTCACGCAGGGAAGGGCGAGAGACGCCGAAGCGCTCGGCCAGCTCGCGCTCCGGCGGCAGGCGCTGGCCGGGCTTGAGGCTGCCTTCGAGAATCATCGCCTCGAGTCGCTCGGTGATGACATCGGCCAGACGGGGCTGGCGCACGTTCTGATAGGTCATGCGGGGCTTCCTGGAGATGCAGCGCTACTTAATTGGTCTTACCAATATTGGCCTGAAATGTCTCATCTTGCAAATGCCTCGACCCATGCATCGCGCAACATGGCTGATGCCGCCCATTTGCGACTTGTCAGATAGACCAAAGTCTATGCGAATCTGACGAATAATAGAGGGGCTCGTCGTTGACACTGTCAGTGGCGAGCCCTAAGGTTCAACGACTTCCGCGGGTAAATTGGTTTGACCAATTTCCCGGAGGGCGTAAAGCTATAATCAGCAAGACCGCCACTGCCTACGGGCCGACAGTGAGGGAGCCTTATGACGCCAGTCAAGCTATATCCACCCAAGCCGGAGAAGGTCTACTTCTTTGGCACCTGCCTGATCGACCTCTTCTACCCTGACGCCGGTCTTGATGGCATTCGCTTGTTAGAGCGTGAAGGCATTGAGGTGGTTTTTCCCCAGGACCAGACCTGCTGTGGCCAGCCGGCCTATACCTCTGGCTATCATGACGAGGCGCGGGCCGTGGCGGCGGCTCAGCTCGGTCTCTTCCCCGGACCCTGGCCGATCATTGTACCCTCCGGCTCCTGCGGCGGCATGATGCGTACCCATTATCCGCAGCTCTTCGCCGGCACCGAGTGGGAAGTTCAAGCCAAGGAAGTAGCAGGGCGGATCTATGAACTCACCGAGTTCCTGCTACATGTCTGCCAGCTCAGGCTAGAGGATCGCGGCCAGCCCGAGAAGGTAGCCATGCATACCTCCTGTAGTGCCAGGCGCGAGATGGGACTGGCCGAGACCGGCCCGACGTTGCTTGCCAGGATGGGTCAGGTCGAGCTGGTGGAGCAGGCACGCGCCGCCGAGTGCTGCGGCTTTGGCGGCACCTTCGCGGTGCGCCACCCAGAGGTTTCCGCCGCTATGGTCGAGGACAAGACCCAGGCCATCGAGGCTACCGGCGCCCGGCACTTCGTCACTTCGGATTGCGGCTGCCTGATGAACATTTCCGGTCGCTTCGAGCATCAGGGCAAGTCGGTCACAGGCGAGCACATCGCCAGCTATCTCTGGCGGAGAACCTCATGAGCGCAGCCCACGACCCGGTACAGACCTTCACTCCACGCGAGTTCCATCGCCAGGCCCACGATGCCCTGGGCAACCCGCAGATTCGCGCCAATTTCCGCCGTGCCATGGATGGCCTGATGGCCAAGCGGCGCGACGTGTTCAGCGACTGGGATCTCGAGACCCTGCGCGAACTGGGTGCCAATATCCGCCTGCGGGCGCTGGCCAAGCTGCCCGACCTGCTGGAGCGGCTCGAGGCCAACTGCCAGGCCAACGGCATCCAGGTGCACTGGGCCGAGAACGGCGACGAGGCGTGTCGCATCATTCGCGATATCTGCAAGCGCCACGGGGCCAAAGCAGTCATCAAGGGCAAGTCGATGGTCTCCGAGGAGATGCATCTCAATGCTCATCTGGAAGAGGTGGGCATCGAGGCGCTGGAGTCCGACCTCGGCGAATACCTGGTGCAGCTCAACGAGCAGACGCCCTCCCATATCATCATGCCGGCGATCCATCTCAATACCGATGAGATCTCCGAGATCATGCACACCAGGACCGGCACCGAGCGTACCCGAGACGTCGACTATATGACCGCTGCGGCACGAGCCCAGCTGCGCGAACGCTTCATGAGCGCCGACGTGGGCATCTCGGGGGTCAACTTCGCGGTAGCTGAAACCGGCACCCTGTGCCTGGTGGAAAACGAGGGCAACGGCCGCATGACCACCGCCGTGCCGCCAGTACACATCGCCGTGACCGGTATCGAGAAAGTGGTGGAACATCTGCGCGACGTGCCACCGCTCTATGCACTGCTTACCCGCTCGGCCACCGGCCAGCACGTCACCACCTACTTCAACATGATCAGCTCGCCGAGAAAGCCTGGCGAGCATGACGGCCCGAAAGAGGTCCACCTGGTGCTGGTCGACAGCGGCCGCTCCAACATCTATCAGGACGACGAACTGCTCGACACCCTGCGCTGCATTCGCTGCGGTGCCTGCATGAACCACTGCCCGGTCTATACCCGGGTGGGTGGTCACACTTATGGCACCACTTATCCCGGCCCCATCGGCAGCATCCTGATGCCGCACATGATGGGCCTGGAAGAGACCAAGGATCTGCCCACTGCGTCGAGCCTGTGCGGTGCCTGCGGCGAGGTGTGCCCGGTGAAAATCCCGATTCCCGACCTGCTGGTGCGGCTACGGCGAGAATCGGTGGGCGAGGGGCGCGGCAACGTGCCCGGTGCTGGTGTCAAGCGCACGAAGAAGGAAGTGTCAGCGTGGAAGGGGTTCCAATGGTTGGCAACCCACCCCACCGCCTGGCGTAGTGGTGTAGCGATTGCCGGCAAGCTGCGGGCCTTGACGCCGACGAAGCTGGGGCCGTGGACTGAATGCCGTACCGCACCCAAGCCGGCGAAGACCTCGCTGCATACCCTGGTCAAGCGTCACCAGGTGGAAAAGGCTAAAGAGGAGAAGCATTCATGAGCGCCCGGGAGAGTATTCTCAAGCGCCTGCGTGAGCGTGCCGACGGACCCTTGAACGCCCCTGAAAGCGACTTCGCCGTGGTGACCGGGCGTGGCTGGAGCCAGGAGGAGCGGCTGGCCCGCTTCGAGCGGCTGATCACTTCGGTGCATGGCGAGGTGATCCATACCGCCCGCGACGCATGGACCTCGGCGCTGGCCGAGTTGCTCGAGGCCAAGGGCATCCAGCGCCTGGCGCTCGGTCGTAAGCATCCCGTGGCTGCCGAGGCACGCATGGCTCTCGCTGAGCGGGGCATTACTCTGCTCGACGCCGATCGCGACATCGAGATCTGGCAGCACGAGCAGTTCCACGACACCGAAGCGGGGCTGACCTCTACTCGCGGCGCCATCGCCGAGACCGGTAGCCTGTGGCTGTGGCCGACACCCGACGAGCCGCGTCTACTTAGCCTGGTGCCACCGATCCATATCGCCGTGCTCGATGCCGATACCGTCGAGGATACTTTTTTCGACGTGATCGAAGCCCACGGCTGGGCCGCGGGCTTGCCCACCAACGCTTTGCTGATCTCGGGGCCGAGCAAGACCGCCGACATCGAGCAGACCCTGGCCTACGGCGTGCATGGCCCCCGCGAATTGGTGATACTGCTGCGCCACGCCGAGGAGCGTTCATGACCGCCGCGACCTCTGCCCCACCATCTGCCGAAGCCTGGCAGGAACTCAAGGGCGAGTTGCTCGCAATCATGCCCGCCGAGCGGCTGATCGACGATCCGCTGCGCACCCTGGCCTACGGCACCGACGCCAGCTTCTACCGGCTCATTCCCAAGCTGGTGGTCCAGCCCGCAAGCGAAGACGAGCTGATGGCGGTACTCGCCGGCTGTCGCTCACGCCAATTGCCGGTCACCTTCCGTGCCGCCGGCACCTCGCTTTCTGGGCAGGCCGTGACCGACTCGGTCCTGATACGGCTGCGCGAGGGTTGGCGCGGGCACGAGGTTCTCGAAGGTGGCAAGGCTATCTGCTTGCAGCCGGGGGTGATCGGTGCTCGGGCCAACCAGCTGCTGGCCCCCTATGGTCGCAAGATCGGCCCCGATCCGGCTTCCATCAACAGCTGCATGGTAGGTGGCATCGCCGCCAACAATGCCTCGGGCATGTGCTGTGGCACGGCGCAGAACAGCTACCGCACGGTGCGTGATATTCGCGTGATACTCGCCGACGGCACCTGCCTGGACACCGCCGATCCGGCCAGCTGTGAGGCTTTCCGGCGCAGCCATGTCGAACTCGTCGAGGGCCTTGAGCGGCTCTCCGCCGAGATCCGGGCCAACGCGGCGCTGGCGGAGAAGATCCGCCACAAGTACCGGCTCAAGAACACCACCGGCTATGCGCTCAACAGCCTGGTCGACTTCGACGACGGCATCGAGATCCTCAAGCACCTGATGATCGGCTCCGAGGGCACTCTCGGCTTCATCAGCACCATCACCTACGAGACCGTGATCGACGAGCCGCACAAGGCCGCCGCGCTGGTCTTCCTGCCCGACATGGCCACCACCTGCCGCGCCACCATCGCGCTCAAGCCGGCGCCGGTCTCGGCGGTGGAGCTGATGGATCGCGCTGCGCTGCGCTCGGTGGAGAACAAGCCGGGCATGCCCGAGGGGCTCAAGCGTTTGCCCGAAGGGGCTGCGGCACTGCTGATCGACGTGCGCGGCAACGACGAAGCGGAGCTTCAGACACGGCTCGAAGCAGTGCAGGCCATTTTCGAGGGCATTCACACCCTGGAGCCGGTCACCTTCACGCACGAGAAGAGCCTCTACGAACTCTACTGGAAGATCCGCAAGGGGCTCTTCCCCGCCGTTGGGGCGGTGCGCGACACCGGCACTACGGTGATCATCGAGGACGTGGCCTTCCCCATCGAGCGTCTCGACGAAGGTGTGCTGGCACTGACCGACGCCTTCCATCGTCATGGCTATCCAGAGGCGATCCTGTTCGGCCACGCCCTGGAGGGTAACCTGCACTTCGTCTTTCCACAGGGTTTCGAGAAGCCCGGCGAGGTGGAGCGCTACCAGGCGCTAATGGACGAGGTGGCGCAGCTTGTGGGCGTAGAGTATGGCGGCTCGCTCAAGGCCGAGCATGGTACGGGGCGCAACATGGCGCCCTATGTAGAGCTTGAATGGGGTCCCGAGGGCTACGCCCTGATGTGGCAGATCAAGGCGCTGTTCGACCCGCAGAACCTGTTGAATCCCGACGTCATCCTCAGCCGTAACCCCACCCTGCACCTGGAGAACCTCAAGCCGCTGCCGGCCGTCGACCCCATCGTCGACAAGTGCATCGAATGCGGCTTCTGCGAGCATGTCTGTCCTTCCCGCGACCTCACCCTGACGCCGCGTCAGCGCATCGTCGTCGCTCGCGAGATGGCCAGGCTCGAGTCGCTGGGAGCCAACCTCGATGCCGAGGAAGCCGCGCGTCTCGAGCGGCTGCGTGTGGATTACCTCTACGCCGGCGACGAGACCTGCGCCGTCGATGGGCTGTGCGCCACCCAGTGCCCGGTGGGTATCAATACCGGCGAGTTGATCCGCGAGATGCGCCGTGAGCGCCTGGCACCGCATGCCGACATAGCACGCCGAGTGGGGCGACATTTCTCCGGCACCACGCGCCTGGCGCGGGGCATGCTCAACCTGGCTGGCGTTGGACGCGCCGTGCTGGGTGAAAAGGGGCTCGCCGGTGTGAGCGGGGTCATCACCCGTGCCAGTGGCGGGAAGGTGCCGCAGTGGGTGCCCACTTTGCCCAAGGCGGCACCGGTGCGTGTGCTGAAGCGCAAGTACGCTGGGGCTGGGAGTGCGGTCCGGGACAAAGTGGTCTATTTCCCCTCCTGTGCTACTCGTGTATTCGGAGCTGGGCATGGCGACAGTGAGGGTCGCTCGATCATGGAGATTACTCTTGCACTGCTCGACAAGGCCGGCTTCGAGGTGATCGTTCCCGAAATGCCGGGACACCTCTGTTGCGGCATGGCTTTCCAGTCAAAGGGGCAGTTCGATGAGGCAACCCACAAGGCCCGAGAACTCAATCGCGAACTACTGGTAGCGAGCCAGAACGGCCGCTATCCAATCCTCAGCGATACCAGCCCTTGCGTGCTGCACATGCAAGGGCGGCTGGATGAACGCCTGGTAGTACAGGAGCCGGTGGCCTTTGCTCACGATTACCTGCTGTCGCGCCTCGAAATCACCCCGCTCGACGAACGGGTGGCGGTGCATGTGACCTGCTCCAGCACGCATATGGGACTGGGTGAGCGCATGGTAGCCCTGGCGCGGGCCTGTGCCCGGGATGTCGTGGTGCCGGCCGAGATTACCTGCTGTGGCTTCGCTGGTGACAAGGGACTGGTTACGCCGGAGCTCAACGCTTCGGCCTTGAAAGGCTTGGCGGCTCAGGTGGAGGCGTGCGATGCGGGCTACTCCAATTCGCGTACCTGCGAGATCGGCCTGTCGCTGCATGGCGGCATCCCGTATCGTTCAATCCTGTCGCTACTCGACCGTGCCAGTCGGGGGCGCAGGGAGATGGCAGACATGGCCTGAATCATCCACAGACACTCGCTCCGAGCGCCTGTGGAAAACGCCGGTGGGCAGCCTGGCTGCCCCGGTTCATCACGGCTCCGTCATCGTCCTGAAACTTTTTTACAAACGGCCCTTGCAGGGGCGCGGGGAAAACCGTAAAGTACGCATCCGCTGCCGGCAACGGGCAACGTTGCCAGCGGTGGGAAGAGTGGTAAGTGGTTGTCTCGTTTTGGATTTTTCGAACCGCTTCGCAAAAATCCCGCTTGACGCCCACGGCGGATTCGGTAGAATGCGCCCACTCACGAGAGACCCCGCTGAGGGCTCTCACGGCCCCTGCGACGCAGGGCTTCACGGTCAGGTTCACCTCGGTGACGACCATGAAGCGAGTTGACAAGCTCGGTCGAATCGGTAGAATACGCCTTCCTCGCAGGGCGCTGGCGAGGCCCCTCGGTCCCCGGATCGGCGGCCACGGCAGCAAGCGAGACGCTCCACTCTTTCTAGAGCCCGGAGCCGCTCTTTAACAATCGATCAGGTAATTCATGTGGGCGCTTGTCGATGAGGTGGTGAGAAGTCACACCATTTCAAGGCAAGCGACTCGTCGAAGACCTTCGGGTCTTTTTGAGAAGCTTTGACCTTGAGCCGAGTTTGGTTCGCTTTCGTCTACGGACGAGCAAGAACCGCACGATCTTAAACTGAAGAGTTTGATCATGGCTCAGATTGAACGCTGGCGGCAGGCCTAACACATGCAAGTCGAGCGGCAGCACGGGAAGCTTGCTTCCTGGTGGCGAGCGGCGGACGGGTGAGTAATACATAGGAATCTGCCCGGTAGTGGGGGATAACCTGGGGAAACCCAGGCTAATACCGCATACGTCCTACGGGAGAAAGCAGGGGACCTTCGGGCCTTGCGCTATCGGATGAGC
>NZ_JBRBAI010000015.1:0-85804 GCF_052806135.1 Billgrantia sp. Q4P2
CAGCGGATGCGTACTTTACGGTTTTCCCCGCGCCCCTGCAAGGGCCGTTTGTAAAAAAGTTTCAGGACGATGACGGAGCCGTGATGAGCCGGGGAAGCCAGGCTGCCCACCAGCGTTTTCCACAGGCGCTCGCGCCCAAGGGCCTGTGGATGAAACGACGCTGCCGCCAGAGACGACAACGCCCGCACAGGGCGGGCGTTGGCAGAGCAACTGACTTGTAATCAGTTGCTCCGGGAAGCAGCGGAATGGCTCAGCGCAGCGTCACCCTGGCGTAGCGTTTCTTGCCCGCCTGGATCACGTAGCTCCTGCCGATATCGAGCATGTGCTCCTTGGCGACCACTTCGCCGTCGACCTTGACCCGGCCGTTGCCGAGCATGTCCTTGGCCTGGGCGCTGTTGTTGGCCAGGCCAGCCCGGTTGAGCACCGCGGCGATCGGGGCTTGTGCGCTGCCTTCGAAGTCGACCTCCACCTCGGGCAGGTCTTCGGGCAGCTCGCCCTCGGCCAGGCGGTTACCCGCCGACTTGTGAGCGTTGGCCGCGGCCTCTTCGCCGTGGTAGCGGCCGATCAGCTCCCGTGCCAGGACCATCTTGATGTCCCGGGGATTGGCACCGGCCTCGACGTCGCGCTTGAGCGCCTCGATCTCTTCGTTGGATTTCAGCGAGAGCAGCTCGAAGTAGCGCCACATGAGGCTGTCAGGCATGGATACGAGCTTATTGAACATCGCGCCCGGCGCCTCATCGACGCCGACGTAGTTGCCCAACGATTTCGACATCTTCTGTACGCCGTCGAGCCCCTCGAGCAGCGGCATGGTGATGACCACCTGCGGCTCCATGCCGAAGTGCTTCTGAATCTCGCGCCCCATCAGCAGGTTGAACTTCTGGTCGGTGCCGCCCATCTCGATGTCGGCCTCGAGCGCCACGGAGTCGTAGCCCTGCACCAGCGGGTAGAGAAACTCATGGATGGAGATGGGCTGGCCGGATTTGTAGCGCTTGTCGAAGTCATCGCGCTCGAGCATGCGCGCCACGGTACTCTGGGCCGCCAGCTCGATCATCTTGGCCGCGCTAAGCTCGCCGAACCATTCGGAGTTGAAGCGCACCTCGGTCTTGTCGGGGTCGAGGATCTTGAACACCTGCTCCTTGTAGGTCTGGGCGTTGGCGCGGACCTCCTCCTCGGTGAGCGGCTTGCGGGTGACGTTCTTGCCGGTGGGGTCGCCGATGCGCCCGGTGAAGTCGCCGATCAGGAAGATGATCTGGTGGCCCAGGTCCTGGAACTGGCGCATCTTGGTCAGCAGCACGCTGTGACCGAGGTGAAGATCGGGAGCCGTGGGGTCGAAGCCCGCCTTGATGCGCAGCTTGCGGCCGGATTCGAGCTTCTTGACCAGCTCGTCCTCCAGCAGGATCTCCTGGGTGCCTCGCTTCAGCAGCGCCAGTGCGCTTGCGACCTCGCTCATCGTCTCCCACTCCAAATACGTTGATCGCCCGTGCGGGCAGGGTCCATCGAATGGGGGACGATGGTAGCATGACTTGATGCCCTGCGGGGCCCCCAGCGTAGGGAGAGAAACATGGCACTGTTCGTGGGCTTGATGTCCGGCACCAGCCTGGACGGCATCGATGCTGCCCTGGTCGAGATCGACGCGATGAGCCAGCCGCGGCTGCTCGCCACCCATGCGGTAGCGATGCCCGAATCCCTACATGAGCAGCTATTGAGGCTTTGCCAGGCCGAACGGGTTGCCTTCGCAGAACTGGCCAGCGCCGAGGACGCCTTCAGCCGGCTACAGGCCGCTGCCGTCCTGCGACTACTCGAAGACAAGGGCATCGCAGCCGAGCAAGTCACTGCCATCGGTAGCCACGGCCAGACCATCGAGCACGCGCCCTGGGGCCACGTCGAGGGACCCGCCTACACGCTTCAGCTCGACAACCCCAGCCTGCTCGCCGAGCTAACCGGGTGCACCGTGGTAGCCGACTTCCGCCGCCGCGACCTGGCCGCCGGCGGCCAGGCCGCCCCCTTGGCTCCGGCCTTCCATGAGGCGCTGTTCCGACGTGCGGGACAGTGGCAACTGGTACTCAACCTGGGAGGCTTCGCCAACCTGACGCTGCTGCCGCCAACGGAAAGCGACGCCGAGGTGATCGGCTTCGATACCGGGCCTGCCAATGCCCTGCTCGATGCCTGGCATGCGCGTCAACGCGGCGGGCGCTTCGATACTAACGGTGACTGGGCGGCCTCGGGCCAGGTAGATGAGGCGCTCCTGGAACGCTTACTGGGCGAGCCTTTCTTTCATCGCCCACCGCCACGCAGCACCGGCCGGGAGCTGTTTCACCTCGACTGGCTCCAAAGCCACCTGACGGGGAAAGAGAACCCCGCAGACGTACAGGCGACCCTGGCGGAGCTGACCGCCACCAGCGTGGCACTGGGTATCGAAATGGCGCGGGAGATCACCGCCGCACCTGCGGCCTCAGCGCTGATTCCCTGTGGCGGCGGTGCACACAATCGCGATCTGCTTGGCCGCCTGGCCCGCCATTTGCCCGAGACCGCGCTGGTGCCCAGCAGCGATTGGGGCTGGCCGGCCGACTGGCTCGAGGCCGGCGCCTTCGCCTGGCTCGCCTGGCGCCGCCTGGAAGGGCTACCCGGCAACCTGCCCAGCGTCACCGGCGCTGCCGGCACCAGAGTTCTCGGCGGCGTCTACGCACCCTGAAGGAAGCGCTGTAGCATTAGGCGAGCCGTTGGAGCGCAACGCAGCGATTCAGCCGTGCGGCCAATGATTCAGTGCTTCCTAGAAGTCGTCGTCGTCGCGCAGCGATAGCCGCTGCGCACCATCCTGGGCCTTGGCCAGCACGTCGCTCTTCTCGTCACCGTACTTGATCATCATGCGCAGCTCGTTGGCCGAGTCGGCGTGCACCATGGCCACCTCCTCGCTGATCTTGCCCGCCTTGTAGAGATCGAACAGCGCCTGGTCGAAGGTCTGCATGCCCTGATCGCGCGAGCGGGCCATGACGTTCTTGATCTCCCCCACATCGCCCTTGCGAATGAGATCGGCGATCAGGGGCGTGCGCAGCAGGATCTCGATGGCCGGGCAGCGCCCGCCGTCTCGGGTCGGCAGCAGCTGCTGCGCAACGATGGCATGCAGGTTGAGCGACAGATCAAGCCAGATCTGCTCGTGGCGCTCGTGCGGGAAGAAATGGATGATGCGGTCCAGCGCCTGGTTGGCATTGTTTGCATGCAGGGTCGCCAGGCACAGGTGACCCGTCTCGGCAAAGGTCAGTGCGTGCTCCATGGTTTCACGGGTACGCACCTCACCGATCAGGACCACGTCCGGCGCCTGACGCAGGGTGTTCTTGAGCGCCACTTCGAACGACTCGGTATCGATGCCCACCTCGCGCTGGTTGATGATCGCCTTCTTGTGCGGATGCACGTACTCGATGGGGTCCTCGACGCTGATGATGTGCCCGCCCACGGTTTCGTTGCGCTGCTGGATCATCGACGCCAGAGTGGTCGACTTGCCGGTACCGGTACCGCCCACCACGAACACCAGCCCGCGCTTGAGGTTGGCCAGTTCGCCCAGCTGGGGCGGCAGGGAGAGTTCTTCGAGGTGAGGAATCTCGTAGGCAATGCGCCGGATGACCATGGCCCACTGGTTGCGCTGCTGGAAGGCACTGACCCGAAATCGCCCACGACCGGAGAGGCTCAGGGCGAAGTTGGCCTCGCGCTCCTGCTGGAAGCGCTCCTTGAGCCCCTCCGGCAAGGCCACGTTGACCAGCTCGCGCACCTGCTCCACCGAGAGCCGCTGGTCGCCAAGAGCGGTAAGCTTGCCGGCGGTCTTGATGGTGGGTGGCGCCTGCACCGAGATCAGCAGGTCCGAGGCCTCCTGTCGGGCCATGATATCGAGCAGCTGCTCCAGCCATTCTTGTGCTTTCATCTCCCGCTCCCCTTGTCCAATAGCCTGGATCAGCTAGCCAGCGCACTCTTGGCGCGGGCCTGGGCCTCGTCGCGATTGACCACGTTCTCGGCCACCAGCTTGGCCAAGGCGGCATCGAGGGTTTGCATGCCCTGGTTGCCGCCGGTCTGGATGGCCGAGTAGATCTGCGCCACCTTGTCTTCGCGAATGAGGTTGCGCACCGCCGCATTGGCGACAAGGATCTCGTGAGCCGCCACGCGGCCGCCGCTGCGACGCTTGAGCAGTGTCTGGGAGATCACCGCCTGCAGCGACTCCGACAGCATCGAGCGCACCATGGCCTTCTCCTCACCGGGAAAGACATCGATGATACGGTCGATGGTCTTGGCCGCCGAGGTGGTATGCAGGGTACCAAATACCAGATGACCGGTCTCGGCGGCGGTGAGCGCCAGCCGGATGGTCTCGAGGTCACGCATCTCGCCGACCAGAATCACATCGGGATCCTCGCGCAGTGCGCTGCGCAGCGCCTGGGCGAAGCCGTGGGTGTCGCGATGCACCTCGCGCTGATTGATCAGGCAGCGCTTGCTGCGATGCACGAACTCCACCGGGTCTTCGATCGTCAGGATGTGGTCGTAACGGTGATCGTTGATATAGTCGATCATGGCGGCCAGGGTCGTGCTCTTGCCCGAGCCGGTGGGGCCAGTGACCAGCACCAGGCCGCGTGGCAGCAATGCCAGGCGACGGAAGACATCGCCCAGCTCCAGGTCCTCCATGGTCAGCACCTCGCTGGGGATGGTGCGAAACACCGCGCCGGCCCCACGCGCCTGGTTGAAGGCGTTGACCCGGAAACGCGCGACGCCGGGGACCTCGAAGGAGAAGTCGGTCTCGAAGAACTCCTCGTAGTCGCGGCGCTGGCGGTCACCCATGATGTCGTAGATCAGTTTGCGGACTTCACGGTCTTCCATGGCCGGCACATTGAGGCGGCGGATGTCGCCGTCGACCCGAATCATCGGTGGCAGGCCGGCCGATAGATGCAGGTCGGAGGCGTTCTGCTTTGCCGAGAACGCCAGCAGTTCGGTAATATCCATGCGATTCCCCTGCTCCCCGGTTAAGGTTCTTGCGAGTATGACAGACCTTGTGGACATGACGGACTTCATGTGGATGAGATGACGGATACCATGCTTTCCGAGTCGCTGGCCAGTGCCCGCAGGCGTCTGGCCGAGGCCTTGGCGTCAGCTGAGAGACCGGCCGATGCGGCCAGGCTGCTTGCGGTCAGCAAGACCAAGCCGGCCGGCATGGTCCGTGAAGCCTGGGAGCTAGGCCAGCGGGAATTCGGCGAGAACTATGTGCAAGAGGCACTGGAGAAGCAGACCGAGCTTGCCGACCTGGGCGATATCGTCTGGCACTTCATCGGCCCGCTGCAGGCCAACAAGACGCGAGCCGTGGCCGAGCATTTCGACTGGGTACACAGCGTCGATCGCGAGAAGATCGCCCGGCGCCTGAACGACCAGCGTCCCGAGGGGCTGGGTCCGCTCGAAGTCTGCCTGCAGGTCAATGTCAGCGACGAAGCCAGCAAGTCGGGTGTCACCTTCGATGAGCTGGAAAGCCTGGCGCAGGCGGTACTCTCGATGCCCAGGCTACGTCTACGTGGGCTGATGGCCATTCCGGCCCCGGCCGCTGGTCTGGCAAGTCAGCGAGCACCCCTGGCACGGCTGCGCCAGGCTCTGGAGACGCTGCGCCAGCGCTTTCCCGAGGCGCCGCTGGATACCCTGTCGATGGGCATGAGCGACGACCTGGAAGCCGCCGTGCTGGAAGGCGCCACCCTGGTGCGGCTGGGCACGGCCATCTTCGGCGCACGGGACACCTCGCGTCGCTAGTAGACGCATCCGCACCGGCCATGAGCCGGTCGCACGATAACAGCAAAAGGACAGATCGCAATGGCCAGCAGAGTCACTTTCATTGGCGCCGGCAACATGGCCAGCGCCATCATCGGCGGAATGATCGACAACGGCCATCCGGCCACCGCCATCACCGCCACCTCGCCCAGCGATGCCTTCCTGGCGCCGATCCACGAGCGTTTCGGCATCCGCACCAATACCGACAACACCGCCGCGGTGCGCGATGCCGACATCGTGGTGCTGGCGGTGAAGCCGCAGGTGATGCGCGACGTCTGCGAGGGGCTGCGCGACACCCTGCAGCGTCAGCGCCCCTTGATCATCTCGGTGGCGGCCGGACTTACCGCCGCATCGATGCAGGCCTGGATGGGTGGTGGCCTGCCGCTGGTGCGCTGCATGCCGAACACACCTTCGCTGGTCGGTGCCGGCGCCGCTGGACTATTCGCCACACCCGAGGTCAGCGCCGAGCAGCGCGACCAGGCCACCGAACTGCTCGAGGCCGTGGGGCTGGTCGAGTGGGTGGAGGAGGAGGGCTTGCTGGATGCGGTCACCGCCGTGTCGGGCAGCGCTCCCGCCTACTTCTTCTTGATGTTCGAAGCCATGGAAGAGGCCGGGGTCAAGCTCGGCCTGCCGGCCGAGACCGCACGTCGCCTGGCGATTCAGACGGCCCTGGGTGCGGCCCGTATGGCGCAAGAGAGCGAACTCACCCCGGATCGCCTCAAGCGCAACGTGATGTCGCCCGGCGGCACCACCGAGCGCGCCGTGGAACACCTCGAGCAGGCCGGCCTGCGGAGTATCTTGGCCGAGGCCATGGAGGCGTGTGCCGCCCGCGCCCGCGAGATGGCCGAAGAACTCGGCAAGCGTTAGCCTTTCAGGCCGCCCGCAGCAAGAGGCGGCCATCTTGACGACATGGAGGAGCCCACATGGGCCAAATGGGAAATGCCGGCCTGCTGCTGGTCAACACCCTGCTCAATATCTACCTGTTCCTGATGATGCTGCGCTTCCTGCTGCAGGCATCCCAGGCCGACTACTACAATCCCATTAGCCAGTCGGTAGTGAAGATCACCCAGCCGGTCGTCCGGCCTTTCCAGGGCTTCCTCGGCCCGGTGTTGGGGCGCTTCGACCTGGCGACCCTGGCCGCGGCCTTCGTGCTCAAGGCGGTCAGCATCGTGGTGATCCTGCAGATCGCCGGCATCGGCATGCCACCGATCACCCAGGTGGCGATCGGTGCCATGGCCGCCATTGCCAATGCCATTCTCAAGATCTATTTCTTCGCCCTGATCGTGATGATCGTCCTGAGCTGGGTCGCCCCCAATGCGAGCCACCCCGGAGCGCTGCTGGTCATGCAGCTGGTGGAACCGATCATGGCACCGGTGCGCAAGGTCATCCCGCCACTGGGTATGATCGACCTGTCGCCGATCGTGGTTTTCATTGCCATCAGCATCATCGATGGTGTCGTGGTCGGCGCGCTGACTCGTGCCGCCGGCATCGCCGGCGCCCTGGTAGGCCTGTAAGACGCCGTTCGCCCATGGCGACCCCAACGACAGGACACAGAACGACACATGCCCGAGTTTCCCGATGACTCGGTCGGCCTGGTGACGCCGCAGACGGCGCACTTCGACGACCCCCTGGCCCTCGCCTGCGGCAGGACCTTGCCCGCCTACGATCTCGTCTACGAGACCTATGGCACGCTCAACGCCGAGCGCTCCAATGCGGTGCTGATCTGCCACGCCTTGTCGGGGCACCACCATGCCGCCGGCTACCATGACGTCGACGAGCGCAAGCCAGGCTGGTGGGACGCCCATATCGGCCCGGGCAAGTCCATCGATACCAACCGCTTCTTCGTGGTGTCGCTAAACAACCTGGGCGGCTGTCACGGCAGTACCGGACCGATCAGCGAGAACCCCGCGACAGGGCGCCAATGGGGTCCCGACTTCCCCATGGTCACAGTGAGCGATTGGGTGCACAGCCAGGCGCGCCTGGCCGAGCGCCTGGGCATAGAGCGCTTCGCTGCCGTGGTCGGCGGCAGCCTGGGCGGTATGCAGGTGCTGCAGTGGACACTGGTCTATCCCGAGCGGGTCGCCAACGCCGTGATCATCGCCGCCACCCCCAAGCTCTCGGCGCAGAACATCGCCTTCAACGAGGTGGCGCGCCAGGCGATCCGCTCCGACCCCGACTTCCATGATGGCTGGTATGCCGAGCATGGTACCGCCCCGCGTCGCGGCCTCAAGCTGGCGCGCATGGTGGGGCACATCACCTACCTTTCGGAAGATGCCATGGGCAGCAAGTTCGGCCGCGACCTGCGCAGCCAGGACCTGAACTTCGGCTATGACGTCGAGTTCCAGGTCGAGTCCTACCTGCGCTACCAGGGCGATACCTTCTCCACCACCTTCGATGCCAATACCTACCTGCTGATGACCAAGGCGCTGGACTACTTCGATCCGGCGGCGGAGCACGGCGGCGTGTTGGCCGACGCCGTCGCGCCCAGCCAGTGCCCCTTCCTGGTGGTGAGCTTCACCAGTGACTGGCGCTTCCCGCCGTCGCGCTCGCGCGAGCTGGCCAACGCCCTGACCCGTGCCGGCAAGCCGGTGAGCTACGTCAACATCGACTCGCCTCACGGCCATGATGCCTTCCTGCTGCCGGAGCCGCGCTACCAGGCGGTGTTCGCCGCGTTCATGTCGCGAGCCGCCCGTGAGCTGGGCCTGGAGGAGACCGCATGATGCGCGCCGATCTGGAGCTGATTCATCGCTGGGTGCCCGAAGGCGCCCACATTCTTGACCTGGCCTGCGGTGACGGCACCCTGCTCGAGGCCCTGGCGCGCGACAAGCGTGTGACCGGATACGGCCTGGAGATCGACCCGGAAGGCATCACCGCCTGTATCGCCAAGGGGGTCAGTGTGCTGGAGCAGAACCTCGACGAGGGCCTGGTCAACTTCGAGGACGACACCTACGACCTGGTGGTCATGACCCAGGCGCTGCAGGCGCTGCGCCGTCCCGATCGCATGCTCGACGAAATGTTGCGTGTGGCCAGGGAATGCATCATCACCTTCCCCAACTTTGCCTATTGGAGGCACCGGGTGCACCTGGGCATTCGCGGCTATATGCCGGTCTCCAAGTCGCTGCCCCATGCCTGGTACGATACGCCCAACATCCACCTGTCGACCTTCAACGACTTCGAGCACCTGTGTCGTGAGAAAGAACTCAGGATCACCGACCGGGCCGTAGGGATCGGGGATCATGAAGGACACTGGGCCACGCGGCTGTGGCCCAACCTGTTCGGCGAGATAGCGATCTTTCGCGTCGAGCGCCAGAATCGCCGATGATCGCCCTCGCCGTCGGCAGCCCAAGGAGAGCGCAATGCTGAAATTTATTCTGTCGTGTCATCGTGCTCTGGCCGTTGCCCTGCTGCTGGGGCTGCTGCCGCTTTCGAGCCAGGCCCAGCAGTTCGAGCAGGTCGGCGACTACCAGATCCACTACAGCGCCGTGAGCACCAGCTTCCTGCCTCAGTCCGTGGCCGAGGCTCATGGCATCCAGCGCAGTCCGGCCATGGCGCTGCTCAATGTCAGCGTGCTCGAGGAGGTCGATGGCGAGCTGCGTCCGGTCAACGCGCCGGTAAGCGGTACGGTGGGCGAGGCCCAGGGTCGGGAACGTGCTGCGCTGAACTTCCGCACCCTGCGCGAGGGCAACACCCAGTCGCAGGTGGCGGTCTTTCGCATCCGTGACGACGAGCCCATGCACTTCGCGCTCGAGGTGCGCTACGACCGTAATCGCGAGCCAGCCGAGGTAAACTTCATTCAGCGTTTTCATATCGACCGCTGAGTCGCCAAATGCCGCAACCCATCGCCCACCTCGAGCAGTTCGAAGCCTCGCCCTCGCGCGGCCTGACGCTACCCGATGGGAGAAACGCCTTCATCGTGCGCGTGCACGGTCGGGTCAGCGCCTTCGTCAATCGCTGCCCACACCAGCGGGTGCCGCTGAACCTGCCGGACGGGGCGTTTCTCGACGCGGGCGGCGAGTTGATCCAGTGCGGCATGCACGGGGCGCTGTTCCTGCCCGAAAGCGGCGAGTGCGTGTTCGGCCCCTGCCAGGGCCGCTTCCTGGAGCCTGTGGCGATCTCAATCGACGCCGAGGGCAATGTCTACTTGGCGAGTAAGTGACACCGAAAGCCGGGCGCTCAGGGTGATCGACACCGGCCGGCCCTCGCGCCAGCCGATCTCGCAGCCGTGTGCCACGACTTCCACCCCACGCTCGACTACCGCCTTGAGCGTCGCGGCGTAGGCCGAGTCGAGATGCGCCGCCGGTGCCACGTCGCGAATGCCGGTGTGGGCCACGCAGAACAACAGCACCGCGCGCTGGCCCTGCTCGGCCAGGGCCGCCAGTGCCAGCAGGTGCTTGCGCCCACGCTCGCTCACCGCATCGGGGAAATAGCCGTGCCCGTCGCTCTCCTTGAGCGTTACCTGCTTGACCTCGACGAAGGCGGCGCCCTGTACAGGATCATCGAGGCGAAAGTCGAGCCGCGCCCCCTCCACCTTGGCCTCGCGTTTCAACGTGGTATAGCCGGACAGCGCAGGCACCTGCCCGGCATTCAGCGCCTCCTCGACGATGCGATTGGTACGCCCGGTATGCACCGAAGCCAGCGCCACGCTGCCGTCGGGCTGGGTCAGCTCGATCAGCTCCCAGGTCCAGGCCAGCTTGCGCGCCGGATTGTCGCTCGGCGCCAGCCACACGCGGCAGCCAGGTACGTTCACCGCCCGCATCGAGCCGGTGTTGGGGCAGTGCGCCATCACTTCGCGGCCGTCGTCGAGGCGCACGTCAGCCAGGAAGCGCTTGTAGCGACGCAGCAGTATGCCGGGCACCAGGACAGGATATTCCACGGCTCGCCTCCTACTGCCGCGCCAGGAAGCGCTCGAGCCGGCTTACCGCCTCCTCCAGCCGCGCGATGCCCGTGGTGAAAGCGATACGCACGTGGTGCTCGCCGCCGCACACGGCGAAGTCGACCCCGGGCGTGATGGCGACGTTCTCCTCTTCCAGCAGGCGCTGGCAGAAGGCCTGGCTGTCGCGGCTATAGCGAGAGATGTCGAGCCACAGGTAGAAAGCTCCCTGGGGCGGCAGCGACGGCGCCAAGTCCAGGCGGGCCAGCCCGGCCAGCAGCGCATCGCGGCGGCGACCGAGTTCGACCCGCCGGCTTTCGAGCAGCTCTCGACACTCGGGGGTGAAAGCCGCCAGTGCCGCATGCTGGGCCGGGGTGGGGGCGGCCAGGAAGACGTTCTGGGCCAGCCGGGTCAGCGGCTCCACAGCCTCCTCCGGAGCCAGGAGCCAGCCCAGGCGCCAGCCGGTCATGCCGAAGTACTTGGAGAAGCTGTTGACCACGAAGGCGCCGGACGTGAGCGACGCCACCGACAGCGGCTCGATGTCGTAGCTGAGCCCCTGGTAGATCTCGTCCACCAGCAAGTGGCCCCCCTTGGCCGCCACCGTGTCGATGACACGCTTCAACTGTGCCTCATCGAGCATATGGCCGGTAGGGTTGGAGGGTGTAGCGAGCATCGCTAGCCGAGTGGTGTCGCGCCAGTGGCTCGCGATCAGTTCGGCATCGAGCTGCCAGCCGCTTTCCAGGCCGACGGGGACGGTGTCCACTTCGGCGCCGGCCAGGGCCATGAAGTGCCGATTGCAAGGGTAGTTGGGGTCGGCCATCAGGACCCGGTCACCGGGACCCACCAGCAGCTGACTGGCCAGCAGCAGCGCGCCAGAAGCGCCGGGAGTGACCAGGATGCGCCGGGGGTCGACGTCGGCGCCGAAGTGCTCGCCGTAGTGGCCAGCAATCGCCTTGCGCAGTGCCGGCAGCCCCGTGGCCGGGCTATAGCGCGTGAGCCCCGCCGCCAGCGCCTCGCACCCGGCCGCCACCACCGGCTCGGGGGTGGGGAAGTCGGGCTCTCCCACTTCGAGATGAATGACGTCGTGCCCGGCCGCCTCGCGCGCCTGGGCGGCCTCCAGCAGACTCATCACACGAAAGGGGGCGACGCGTTCAACGCGCGGATTCCACGACATCTAAGGCTCCTGAACAGGGATTGAACGACCACCGGTGGGCACTTCTGCCGTTTCAGCGGTCAAAAAACCATACCATCGATTCGGCCTGCTGGGAGGCCCTGCTCGCATTCGCGGGGTATTGCAAAATTCGCCGAATTCCGATAAACAAGCATGCCTTTGGCGTGAGATACCTTGCACGACGTGCGGCGGGTATTGATCAGCAGTCACTCAAGTAATGAGGCAGTCCCATGCCAGTAGCAGACAAGAAAACGGAAGCGCCCAAAAAATTCACCCCGTACGAGGCCGCACCGGGTGAAGAGTACATGAACGAGCAGCAGCTTGAGCACTTCCGACAGATCCTGCTGGGCTGGAAACAGGAGCTCATGGAAGAAGTGGATCGCACGGTGCGCCATCTGCAGGAGGAGGCGAACAACTACGCCGACCCTGCGGACCGAGCCACCCAGGAAGAGGGTTTCAGCCTGGAGCTGCGCACCCGCGACCGCGAGCGCAAACTGCTCAAGAAGATCAACGAGACGCTCGAGAAGATCGATGAGGACGACTATGGCTTCTGTGAGGCCTGCGGCGTCGAGATCGGCATTCGCCGTCTGGAGGCTCGCCCCACCGCGACCCTGTGCGTCGATTGCAAGACTCTGGCCGAGCTCAAGGAAAAGCAGCTCGGCGGCTGATGCCCACTCGCTGAGCGTCGGCTCTCTGCGCAACGGGCACCCATGGGTGCCCGTTTGCGTGTCGGCCACTGCCGTCAGGAGCCAGCCATGACCGGCTATCGCGGTCGTTTCGCCCCGACGCCTTCCGGCCCGCTGCACTTCGGCTCGCTGATCGCTGCCCTGGCCAGCTTTCTCGACGCGCGCAGGGCCGGCGGCGAATGGCTGCTGCGTATCGAGGACATCGACCCACCGCGCTGCCCTGCCGGGGCGGCCGAGGCCATCCTGCGTCAGCTCGAGGCCTTCGGCCTGCACTGGGACGGCCCGGTACTGTGGCAACATGACCGTGATGCGGCCTACGCTGCGGCACTGGAGCGGCTCGAGGCGCTGGGCCTGGCCTACCCCTGCAGCTGCTCGCGTAAGCAGTGGCGCAAACATCCGGTCTATCCCGGCTGGTGCCGCGAAGGCGTACGCGAGCCGTGCAAGCCGGTGGCCTGGCGACTGCGCAGCGACCTCGGCCTGCGCCCGGTTATATGGCAGGATCGTCTGTTCGGCGAGCAGCGCTTCGATCCGGCAGAACTCGGCGACGTGGTACTCCAGCGCAAGGATGGCTTGTGGGCCTATCAGCTCGCCGTGGTGGTGGACGATGCCGACCAGGGCATCAGCGACGTGGTCCGCGGCTTCGACCTGCTCGACAACACACCCTGGCAGCGCCAGCTACAGCATGCACTGGGGCTGCCCGAGCCGCGTTACCTGCACTTGCCCTTGATCGTCAACCACGACGGCCAGAAGCTATCCAAGCAGAACCTGGCCCCGGCGCTGCCGTTGGAAGATGATGCCGTGCGGCCACTGCTCCACCGCGCCTTGGCTGCGCTCGACCAGGCGCCGCCCGCTGAGCTGGCCACGGCGCCGGTAGGCGAGCAGCTCGCCTGGGCCAGCGGCCATTGGGAGCCTCGTCGCATCCGCCCCGAGGCCCACCGCAGGGAGTGAGGAGCGTCAATGTACGTCTATCGCATCATGCTGTTCCTGGTCTTTGGCGGCTACCTGCTGTCGCCGCTGCTGATGAGCGGCTGGTCGAGCCCAGGCGTCGCCTGGTACCGCCCCTTCGCCATCTGGGGCGTGCTGATTGCCTTGACGCTGTGGCTCGAGCAGAAGAGGAAACTCGATGAACGCTAGCCTCGCCAGCGTCTTCCTCCTGGGCACCGGCTACCTGCTGCTGATGTTTCTTTGCGCCCTGGCGGTGGAGCGGGGCTGGCTCAGCCGCAGGGTAACGCGTCATCCTGCTGTCTATACCCTGGCGCTCGGCGTCTATGCCAGTGCCTGGGCGATCTATGGCAGCCTGGAGCTGGCTGCCAGCTCGGGCTATGGCTATCTCGCTTACTATCTGGGCGCAGCGGGTGCCTTCCTGTTGGCGCCGGTACTGCTGGTACCGATCCAGCGCATGGCTCGAACCCACCAGCTCGCCTCGCTGGCCGACCTGTTCGCCTTCCGCTTCCGCTCGCGCTGGGTCGGCACCCTGATCACCGTGATCAGTCTGCTGGCGGTGCTGCCGCTGCTGGCACTGCAGGTCCAGACCCTGGGCGACGCCATCCACCTGATGACTGGTGTCGCCTCTCCGGCCCTACCCGCCCTGGCTCTGTGCACGCTGATCGCGCTGTTCGCGATGACCTTCGGCACACGACACGGCAAGGGAACCGCCCGACACGACACCCTGCTGGCCGTGATTGCGCTGACTTCAGTGGCCAAGCTCGTCGCCATGCTGGCACTGGGCGCCTTCGCCCTGTTCGTCGTCTTCGACGGTCCTGCCGACCTGCAAACCTGGCTGGATGGGCCAGGTCAGGCCTACCAGGCCAGCGTGGTGCAGCCGGACGCTGCACACTGGCGTACGCTGCTGTTGCTGTTCTTCGCTACGGCGCTGCTGATGCCACACATTTTCCACATCACCTTTGCCGAGACCCTGTCGCGACATACCCTGCTGCAGGCCAGCTGGTCGCTGCCACTGTTCCTGCTGCTGATGGCGATCCCGGTGCCACTGATCCTGTGGGCAGGGCAACGACTGGGTAGCCATGAAGTGATCGGCGCCGCCTACCTGGCCTTCGGCCTGTCCGAGTCGTTCTGGGTCCAGGCGCTGGCCTTCCTCGCCGGTCTGGCGGCAACCAGCGGCACCATGGTGATCATCGCCATGGCGCTGTCGGGCATGATCCTCAACCATGTGCTGCTGGTCGCCCACCCGCCCGAGGCCCAGCCCAACCTCTACCGTTGGCTGCGCTGGTTGCGTCGCGCGCTGATGGCCACGGTGATACTCGGCGGTTGGCTGTTCTATCGCACGGTGGGCGTCCACCATGACCTGACCACCCTGGGGCTGGCAGCCTTCGTCGGCATGGCCCAGTGCCTTCCCGGTCTGCTGGCGCTGCTCTACTGGCCGGGGGCCAACCGCAAGGGCATGGTCTCGGGCCTGGTCGTGGGCGTCCTGGTCTGGCTCGCCGGACTGTGGCTGCCACTGCTCACGGGATTGCCCACCCTGATCCTGATACCGCCTGGCATGGAGCTTCTCGCCGGCGAACCCAACTGGTACGTGGTGACCCTGGTGTCACTGGCGCTCAATGTGCTCGTCTTCATCATCATCTCGCTGGCCACGCCCACCTCCGAGGGCGAGCGCGCCGCCGCCGAGGCGTGCTCGGTGGATGCTGTGATAAGGCCCAAACGGCTGCCGTTGATCGCCACCACCGGCGAAGAGTTCAAGCAACCGTTGGCCCAAGCGCTGGGCGAGGAGGTTGCCCAGCGCGAAGTGGAGCGTGCGCTCACCGACCTCGGCATGTCGCCGCTCGACGGGCGTCCCTATGCCCTGCGCCGGCTGCGCGATCGCATACAGGCCAACCTTTCCGGGCTGATGGGCCCCTCGGTGGCCCAGGACATCGTCGACCGCTACCTGCCCTACCGGCGTAGCGGCCAGGAACCCACCGACGACATTCACTTCGTCGAGAGCCGGCTCGAAGCCTACCGCTCGCGACTGACCGGGCTCGCCCGCGAGCTCGACGGCCTGCGTCGCTACCATCGACGCATTCTCGCCCGGCTGCCGGTGGGGCTGTGCGCCTTCGGCGTCGACGACGAACTGTTGATGTGGAACGACGCCCTGGCGGAGCTCTCCGGCATCGATGGGGGAGGCGTCGTGGGCGCACGCCGCGACGGCTTGCCGGCCCCCTGGGCCGAGCTGCTGGGCCGCGCCCTGGTCGAGCCCAACGATCATCTCTACAAGCAACCGGTCGACCTCAAGGGCAGCACTCGCTACCTGACGTTCCATCGCGCCGAGCTGCAGGCTGACGACGACGTGCGCGGTGGCACCGTGATCCTGATCGAGGATCACAGCGAGATGAAATGGCTCGAGGACGAGCTGGTACATGCCGCACGGCTGGCTTCTATCGGCCAGCTGGCCGCCGGCGTGGCCCATGAGATCGGCAACCCGGTAACCGGTATCTCCTCGCTGGCCCAGAACCTGCGCTACGACACCGATGACCCAGAGGTGCTTGAGACCGCCCGCCAGATCCAGCAGTTGACCGACCGCATCTCGCGCATTGTCAGCTCGCTGGTCGGCTTCGCCCATGGCGGTCGGCACGTCAAGGGCACCACCCTGGCGCGAGTTCCGATTGCCGAGATCGCCGACGAGGCCCTGCACTTGATCCAGTTGGCACGCTCGGGCGAGGATGTTCATTACCACAACCGTTGCCCTGCCGAGTTGACGGTGCTCGGCGACACCCAGCGGCTGCAACAGGTGATGATCAACCTGCTGAGCAATGCGCGCGACGCCAGCGAACCGGGCGGAGAGGTGATCATCGACGCCGAGCCGGAAGGCGAGATGCTGAAGGTCACCGTCACCGACGAGGGGCATGGGCTCGACGACCGGGTTCGCGAGCACCTCTTCGAGCCCTTCACCACCACCAAGCCGCCTGGTGAAGGCACGGGGCTCGGCCTGCCGCTGGTCTACAGCATCATTGCCGAGCATCATGGCAGGATCGAGATCGAATCACCGCCCCCAGGGCAGGAACGCGGCACCCGCATCTGCCTGTGGCTGCCCACCGAACGAGAGGATGGTGAATATACCGATGAGCCGGATTCTGATCGTTGAAGACGAAGCCATCATCCGCACCGCATTGCGCAGGCTGCTGGAGCGCCACGACTATGAGGTCAGTGAAGCCGGCTGCGTGGATGAGGCGCTGGCCCTGGAGCCCCGCGGCTTCGACCTGGTGATCAGCGACCTGCGCCTGCCCGGCGAGCCCGGCACCGACCTGATCGAGCACGCGGCACCGGTGCCGGTATTGATCATGACCAGCTATGCCAGCATGCGCTCGGCGGTGGAATCCCTGAAACAGGGCGCGGTGGACTACGTGGCCAAGCCCTTCGACCACGACGAACTGCTGGAAACCGTCGCCCGCGTGCTTCACCAGCAGTCGTCGCATCGTGCCCCGCCCCCCGACATTACCGATGCCGGCGGTTCGCGCCAGCAGATGATCGGCGAATGCCCGGCCATGCAGGCGGTCTACACGCGCATTCGCAAGACCGCCCCGGCCGACGTCACCGTGCTGATCCAGGGTGAGTCGGGCACCGGCAAGGAGTTGGTAGCGCGCGCCATCCACCAGCAGAGCCAGCGCATCCACGCGCCGCTCATCTGCGTCAACTGCGCCGCCATTCCCGAGACCTTGATCGAGTCGGAGCTGTTCGGCCATGAGAAGGGGGCCTTCACCGGCGCCAGCGCCGCCCGTACCGGCCTGGTGGAAGCCGCCGACGGCGGCACCCTGTTTCTCGACGAGATCGGTGAGCTGCCGCTGGACGCCCAGGCACGCCTGCTACGCGTGCTGCAGGAGGGCGAGATCCGCCGCATCGGCTCGGTGGAGACCCGCCACGTCGACGTGCGCCTGATCGCCGCGACCCACCGCGACCTGCGTGCCTTGTCCAAGACCGGCGAATTCCGCCTCGATCTCTATTACCGGCTCAATGTGATGCAAATCGACCTGCCACCGCTGCGCGAGCGCGAGGACGATATCCTGCTGATCGCCGAAGTACTGCTGGAGAAAGCCTGCCGGCGCCACCGCCGTGACGGTTTGCGCCTGTCACGGGCCGCGCACCGTGTGATCCGCGATTACCCCTGGCCCGGCAACGTACGGGAGCTGGAAAATGCCCTCGAGCGTGGCGTGATCCTGGCCGAAGGCCACCTGATCCATCCCGACGACCTGGGCCTGAACCCGAGCCCGACACCTCAGCCTCGCAACGTTATCGAGACCAGACCACTACCCACCGGCCAGCCGCTGGAGGAGGAAGAGGACATCGAGGATCTTTCGCTGGAAGACTACTTTCAGCACTTCGTGTTGGAGCATCAGGACCATATGAGCGAGACCGAGCTCGCCCAGAAACTGGGGATCAGCCGCAAGTGCCTGTGGGAACGGCGCCAGCGCCTGGGCATTCCACGCAAGAAGCAGGCCCGCCGCAGTAGCGCCTAACGAGCGAAACATCCCTTCTACGACTAACGTTCAAGCGCCTCGGCCGGCTCGCCGAAGGCGCTTTTTCGTACCCAGGCGGACACGATTGCACCAGGTGTTACCTTCCCACCCAGAATTTGCCCCGGCATGGCGCAACGGGGGTAACACATCTGCTGCACCGAACAGAGAGTCGCCAGAGGGTTATTTATAAGGCCTTGTTCTATAAGGCGTAAAAACCACCTTGGCATGTGCCGTGCAACATTCAGTGCAAGAAAAACAACATCCGGCCGTCACCCGAGCCAACAACAATAACAAGGCATCAGGGAAGGCGGGGCCTGCGCCAACAATAACAATGGCAGGCTGTGAAGAGGATGCGGTCAGGGGCAACAACAACAAGACGCCCCGGGAAGAGCCGCCCTTCGCTTTTTCGCCCAACAACAACAAGACCTGAGCGAAGCACCGGATCCATCAGGACGCGATGCGCCAACCCCGGCCCACAACAAGAACAACGGCCGCAAAAGCGCACCTTCGGCAACAACATCAACAAGCCGAAGGCAGGCATACCTACTATGCCGTCGTGGTTGGATTATTGTTTTGAATACGAGGCGGTCGCAACCAGGAACGTCAACAATCACAACAACATTGTTTACCTGTGATTCTTGGTGACTGTGGTGCGTATTCAAGGCGATGCGCCATCACGAAGAAGAAACAGCCGCAAGGACGCAGCACCGTTTAGCTTGTCAGAGGAGGCCCAACGGCCTCCTCTTTTGCTATGCGCTCTCCTGCCACGGCATTGCACTGAATCCACCCGCCGCTTTGCAAGGTGTCGGCGGTCGGCTACACTCTACAACTTTCGCACACTGCGAGTCGAAATCGCCGCATGTTCAAAGGATTTACCCGCTTTCTGCAGAGCCCTGGCACACATCTCAGGACACTTTTCGGCCCCCAGGATGCCTCCGGGGGGCAGGCAGGCCCTCGAATCATCTCCCGTGACCAGCATCCCGTTTCGCGTCAGCACTTCAGCGAGGCGGCCCTGAAGGTACTCTATCGCCTGCACAACGCCGGATTCGAGGCGTACCTGGTGGGAGGCTGTATCCGCGACTCCCTGCTCGGCAAGATGCCCAAGGATTTCGATGTCGCGACCGACGCCACCCCGGAACAGGTACGAGAACTGTTTCGCAACTCGCGTATCATCGGCCGGCGTTTCCGCATCGTGCATGTGCGCTTTGGTCGTGAAGTCATAGAGGTCACGACCTTCCGTGGCACCCATAATGACGATCATGGCGACCATATCGCCCAGCAGTCGGAGCATGGCCTGCTGCTGCGCGATAACGTCTGGGGCAGCATCCAGGAAGATGCCATTCGCCGCGACTTCACCGTCAACGCCATCTACTACAGCATCGCGGATTTCTCCATCCACGACTTTGCCGATGGCATGCACGATATCGAGTCGCGCACACTGCGCCTGATCGGCGACCCTGCCGTGCGCTACCGCGAGGACCCGGTACGCATGCTGCGCGCGGTACGCTTCGCAGCCAAGCTCGATTTCCATATTGCGCCAGACTCGGAAGCCCCGATCAGGGAGCTGGCACCACTGCTGCTGCAGATCCCTCCGGCCCGTCTGTTCGACGAAATGCTCAAGCTGTTCATGGCCGGCCACGGCGTGGAAACCTTCCGCCTGCTGCGCCATTACGGCCTGTTCGCCATGCTGTTCCCCGAGACCGACGAGGCGATGGCCGAATTGGCCTGGGCGGAGCCGCTCATCGAGCAGGCCCTGGCCAGCACCGACAGGCGAATCCACGAAGAAAAGCCGGTGACCCCGGCCTTCCTCTTCGCCGCCCTGCTATGGAGCCCCGTACAGCGCCGCCAGGCCGCTCTGGAAGCCGATGGCATGCCGCCCATCCCGGCGCTGCAGCTTGCCTCTCAGCAGGTCCTGTCGCGCCAGCTGAAGCACATCTCGATTCCCAAACGCTTCAGCATGCCGATGCGCGACATCTGGGACCTGCAGCAACGCCTGCCCCAGCGGCGCGGCAAGCGCGCCCTGCAGACCCGTGAGCACCCACGCTTTCGTGCCGCCTACGACTTCCTGCTGCTACGCGAGGCCGCCGGCGAGATCAAGCCCGGTCTCGGCGACTGGTGGACGGCCTACCAGGAGGGCGACGAACATGAACAGCGGCGCCTGCTGGAAAAAGCCGGCGCCGACGCCGGCCCCGGCGGCAACGACCGCCGCCGACGCCCCCGCAAACGTCGGCGGCGTGGCCCTCCCACCCCCTCATGACACCTCTCGTCGACGCGTATGTCGGGCTCGGCAGCAATCTCGACGACCCCGCCGATCAGGTCCGCCGCGCGCTAGATGAACTCGACTCCCTACCGCTGACCCGGTGCCTGGCTGCATCGCGGCTGTATGCCAGCCGCCCGGTCGGCCCTCAGGACCAGCCGGATTTCATCAATGCCGTCGCCCACCTGCGCACGCGGCTCTCACCACTGGCCCTGCTCGACCAATTGCAGGCCCTGGAACAGCGCCACCGGCGGGTCCGCCAGCGCCACTGGGGACCCCGCACCCTCGATCTCGACCTGCTACTGTACGGAAACGAGACCCTGACGCTGCCACGGCTGCAGGTACCCCATCGCGAGATGGCGTCCCGAGCCTTCGTTCTGCTGCCGCTCGCCGAGCTGGCGCCGCAGCTGCAGCTACCTGACGGGCGTCGTATCGTGGACCTGACGGGAACGCTTGCCACGACCGGCGAAGTCGAAGTGTTACCTGACAACGCGAACTGAGGGGCAAGGTGTTACCGGTCGACACGACCGCCGCATTCTGGTAACAATCAAGCGCAGCCTTGGCACCACCGCTCCCAGCCAGGCGCCCCGAAACATAACGAGAGCACGCCATGAAAACCGTCACGCTAAGCACGCTGCAGGCCTACAAGCGCGCAGGTGAAACCTTCAGCTGCCTGACCGCCTACGACGCCTCCTTCGCGCGCACTGCCGCCGATGCGGGCATCGAGGTGCTGCTGGTCGGCGATTCTCTCGGCATGGTGCTGCAGGGTCATGCCAGCACTCTGCCGGTGACCCTCGACGATATCTGCTACCACACCCGCTGTGTGGCAAGTGCCAAGGGCGCGAGCCTGTTGATGGCGGACCTGCCGTTCATGAGCAATGCCAGCACCGAGCGCCTGCTGAACGATGCCGGCGAGCTGATGCGCGCCGGTGCCGAGCTGGTAAAGGTCGAGGGCGAGGCGTGGATGGCCGACGGCATTCGTGAACTGACCCGCCGCGGCGTGCCGGTGTGCGCCCACCTGGGCCTGACACCGCAGACCGTCTACCAACTCGGCGGCTACAAGGTCCAGGGCCGCGACGCCGAGCGCGCCGCCCAGATCCTCGAGGATGCTCGCACCCTGGTCGACGCCGGGGCCTCGGTCATTCTGCTGGAATGCGTGCCTGCAAGCCTGGGCAAGGCCATTACCGAGGCCCTCGACGTGCCGGTAATCGGCATCGGCGCCGGCCCCGACACCGACGGCCAGATTCTCGTCATGCACGACGTGCTCGGCGTCACCCACGGTCGCACGCCGCGCTTCGTCAAGAACTTCATGACCGAGGCCGACGACATCGCCGGGGCGTTCCTCCGTTATCATGAAGACGTCAAGGCGCGTCGCTTCCCGGCTGAGGAACACAGCTTCTAGTTCCGTTCGCTCCATCCTGGAGGCCACTGATGCGTACCCTGCAAGACATTCCTGCGCTGCGTGAAACACTCGACGAATACCGCCGTCGTGCGCAGCGCATCGGACTGGTGCCGACCATGGGCAACCTGCACGCCGGTCACCTCTCCCTGGTGGAGACTGCCCGCCAGCATGCCGATGTGGTGGTGGCCACCGTTTTCGTCAATCCGCTGCAGTTCGGCGCGGGCGAGGATCTCGATGCCTATCCGCGCACCCTGGCCGACGACCAGGCGAAGCTCGAGGCCGCCGGCTGCGACCTGCTGTTCACGCCTACCGTCGCCACCCTCTACCCCCGCGGCCTGAACGATCAGACTCGCGTCTGCGTTCCCGCCGTCAGCGAGGGGCTGTGCGGCGGCTCACGGCCCGGCCATTTCGATGGTGTCTCCACCGTGGTCAGCATCCTGTTCAACCTGGTGCAGCCCGACGTGGCCTGCTTCGGAGAGAAGGATTATCAGCAGCTGGCGGTGATCCGCAAACTGGTCAAAGATCTGCATTTCCCCATCGAGATCGTCGGCGTTCCCATCGTGCGTGCCGAAGATGGCCTGGCGCTCTCGTCGCGCAACGGCTACCTCGATGCTGGCGAGCGCGCCACGGCACCCGAGCTTCAGCGCACCCTTGCCAGTCTGCGCGACGCACTCGAGGCCGGCGAACCGATCGAACCCACCCTGGAAGCCGGCCTGGCTCGGCTGCGCGAGGCCGGTTTCGGACCCGACTATCTGGAGCTGCGAGCCGCCGACCTGGGACCGATTACCGCCACTACCCGCGAGGCCGTGCTGCTGGTCGCCGCCCGCCTGGGCACGACCCGCCTGATCGACAACCAGACCCTTACCCTGCCGCGCTGAGGCGGCACTCGTACGTACCCGGAGGAAAAAGCCCGCATGTTCACCGTCATGCTCAAGGCCAAGCTACACATGGCCCGCGTCACCCACGCCGTGCTCAACTACGAAGGCTCCTGCGCCATCGACGGCGAGCTGCTGGACATGTCCGGCATCCGCGAGAACGAGCAGATCCAGATCTACAACGTCGCCAACGGCCAACGCTTCACCACTTATGCCATTCGCGCCGAAGAGGGCTCCCGGGTCATCTCGATCAACGGCGCAGCCGCTCACCTGGCCGGCCCCGGCGACCGCGTGATCATTTGCAGCTATGCTCATTACAGCGAGGCCGAACTGGAAAATCATCAGCCGAGCCTCGTCTATCTGCAGGAAGGCAACGTCGTCAGCCATACCAGCAACGCCATTCCCGTCCAGTTCGCCTGACGGCTCGGCGGCACGGTTGGCGACACGTATGAGGGGCCATCTCCCGACGAGGCATTGCCGCAGCGCACAATAGTCGCCTATGCTGGTCCCTCAGCGTCCGTGAACGACTCAGGAGAATTCCAATGCAAGATGTGGTGATCGTTGCTGCTCGCCGTACCGCCATCGGCGCCTTCGGGGGGTCGCTTGCCGGCATTCCTGCCAGCGACCTTGGTGCGCTGGTTATCAAGGACATTCTGGCCTCAACCGGCGTGGCCCCCGACCAGGTCGATGAGGTGCTGCTCGGCCAGGTGCTCACCGCTGGCGTGGGCCAGAACCCGGCGCGGCAGGCCGCCATCAAGGCCGGCTTGCCCGCGGCCGTACCCGCCATGACCATCAACAAGGTGTGCGGCTCCGGCCTCAAGGCCCTGCACCTGGCGACCCAGGCGATCCGCTGCGGCGACGCCGAACTGATCCTCGCCGGCGGCCAGGAAAACATGTCCGCCTCGCCCCATGTGCTGCCCAATTCGCGTAACGGCCAGCGCATGGGCGACTGGAAGGCCATCGACACCATGGTTCACGACGGCCTGTGGGACGCCTTCAACGACTTCCACATGGGCATTACCGCCGAGAACCTTGCCGAGAAGTACGGCATCACTCGCGAAGCCATGGACGAATTCGCCGCCGCCTCCCAGCAGAAGGCCGCCGCCGCCATCAAGGAAGGGCGCTTCAAGGGCCAGATCGTCCCCGTGGAGATTCCCCAGCGCAAGGGGGACCCGGTGGTCTTCGACACCGACGAGAACCCCCGCGAAGTGACCGCCGACAGACTTGCCGGCATGAAGCCCGCCTTCAAGAAGGATGGCACCGTCACCGCCGGCAACGCCTCCTCGCTAAACGACGGCGCCGCCGTGGTAATGCTCTGCTCCGCCGAGAAGGCCAAGGAGCTCGGCCTCGAGCCGCTGGCGCGCATCGCCGCCTACAGCAATGCTGGCGTCGATCCGGCGATCATGGGTATCGGGCCCGCACCGGCCACCCGCCGCTGCCTGGAGAAGGCCGGCTGGAGCCTGGACGATCTCGACCTGGTCGAGGCCAACGAGGCCTTCGCCGCCCAGGCGCTCTCGGTCAACAAGGAACTCGGCTGGGATGTCTCCAAGGTCAACGTCAACGGCGGTGCCATTGCCCTGGGCCACCCGATCGGCGCCTCCGGCTGCCGCGTGCTGGTCTCCCTGCTGCACGAGATGATCGCCCGCGATGCCAAGAAGGGCCTGGCCACCCTCTGCATCGGCGGCGGCCAAGGCGTTGCCCTGGCGATTGAAAGGTAAAGTCGCTGCGCTAGCGTGACGGCAATCAAAAAAACCGCCCCCATGGCTTGGCCATGGGGGCGGTTCGCTTTTCTGCTTCGAGTGACGCTTACAGCGCGGTCTCGGCCTGCTCGGATTCGAAGGCGGCCTTCTCTTCCGGCGTGATCTCCTTGATGGTGAGCTTCACGCGGTTGCGGTTGTCGATGTCGAGCACCTTGACCACCACCTCGTCACCCTCGTTGAGGAAATCGCGCACGTCGTTGACCCGCTCGGGCACGATCTGCGAGATGTGCACCAGGCCGTCGGTACCCGGCATGATGTTGACGAAGGCGCCGAAGTCGGCGATGCGTACCACCTTGCCGCGGTAGAGCTTGCCGATCTCGGCCTCGGCGGTGATCGACAGCACGATGTCGATGGCCTTCTTGGCCGCCGCCTTGTCCTCGGCGTAGATGCGTACGGTGCCATCGTCGTCCAGATCGATGGAGGCGCCGGTATCCTCGCAGATCTTGCGGATGGTGGCGCCGCCCTTGCCGATGACGTCGCGGATCTTCTCCGGATCGATCTTGATGGTGGCCATGGAGGGCGCGTTCTCGGAGACCTCGGAGCGGCTCTGGCCGATCACAGCGTTCATCTGCTCGAGGATATGCTGGCGGGCCTCATGGGCCTGCTGCAGGGCGATCTCCATGATCTCCTCGTTGATACCCTCGATCTTGATGTCCATCTGCAGGGCGGTGACACCGGCAGCGCTGCCGGCCACCTTGAAATCCATGTCGCCCAGATGGTCCTCATCGCCGAGGATATCGGTAAGCACGGCAAAGCCGTCGTCGTCCTTCACCAGGCCCATGGCGATGCCCGCCACCGGCGCCTTCATCGGCACGCCGGCATCCATCAGCGCCAGCGAAGCGCCGCACACCGAAGCCATGGAGCTGGAGCCGTTGGACTCGGTGATCTCGGACACCACGCGGATGGTGTAGGGGAAATCCGCCTCGTCGGGCAGCATCGCCTGCACGCCACGGCGCGCCAGGCGGCCGTGGCCGATCTCGCGGCGCTTGGGCCCGCCCATGAAGCCAGCTTCGCCCACACTGTAGGGAGGGAAGTTGTAGTGCAGCAGGAAGCGGTCCTTGCGCTCGCCTTCCAGCGACTCGATCAGCTGGGCGTCGCGCAGGGTACCCAGGGTGGCGATGACGATCGCCTGGGTCTCGCCGCGGGTGAAGATGGCCGAGCCGTGGGTCTTGGGCAGGCTGCCTACTTCGATGGCCAAGGGGCGCACGGTCTTCTGGTCGCGGCCGTCGATGCGCGGCTCGCCCTTGATCACGCGCGAGCGCACCACCTTCTTCTCGAGACCGGCGAAGGCACCCTTGACCTCGTCAGCATCGAACTGGCCCTCTTCCTCACCGGCCAGCTGCTCCACCGCCTGCTCCTTGAGCGCGGCCAACGCGTCCTGCCGCGCCATCTTGTCGGTGATGCGGTAGGCTTCGCCGATCTTGGCCTCGAAGGCCGTGGCAAGGGCCTGCTTGAGCGCGGTGTTCTCCGCGGGCGGCTGCCAGTCCCACTTCGGCTTGCCGGCTTCGGCGACGAGCTCGTTGATGGCAGTAATGGCGACCTGCATCTCCTGGTGGCCGTAGAGCACGGCACCCAGCATCTCGTCTTCGAGCAGCTCATCGGCTTCGGACTCGACCATCAGCACGGCCTTCTCGGTGCCGGCAACGACCATGTCCAGCTCGGAGCCGGTGAGTTCTTCCACGGTGGGGTTGAGGAAATACCCCTTGTCCTCGTTGAAGCCGACGCGGGCGGCAGCAATGGGGCCGTTGAACGGCACGCCGGAGATCGACAGCGCCGCGGAGGTGCCAAGCATGGCCGCGATGTCCGGGTCATGGTTGCGGTCGGTGGAGAGCACCGTGCAGATGACCTGCACCTCGTTCATGAAGCCCTTGGGGAACAGCGGACGGATGGGGCGGTCGATCAGCCGCGAGGTGAGGGTCTCCTTCTCGGTGGGACGCCCCTCACGCTTGAAGAAGCCGCCTGGGATCTTGCCCACCGCGTAGGTCTTCTCCTGATAGAACACCGCCAGGGGGAAGAAGTCCTGGCCTGGCTTGACGTCTTTCTTGGCGACCACGGTGCACAGCACCACGGTATCGTCCATGGTGACCATGACGGCAGCGGTGGCCTGGCGAGCGATGCGCCCGGTTTCCAGGGTGACGGTGCTGCGACCGTACTGAAACGTTTTCTTGACCGGATTCACGGCAACTTCCTTCAACTTGTCTCTACTCATGTATGGGTCGTTTTTTGACTCGGCGACCATTTTAGGTGTTGACGCGCGTGAGAGCCACCTATACCACCGTTTTCGACCCCTGAAGCGCAAAACGGGCAGCCCCATGGGGCTACCCGTTTTGGTGTCTAGCCAGGAAAAGTTGGCATTGCGTCGCGCAACACCCTTTTCTCTTAGCGACGCAGGCCGAGGCGCTGGATCAACGACTGATAGCGCGAGATATCCTTGCGCTTCAGGTAGTCCAGCAGCTTGCGGCGCTGGTTGACCATGCGGATCAGGCCACGACGTGAGTGGTGATCCTGCTTGTTGGTCTTGAAGTGATCCTGCAGGCCGTCGATGTTGGCGCTCAGCAGAGCCACCTGAACCTCGGGGGAACCGGTGTCGTTGTCGCCACGGCCGTATTCCTTGACGATTTCGGCCTTCTGTTCAGCGGTAAGTGCCATCTGTTTCTCCAGTAAGCAATATGCCTGAAACATGAATGTGTGAGACCACGCATATTTGCAGTCTCGGGCGTCTCTCCCTTGGAAGCAGCGAGGTCGTCGCGCTTCCTCAACCGGCCGCCGTGTTCAGCAGCCGTCTCGGTGCCACCTCCTGTGGCCCGGTCACCACGCCAAGTCCGATGAAGGTCTCGTCGCAGTAGAGTCTTGCCGTTTCACCAACCTTCACGCCGATGCCGTCGATGCTGGCCGCCTGGCCGTGAACGAGCCGCAGCCTGGCTGGCTCGTTCACGTCGAGCCGCGGCAGGTGCGCCACCAGCACGTCGACCGGCAGCAGCGTAGCCTCGCGCTCACTCTGGCCCGGCAGTGCCTCGAGGTCTTCCAGCGCCAGCATCCCCCCGCTGCCGAAGGGGCCGGTGGCGAGCCGACGCAGGGCGGTAATGTGCGCCCCGCAGCCGAGTGCACGGCCGATATCCTCGGCCAGGGTACGAATGTAGGTGCCCTTGCTCACCCGAGCTTCCAGCTCGAAGGCAGCGCCCTCGAAGGCAAGCAGCCGAGCATCATACACCGTCACACGCCGTACTGCACGCTCGACGCTCTTGCCCTCGCGGGCCAGCTCGTAGAGCTTGCGCCCCTGATGCTTGAGCGCAGAATACATCGGCGGCGTCTGGTCGATCTCGCCGCGAAAGCGCTCGAGCACCTGCTCGATGTCCTCGGTCGTGAGTGGCGGCACTTCGCAGCGCTCGATCACTTCACCCTCGGCGTCACCGGTATCGGTCACCGCACCGAGCTGTACTCGGGTGCGGTAAACCTTGTCGGCCTCGAGCAGATGGGCCGAGAACTTGGTCGCCTCGCCCAGGCACACCGGCAACAGCCCGGTCGCCATGGGGTCCAGCGTGCCGGTGTGGCCCGCCTTCTGCGCCTGCAGCAGGCGCCGGGCCCGCTGCAGGGCGTGATTGCTCGACGCACCCTTGGGCTTGTCGAGCAGCAGCACGCCGTTGACCGGCAAGCCGCGACGGCGCCGCGCCATCAGCCGCGTTCTCCCTCGTCGCCGCTACCCGGCTCGCCTTCCTCGCCAGGATGACGGGCACGGTCGCTTTCGACCGCCTCGTCGATCAGCGAAGAGAGCCGCTGACCGCGCACCACGCTTTCATCGTAGTGGAAGCGCAGCTCCGGCACGTGACGCAGCTTGATGCGCCGGGCGATCTGGCTGCGCAGGAAGCCTGCCGCCTGCTTCAGGACCTTGAGGTTCTCCTTGATGCGCTCGGGGCTGTCCTCACCCAGCAGGGTCACGTAGACGTCGGCATAGCCGAGGTCACGGCTGACCGTGACCCCGCTGACGGTGACCATGCCCAGGCGCGGATCCTTGACCTCGCGCTGGATCAGCACCGCCAGCTCCTTCTGCAACTGGTCGCCGACCCGGTCGGTACGCTTGAACTCGCGCATGCTCCACTCCCGCTGCGATTACAGCGTCCGCTCGACCTTGACCTGGTCGAAGACCTCGATCTTGTCACCGACCTGGACGTCATTGTAGTTCTTGACGCCAATGCCGCACTCCATGCCGTTGCGTACTTCCTGGACGTCGTCCTTGAAGCGGCGCAGCGACTCGAGCTCGCCCTCGTAGATGACCACGTTGTCGCGCAGCACGCGGATCTTCTTGTTACGGAAGACGGTGCCCTCGACCACCATACAGCCGGCCACGGCACCGATCTTGGGTGCGCGGAAGACGTCGCGAACCTCGGCCACGCCGACGATCTCTTCCTTCCACTCCGGTGCCAGCATGCCGCTCATGGCCTGCTTGACCTCGTCGATCAGCTGGTAGATGACGCTGTAGTAGCGCAGGTCCAGCCCCTCGCGCTCGATGATCTCGCGGGCAGCGGCATCGGCACGCACGTTGAAGCCGACCACGATGGCCTCGGAGGCCAGCGCCAGGTTGGCGTCGGTACCGGTGATACCGCCCACGCCGGAGGAGACCACTGCCACCTGAACTTCGTCGGTGGAGAGTTCTTCCAGGGCGCCCTTGATCGCTTCCAACGAGCCCTGCACGTCGGCCTTGAGCACGATGTTGACCTTGGCCACCTCGTCCTGGCCCATCTGGCTGAACATGTTCTCCAGCTTGGCCTTCTGCTGGCGCGCCAGGCGCACTTCGCGGTACTTGCCCTGCCGGAAGTTGGCGACCTCGCGGGCCTTCTTCTCGTCGGCCACGACCATGAAGTCGTCACCGGCGTCCGGGGTACCGTCGAGCCCCTGGATCTCCACCGGCATGGCGGGCCCCGCCTCTTCGACCTGCTGGCCGAGTTCGTTGGTCAGCGCACGCACACGGCCGTAGTGCAGGCCGGCGAGCACGATGTCGCCTCGCTTCAGGGTGCCATTCTGCACCAGCACCGTGGCCACCGGGCCGCGGCCCTTGTCGAGACGCGACTCGACCACCACGCCCTTGCCTGGCGCTTCCGGTACCGCCTTGAGCTCGAGTACCTCGGACACCAGCTGGATCGCTTCCAGCAGGTCCTCGATACCTTCACCGCTCTTGGCCGAGACGTGGACGAACTGGGTATCGCCACCCCACTCCTCGGAGATGACACCGTGCTGGGAGAGCTCATTCTTGACCCGATCAGGGTCGGCCGCCGGCTTGTCGATCTTGTTGACCGCCACCACCATGGGCACCCCGGCCGCCTTGGAGTGCTCGATCGCCTCGATGGTCTGCGGCATGACGCCGTCGTCGGCCGCCACCACCAGGATGACCACGTCGGTCGCCTTGGCGCCGCGGGCACGCATGGCGGTGAACGCTGCGTGACCCGGGGTATCGAGGAAGGTCACGCCGCCGTGCTCGTCCTCGACGTGGTAGGCACCGATGTGCTGCGTAATACCGCCAGCTTCGCCGGTGGCCACCTTGGCCTTACGGATATAGTCGAGCAGCGAGGTCTTGCCGTGGTCGACGTGGCCCATCACCGTGACCACCGGCGAGCGGGTGATCTCCTCGCCCTCGTAGGAGATGCCTTCGAGCATTTCAGTCTCGAGGGCGTCGTCCTTGATCAGCTTGGGCTTGTGGCCCATCTCCTCGACCACGATGGCCGCGGTGTCCTGATCGATGGTCTGGTTGATGGTTACCGCCGCGCCCATGGTGAACATGGTCTTGATGACCTCGTTCGCCTTGATCGACATCTTGTCGGCAAGCTCGGCGACGCTGATCGACTCGGGGATCGAGACTTCGCGCACGATCGGCTGCGTCGGCTTCTGAAAGCCGTGCTTGCCGCCACCGGCCTGGCTAGAACCGCGGCGGCCACCGCGGCGCTCGGCGCGCTTGACCTTCTTGCCGCCGCCACGGCGACGCTCCTCGCGGTCGCCGCGATCGTCTTCGTCGCGATCGTGCCGTCCTTTCTTGGCCGAAGCCTTCTTGGGCGGCGCAGTACGGCGGTCGGTGCGACCTTCCTTGGGCGGCGCCGGCGGCTCGGGTTCGCCGGTCGGCTCCTCGGAGCTTTCCAGAGCGGGCACTGAGATCTCGGGCTCAGCCGCGGGCTTGGACGCCTCGGCCTTGTCAGCCTCCTCACGAGCGGCCTGCTCGGCGGCGCGCGTCTTGGCCTGCTCGACCTCCAGAGCCTCCTGCGCCTCACGCTTGGCCAGTGAATCGGCCATATCGCCCACCAGCTGGCGCGGCCCGGTCTCTTCCACCGGCTCGGGCGCAGCCGCCTCTTCCTCTTCGGCACGCTTGACGTAGGTACGCTTCTTGCGCACCTGCACTTCGATGGTCTTGCCACGCTCGCCGGTCTTGATCCGGCTCTTGGTCTTGCGTGTCAATGTGATGCGATTGCGCGCGCCAGCACCGCCGCCGCCATGGCTCTTGGTCAGGTAGTCGAGCAGCTTGCGCTTGTCCTCTTCGGACACGGCATCGCTTTCGGACTTGTGCTCGAGCCCGGCTTCTTTCATCTGTTCCAGCAGGCGGGGCACATCGCGCCCTACCTTCGCTGCAAAATCCTTAACGGTCATTTCCGACATCTCGACCCTCCTCAGCCCGTGACCCGTTTACTGTTCGTTCTCGAACCAGGGCGCACGGGCAGTCATGATCAGTGCTGCAGCGCGCTCCTCGTCCATGCCCTCGATGTCCATCAGATCGTCGACGGACTGCTCGGCGAGGTCCTCCATGGTGACGATGCCCCGGCTCGCCAGGATGAAGGCCAGGTGACGCTCCATGCCATCCATCTCCAGCAGGTCGTCGGCCGGCTGTGCGCCGTCCAACTCCTCCTCGGAGGCGATGGCGAGAGTCAACAGCTCATCCTTGGCACGTGCACGCAGTTCTTCTACCAACTCTTCGTCAAGCTCCTCGATCTCGAGGATTTCCTCGAGGGGCACGTAGGCGATCTCCTCCAGCGTGGTGAAACCCTCTTCCACCAGCAACCGGGCGAGGTCGTCCTCGATCTCCAGGTGCTGAATGAAATGCTCGACCAGGCTGTCGATTTCCTGCTCGCGCTTGTCTTCCGCTTCACCCTCTGTCATGACGTTGATTCGCCAGCCGGTGAGTTCGGAGGCCAGACGCACGTTCTGTCCGCTGCGGCCGATGGCCTGAGCCAGGTTGTCCTCGGCCACCGCCACGTCCATGGCGTGGGCATCCTCATCGACCAGGATCGAGCCGACGTCCGCCGGTGCCATGGCATTGATGACGAGCTGGGCCGGGTTGTCATCCCACAGGATGATGTCGACCCGCTCGTTCTGCAGCTCGCTCGATACCGCCTGTACGCGGGAACCGCGCATACCGACGCAGGCGCCGACCGGATCGATGCGACGGTCATTGGTCTTGACCGCAATCTTGGCCCGGGAGCCGGGATCACGCGCCGCGCCCTTGATCTCGATGAGCTGCTCGGCAATCTCCGGCACCTCGATCTTGAAAAGCTCGATGATCAGCTCGGGGCAGGTACGCGAAAGAATGAGCTGAGCGCCGCGCGCCTCGGCGTCGACCTTGACCAGCAGCGCACGCACCCGGTCGTTCATGCGGTAACGCTCGCCGGGGATCATCTCGCTACGCGGCAGGAACGCCTCGGCGTTGTCGCCCAGGTCGATGATCAAACCGTCGCGAGTGGTCTTCTTGACGATGCCGGCAACCAGCTCGCCTTCGCGTTCGGCATACTGTCGCACCACCTCGGCGCGCTCGGCCTCGCGCACCTTCTGCACGATGACCTGCTTGGCGGTCTGGGCCGCGATGCGCCCGAAGGCAGCATTCTCGATCTGCTCCTCGACCACGTCACCCAGCGTGAGCGGTGGATCGCGGCGCTCGGCGAAGGACTGCTTGATCTCGGCGTCCGGGTTCTCGAACTCGTCGTCCTCCACCACTTCCCAGCGGCGGAAGGTCTCGTAGTCGCCGGTTTGGCGATCGATATGCACGCGTACACTGACCTCGCGCCCTTCGAAGCGCTTGCGTGAGGCGCTGGCCAGCGCCGCTTCGACGGCCTCGAAGATCACTTGGCGGGGAACGCCCTTCTCGTTGGAGATCGCATCCACGACCGTCAGAATTTCTTTACTCATGCCTATGCCTCGCCAGAAAACCTGTTCTTGTGCGCCAGCAACCTTGGCCGGCGACCTCAGTCTTCGAACCGGGGGACTACCCGCGCCTGATCGATGCTTTCGATGGGAAAGCAGTACTCTTCGCCGTCCAGCTGCAGCAACACCTCGTCCTCTTCGATGCCAGCCAGCAATCCCTGAAACTTGCGTCGCCCATCGAACGGCACACGCAACTTCAGCGCCACCTGGTGTCCAGCGAAGCGCGCGAACTGGTCGAGGGTGAAGAGCGGACGGTCCATGCCCGGTGACGACACCTCCAGGCGATATTCACCCGGAATGGGATCCTCCACGTCGAGCACGGCACTGACCTGGCGACTGACGTCGGCGCAGTGATCCACGCTCACACCGTCGGCATGATCAATGTAGATCACCAGTTGGGAGTGCTTGCCCTGGGGACGATAGTCGATGCCCCAGAGCTCGAATCCCATGGCGGTGACCACCGGTTCGATCAGCGCATACAGCGCAGCGTCCTTGAGTGCCACAGAGAAAGCTCCTACAGCCGTTGCATCAGGCACCTGGCCGGGAGTGAACAGGAAAGCTAGGTGGCTGATTGGCATTGCCCGGATAAGCACTGCCGACCCATGCCGACAGTAAGCTGCTAACAAAAAGCCCCTTCGCAGGAAGGGGCCTTTCACAAGAAACCTGTAGTACCACTTTCGGCATCTTGCATCCCGTTCGGACGCACGCCGTAAGATGGTAGCGGGGACCGGATTTGAACCGATGACCTTCGGGTTATGAGCCCGACGAGCTACCAGACTGCTCCACCCCGCAACATTCCAGGTCGGCGATTGTAGGCGTGATATGGGCTTGAGTCAAGGTGACATGAGCCGGACTACCGCCTGCAATCTTCCTGGTGCCAATCCTGCTTCTGATGACTCGCGATCCTACATCAGACCGCAGCACTTCAGATGGTGCCGAAGGCGGGACTTGAACCCGCACGACCTTACGGTCACTACCCCCTCAAGATAGCGTGTCTACCAATTCCACCACTTCGGCTTGCTTGACTGCCGGAAGCGCGACCTCAGTCGTCGCTTTCCTCCAGCACTGGCGCGGTATTATCCACATCACGGGCATCATCGTCAAGCGTCGGCAGACCGCGCTGCTGCTCGATCAGGCGCGAGTCGGGAATGCCCGCTTCCGGTGCCTGGCCGGCCTGGCTGGCAAAGTAGGCCAGGGTCAGCGAAGTGGCGAAGAAAGCCGCCGCCAGTACCGCCGTGGTGCGCGAGAGGAAGCCGCCGGTGCCGCGCGAGCCGAATACGGTCTGGGAAGCACCGCCACCGAAGGCGGCACCGGCTTCGGCGCCCTTGCCCTGCTGTAGCAGGATGAGGACGACCAAGGCGATGGCGATCGCCACATGGGTCATGAGAATGGCAACTTGCATGGGTTCAACCTGCTGACTGACAAATGGCTAGAAAATCGTCGACCTTGAGCGAAGCGCCGCCCACCAGGCCGCCGTCGATGTCGGGCTGAGCCAACAGCTCAGCCGCGTTGTCGGCATTCATGCTGCCGCCATACAGCAGGCGCAGGCCTGCCGCGAGTTCTCGGTCGAAGCCGGCCTGGTACTCCCGGATGCCGGCCATGACCTCTTGCGCCTGCCTGGGCGTCGCGGTACGCCCGGTACCGATGGCCCACACCGGCTCATAGGCGATGATGACGCGCGTGCGCTGGTCGGGCTCCAGGCGGGCCATCACGTAGCCCACCTGACGCAACACCACCTCCATGGTCTTGCCCGCGTCGCGCTCCTCGAGGGTTTCACCCACGCACAGGATCGGCGTGATGCCGACACTCAGTGCCGCCAGCAGCCGATCATGCACGGCCTCGTCGTCTTCGCGGTAGAGCTGACGACGCTCGGAGTGCCCCACCAGGGCATAGGCAACACCGAACTCCTTGAGCATGCGTCCACTCACCTCGCCGGTGCGAGCACCGGAATGGAGCGGATTCAGCGTCTGGGCACCCAACCGTAGCGCGGTACCGTCGAAGGCGCGCCGCGCGGCGTCCAGGTAGGGAAAGGGCGGCAGAATGACCACGTCGAGCGATGTCGGGAGCCGGGCGTCGGCAAAGACACGGCCGAACTCTTCGACCAGCGCAGCCGAACCGTTCATCTTCCAGTTCCCGACGATCAGCGGCGTTCGCATGCTGCGTCCTCTTTCAAAGTGGAGCGAAATGGTATAGGAGGCGCCGAGTCAAGACAACCGCCGCAGCGAATGTCAACCCAACTCCTCCTCGACTTGAGCGGCAAGGCGGCTCGCCAACCCCTCGACATCGAGGTGCGCCCGCCCTTCGACCATCACCCGGATCAGCGGCTCGGTACCGGATGGACGCAGCAACACGCGCCCCTCGTCGCCCAGCTCTGCCTCCATCGCGGCCACGGCATCCTTGACCGCCGGGCTCGCCATCAATGCCTTAGCGTCGCTGCCCGGCGTGAGGCGCACGTTGACCAGCGCCTGCGGCACCTTCTCGAGCCCGGAGAGGAGCGCATGCAGCGGCTTGCCCTCGCTGATCATGATAGCAAGCACCTGTAATGCCGAGACGATGCCATCGCCAGTGCTCTGTACGTCGGCACAGACGATATGACCGGAGGACTCGCCGCCGAGCTGCCAGCCGTTGGCCACCAGCCGTTCCACCACGTAGCGATCGCCCACCTTGGCACGCTCGAAAGGAATTCCCAAGCCCTCGAGTGCCATGGCCAGGCCGAAGTTGGACATCAGGGTACCGACCACGCCGCCTACCAGTTGGCCGCGCTCATGGCGGTCCCGGGCAATCAGGTAGAGGATGTCGTCGCCGTCGATCTCACGCCCGTCGGCATCGACCATCAATACGCGGTCGCCATCACCGTCGAAGGCGATACCCAGATCGGCGCTCTGCTGGATCACCGCGGCACGCAAGGTAGCCGGGGAGGTGGAGCCGACGTCGCGGTTGATGTTGAGGCCGTCGGGACTGGCTCCCACTAGGCTGACCTCGGCGCCCAACTCGCGAAACACGCTGGGCGCAATGTGATAGGTAGCGCCATGGGCACAGTCGAGCACCATGCGCAGCCCGTGCAGGCTGACGCGATTGGGGATGGTCGACTTGCAGAATTCGATGTAGCGCCCTGCGGCATCGTCGATACGCATCGCCTTGCCCAGCTTGCCCGCGGCCACCGTGGTCAAGGGTTCATCGAGCATCGCTTCGATGCGCTCTTCGAGCGCATCGGCGAGCTTGGTGCCTTCAGTGGAGAAGAACTTGATGCCGTTGTCAGCGAACGGGTTGTGCGATGCCGAGATGACGATCCCGGCATCGGCACGGAAGGTCCGCGTCAGGTAAGCGATACCCGGCGTGGGCATCGGGCCGAGCAGCGCCACGTCGACGCCGGCCGCCGAAAGCCCGGCCTCGAGGGCCGATTCGAACATGTACCCCGAAATGCGCGTGTCCTTGCCGATCAGCACCCGGGCGCGCCCTGACTCACGGGCCAGCACCCGCCCCATGGCCCAGCCCAGCTTGAGCATGAAGTCCGGGGTGATGGGGTACTCCCCGACCGTTCCGCGAATGCCATCCGTACCGAAGTATTTTCTAGTCATGCTCGCAGCCTTCCCTTAGCACGGCCCAGGTCATGTTCACCGCATCCATGACCGGGCCAACGTCATGGACACGCAGGATACGGGCACCGCGCTCGACCGCCAGCGATGCCAGCGCCAGCCCGCCGGGCAGCCGCTCCTCCACCGGCCGGCCCAGCACCTTGCCGATCAGGCTCTTGCGCGACAGACCCACCAGCAGCGGCAGCTCGAGGGCAGCCAGCCGCTCCATGCGGTTGAGCAGGCGCAGGTTATGCTCGACGGTCTTGCCGAAGCCGAAGCCGGGGTCGATCAGCAACCGCTCGCGGCGCAGCCCCACGGTCTCACAGGCCGCCACCCGGTCAGCCAGGAAGCCGCCCACGGCCTCCTCGATGGGCTCATCATAGCGGGGCGCCTGCTGCATGTCCCGAGGCTCGCCCTGCATGTGCATCAGGCACACCGGCAGGCCGGTAGCGAGTGCCGCCTCCAGCGCCCCTTCGCGCGTGAGGGCACGCACGTCATTGATCATGCCGGCGCCCAGTGCCGCGGCTTGCTGCATGACTTCGGGGCTGCTGGTATCCACCGACACCAGCGCATCGAGTTCGCAGACCAGCCGCTCGACCACCGGCGCCACCCGGTCCAGCTCCTGCTGCGCCGTGATCGCCTGAGCCCCTGGACGGGTCGATTCTCCGCCTACGTCGATGATGGCAGCCCCTTCCGCCAGCATGCGCTCGGCATGACGCAGCGCGTCGTCGATGGCGACATGATGGCCACCATCGGAAAAGGAGTCGGGAGTGACGTTGAGTATGCCCATGACCCGGGGATAGGAAAGGTCGAGGCGGTGCCGCCCACACGGCAGCCAGGTCGGTGAGGAAGTGTTTCTCATGTCATGAATCCTGTGGCGCAAGCGGGACCGGGCTCGGGCGCCCCCACGGCAAAGGCGCCCCGGTGGGGCGCCTGCTGGTTTCTCGCATGGCCGTCACGACCCGGCTGGGCCACCCAGCGGGTCGGAGGGGCGACGGCGGGGCTCCTCGTCTTCGTCCTCGTCACCGTGATTGTCATCGCCACCGCTGTCATTCGGCCCCTGGGCGGACTCTTCCTCACGCGCGGGCTCGGTTTCGCCGGTGATGGGGGCGCCGCTACCGGAGTCGCCGTCTTCCCAATCCTTGGGCGGACGCGGCTTGCGGCCTTCCATGATGTCCCGGAGCTGATCGGCATCGATGGTCTCGTACTGCATCAGCGCCTCGGCCATGGCATCGAGTTTGTCGCGGTTCTCCTCGAGGATCTGCTGCGCCTTGGCGTAGCACTCGTCGATGATCTTGCGCACTTCCTTGTCGAGCCGGGAGGTGGTCTCGCCGGACTTCAGCTTGCCGCCGCCCTGACCCGGGCCGCCGAGGAACTGGTGCGACTCGTCCTCGTCGTACATGATCGGGCCCATTTCTTCGGAGAGGCCCCACTTGGCCACCATGTTGTGGGCCAGCTCGGTGGCACGCTTGATGTCATTGGAGGCTCCGGTGGTGACACCGTTGGGGCCCAGCGTCATCTCCTCGGCGATACGGCCGCCGAACAGCGAGCAGATCTGGCTGATGATCTGCTGGCGCGACAGGCTGTAACGATCCGCCTCGGGCAGGAACATGGTCACGCCCAGGGCGCGGCCGCGCGGGATGATGGTGACCTTGTAGACCGGGTCGTGCTCAGGCATTACCAGGCCGATGATGGCGTGACCCGACTCGTGGTAGGCGGTATTGAGCTTTTCCTTGTCGGTCATGACCATGGAGCGGCGCTCGGCGCCCATCATGATCTTGTCCTTGGCCAGCTCCAGCTCCTCCATGCCCACCAGGCGCTTGTTGCGTCGCGCGGCGAACAGGGCACCTTCGTTGACCAGGTTGGCCAGGTCGGCACCGGAGAAGCCCGGCGTGCCACGAGCGATCAGCGACGGCTTGACGTCGTCGGCCAGCGGCACCTTGCGCAGGTGCACGTTGAGGATGTGCTCGCGGCCGCGAATGTCGGGCAGCGGCACCACCACCTGGCGGTCGAAACGGCCCGGGCGCAGCAGCGCGGGGTCGAGCACGTCAGGACGGTTGGTAGCGGCGATGACGATGATGCCCTCGTTGGCCTCGAAGCCGTCCATCTCCACCAGCAGCTGGTTCAAGGTCTGCTCACGCTCGTCGTTGCCGCCGCCCATGCCGGCGCCGCGTGAACGGCCCACGGCATCGATCTCGTCGATGAAAATGATACAGGGCGCCTGCTTCTTGGCCTGCTCGAACATGTCACGCACGCGGGAAGCACCCACGCCGACGAACATCTCGACGAAGTCGGAGCCGGAAATCGAGAAGAACGGCACCTTGGCCTCGCCGGCAATGGATTTCGCCAGTAGCGTCTTGCCCGTGCCCGGCGGCCCCACCATCAGCACGCCGCGCGGGATGGTGCCGCCCAGGCGCTGGAACTTGGAGGGGTCACGCAGGAAGTCGACCAGCTCCTCGACCTCCTCCTTGGCCTCGTCGCAGCCGGCCACATCGGCAAAGGTGGTCTTGATCTGGTCCTGGGAGAGCAGCTTGGCCTTGGACTTGCCGAAACTCATCGGCCCGCCCTTGCCACCGGCACCACCCTGCATCTGGCGCATGAAGAACATGAAGATGGCGAGAATCAGCAGGATCGGGAAGCTGGCGATCAGCAACCGCGTCCACAGGCTCTGCTGCTGCGGTTCACGACCGATCACGGTGACGTTGTTGGAGAGCAGATCGTCCATCAACTTGGGATCTTCCGCCGCCGGCCGGATGGTCTGGAACTGCGACCCGTCACTGCGCTCACCAGTGATGGTGTAGCCATCGATGGTCACGCTGCGGATCTGCTGGTTCTGCACCTGCTGGACGAACTGCGAATAGTTCATCGTCTGCGGTGTGCCATCGACAGTGAAATTGTTGAACACCGTCAGCAGCACCGCCGCGATGACCAACCACAGGATCAGGTTCTTCGCCATATCGTTCAAGGGACCACCCTCATTGCAAGCATCTCTCGGCCGTAACGCCTGGCACTCCAGTCCACAAAGGACCACAGTATTGACCACAGGCGGGCATGGCATGTTCCGCCAGCCCCGGCCTTCCTGATCACCACTGTGACACAGTTGGGCCGCGCTGTCCGGTCATTGGGCCGTTAGTCTGTCACTATCAGGACCAGTCTGGCTGGTCGGGAAGCGCCGAACCGACGGTATCGGCTCAGCCACGGAAACCATCCGCCAGCAGGTAGACCTCTCGCGAACGGGCGCGGGAGGCTTCCGGCTTGCGGGTCACTACCTTGGAAAAACTGCTGCGCAGCTCCTTCAGGTAGGCATCGAAACCTTCGCCCTGGAACACCTTGGCCAGGAATCGGCCACCGGGCCGCAGGGTCTGGCGCGCCAGGTCCAGGGCCAGCTCCACCAGGTACATCGCCTGGGGTTGGTCAATGGCGCTCATACCACTCATATTGGGGGCCATGTCGGACATCACAAGGTCTACCGGCCGACCGTCCAGCACAGCGAGGATCGCCTCCAGCACGGCCTCCTCGGTGAAGTCGCCCTGGATGAACTCGACCCCGGCCAGGCCGTCCATTTCGAGAATGTCCGAGGCGATCACCACCCCCTCCGGCCCCACCTTGTCCGCTGCCACCTGGCTCCAGCCCCCGGGGGCTGCGCCGAGGTCGATCACGCTCATGCCGGGCCTGAATAGACGGTCTTTCTCGTCGAGCGCGAGCAGCTTGTAGCTGGCACGGCTGCGGTAGCCATCCTGCCAGCTCTGCTGAACGAAGCGGTCGTCGAAATGCTCCTTGAGCCAGCCGGCACTGCTCTTGCTGGCACCACGCTGACGACGTGAGCTATCGGACGTACCATCGCGGGAGGAGGAAGTGGATCGAGCCACACGATCACCTTGACTGAAGATGCCGAACAGCATGTAGGCACGCCGGCCTGGTTCGGTATGACGCGGAGCTGGCCGAGGCCGAACCCGGCCTTGCCATGCTTTCGCCGGCGCGCATTTCACCGTACCATGTCAGGTTACGCGCAACCGGGAAGACGCAAGATACCATGAGCTTGTCACAGGCACAAAAGAAAGCATTTCGCAGTATCGGCCACCACCTCAACCCGGTGGTGACGGTTTCGGAGAACGGTGTTTCCGAAGGCGTGCTGGCCGAACTCGACCGGGCGCTCGCCGACCACGAGCTGATCAAGGTGAAGCTGGCCCTGGCCGAGCGCGACGACCGCGCCGCCATGCTCGAGGAGCTGCTGGCTGCCAGCGGCGCCGAGCGCGTGCAGACTATCGGCAAGATGGCCCTGCTCTATCGTCGGAATCCCCAGGCCAATCCCAAGCTTTCCAACGTCAAGCGCTTCGAGGATCATCACGGGCGGCACTAGACGCTGACGCGCCAGCGCCGAGCCTCGGGCTGCGAGCACTTCACAAAAAAGCCCGCGACAATCAGTCGCGGGCTTTTTGCTGGCTCATAGCTCATAGCTCGTAGCTCGTAGCTCGTAGCTCGTAGCTCGTAGCTCGTAGCTCGTAGCTCAGCGATGCTCGACGCTCGAGATCTCGTACTCGACCTCGCCACCGGGCGTGGCGACCACTACCACGTCACCCTCCTCCTTGCCGATCAGGGCGCGGGCGATGGGCGAGGTAACGGAGATCTTGCCACTCTTGATGTCGGCTTCGTCCTCGCCGACGATCTGGTAGGAGACCTCTTCGTCGTTGCCGAGGTTGATCAGTTCGACGGTGACGCCGAAGATCACCTTGCCGGTCTGCGGCAGCTTGTGCACGTCGATCACCTGGGCATTGGAGAGCTTGCTCTCGATCTCCTGGATTCGCCCTTCGATGAAGCCCTGCTGTTCGCGCGCCGCATGGTATTCGGCGTTCTCCTTGAGGTCACCGTGTTCACGGGCCTCGGCGATCGCCGCGATCACCTTGGGACGCGCCTCACCCTTGAGCTCCTCGAGTTCCTTACGCAGGCGTGCCTCACCGGCAACGGTCATCGGGACCTTGTTCATTGCGTTGCTCCTGCATGCAGTTCCTGTAGCCGCCGTACCGTGATTTCATTGCCATATTCCAGCGCCATGCAAACGGCACTCGCCCCTGCCAGGGTAGTGGCATAGGGTACCTTGCGGGCCAGCGCGGTACGGCGGATCACCGAGGAGTCGTTGATCGCCTGGCGACCCTCGGTGGTATTGACGATATAGGCGATGTCGTCGTTCTTGAGCAGATCGACGATATGCGGACGACCTTCGTAAACCTTGTTGACGACCTCGACCTCGAGGCCGGCGGCTTCGAGGGCAGCGGCAGTGCCGCGGGTCGCACACAGGGTGAATCCCAATCCTAGCAGAGAACGGCCGATCTCGATAACGCCCGCCTTGTCCGGTTCGCGCACCGAGAGGAACGCCTTGCGCTCACCTGCGAGACTGGGAATCGCCTCGCCGGCCCCCAGTTGCGCCTTGTAGAAGGCCTCGGCGAAGGTTTCGCCGGAGCCCATCACCTCACCGGTGGACTTCATCTCCGGCGACAGGATGGGGTCGACGCCGGGGAACTTGTTGAACGGGAACACCGCCTCCTTGACGCTGTAGAAGTGCGGCACGATCTCGCGGGTGAAGCCCTGTTCGGCCAGGGTCTTGCCGGCCATGCAGCGGGCGGCGACCTGGGCCAGCGAGGTACCGATGCACTTGGAGACGAACGGCGCGGTACGCGAGGCGCGCGGATTGACCTCGATGACGTAGATTTCGCCATCCTGCCACGCCAGCTGCACGTTCATCAGCCCCACCACGCCGAGCTCGACCGCCATGCGCTTGACCTGGTCGCGCATCTCGTCCTGCACGTCGGCGGGCAGCGAATAGGGCGGCAGCGCGCAGGCCGAGTCGCCGGAGTGCACGCCGGCCTGCTCGATGTGCTGCATGATTCCGCCGATCACCACCTCGTGACCGTCGGAGACGGCGTCGATGTCGATCTCGATGGCCGCATTGAGGAAGTGGTCGAGCAGCACCGGCGAGTCGTTGGAGACCTTGACCGCATGGGTCATGTAGTTCTCGAGCTCCGAGGCGTCATAGACGATCTCCATGGCGCGCCCGCCGAGCACGTAGCTCGGGCGCACCACCAGCGGGTAGCCGATCGCCTCGGCCTTGGCGAAAGCCTCGTCGAAGCTGCGCGCGGTGGCGTTGGGCGGCTGCTTGAGGCCCAGCTTGTCGATCATCTGCTGGAAGCGCTCGCGGTCCTCGGCGCGGTCGATGGCGTCCGGCGTGGTGCCGATGATCGGCACGCCGGCGGCCTCGAGTTCACGGGCCAGCTTGAGCGGGGTCTGGCCGCCAAACTGCACGATCACGCCGACCGGCTGCTCCTTGTCGGCGATCTCCAGCACGTCCTCCAGCGTCACCGGCTCGAAGTAGAGGCGGTCGGAGGTGTCGTAGTCGGTGGAGACGGTCTCGGGGTTGCAGTTGACCATGATGGTCTCATAGCCATCATCGCGCATGGCGAAGGCGGCGTGGACGCAGCAGTAGTCGAACTCGATGCCCTGGCCGATGCGGTTGGGCCCGCCGCCCAGCACCATGATCTTCCGGCGATCCGAGACCTCGGCCTCGCACTCCTCCTCGTAGGTGGAGTACATGTAGGCGGTGTTTGATGCGAACTCGGCGGCGCAGGTGTCGACCCGCTTGTAGACCGGGCGGATGCCGGCCTTCTGGCGCGTGCGACGGAACTCCTTCTCGGAGACCCCGAGCAGCCCAGCCAGGCGCGCGTCACTGAAGCCCTTGCGCTTGAGGCCGAACAGCTCACGCGGGGTGAAATCGGAGAGCGAGCGCTTGACCACGTCCTGCTCGATGCGCACCAACTCCTCGAGCTGGACCAGGAACCAGGGGTCGATCCTGGTCAGGGTGAAGATCTCCTCCACACTCATGCCGGCGCGCATGGCGTCGGCGATGAAAAAGATGCGCTCGGCGCCGGCCGCCTGCAGCTCGCCCTTGATATGGGCCATGGCGTCGTCGCTGAACTCCCCGGCCTTGAATTCAGGAAACTTGGGGTCGAGGCCGTCGTTGCCGGTCTCGAGGCCACGCAGCGCCTTCTGCAGCGACTCCTGGAAAGTACGCCCGATGGCCATCACTTCGCCCACCGACTTCATCTGTGTGGTGAGGCGGTCGTTGGCCTGGGGGAACTTCTCGAAGGTGAAGCGCGGGATCTTGGTGACCACGTAGTCGATGGAGGGCTCGAACGAGGCCGGGGTGCGCCCGCCGGTAATGTCGTTGGAGAGCTCATCCAGGGTATAGCCCACCGCCAGCTTGGCGGCGATCTTGGCGATCGGGAAGCCGGTGGCCTTGGAGGCCAGGGCCGAGGAGCGCGACACCCGCGGGTTCATCTCGATGACCACCATGCGCCCGGTGTCGGGATCCACGCCGAACTGCACGTTGGAGCCGCCGGTCTCGACGCCGATCTCGCGCAGCACCGCCAGCGAGGCGTCGCGCATGATCTGGTATTCCTTGTCGGTCAGCGTCTGGGCCGGGGCCACGGTGATGGAGTCGCCGGTGTGCACGCCCATGGGGTCGAAGTTCTCGATCGCACAGACGATGATGCAGTTGTCGTTCTTGTCACGAACGACCTCCATCTCGTACTCCTTCCAGCCCAGCAGCGACTCGTCGATCAGCAGCTCATGGTTGTTGGAAAGCTCGAAACCGCGGGTACAGATCTCCTCGAACTCCTCCTTGTTGTAGGCCACGCCGCCGCCGGAGCCGCCCATGGTGTAGGAGGGACGAATGATCACCGGGAAACCCAGCGACTCCTGGATGCGCCAGGCCTCCTCCATGGAGTGTGCTACCTCGGCCTTGGGGCATTCCAGGCCGATGCGCTTCATGGCCTGGTCGAACAGGTCGCGATCCTCGGCCTTGTTGATGGCGTCGGCGTTGGCGCCGATCATCTCCACGCCGTATTTTTCGAGCACGCCGTGCTTGTCGAGATCGAGCGCGCAGTTGAGCGCGGTCTGGCCGCCCATGGTGGGCAGGATGGCGTCGGGACGCTCGGCCTCGATGATCTTCTCCACCGCCTGCCAGGTGATCGGCTCGATGTAGGTGGCGTCGGCCATGGCCGGGTCGGTCATGATGGTGGCCGGGTTGGAGTTGACCAGGATGACCCGGAAGCCCTCCTCGCGCAGCGCCTTGCAGGCCTGGGCGCCGGAGTAGTCGAACTCGCACGCCTGGCCGATGACGATGGGGCCGGCGCCAATGATCAGGATACTGTTGATGTCGGTACGCTTGGGCATGTCGGTTCCCGCAAAATATGGTGACGAATGGCGACGTTTCTCGGGCTCGGCCTAGCGGCGGGCCTTCATCATCTCGACGAAGCGATCGAACAGCGGCGACACGTCGCGCGGGCCAGGGCTAGCTTCCGGGTGGCCCTGGAAACTGAAGGCCGGACGATCGGTCAGCTCGATGCCCTGCAGCGTGCCGTCGAACAGCGAGCGGTGAATGGCGCGCACGTTGCCCGGCAGGCTCGCCTCGTCGACGGCGAAGCCGTGGTTCTGGCTGGTGATCATCACGTGGCCGGTCGCCAGATCCTGCACCGGGTGGTTGGCACCGTGGTGGCCGTGGTTCATCTTCACCGTCTTGGCACCGGCCGCCAGCGCCAGCAGCTGGTGGCCCAGGCAGATGCCGAACACCGGAATCTCGGTTTCGAGGATTTCCTGGATCGCGGCGATGGCGTAGTCGCAGGGCGCGGGGTCGCCGGGGCCGTTGGCCAGCAAAATGCCGTCAGGGTTCTTGGCCAGCACCTCGGCGGCCGGGGTCTGCGCCGGCACCACGGTGAGGCGACAGCCGCGTGAGGCAAGCATGCGCAGGATGTTGTATTTCACGCCGTAGTCGTAGACCACCACGTGGAAGGGACGCTCACTGCCCGTGGCATCGATATTGCCCTGGCCCAGCACCCACTCGGCCTCGCTCCATTCGTAGGCCTGCTTGCACGAGACCTCCTTGGCCAGGTCCATGCCCTTGAGCCCGGGGAACTCCCGCGCCGCGGCCAGCGCGCGCTCGACGGCATCGTCGCCTTCGGCCTCGGTGCCGGCCAGGATCGCTCCGTTCTGGGCACCCTTGTCGCGCAGGATGCGGGTCAGGCGGCGGGTATCGATATCCGCGATGCCAAGCACGTTCTGGCCCTTGAGGTAGTCGGAGAGCGACTGCTCGGAGCGGAAGTTGCTGGCGATGAGCGGCAGATCGCGGATCACCAGGCCGGCGGCGGCGATCGAGCCCGACTCGACGTCCTCGGCATTGACGCCGGTGTTGCCGATGTGCGGGTAGGTGAGGGTCACGATCTGCCGGGTATAGGAGAGATCGGTGAGGATCTCCTGATAGCCGGTCATGGCCGTATTGAACACCACCTCACCGCTGGTTCGTCCATCGGCGCCGATGGCCGTGCCGTGAAAGATACTGCCATCTTCCAGGGCCAATATCGCGGGTCTGTTCAATGCGGGGCTGTTCAAGACAAGGTCCTCCCATGCTGAGGCGAGCCTGAGGGGCGCAGGCTCGGCGGCTATCGTCATTGCGACAGATTCGGCTCGTAAAAAAGCGGGACGAAGCCGATAAAGAACCGGTTTCATCCCGCTTGTTGTCTTTGCTCGGGGGCTGGCCACGCAACAAGCGCGCAGTGTTGGACTGCTGTATTTCAGGCGCCCGGCCAAAATTTTGGAGATGTTACAGGATTCGATCTCATTTGGCTACCGCGATGGCTCACAAACCCAATACATCCTGGATGCCGTACCGACCGTTTTCTTGATCGGCGACCCAGCGCGCCGCGCGCACCGCGCCCTTGGCGAAGGTCATGCGGCTCGAGGCCTTGTGGGTGATCTCGATGCGCTCGCCCTCGGTGGCGAACATCACCGTGTGCTCGCCGACGATGTCGCCGGCGCGCACCGTGGCGAAGCCGATCTCCTTGTCGGTGCGTGGCCCGCACTGGCCGACGCGCTCGAACACGCCGTGCTCCTTGAGCGTGCGACCCAGCGCCTCGGCCACGACCTCGCCCATCTTCAGCGCGGTGCCGGAGGGTGAGTCGACCTTGTGGCGATGATGAGCCTCGATCACCTCGATGTCATAGCCTTCGTCGCCCAGCGCCTTCGCCGCTGTCTCCAGCAGCTTCAGCGTGAGATTCACCCCCACGCTCATGTTGGGGGCGAAGACGAAGGGCAGCCTGTCACGATAGCCATCGAGTTCGGCCAGCTCATCGTCGGCGAGCCCGGTGGTGCCGATCACCATGCGCTTGCCGTGGGCGGCGCAGAAGGCCAGGTTGGCCAGCGTCACCTGGGGCGCGGTGAAGTCGATCAGCACGTCGAAGTCGTCGACGATGGCATCGAGCGAGTCCACCGCCACCACGCCCAGCTTACCAAGGCCCGCCAGCTCGCCGATGTCGGCTCCGGCCAGCGTGCTGCCCGGCTCGACGATGCCGCCGGCCAGGCTGGCCCCGGCATCCTGCTGCACGGCGTTGACCAGGGTGCGGCCCATGCGGCCGGCGACACCGACGATGGCGATACGGGTCATGCGGACTCCTGCGAAATCGGTAAGTTGGACATGACAGGGGAGTATACCAGAGCATGCCCCGCCTGGGCCGATGCTTGGGTAGCGGCGGCAGAATCGCCCACACTGGACATGACGATGCGATGCAAGGAACGCCATGCCGACCCCGATACCGCCCGGCTCCGCCAACGAAACCGCCCTGCTCGACCTGCTGCGCCGCCACCCCCGCGTATTGCTGACCGGCCCGCCCGGCAGCGGCAAGACCACGCTCGTGCACCGCGTGGCCACCCGGCTGGCCGATCAGGGCCAGGCTTGCCATTGCCTCGCCGCCGACCCCGGCCTGCCCGGCTTCGGCCCACCCGGTGCCATCTGCCTGGGGCGCTGGGACCCGAGGCTGGATGAAGGAGGCGGCTGGCGACTCGAGACCATCGAGGCCCTGGCCACCCTGGACAGCGCGCGCTTTCGCCTGCCACTGGTCGAGGCGGTACGCCGGCTCGCCGCGCGCACCGAAGCCGGCCCGCTACTGATCGACGCGCCCGGTGTGGAGCGAGGCATCGGCGGCGCCGAGCTGCTCGCAGCACTCGTCAACGCCAGCCACGCTGGCGCCGTGGTGCGGCTGGCGCCGGAAAACGCGCCCGACCCTTACGCGCAGGAGCGTGTGGCGCTGGGCCTGGAAGTACTGAAGTTGCCCGCCGCCCCAGAGGCACGCCACCCGGGGCACCAGCTTCGCACCCAGCGACGTACCGAAGCATGGGACACCTACCTGACCGAAGCCGTGGAGCAATCGCTCGATCTCGTCGACCTGGCCATCGTCGGCACACCGCCACCGCACGACGTCACCGCGGCCTGGCACAGGCGCCAGGCCGGCCTGCTCGACGCTACCGGCCGCACCCTGGCCATGGGGGAAGTGCTGGCACTGGAAGGGGGGCGGCTCAAGCTGCTGGCTCCGCCACTGGGCGACACCCCGCGCACCCTGGTGATACGTGACGCCATGCGCCATTCCGAGGGCCATCTCGGCACGGCGCGCCCCTATCGTGCCCCTTACCCAGCGACACCCGACGAACCATCCCTGAGGCTGCCGTTGCAGGAAGCCGTCGACGGCCCGCGCCCGACGCTGCGCCTCGATGGGGTCCGCGCCACGCTGGTCAACGGCGTGTTCGGCGACCCGCTGCTGCATCTGCGCCTGCGTCATCGCAAGCGCAGCCTGCTGTTCGACTTGGGCGACCCCGGTCGGCTGCCGGCGCGACTGGCCCACCAGGTCAGCGACGTCTTCATCAGCCACGCCCACTTCGACCATATCGGCGGTTTCCTGTGGCTGTTGCGCTCGCGCATCGGCGATTACACGCCGTGCCGGGTCTACGGCCCACCCGGGCTCGCCGGTCACCTGGACGGCTTGATGCGCGGCATCCTGTGGGATCGTGTCGAGGAGAAAGCGCCTCGCTTCGAGGTCTTCGAGCTGCACGACGAGCGCCTGGCCCATTATCGCCTGGTGGCCGGCCAGCCGATGAAGGCGCTCTCGCCGCGCGAGGTCGATGACGGCGTGCTGCACGTGGAGCCCGGCTTTCGCGTGCGAGCGGTCACGTTGGATCACGGCACGCCGGTGCTGGCCTTTGCCTTTGAGCCGGACGTCGAGGTCAAGGTGCGCAAGGAGCGCCTGGATGCGCATGGCTGGGCACCCGGCCCATGGCTCGGCGAACTCAAGCAGCATGTACACGCCGGCGTGGACGAGACGGTGATCGAACTGCCCGATGGCAGCCAGCGGACGGTCGCCGAACTGGCCCAGCACCTGCTACTTTCGCAACCTGGGAAGCGCCTCGTCTATGCCACCGATTTCGGTGATACGCCTGATAATCGCGAACGCCTGTTGCGCCTTGCCCGCGGTGCCGAGGTGCTGTTCTGCGAGGCCTCGTTTCGCGAGGATCAGGCGGAGCAGGCCCGGCGTACCGGCCACCTGACTGCCCGCGGCTGCGGCGAGATCGCCGCCGCGGCCGCGGTCGGCCAACTGGTGCCGTTCCACTTCTCGCGTCGCCACGTCGACGACGTGGGCGAGCTCTACGAAGAGATTCGCCGGCATTTTCCGCGCCTGGCCGCCACACCCGGCAGCGACCCCTATTCCGAAGTGGATTGACACTTCTGGGCGCCCTTGCCGTTCTGGCGCAACAGCATGCCGATGGCGGCCAGCACCAGGGCGCTGCCCGGCAGCCACTGCCAGCCGATCTGCTCGGGCGCGGTGGCGAACAGCAACAGCATCGAGACGAAGGGCACCATGTAGCCGTAGGCGGTGACGGCCCCGGGCGTGAGCACGGAGGTGGCACGCTGCATCAACCAGAAGGTGAGCGCGCTGGAGAAAAGGCCCAGATAGACCACCAGGGCGACGTCCGTCCAGCGCATGCCGGCCAGTTCGGCAGCGGGCTCGATGGCAAGCCCCAGCAGGCCGATGGCGAGCCCTCCCAGCCCCAGGCTCCAGAAGGTGCGCACCGCCGCCGACTCCGGCAGCCATTCGCGGGCCAGCCCCCACTTGCTCAGCACCGGATAGAGTGCCGACGACATGCAGCCGAGGAAGAACACCGCCTCACCGATACCCAGCTGCAGGCCTTCGCCGTGGCTGAGGGCTTCGGCAAAGGCGAGCGCCAGCGCCCCGCAGGCCCCCAGCGCCAGGATCGCCGGCAACTGCCAGCCCAAGCGCTCGACGCGAAACCCGAGCCCCAGCAGGTAGGCCAGCAGCGGCACGGTGACGTAGAGGGTGGCCATGGAGAGCGCGGTGGCGTGGTGGGCGGCCCAGAACATGGCAGCGAAGAAACCGGCCAGGCACAGCCCCATCAGCGCATAGAGCGGCAACAGCCGCCTGGCCGGCAGGAAGTCGGGGGAACGCCGCGCCAACCACCATAGCCCGGCGCAGGCGATGGCGAAGCGCAGGGCGGTGAGAGAGAGCGGCGGCAGCTCGCCCATCAGCCCCACGGCGGGAAACGACAGCCCCACCAGCAAGGCCCACAGCAGCATGCCCAGATGAGCGAGGCGGGGCGTTATCGGCGCGCTCAATTTTCCCAGACGATCGCCAGGTCCTCGTCGCCCGCCATGCGCTGCAGGTGGGCGTCGACGACGCCTTCCAGGCGGTCGAGGCTCTCCTCCTCCAGCGCCTCGATGGCCACTACCAGCTTGCCCGGCTCCACGCGCATCACGCAGGAACCCTCCTCGAACACCACGCGGCTCTCCACCTCGCCCTGCTCCACCTCCAGCTTGTGCGCCCAGTGCTTGCACAGCCGGCTCATCAGCCTCGCCCCGGACTCGGTAGCGATCTCGGCACGCGACATCGGCATAGAACGATCTCCATTCGTAGGGGAACTAACAGACTAAGATGCCGGCCGGGGCGATGCCAGCCCTCACACAGAACAATGCGTTCGCTTGAGCGGCCCCCCATCCGCAGCCGCAGCCGCAGCCGCAGCCGCAGCCGCACGCCAGGCGACCACGCCTGGGCAGCAAAGAAACGGCCCCGGCACTTGGCGTGACCGGGGCCGAAAGCGAGGCACCGAAACGATACGCGGGGCTTACGGCTTCATATCCTCGAAGAACTTCTTCACGCCGTCGAAGAAGCCGCTCTTCTTGGGCGAGTGGTGGGCGCTGTTGCTGCCCCCCAGGCTCTCCTGGAGCTGACGCAGCAGCGTCTTCTGCTCCTCGCTGAGGTTGACCGGGGTCTCCACCACCACCTTGCACAGCAGGTCGCCGGGCGGGCCGCCGCGTACCGGCTTGACGCCCTTGCCACGCAAGCGGAAGAGCTTGCCGGTCTGGGTCTCGGCGGGGATCTTGAGCTTGACCCGGCCATCCAGGGTCGGCACCTCGAGTTCTCCGCCCAGCGCGGCATCGACGAAGTTGATCGGCACCTCGCACTGCAGGTGCTTGCCGTCGCGCTGGAAGATATGGTGCGGCTTGATCGCCACCTGCACGTAGAGATCACCGGGCGGGCCGCCATTGACGCCGGACTCGCCCTCGCCGTTGAGGCGAATGCGGTCGCCGGTGTCCACCCCGGCGGGTATCTTCACCGACAGGGTGCGCGTCTCGCGCATGCGGCCCTCGCCGTGGCACTTGTGACACGGCACCTTGATGTGCACGCCACTGCCGTGGCAGGTGGGGCAGGTCTGCTGCACGGCGAAGAAGCCCTGCTGCATGCGCACCTGGCCATGGCCGTTACAGGTGGGGCAGGTCTCCTTGGTGGAGCCCGGCTCGGCGCCCTGGCCGTCGCAGCGGTCGCACTCCACGTGACGCGGTACGCGAATGTCCACCGTGGTGCCGGCGACCGCGCTCTCGAGATCGAGCTCGAGGTTGTAGCGCAGGTCGCTGCCCCGCTGCGGCGCATGGGGGCTGCGCCGACCACCGCCGCCGCCGAAGATGTCGCCGAATACGTCGCCGAAGATATCGCTGAAGCCGCCGGCACCGGCGCCGCCGAAACCACCACCGCCGAAGCCTCCGGCCTGGCCGTCTACGCCGGCATGGCCGAACTGGTCGTAGGCGGCGCGCTTCTCGCTGTCGGCAAGAATCTCATAGGCCTCGGAGACCTCGCGAAACTTCTCCGCCGCGGTGTCGTCATCCGGGTTGCGGTCCGGGTGGTATTTCTGCGCCAGCCGTCGGTAGGCCTTCTTGATGTCTTTGGTGTCGGCCCCACGCTCTACGCCGAGCACCTCGTAATAATCGCGTTTGGACATGGGTCCATGCGCCTCCTGGTCTAGGCAGTTCTGCCCGATCCGCGGAAACGGCAACGCGGGAGTCGTCCCCCCGCGCTACCGTCATCCGTGGCATCGCCTTGCCGATTACTGCTTCTTCTGGTCGTCGTTGACTTCTTCGTACTCGGCGTCGACCACGTCTTCTTCCGGCTTGGCGCCAGCCTCCTGGCCTTCGCCACCGGCCTGCTGAGCGGCCTCGGCCTGAGCGGCGTACATCTTCTGCGCCAGGTTGCCGGAGGCCTCGGTCAGCTTGTCCAGCTTGGCCTGGATGTCGTCCTTGTCGTCACCCTTGAGTGCCTCCTCGAGCTCGGAGGCAGCCGCCTCGATGGCCTGCTTCTCCTCGTCGGTGGCGTGCTCGCCGGCTTCCTGCACGGTCTTGCGGGCAGCGTGGACCATGCCATCGGCTTGGTTGCGCAGGGCCACCAGCTCCTCGAACTTCTTGTCCTCGTCGGCATGGGCCTCGGCGTCGCGGACCATCTGCTCGATCTCTTCATCGGTGAGGCCGCTGGAGGCCTTGATGACGATCGACTGCTCCTTGCCGGTGGCCTTGTCCTTGGCGGACACGTTGAGGATGCCGTTGGCGTCGAGATCGAAGGCGACCTCGATCTGCGGCACACCGCGCGGCGCCGGCGGAATGTCGGCCAGGTCGAAGCGGCCCAGCGACTTGTTCTGCCCGGCCTGCTTGCGCTCGCCCTGCAGCACGTGAATGGTCACGGCGGTCTGGTTGTCGTCCGCGGTCGAGAAGGTCTGGGTCTTCTTGGTCGGGATGGTGGTGTTCTTCTCGATCAACGGCGTCATCACGCCGCCCAGGGTCTCGATACCCAGGGTCAGCGGGGTGACGTCGAGCAGCAGCACGTCCTTGACGTCGCCGCCCAGCACGCCGCCCTGGATCGCCGCGCCCACGGCCACGGCCTCGTCCGGGTTGACGTCCTTGCGCGCTTCCTTGCCGAAGAAGTCGGCGACCTTCTTCTGTACCAGCGGCATGCGGGTCTGGCCGCCGACCAGAATCACGTCGTCGATCTCGGACGCTGACAGGCCGGCGTCGGAGAGCGCGGTCTTGCACGGCCCCATCGAACGCTGCACCAGATCCTCCACCAGCGACTCCAGCTTGGCCCGGGTCACCTTCACGTTGAGGTGCTTGGGCCCGGTGTTGTCGGCAGTGATGTAGGGCAGGTTGACGTCGGTCTGCTGGGCGCTCGAAAGTTCGATCTTGGCCTTCTCGGCGGCTTCCTTGAGGCGCTGCATGGCCAGGTTGTCACCGGAGAGGTCGATACCGCTGTCGGCCTTGAACTGATCGACCAGGTAGTTGATCAGCGCCATGTCGAAGTCTTCACCGCCCAGGAAGGTGTCACCGTTGGTGGCCAGCACCTCGAACTGGGTCTCGCCGTCGACGTCGGCCACCTCGATGATGGAGATATCGAAGGTACCGCCGCCCAGGTCGTACACGGCGATGGTCTTGTCGCCGCGCGACTTGTCCATGCCGTAGGCCAGCGCCGCCGCGGTGGGCTCGTTGATGATACGCTTGACCTCGAGGCCGGCGATACGACCGGCATCCTTGGTGGCCTGGCGCTGGCTGTCGTTGAAGTAAGCCGGCACGGTGATCACCGCCTCGGTGACGGTCTCGCCCAGGTAGTCCTCGGCGGTCTTCTTCATCTTCTTCAGCACTTCGGCGCTGACCTGTGGCGGCGCCAGCTTCTTGCCCTTCACCTCCACCCAAGCATCGCCGTTGTCGGCCTCGACGATGCCGTAGGGCACCATCTTGATGTCCTTCTGCACCACATCGTCCTTGAAGCGACGACCGATCAGGCGCTTGATCGCGTACAGGGTGTTCTGCGGGTTGGTGACCGCCTGGCGCTTGGCCGACTGCCCCACCAGCGTCTCGCCATCGTCGGTATAGGCGATGATGGAGGGCGTGGTGCGGGCGCCTTCGGCGTTCTCGATCACCTTGGCGCTGTCGCCGTCGAGCACGGCCACGCAGGAGTTGGTGGTCCCCAGGTCAATACCGATGATGCGTCCCATAGGAAATCCTCGAAAAATCGTTTGCCTTTGATCCATCTCAGCGGCAGTTGCCGCGGTTGACGTCTATCTGGGGGGTGCAGCGAGAATTTTCAAGCCCCGCCCCCGTTTTCATCCACTCGGCTTCAACTGGCGGCCTGGCTGACCACCACCATGGCCGGGCGGACGAGGCGGCCGTTGAGCAGATAGCCCTTCTGGATCACTTCCATCACGCTGTTGGGCTCGAGCTCGGGGTTGGGCACCATGGCCATGGCCTCGTGATACTGTGGGTCGAACGGCTCGCCGGCCGGCTCGACCATCTCGACGCCGAACTTGGCCAGCACGTCGTGCTGCATCTTCAGCGTCATGGCGACACCCTCGCGGTGGGCCTCGCTGGCATCCTCACCCATGGCCTCGAGCGCCTTCTCGAGGCTGTCGACCACCGGCAGCAGTTCCTTGACGAAGCGCTCCAAGGCGAACTTGCGCGCCTTCTCGGCCTCCTGTTCGGCACGGCGCCGCACGTTCTGCGCTTCGGCGGCAGCCCGCAGCGCCTGGTCCTTGGCTGCGGCCAGGCTCTGCTCCAGCTCCTCCACCTGGGCGGCCAGCACGTCGGCCTCGGGATTGTCGCTCTCCACCGCCGTCTCCTCGGGTGCGACAGCAGCCTCATCATCCCCGGCGCCGGCCGAATCCTGCAGTTCGCCTTCCATCGGCTCCGGCTGGATTTCCTGCTCGCGCCGCTCCAGCTCGTCATCAAGCGGGGTCTGGGGTTCTTTAGCCATGCGCATCTCCTGAAGCTATGCCGGCCCAGCGGGGCCGGAAAATTTCGATTCGGCGAAAGCCTTGAAGGTCTGCCGCCTATATGGGGGTCCTTGCGGCAAACTCAAGTGACCCGGCAGCAACCGGCGAAGCGTGTATTGAGAGCGAACCTCTACTACTGTATAAAAATGCAATAACGTGTATGGATATACAGCCACCAGGATACCGGCCGCCGGGAGGTGCCATGCTGACTCAACTTGCCATTCGCGATTACGCCATCGTCGAGACACTCGACCTGGAGCTTGCCGGGGGCATGACGGCCATTACCGGCGAGACCGGTGCCGGCAAGTCGATCCTGCTCGGCGCCCTGGGGTTGTGCCTGGGCGAGCGTGCCGATGCCGGCAGCGTGCGCCACGGCTGCGAGCGTGCCGATCTCTCGGCGCGCTTCGACATTGCCACGCTGCCGGCCGCCCGGCACTGGCTCGAAGAGCGTGAACTGCCCGTCGACGACTGCCTGCTGCGCAGGGTGGTAACCGCCAATGGCCGCTCCAAGGCGTGGATCAACGGCCAACCGGCAACCGTGACCGACCTCAAGGCCCTGGGCGAACATCTGGTCGAGATCCACGGCCAGCACGCCCATCAACTGCTGCTGCGCGAGGAGACCCACCTGCGCCTGCTCGACGACTTCGCCGGCAACCGTGGCGACGTGGGCGAGCTGACCGAGACCTTTCGCCGCTGGCAGGCGACCCGGCGGCGCCTGAAGCAGCTGACCGAGAGCGGCGACGAGGTACAGGCGCGTCGCCAGCTGCTGCGCTATCAGGTCGAGGAGCTGGACGCCCTGGCTCTGGGCGACGAAGAGCTCGCCACGCTGGAGCACGAGCAGGAGCAGCTCGCCCACGCCGAGGAGACGCTGCGCGAGGCGCAACATGCCGCCGAATGCTGCGACTCGGACGAGGCTGGCGTACTGGCGCTGCTCAACCAGGCGACCCATCGGCTCGATCCGCTGCCAGGCAGCGACCGTGGCACGCTGGCCGAAGTGCTGGGCATGCTGAACGACGCCCGCATCCAGGTCGAGGAGGCGGTACGCGAGCTGCATCGCTTCGCCGACGCCACCGAGCTGGACCCGGAGCGCCTGGCCTGGGTCGAATCGCGCCTGGGCGAGGTCCACCGCATCGCACGCAAGCATCACGTCATGCCAGAGGAGCTGCCCGCCCTGCACCGTCGGCTGCAGGCCGAGCTGGAATCCCTCGAAGGCGGCGAGCATGACCTCGAGGCTCTGCGCGCCGAGGTCGAGGTGCTACGCGATACCTGGCGCGAACGAGCCCGCAGCGTGGGCGAGGCCCGCCGCCAGGCAGCGGGCCGCTTCGGCAAGGCGGTGCAGGAGCAGCTTGCCTTCCTGGCCATGGGCAAGGCGCGCTTCGAGGTGGAAGTGGAGGCCAGACAGTCACCGCAACCGGATGGCATGGAAGAGGTGCGCTTCCTGATCAGCGCCAACCCCGGCCAGCCGTCGCGGCCGCTGGCCAAGGTCGCCTCCGGTGGCGAACTGTCGCGCATCAGCCTGGCCATCCAGGTAGTCGCCGCGCGCCACTCGACCATCCCCAGCCTGGTATTCGACGAGGTGGACGTGGGCATCTCGGGTGCCACCGCCGAAATCGTCGGCCAGTTGCTGCGTCGGCTGGGCGCAAGCGGCCAGGTGATGACCGTGACCCACCTGCCCCAGGTGGCGGCCCAGGCCCATCATCACCTGCATATCGAGAAGCAGGCCAAGCGCAACACCACGCTGACGCGCATGGCGCTGCTCGACGAGGCCGGCCGGGTCAGCGAGCTGGCGCGCATGCTCGGCGGCGTCAATCTCTCCGACCGCACCCTGGCCCATGCCCGCGAGATGCTCGATGCCAGCCAGCAGGGCGCCTCGCACTAGGTCTCACCGCGGAAGTGCATCCAACGAACACGGCCCCGATCATCCGATCGGGGCCGTGTCGTATCGTCAGGCGGAAAAGACGCTACTTGCGCGGCTGACCGTCCTGGCGCGTGGCATTGGAGCCGCGCGGGCGCACATAAAGCACCAGCGCATGGTCGACGAGCTCGAAGCCGTGCTCCTCGGCGATCTCTTTCTGGCGACGCTCGATGGTCTCGTCGAAGAATTCGATGATTTCACCACTGTCGAGACACACCATATGATCGTGGTGCTCCTCCTGGGAGATCTCGAACACGGCATGGCCGCCATCGAAGTTGTGGCGGATCACCAGCCCTGCGGACTCGAACTGGGTCAACACGCGATAGACGGTGGCCAGGCCAACGTCTTCCCCGGCTTCCAGCAGAGTCTTGTAGACATCCTCGGCGCTCAGGTGGTGCTGACCCGTGGCATTCTCGAGGATCTGCAGGATCTTTACTCGGGGCAAGGTGACCTTGAGGCCTGCCTTGCGCAGTTCATGGTTCTGGTCGGCCATGTTCGCTCTTCGCAGTATCAGGTAGGGTCGGGTATGATCGACCGAATCCACGATAGTGAAGAACGGACACAAATGCAAAAGCTGATCAAAACCCTCCCTCTCGTCATCGCCCTGACCGTGGTCAGCGGCTGTGTCTACAAGCGTGACCTCCCCCAGGGCAACTACATCACCGAGGGCATGGTCCAGCAGCTCCAGCCCGGCCTGAGCCGCACCCAGGTCGTCGACCTGCTGGGCAGGCCACTGCTGGAAGCCCCCTTCAATGCCGACCAGTGGGATTACGTGTTCCGCCTCGATGAAGCCTATGGCAGCGTGCAGCAGCGCCGGCTTACGCTGACCTTTGACGGCGATCGTCTGGTCAACGTACAGCAGGAAGGCGACTTCTCAGAGGACATCGAGCTGCGCGCACAGGACGACATCGGTCCGGCGGCCGAGGGTGCCGACCCCGCAGGCATGCTGCCCGGGAGCCAGCCCGAAGCGGTACCGGAGCGTGCGCCTGACGCTGGCGGCACCCTGCCGCAAGGCGGCGAGCCGGCTTCGACCGAACCGCTGGAGCTTTAAGCTTTGACACTACGCCGAAAGCGCTTCGGCTACCTCCCGGCGCGCTCAGCGCGCCGGGCACGTGCCACCTTGGGGTCGATCTCGAGCGGGCGGTAGACCTCGACCCGGTCGCCGGCACGCAGACGGTGATCGTCGGGGTCGCGTAGCAGCTTGCCGAAGATGCCCAGGTCCGCCTCGGCAAAGGTGGCGGCCGGTACTTCGGGGAAGAGACGGTCCAGCTCGGCCAGGGCGACGGCCTGTCGCGCCGTGGTGCCCACCGGTACCTCGAGCGCGACGATGCGCTGCTTGTCCGGCAGGGCAAAGGCAACTTCCACCTCCAGCCTCATGTCAGCGCCCGTAAAGCTCATCGGCACGCCGGGTAAAGGCATCGACCAGTTGCCCCGCCACCTGCTGGAACAGCTTGCCGAAGGCCATGCCCAGAATCCGGTTGGCAAATTCGAACTCGAGCTCCAGGCACACCTTGCAGGCGCCCTCGCCCATCGGCAGGAACAGCCAGCGCCCGCGCAAGCGCTTGAAAGGACCACTGACCAGCGACATCTCGATGCGCTCGGGCTCGATGAGGTCGTTGCGCGTGGTGAAGCTCTGCTCGAGACCCGCCCGGCCCAGGGTCATCTCACCGATCAGGTGCGACTCGTCGCGCTCGAGCAGCCGCGCCCGCCGACAGCCCGGCAGGAACTCCGGATAGCGCTCGAAGTCATTGACCAGTTCGAACATGTCCCGAGGGGTGTGCCGCACCAGGGCGGACCGATTGACCATTGGCATTGAGCTCTCCGCTGACTTCACAGTGCCCAGGGCGTATCATGAGCGGTTATTTCACGCCTTGAATGGTACCACGCTTCCCCCCACATCGAAGGACGCGGTTACCATCGGCAGAACATGACACGAGGTTCCATGGCCAACAAGAAAGGCAAGGGCAAGGGCCCCGGCAGCAGCATGATCGCCCAGAACAAGAAGGCTCGCTTCGAGTATCACATCGACGAGACCTTCGAGGCCGGTCTGGTGCTGGCCGGCTGGGAGGTGAAGAGCCTGCGCGCCGGCAAGGCCCAGCTCACCGATACCTACATCCTGATCAAGGACGGCGAGGCCTGGCTGCTGGGCAGCCACATCACGCCGCTGAATACCGCCAGCACCCACGAGATCGCCGATCCTTCGCGCACACGCAAGCTGCTGCTACACCGCAAGGAGATCGCCAGGATCTTCTCGCGCTCCCAGGAGAAGGGGCACACCTGCGTGCCGCTCAAGCTCTACTGGAAAGGCAACAAGGTAAAGTGCGAACTGGCCCTGGTGACGGGCAAGAAGCTGCACGACAAGCGGGCTACCGAGAAGGACCGCGACTGGCAGCGGCAGAAAGGGCGCATCATGCGGGAACACACCAAGGCCTGAGGTGTCGTAGCGAGTGGCACGGCAGGTGGCTCCCCGAAGTCGGCAAGAATCGGGGAAGCGATGGAACCGATCCATCCAATAGGTGTCATAGAAGTGCCCATGCTGATAAGATGGGTCCGTTACGGGGGCGACATGGCTTCGACGCCGATGACAACCTCCTAGGTGCATGCCGAGAGCGTGATGTATCTCGTAAATCCAACATCACGACTAAATAGTCGCAAACGACGACAACTACGCTCAGGGCGCGCTGGCAGCTTAATAGCTGTTAGCTTCTAGTCCGGCCCCAAAGCGATGTGCCCATTCATCGCGGAGGGGATATGAGCTAAAAATGATGGGATCGCGGTTGGTGGTGTCCTCTCGCCAATCGCTAAACCTTAGAGGAATCGCGTAGCTGGATCCTGCCCGTTGGAGCCAGATGCGTTAAACCAAAAAACGGACCTAAGCATGTAGAGCCGAAGAGCGAGTATCGGCGGACGCGGGTTCGATCCCCGCCGCCTCCACCAAATACAGGTTTCAGGAGATTCCATAAAACTCCAGAAACCGCTTCACAAAGGGCCTCGCGGCCCTTTTTTGTTGCCAGGAGATCCCAGAGAAGACCTTGACATGCCCCCGTCTGAAGGGGCATATGTGGGGGCACAGCGTCGATGCCAACCACCCGATGCCCCCATTCGTGCCGACGATACCAGCTGCACGCACTCCTATCCGGATGAGGCGCCTACTTCCAAATAGGGCATCTTGAGCGGGGCATGACATTATCACCGGACGAGGTGCCCCGTGAGCCGCCAGACCAACAAGCTGTCCGCGACCGCCGTACGCAACGCAAAACCCAAGGACAAGACCGCCAAGCTGGCAGACGGTGGCGGCCTCTATCTGGAGATCACCCCAACCGGCAGCAAGTACTGGCGCCTGAAGTATCGCCACGCTGGCAAGGAGAAGCGCCTGGCCATCGGCGTCTATCCCGAAGTCTCTCTAGCGGATGCGCGGCAAGCCCGCGACGAGGCCAAGCGCCAGCTAGCTCAATGCATCGACCCCAGCGCTGCCAAACGTCTTGCCAGGCAGTTAGGCCACCAAGCCGCCATCAATACCTTTGAGGCAGTGGCTATCGAGTGGCTTGAGCAAGTTCACCGGCATGAAGTGGTGGAAACGCACTACACCCGCAACAAACGGCGCCTTGAGCGTGATGTTTTTCCCATCATCGGCAAACGCCCCATTGTCGAGATCACTCCACCCGAACTCCTGGGGTGCCTGAGGCGTATCGAAATGCGAGGGCATATTGAGACTGCTCACCGCATAAAAGCGCTATGTGGCCAGGTCTTTCGCTACGGTATCTCCACAGGCAGAGTGGAGCGCGACCCCACTCCAGACCTTCGCGGTGCCCTTCGCCCTAACAAAACCAAGCACTATGCCGCTCTGACCGAGCCGAAAGAAGTAGCCGACCTACTAATGGCAATGGACGGCTACGGCGGCCAGCCGATCACCATTGCCGCCTTGAAGCTGGCGCCCCTGGTCTTCACCCGCCCCGGCGAGTTGCGTCAGGCGAAGTGGATCGACATTAGCCTGGATCAAGCCACTTGGTCCTTTCAGGCCAGCAAGACCGGGCATCCGCATACAGTGCCCTTGCCCATCCAAGCCGTTGAGATCCTACGAGACCTCCATGGCCTGACAGGACGCTCTGAATTCGTCTTTCCTGGCGTTCGCAGCAGTAAACGCCCAATGAGCAACAACACCATCAACGCCGCTCTAAAGACCCTGGGGTTCAAGGATAAAATGACCGGACACGGCTTTCGTGCTATGGCACGCACGATCCTAGCGGAGCGCTTAAACTACCCAGAGCATTACATTGAGCAGCAGTTGGCTCATGCAGTAAGGGACAGCAATGGTCGCGCCTACAATCGCACCACTCATCTTGAGCAGCGCAGAGAAATGCTACAAGCATGGGCAGATTATTTGGATAGCTTACGCGGCTTGCCGGGCCAAGTTTAATTATCGAACCAATATGCTGCCGCGATCAAAGGCTGGCGCATCCGCAATAAGCCTTAGACATTAAATCGGAATTCTGCGACCATCGAAATTTAATGTGTTTGCCTGAAGGCAATCATATCGCCCTTTCTTCATTTCTTTTAATACATAGAGAATCACGTTATCTTCATTCTCAATAACTTGAAACCATGATTTACCATCTGGCGAGGATAATGCAATCAGAGCCGTGGAAACATCAGCATTTTGCCAACACTCCCTAACCTCATCGCGAAAAAAGAAGCCATCTCGCTTTTCTTTATTCTCTATTCTAAGAGATGGATCTTCTGCCAGAATATGGAGGTGGTAACCACGCGAATAATTTCTTTCTATCGACACAGCTAATCGCAGGGCCTTACGTGATCGCCTCCCAAAGATTCTAACATTAAGTGCTTTAACAAAGCGTTCCGAGATTTCTTGTGCACGACTCTCACTAACCTCCCTCCTAAAATTCAAGGTAATAAAATACTTCCAGTCATGCCCTTTCAATAACTTAGCATAGCTATCCAGCATACGCTGATTCCTTAGCTCTTTCAGCGAATCATCGTTAATCTTAAAAACTAGTTTCTCTTCAACAATTCCCATTATCAAGATTCCTTTAAGTTAGATCTTGTTATTAGTACCATAGCTTCAGCCAAGGCATCGTTATTGAATGCCTTCGATATCCGCCAATCAATGTCATGCTTCTCATGAGTCGCCAAAAGCGTTAAACTGAGGTCCCGCACACGACACTGCACCTAGCCTTGCCACGTACATTTAGAGTACAAAGAAGTCAGTGTATCTCGCATGTCTGGAGAAAGATGTATGGCACCATCACCCCGCCGCTTCAGCGCAATTGCCAAACAACGCAATGTAGAGGAGATTAACCGTCTTATCAGGTCAGGTCTGAGCATGCGACAAGCATGCCTTAAAGTTGGAATACACCCAAACCAATTCCAAAAATGGAAGGTCCAGCTAGAGGCCTATAAAAATGGAGATAGCGCAGCGCTTGAGGAAAAATCAAAAAGGCCCAAAAAGTTAGCTCGAAAGACGTCTGAAGAAGATGTTCAAATTATAATAAATCTTGCACGATCTGGATTATACAATTCCGCACACGCTATAACCCAAGAAGCAATAAAGATACTAGGCCGGCCCATCACAACAGGAACCGTAATTAGGATTTTGGAAGAATCCGGAGATTATGGAATCATTGAAGTAAAGGGCAATGATGGTAGGACTATAAAAAGAAAAGCAGGGCTCATTAAAAAAAATTAGCCCATACTGCCTAACCTTACTTTATCTGCTCAGCGGGAAGCAGAAATGCGCGAATCAATCCACTTTTCAATCTCATCCTCAACCCACGCTACTGCACGAGGACCTAACTGAATAGGCTTAGGGAATTCGCCTTTTGCAATCAGACGATATAGCGAAGTATTGCTTAGTGCTGTTCGCTCCAGCACAGCCTTTTTCCTTATAAGTTGATGCATTTAATACTGCTCCATTGTGTCAGAGAGTGGGAGCAAACCACACTCCTCTAAACTCTGACCTACAATGATAACCATGTAGCTGTATTTTGCAACACCCAAAATCCTATTCTTCCAATTTTTTTGAACTAATTCATTGAACTGAATTGAATTGAATTGAATTGAATTGAATTGAATTGAATTCAGTTGATCTGAATTGAGTTTTTCAATCAAGCAATAGCTGCGTCAACCCTGCCTCAAAATCCACCTTGCCTCCATCAAGCCTCATGCAACGCTTTAATCGCTGCAAAATATTTTATCGCAAGCTTGTTATAGAAAATCGGGTCCGCAGCTTTACAGTAGTTCAGATGGCCTGCAAGCTTCGACCTCTCAGAGACGTCTAACTTCCCTTTATTAAACAAAGAGAGAAGCAGCCTAACATTATCCTTATATTTTCTATGTAATGTAACATGCCCATCTGGACAGATCCTCATGCCTGTTATAAAGGCTGATCCACCTTTTTTACTACCAAACTTAGTTTTATCATTATTGACTTTTAAATTTTTTAACCCTGACCCCCTTATTGAATCTTGCACAAGACGAACCACTTCTCTTTTAAACCCTTTTTTCTCTATTGATATGGCTATATCATCTGCATATCGTGTATAGCTATACTTTCCAAATCTTGGTTGTTTGTCTTGAAGCGCTCTATCTATGGACTGATCAATTCCAAACATTATTATATTACTAATATATGGCGACGCCGGATATCCTATAGCACACTTCTGGTGATAAAAAATGGCTGTCAAAAGATCAGGATCCTCAAGCTCATTAACTAACCAACCGTATTCAGGGAAATACTCTTCAATTACCCTAATTAGCTCTTCGGCTCCTATAGAGGGAAAAAAATCTGATATGTCCATTTTTACAAAGTACTTTCCCTCAACATGCTCCAAGGCGTTTTTCCTAATTGAGGCGCCAGGTTTAAAAGCAGCGGATGAAGGATGAATTGGAAACCCCTTTAAATGGTTGTAAATTAACCAATATTGTACGATCTTGTATTCCCAAGGGGGAATGACTAATTTTCTATACCCTTTTTTGTTTTTTTTAGGAATCCTGAGGTGCTTGATTTTTCCACCAGCAACCTTGATCTGTTCCCTAAACACAGGCTCAGGCATGCCAAGCTCTTTGGCAATAGACTTCATAATTTCCATTGCTAACCTCTTGCCCGCTTCCGTATCATGTTTAGATAGAGACCTGATTTAACTCTTTCGTCGCTTTCAGTATACCTAAAAAAAGCCGATTCCCTACAGCTTTTCATTAAGCCGTACGTATGCGGATATTCGATATAGCCCAAGGAAATAAGAATCGCAATTATATCTGTCAGCTTAGAAAAATCCTTATTCCCAAAAATATCCTTGAGAAAGTAAACAAGACTCTTATACGTCACTTCGCTCATTAAATATATGAGATCGTGGACAAAAAGAAGAGTTTTTGTTGAGATTTTATCAGCTGGGTCCAGTTCCTCGTAATGGATTATTTCACTTACAGCTTTGGTATGATCTAACACTTTATTCAAGCTTGGAAATGTATGGGCTATAGCATCTTGTGCTGCTCCACCCATTCCTGCCATTTTGTACCATATAACCTTATCGTGCCCCGATGTGTCCTTAATAGCCTTAATTGGGCCTGTGTTTATGAAAGATTCTGAATTTTCGTATTCGGAATTATTAATTACTACAAGCTTATTTCTAAGGCTTGCATGAGAGAAAGCGCCAAGCTCGCAGATTGCACTCTCGCTCTCCATAATTATTATAATTTTTTCGGATATGTCCGAGAGAACGTGCTCAAAATCAAGTGAGTTAATCTTGCCAGTACCATTTCTATCTTTATTCTTTATATAATCGTGAAAAAAAGACTCTGCGATAATTACATGCGAGTTGACGATCTGCTGTTCAAGAAACTCTTTAACTTGCTTTCTTCTATATGATATCTGCCCTTCGGATTCATTGGCACCACATAGAAAAAATAGCCGGGGCGTGCCTCTGATAGCAACGACCCGGCTTCTTTTAATTGAGTTAACAAGAGGTTTAATCGCCCTCGAGTAAGTACTCTCTGTTGTATACATTGCCTACCTAAGCGCGCTGGCATATTCTTTGGAGACCAGCCGAGACTTCGGCTGGCGACAAAGAATATGCCAGCGAAACCTGAGAGCTGTTCACCGTTGCGTAGCAAGACATGACTCATGCCTCGTGGGTACGAGACCCAAATTGCTAGGCTTACGTTATGCTACAATGAGCCAAGCCAACGGAGCAAGCTTGGACATAACGATTCATTAAGATAACCTTTGGAGTTCAGCCCTTTTTATCTAACGATGGGGGCATATCTGGGGGCACATTTTCTTACTGAAAATAAAAAACTCTTTCCTTATAAGAGCTTGCGTTTAGTTTTAGCATGACGCCGCCTCCACCAATCAAGCGAAAAAAGCACCTCTAGAGGTGCTTTTTTCGTTTCTGCGGCTCTGCTGCGGCCAGGAAACAGGTTCGGTCAGTGGAGAGACCGCACCGCTAGGCGAAGCTCTGGAAGGCAGGAGGCAGGGATTCGTCGATATAGGTGTCGTTGAACTCGACCAAGCGAGCCAATGCCTCCGGGTCGGGAAGCACCACGTGCTGGCGGTCGCGCACGATCAGGCCCTCGTCACGCAGCATGGAGAAGGTCCGGCTCACGTGCACCGCACTCAGCCCCAGCGCATCGCCGATCTGCTCCTGGGATAGCGGCATGAAGAAGCCATTGTCCTTCACGGCGCCGATCCGCTTGAGGCGCAGGTAAAGCTCGTAGAGGAAGTGCGCCAGCCGCTCGTGAGCGGCATAGCGGCCAAGGTAGACCAGCCGTTCGGTGAGTATTGCCTGCTGGCGTACCGCCATGGCGATGATACCAGCGGCCAGGGCCGGCGAGCGCCCGAAGAGTTCGAAGAGCTGCTGATACGCGAACGGGCTGATCACGCCATCGTTGATCATCGCCACGCCTGCCAGCCGGCGGGCGAAGCCGAAATCGCGCATGCCGATGATATCTCCCGGCAGGTAGACCTTGAGGATCTGCATCGAACCGTTGCCGAGGTTACGATAGGAGTAGGCCCAACCCTCCTGGATCACACAGAACAGGTCCACGTCGGCACTCTCCTGCCACAGGACCTCCCCGGCCGACACGCGCCTTGGATTGAGCTCGAGGCCCAGCAACAGGGCCTTGTCTTCGGCCGTCAGCGCTCCGTGACGGCCAAGTCCCTGCATCACTACACTGTCGAGTAGGGTCACACGCTGCCTCTCCGGCTTGTGGTTAGGTCGCGACATACTAAAACACAAGCTTATATAGAGATTCATAACGCAGGTTATCGACGCCCAATAATGATCGAACGACCACCGAGCGCGGCCCATCCTGCTGGCAGCAGGGGCGCTGGCGGCCGGCGCCTCCACTCCTCTGCCACCCCCTACTTTGGTCTAGCGGGTCATGACAAAATCACTTGCCCCCGGCTTCATGGGGGGCCATCATCAGCGCGCAAGCGATGCAAGACCGGGGTGGCATCGGGCACGGGCATGACGAGATGGCCGAAAATCCGATAAGACCCTACCCTTTCATTGACATTCCCCGATCTGGATTCGAGAGGCCCATGAGCAAAGTCCTGATTATCGGCGCCGGTGGCGTCGGAGGCGTAGTCACCCACAAGTGTGCACAGCATCCCGAAGTCTTCAGCGAGATCTGCCTGGCCAGCCGCAACGAAGACAAATGCAAGGCCATCGCGGCCCAGCTGAAACGCCCTATACAGACGGCCCAGGTGGACGCCGACAGCGTCGACGACCTGGTCCAGCTGATCGAGTCGTTCAAACCGGACGTGCTGATCCACGTGGCCCTGCCCTATCAGGACCTGACCATCATGGAAGCATGCCTGAAGACCGGCGTGCCCTACCTCGACACGGCCAACTACGAGCACCCGGACGAGGCCAAGTTCGAGTACAAGGAGCAGTGGGCGTTCCACGACCGCTACGCCGAGGCGGGCAACATGGCCACCCTGGGCTGCGGCTTCGACCCGGGCATGACCAACATCTACTGTGCCTACGCCCAGAAGAACCTGTTCGACGAGATCCACCGGATCGATATCCTCGATGCCAACGGCGGCGACCACGGCTACCCCTTCGCCACCAACTTCAACCCGGAGATCAACATTCGCGAGATCACCGCGAATGGTCGCTACTGGGAGAAGGGTGAATGGGTGGAAACCCCGCCGCTGGCCGAGAAGCGCAAGTTCGACTTCGACGGCATCGGCGAGAAGGACATCTACCTGCTCTACCACGAGGAGCTCGAGTCGCTCAGCCGGAACATCAAGGGCCTTGAGCGCATTCGCTTCTGGATGACCTTCTCGGAGAAGTACATCACCCACCTCAAGGTGCTCGAGAACGTCGGCATGACCAGCATCGAGCCGATCGAGGTGAACGGCTGCGAGATCTCGCCGCTGCAGTTCCTCAAGGCGGTGCTGCCGGATCCGGCTTCGCTCGGCCCGCGCACCAAGGGCAAGACCAACATCGGCATCATTGCCGACGGCATCAAGGACGGCAAGCGGCGCAAGGTGTACATCTACAACATCTGCGACCACGAAGCGTGCTACCGCGAGGTGCAGTCCCAGGCGATCTCCTACACCACCGGGGTGCCGGCAGTGACAGGCGCCATGCTGATGCTGGAAGGCATCTGGAAGGGCGCTGGCGTGTTCAACGTCGAGCAGCTCGACCCGGATCCCTTCATGGAGCGCATCGGCGACATGGGCCTGCCGTGGCAGGTGGTCGAGCTGGATCCGGAGCACGATCCGCTGGCATGACACGACTCGACTTCGACATCCATGCCTGCCCGTCGCCGGCCTACGTGGTTGACGACGCGCTGCTGCGCCGCAACCTGGAGCTGCTCAGGCAGGTCCAGGAGGAGAGTGGCGCACGGATCCTGCTGGCGCTGAAGGGCTTCGCCATGTGGGACACCTTCCCGCTGGTCAGCCAGTACCTGGTGGGCACCACCGCCAGCGGGCAGGACGAGGCGCGCCTGGGCGCGGAGACCTTCGGCGGCGAGGTGCACGTCTACTCGCCGGCCTTCACCGAGGAGGAGATGGACGTGGTGCTGCAGTACGCGGACCACGTCAGCTTCAACTCCCCGGGGCAGTGGCAGCGCTTTCGCGACAGCGTCGCGGCGACGCCGCGCAAGGTCTCCTGCGGGCTCAGGGTGAACCCGGAGTACTCCGAAGGCAAGGTGGCGATCTACGATCCCTGCGCGCCCGGCTCACGGCTGGGCACACGGGTGGCCGACTTCGAGGGCGCCGACCTCACCGGGCTCGAGGGGCTGCACTTCCATACCCTGTGCGAGCAGAACAGCGATGCCCTGGAGCGTACCCTGGAGGCGTTCGAGGCCAAGTTCGGGCAGTATCTGACCGACAAGCAGTGGGTCAACTTCGGCGGCGGGCATCACATCACCCGCCCCGATTACGACATCGAGCGACTGGTGCGGGTGATTCGCGGTTTCCGCGAGCGGCATCCGCACCTCACCGTCTATCTGGAGCCAGGAGAGGCGATCGCGCTGAACACCGGCTACCTGGTGTGCTCGGTGCTGGATATCGTCGACAACGACGGCCCCAACGCCATTCTCGACACCTCGGCCACCGCGCATATGCCCGATGTGCTTGAGATGCCCTACCGGCCGCACATTATCGGTGCCGGCGAGCCGGGCGAGAAGACCCACACCTACCGCCTGGGCGGCACCACCTGCCTGGCGGGCGACGTGATCGGTAGCTACTCGTTCGACAAACCGCTCGAGATCGGCGACCGCCTGGTGTTCACCGACATGGCCCACTACACCATGGTCAAGACCACTACCTTCAACGGTATTCGCCTGCCGTCGATCTGCCGGGTCGACGAGGTGAGCCGCAAGGTGCGCACGGTGAAGCGTTTCGGCTATGAAGCCTACAAGGAGCGCCTAAGCTAGGCGCAACGCCTTGCCCGGCAACGAAAAGCCCCCGAGGGGGCTTTTTTCGTTTCTGCACCCGCATTTGCACGACGATGTCGCGTGCCCTTTTCCTGCCCGTGGTTTTGAACCATGGTGAAGGACGCACAGTCAGCTGACACGGAGAGCCAAATGACCACCGTCTTCAAGTTCGGCGGCGCCTCGATCAAGGATGCCGATGTCATTCGCCACCTGACCCCGCTGATCGAGGCCCACGAGGACCGACCGCTGGTCGTGGTGGTCTCGGCCATGGGCAAGACCACCAACAAGCTGGAAGCGCTGCTCGCCGCTGCCCGCGACGAGGGCCGCAAAAACGCTTACCGCGAATGCTTCGAGGCGCTGCAGGCCGAGCACCGGGACGTCATCGAGGAACTCTTCGGCGACTCGCCGGACTCGCCTGCCGAGCGGGTGGCAGCCCTGTTCGACGAACTCGACGAGCAACACCGCAAGCATCGCCAGAGCGACTACGCCAGGCACTACGACCAGACCGTCTGCTACGGCGAGCTGCTCTCCACCACCATCGTCGCGGCCTGGCTCAACCACTGCGGCATTGCCACCGACTGGCACGACGCCCGCGAGCTGGTACGCACCGATGCCTGCCACCAGGCCGCCAGCCTGGACTGGGCGGCCACCGCCGAGACCGTCTGCGGCCGCTTGGCGCAAAGCGAGCGGGTGGTCCTGACCCAGGGCTTCATCGGCGGCACGGCGGAAGGCGATTCGACCACGCTGGGGCGTGAGGGCTCGGACTTCAGCGCGGCGATCTTCGCCCACTGTCTCGATGCGCGCGAGGTGGTGATCTGGAAGGACGTCACCGGCCTGTTCAACGCCGATCCCCGGCGTTTCGACAACGCCGTGCAGCTCGAACGGATCTCCTACGCCGAGGCCACCGAGCTGGCCTGGCACGGTGCCAAGGTCATCCACCCCAAGACCCTGGGACCGCTACAGGAGAAGTCGATCCCGCTGACGGTGCGCTCCTTCGAGACGCCCGACGCCAAGCCTACCGTCATCGACGCCGAGCGCCGCTTCGATGCCGACGTGGCCTCCTGCACTCTGCGTGAAAATCAGGTCTGGCTGGAGGTCCGCCCGCGTGACTTCTCGTTCATGGACGAGCCGCGCCAGCACGATATCCTGGGCCGCCTGGTGGAGGCCGGCCTGCACGCGAACCTGGTCGACAGCAGTGCCATGCGCTTCGCCCTCTGCCTCGACGACAAGCCCGAGCGGCTGAAGCCCATGATCGAGTCACTCGAAGCCGACTACGAGGTCGCCCGGCAGGACGAGCTGACCCTGCTGACCGTACGCCACCCCAGCAGCGCCATGATGGCAGCCCTGAGCGAGGGCCGAGAAACCCTCGCCGAGCGACGCAATGCCACCACCGCCCAACGCCTGTTCCATAGCCGGGAGTGCCCGGAGACCTGGCATATCCCGGAAGCACGCTAGACGGAAAGAACCGCGCCTGCTCATGGGCAGGCGCGGTCCTTTCGGCTCCGCAGTGCTGGAGGACGGCATCAGTCGTCAAGATTGATATCGTCCTCGTCGGTAGCCGCCCCGGTCACGGCGCCAGCACCGGCACCGATCGCCGCACCGCGTACCACACTGCCTCCCGTGGCGGCACCAGCGGCACCGCCCACCGCGGCCCCAATGCCGGCACCGCTGGCAGCGCGTTCACCGGTACTGGTGCCACAGCCAGCCAGTGCCAGCATCAGCGAGGCGGCGAAGACCACCAGAGCGTTACGCATTCCTGCTCCATAGCGTTTCATGACATACCTCCCGATCCATGGATGTACGTTTTCAGCGTAGTCAAGGTAAACGATGGGGGGCAAAGGAGGACGGGTATAGGCTAGACCGCCACCCACCTGCCTTCGGCGTGAGAGCCTTCGATCGCCTCGATCATGCGATTGACCCGCCAGGCTTCACGGAAATCGGAATAGAGCGGCTTGCCCCCCACGATTCCCTCCACCAGGTCTCGGATCTCGATGATCTTCTGGTCGTTGTAGCCCAGGCCATGGCCGACAGCCGGGCTGAAGGCGGCGTAGTCGGGATGTTCGGGTCCGATCAGCAGGGTGCTGAAGCCACGTCGCCCCTGAGGACCTTCGTGCTTGTAGAGCTGCAGCTCACTCATGCGCTCCTGGTCGAAGATGATCGAGCCCTTGGTGCCGGTAATCGTGTAAGCCAGCCCCATCTTGCGGCCGGTAGCGACCCGGGATGTCTCGATATTACCGATTAGGCCGCCATTGAAGCGCAGCAATGCCTGGGCTTGGTCGTCGTTCTCCGCCTCGCCGAGTCCGCTGCCGTCGGCCAGCGGGCGCCGAGGAATCACCGTCTGCAGCTGGCCGAACACCTCGTCGATGCGCTGGCCGGTCAGGTACTCCGCCATGTTGAGGATATGCGAGCCCACATCGCCGAGCGCCCCGGCGCCGGCGGTCTCGCGACGGGTGCGCCAGCCATGGGGCACCTCTGGATCGGTCATATAGTCCTCGTTGTGGCGGCCACGGAAGTGGATCAGCTCGCCGATCTCGCCGCTGGCTACGATCTCCCGGGCCAGTTGGGTCGCCGGGTTACGAATGTAGTTGAAGCCCACCAAGGTCTTCACTCCGGCCCTCTCTGCGGCCTCCACCATCTCCTGAGCGTCGGCGGCCGTGAGCGCCAGCGGCTTCTCGGTATAGACGTGCTTGCCTGCGGCGATGGCGGCCAGGGCCATCTCCTTGTGCAGGAAATTGGGGGCACAGATATCCACCACATCGACCTGCGGGTCGTTGACCAGTGCCCGCCAATCGCCAGTGGAACGCGCGAAGCCCAGCTCATGGGCCTTCTGGTCGGCCAACTCCTCATCGATCTCCGCCAGCAGAGCGCAGACCGGGGTGGCGGGCAGGGAGAAGACAGTGGGCGCGGCCTTGAGCGCGATGGCATGTGCCTTGCCCATGTAGCCGGTGCCAATCAGGCCGATATTGAGTACCTGCATCTGTTTATCCTCCATCACGAAATCAACCACGCCAAATCAGCCAGACAGCCTGATTGAGAGGTGGGAGTGGGGCCGCGATCAGTGGGTCGGCATGGTGAAGTGGTTGGTCTCTTCGCGGATGCCGCTGGGCCAGCGCTGGGTAACGGTCTTCATGCAGGTGTAGAAGCGCACGCCGTCGGGGCCGTGCATGTGCAGCGGGCCGAACAGCGAGCGCTTCCAGCCACCGAAGCTGTGGAAGGCCATGGGTACCGGGATCGGCACGTTGACCCCAACCATGCCGACCTGGATCTGCTCGACGAACTGGCGTGCGGCGTCGCCGTCACGAGTGAAGATGGCGGTACCGTTGCCGTACTCATGGGTGTTTATCATAGCCACGGCCTCGTCGAAGCTCGCCGCCCGGGCGATGCAGAGCACCGGACCGAAGATCTCCTCGCTGTGGATGCGCATGCCCGGCTTGACCTGGTCGAACAGGGTGCCGCCGATGAAGTAGCCGTCGCCGGCGCCTTCGATGCGCGCCTCGCGGCCGTCGACCACCAACTCGGCGCCCTCGTCCACGCCGGCCTGGATATAGCCCTTGACCTTCTCCAGGTGCTCGCGGGTGATCAGCGGGCCCATGTCGTTGTCGGGTCCGTCCACCAGCCCGGGGCCAACCCTGAGCCTGGCCAGCTCGCCGATGAGCTTCTCGCGCAGACGCTGGGCAGTCTCCTCACCCACCGGCACCGCCACGGAGATGGCCATGCAGCGCTCGCCGGCAGAGCCATAGGCGGCTCCCATCAGCGCACCGACGGCCTGGTCGAGATCGGCGTCGGGCATGATCACCATGTGATTCTTGGCGCCGCCCAGGGCTTGCACGCGCTTGCCGTGGGCCGAAGCGGTGGCGTAGATGTATTCGGCGATGGGCGTGGAGCCGACGAAGCTCACCGCCTGGATCCGCTCGTCGGTGAGCAGCACGTCCACGGCCTCCTTGTCGCCGTTGACCACGTTGAACACACCGTCGGGCAGGCCGGCCTCCTGGAGCAGCTCGGCCAGGCGCATCGGCGTGGAGGGGTCCTTCTCCGAGGGCTTCATGACGAAGGTGTTGCCGCAGGCGAGCGCGATGGGGAACATCCACATCGGCACCATGGCCGGGAAGTTGAACGGCGAGATGCCGGCACACACGCCCAGCGGCTGCATCAGGGAGTAGCTGTCCACGCCGGTGCCCACGTTCATGGAGTGCTCGCCCTTCTGCAGATGCGGGATGCCGCAGGCAAACTCGACCACCTCCAGGCCACGGGTGACCTCACCCTTGGCGTCGGAGAACACCTTGCCGTGCTCGCTCGAGATCAGCCGCGCCAGCTCGTCGGCGTGCTCCTCGACCAGTGCCTTGAACTTGAACATGATCCGCGCACGCTTGAGCGGTGAGACACGTGACCACTTGGCGAAGGCGTCGTGCGCCACGCGCACCGCTTCGCGGGTCTCGTCGGCGGAGGAGAGCGCGACCTGCAGGCGTTGCTCACCGTTGGCGGGATTGTAGACCGGGGCGTTGCGGCCACTGGCGCCCTCGACAATGCGGCCGTTGATGAAATGATGAATCTGGTTCATGACAAGGGTCTCTTTTGTTATCTGGGCGGTTGTATCTGGCCTGCTTCTATCTGGATAGGGGACTCAGTCGGCGATCTGAAAGCCAGCTTGCTCAGCCAGGGCACGCAGGTTGCGGTACCCCATCCGGGCGTAGGTCTGGGGGTGAGCCACTTCCGGGTCTTGCTCGGCTTCCACTACCAGCCAACCCGTGTAGCCGGCCTCACGCAGGTGGGTCAGGGTGGGCAGGAAGTCGACGTCTCCGTCGCCGGGCACGGTGAACAGACCGTCGAGGACTCCGTCGAGGAAGCTCTTGTCACGATTGCTCAGCTCCTCAAGCACACCGAAGCGCACGTCCTTGCAATGCACATGCTTGACCCGCGAAGCGTAACGCCGGGCCACTGCCATCGGATCGCCACCGGCACCGCGCAGGTGACCGAAATCAAGCAACAGGCCGACGGAGTCGCGAGTGTTGTCGAGCATCCGCTCCACGTCCTGCTGGCTCTCCACCACGGTGCCCAGGTGGTGGTGGTAAGCCATGTGCACGCCCTGCTCCTTGAGGTAATCCCCCACTGCGTTGAGCCCCTCGGCCAGGCGTTTCCAATCGGCATCGCTGAGATGGGGGCGCCGGGACAGCGGCACCGACTGGTTGCCGTGGATGCAACGGCTCACCTCACAGAACACCATCACCTTGGCGCCGCACGCCTTGAGCAACTGGAGGTGGTCCTGGACCGCCGCGATCTCCTCCTCGGGGCTGCGCTCCAGCAACCGGGCGGAGTACCAACCGGAGACCAAGTCCAGGTCATGGCGGTCCAACACCCTGTTGAGGGTCTCCGGTGTGCGGGGAAACTTGTTGCCGAGTTCGAAGCCGACGAAGCCAGCCTCGCGTCCCTCTTCCAGGCAGACCTCCAACGGGGTATCGGCCCCCAGGCTCGGCAGATCGTCGTTGGTCCAGGTCAGGGGATTGATCCCCAGGCGTACGGTAGACATGACGTGCTCCTTGCGAGCGGGCCACCCGGCCCGCGCCATGAGATGCGTGAACGAGTGAGTCGATGAGCGCCGTCGCGGCTCAGCGGTGCTGACGCCGTTTGGCCTCGCGGTAGCCTGCATAGGCCTCGCGCACTTGGTCGCGCTTAGAGACCTCAGGCACTGCCACCTCCCACCAGGCGCCACCTTCGGCGGTGCTGGGCAGCGGATCGGTGTCCAGGGCAATGACATAGGTCGTGTTGGCCTGGCGGGCGCGTACCAGCGCCTGCTCCAGCTCACTGATGCCGCGCACGCTCTCGGCCTGGCACCCCAGCGCCCGGGCGTGGGCGGCGAAATCCGTCTTGGGGGCGCCTTCCGGCACCGTGCGGCAGTCGCCGAGCAGGTTATTGAAGCCTGCGCCGCCGGTGGCCCGCTGCAAGCGGTTGATGCAGCCAAAGCCGCGATTGTCGAGCACCACCACGATCAGCTTGTGACCAAGCATCACCGAGGTGGCGAGCTCCGAGTTGTGCATTAGGTAGGAACCGTCACCCACCATGACGAACACCTCTCGCTCGGGCCGCGCCATCTTGACCCCCAAGCCGCCGGCTATCTCGTAACCCATGCATGAATAGCCATACTCCACGTGATAGCTGCCCGGACCGGCACACTGCCACAGCTTGTGCAGCTCGCCGGGAAGGCCGCCAGCGGCGCAGACCACGATGCCGTCCTCACCGGCCTGACGGTTCACGGCACCGATCACCTGGGCATCGGTGGGCAAGTTACGTCCCTCGTCGGCGGTCACCCGGGCCACCACCTCGGCCCACTCCCGTTTGAGGCCGCCAGCCTGCTCCCGCCAGGCATCTGAGGCTCGCCACTCGGCCAGGCCGGCATCCAGCGCCGCGAGGCCATCAAGGGCATCACCGATCAGCGGCAGGGCATGATGCTTCTGGCTGTCGAAGCGTCCCACGTTCAGCGCCACCAGAGTGACATCGTCTCGCTCGAAGAGCGCCCGTGAGCCGGTGGTGAAATCCTGCAACCGGGTGCCCACGGCGAGAATGACGTCCGCCTGCTCGGCGAGCCGGTTGGCGGCGGCGCTACCGGTGACGCCGATGGCCCCCATCGCGCAGGGATGAGCGTCGGCCAGGGCCCCCTTACCGGCCTGGGTTTCAGCCACTGGCACGCCTCGGGTACGGGCAAACTCCGCCAGACGCCCACAGGCCTCGGCATAATGCACACCGCCACCGGCGATGATCAGCGGGCGCTCGGCGCGAGCCAGGGCGGCAATAGCCACCTCCAGCTCGTGGGGGGCGGGCTGGGGACGCCGGATGCGGTGCACCCGGGGGTGAAAGAAGGCCTCAGGGTAGTCATAGGCAAAGGTCTGGACGTCCTGGGGTAGCGCCAGGGTCGCAGGGCCACAGTGCTCGGGATCGAGCAGGGTGGCCATGGCCTGAGGCAGGCTGGTTAGCAGCTGCTCCGGGCGGGTAATGCGATCGAAGAAGCGCGACACCGGCCGGAAGCAGTCATTGACCGTGATGGTGGGATCGCCGAAGTGCTCCACCTGCTGCAGCACCGGGTCGGGTTCGCGGGAAGCGAAGGTATCCCCCGGCAGCAGCAGGATCGGCAAACGGTTGGCATGGGCCAGGGCGGCCGCAGTGACCATATTGGTGGCCCCCGGCCCGATCGAGCTGGTAGCCGCCATCAGGCGACGCCGGCCGTTGGTCTTGGCGAAGGCAATGGCGGCATGGGCCATGGTCTGCTCGTTGTGGGCACGCAGGGTCGGCAACTCCTTCTGGGCGTGGTAGAGCGCCTCGCCCAGGCCGGCCACGTTGCCATGACCGAAGATGGCGAAGACCCCTTCGAACAGCGGAACCTCACGATCCTCAAGCTCAATGCGCTGTGCCGCCAGGTACTTGACCAAGGCCTGGGCCATGGTCAAACGAATGGTGCTCATATCAGGCTTCCTCCAATTGGGGGGCGGCGCTGCGCAGACGCCGCCACTCCCGGATCAGTTCGGCATAGTTGTCGGCTACCCGGGCCACCAGCGCCGCATCGTCGATGCGTCCGGCCAGCCACTCGCGGCTCGCCTCGGCGAAAAGGGTGCGGCCGACGGTGAAGCCTTTGCAGCGCGCCTGCCGGGCAGCCGGCGCAAAGCCGCGTTTCATCTCCTCCATGGGGGCGTCGAGGCCCAGCAGCACCACACCGCGACAATGAGGGTCCTGGATATCGATTATCCGCCCCACTGCCTGCCAGGCGGTGTCGGACATGGCCGGCAGCTTCCACCAGTCGGGGCGAATGCCCAGGTTGTAGAAGCGCTGCAGGCTGCGCGCCAAGGTGGTGTCGTCCACCGGCATGGCGGCGGGGGGAATCACCTCCACCAGCAGCTCCAGGCCGTTGTCGCAGGCCGCCTGGTAGAGCTGACGCAGACGCTCCTCCTGCTCCAGACGCAGGTCCAAGGCATCGTCGGGGTGGTAGAACACCAAGCACTTGATGATGTGCTCGGCGGGCCAGAAGCGCAGCCGGCTACCCAGGTCGTCGCCGTGCTGGAAGCGCAGCGGTCTCGAGCCAGGCAACTCCACCGGACGGCCGATCCACCAACCCTTGCCGGAGGCATCGTTGAGCGCGTCCCGACCGAAGACGTCATCGACCAGGATCGCCGGCTTTTCCAGCCCAGTGCGACGCGCACCTTCCTCGGCGGCCTGGACCAGCAGCCGCTTCAAGATCGGCAAACGTTCGGGGTCGGCCTGTTCGTCGCGGGCCATGTCGGTGAGCTGGCGCCGATGATCGAAGGCCAGGCCGCACACTTCGGGCCACTCGGCAGGCGTGCGGGTGGTAACCCGATGCAGATGGTTGAGACGACCGTCCTTGTCAGGATGTCGCACCTCGTCCCGGCGTGCCAGATAGTCGAACAGTTCCTCCTCAGTGGGCATGGCCGGCGCACAGCCATGCCGGGAGACCACCAGAGCCCCGCAAGCGTTGGCATAGGTGGCACTGGTCTCCCAGTCCTTGCCACGCAGCCAGCCTCTCAGGAGACCGCTCATGAAGGCGTCGCCCGCGCCCAGCACATTGAGCACATCGACTTTCACCCCCCGGACCAGGATGCCTTCCTCGACACGGCTGGGAATCTCGCCTTCGATCACCACGCAGCCGAGCGGCCCGAGCTTGCAGACCAGGGTGGCGTTGCTGACGCGACGCACCGCACGCAGCGCCTCGAGGGTATCGGTGCTGCCGCCGGCAATATGGAACTCCTCCTCGGTACCAACGATCAGGTCGAAGTCGCCGAGCCACTGCTGCAGGTCGGTGGTGACCGTTTCGTCGGCGATGAAGCGAGTCTCCCCGTCGCCCGGAGTGGTCAAGCCCCACAGCACTGGTCGATAGTCGATATCCAGCACCCGCTTGACGCCATGCTCGGCCGCCGCATCCAAGGCCTTGCGGCAGGCACGGCGCGTGGTGACGGTGGAAAGGTGTGTACCGGTAATGGCCAGAGCCAGGGCACTGCCGATGAATGCGGGGTCGATGGCGTCCGCGTCGATAGCCATGTCGGCGCAGTCGCGACGATAAAAAAGCAGCGGAAAGGTGTCGCGGTCCTTGATCGCCAGCAGCACCAAGCCGGTATGGCGTTCCGGATCGGTCTGCAGACCCGAAGTATCGACCCCGGCGCGCTCTAACTCCTCACGCACGAAGCTGCCCATCTGCTCGTTGCCCACCCGAGACAGCATGGCCGACCTGAGCCCCAGCCTTGCCGTGCCATAGGCCATGTTGCCGGAACTGCCACCCAGGTACTTGGCAAAGCTGGTCACGTCTTCCAGGCGGCAGCCGATCTGCTCCGCATAGAGGTCGACGGCGACACGGCCCAGGCAGATCAGGTCCAGCGGACGGCTGTCAGTACTCATTTCTTGCATAGCATCTCTCCGCGTCGCTTGTCGCAGGGCACCCAAAGGTCCAGCAGTGGCTAATGGGCGCTACGACGCTGTTCCATTCAGGAGTCAAAGGTGAAGGCCTCACGGAAGCGCGTCAGAGCCAGCTCGTCGTCGCCAGAGGCCCAGGCCTCCAAGCCGACGGTGCCGCGATAGCCGATCTCATCGAGGGCTCGGGCGATGGCCGGGTAGTGAATCTCGCCGGTGCCAGGCTCGCAGCGCCCGGGAACGTCGGCCACCTGTACCTCACCGATATAGGGAGCGCAGCGGCGTACCAGCTCGATCAGGTTCCCCTCGCCGATCTGGGCGTGATAGAGGTCCAGCATGATGCGCACCTCTGGGCGATCGACAGCCGCCACCAGTGCCAGGACATCCTCGGCTCTCGCAAAGGGCACACCAGGGTGGTCGACGGCGGTATTGAGGTTCTCCAGCACGAAGGTGACATCTTTCGCCTGTCCCAAATCGGCCAGGCGATGCAGGGTGTCGTGCGCCCGGATCCACATGGGACCAGTCATCTCAGCGCCCGGCTTGATCGGCAGCCCCTGACCATCCAGGCCGGTGCCATGGAGATTCAAGCGGGGAATACCCAGCCGCTTTGCTACCTCAACCGACTCCGCGGCCGTGCGCACCAGCTCATCGGCTCCCTCCTTGTCAGCCAGGCTGCCACTGACGTAGCCGGTCATGGACGAGAAGGTCGCGTCGGTGTTCGCCAGTGCCTGAATGTCGTGCTTCGTCCAATCCCAGATTTCGACCTGAAAGCCCAAGGCATCGAGCCGACGTACCCGCTCGATGACCGGCTGGTCGCGGAACAGCATCTCGGCACATGCCGCCAGGGTGAAGGGCGAATGACTGGCCATGTTGATTGTCTCCTTTCATCACTGGCCGGCGGCCAGATGGGTCTGGGGGCCAGACTCACCTGCGCTGGAGGCGGCACGCTTTCGCTCTTGATCGCTGCGCTGGAACTCGGCCAGCTCGGCGTCCAGGCTCTCCAGCTCGGCGCCGCCGGACATCATGTTGAGTACCTCCTCGCGCGTGACGTCTTCCTTGCGGAAAGTGCCCAGGCTGCCGCCGCGCGATAGCAGGGTGAAGGCATCGGCCACCGGGTAGGCGTGATGAACGTTGTGTGTAATGAAGATCACCGCCAGGCCATCGGCCCGCGCCTTGGCGATATAGCGCAGTACTACCGAGGCCTGCTTGACCCCCAGCGCCGAGGTGGGCTCGTCCAGGATCAGCACCTTGGCGCCGAAGTAGACCGCCCGGGCGATGGCCACGCACTGGCGCTCGCCGCCGGAGAGTGTGCCGACCGGCTGGCTGGGGTCGCGCACATCGATGCCGATCCTGGCCATCTCCTGCTTGGCGACCCGGTCGGCATACTTCCAGTCGATGCGCTTGAATGGGCCCCAACCCACTGTGGGCTCGCGCCCCATGAAGAAGTTACGGGTGATCGACATCAACGGGATCATCGCCAGGTCCTGGTAGACAGTGGCAATGCCGGCGTCCAGGGCATAGGCCGGCGACTTGAAGCGCGTCGGCTTGCCGTCCAGAAGCATTTCACCGTGGGTGGGCTGGTGGACGCCTGACAGGGTCTTGATCAGGGTCGATTTGCCGGCGCCGTTGTCACCCAGCAGGCACATGACTTCACCGGAATAGACTTGCATCGAGATGTCGCTCAGGGCGATGACGCTGCCGAAGTGCTTGCTGACGTTGCGCATCTCGATCATAGGCGTACGTTCATTCATCTCACTTGGCCTCCATCGCCTTCTTGCGCATGAAATTGTTGAACAGTACGGCCACCAGCAGCATCGCGCCGAGGAACACCTGGAACCAGTCGGTATTGACGCCGGTATAGAAGATGCCCATCTGCACCATGCCGAAGATCAGTGCCCCCAGCGCCGCTCCGATGGCCGAACCATAGCCGCCAGTGAGCAGCGCCCCACCGATGACTACGGCGATGATCGCCTCGAGTTCCTTGAGCTGCCCGCGGATGGTGTCCGCCGAGCCGGTATCCATCACCTGCAGGCAGGCAAAAATGGTGGCCGAGAAGGCGGTGAACATGAATAGCGAGATCTTGACCCGATGCACCGGCACCCCCGAGTTACGCGCGGCATTGGCATCGCCGCCGCTGGCGAATATCCAGTTACCGTAGGGGGTACAGAGCAGAACCCAGGTAGCGAGTGCCGTCAGCGCAAGCCACCAGACGATGGAAACCGGGATCCCGGTGACCACCGGGTTACCGGCAAAGTTGGTGGCGATCCAGCCTTGGGTTGCCATCCAGGAAAAAAGGCCGGTAGCGACTTCACCGGAGAAGAGCGCGGCGAACCAGTCGCCGGGAATGTGCTGCTGAACGCCACCGACCTGGGTACGCCCGGTCAGCAGCCGACTGACGCCGATGGCCAGGCCGCGCAGGATGAACAGGAAGCCCAGCGTCACGATGAAGGATGGCAGACCGGTGCGATTGACCAGGTTGCCATTGATCCAGCCAACCAGGGCCGCGCAGGAGAAGGCCAGCAGCATGGCAGCCCACAGTGGCCAGCCGTACTCCACGGCGGGAATGGCGATGAGGATGCCGGCCAATCCGATCATCGAGCCGATGGAGAGGTCGAACTCGCCGCCGATCATCAACAGCGCAGCAGCGGTGGCGATGATGCCCAGTTGAGCTGCCACCTGAAGAAAGTTGATAATGCCCGCCGGCGTGAACATGCCGGTACCGCTGGCGGCGACGATGAAGAAGGCGAGCACCAGGACGGTGCCGGCCAGGGCGCCCAGTTCAGGGCGGCTCAGCGCCTTTTTCCAGAACGACACCTTCTGCAAGCGCTCATCCTGTTGCTCCGTCATCGAATCGTTAGCCAGAGAGGATTCGTTGGACTTCATGACAGTCGGCTCCCTGGGCCCGGGTTCACCGGGCCCATGTGAGGTAGATGGATATCAGCGAATGCCCTTCTTGCTCAGCTCGACTACCTGAGCGGCATTTTCCTGGGTCACGAAACCCGGGCCGGTAGGGACGTCACCCGCCGGCAGCATGCCGTTCCTGGCATACTGATCGAGGAACATGACTGGCAGGTAGCCTTGCAGGTACTGCTGCTGATCGATGGCGAAGTCCAACTCGCCGTTTTCAAGGGCTTCCAGGATGCTCGGTGAGAGGTCAAAAGTGCCAAGGACGAACATGTCGGTGGCCCCCTGATCGCGCATGGCGCGCACCATCGGCTCGGCGGCCAGTGCGCCCAAGGTCAGGATGCCGCCTACATCATCGTTCTGGTTGAGATAAGCGACGATGGCATTGCGAATCTCCGTCGGATCGTAAGTCGTGGCCAACTGCTCGGCATTGCCATCGAAGCCGGCCATGAAGCCATCACAGCGCTGATCGAGCCCTTGGTTGCCCTGCTCATGGTTGACGCAGAGCCCCTTCTCGACGCCCATCTCCTGCATACGCTCGGCGGCTTGCCTGCCAGCTTCGTATTCACTCTGGCCAACGTGCAGACGCGCACCATAGCTGCCTGCAACATCACCGCCGGAGTTGATCGTGATCACGGGAATACCGTTGTCGACGGCGTTCTGGACCACACCGCCAAGCGCATCTTCATCGGTGAAGGACACGATCAGGCCATCGGGGTTCGACGCTACGGCAGCCTGGATGAGCTGCTGCATTCTGGCCATATCGAAAGTCGAGGGGGCCCGATACTCCAGCGTTGCGCCAACGAGGTCGGCAGCCTGTTCGGCACCGTTCTTGACGACGGACCAAAAAGGATCGGAAGGAATGCCATGGGTCACCATGACGAAGCGATTCTGCTCCTGTGCCTGAGCCGATCCGGCCATTAACGCCGCAGCGGCGGTCGAGGCCAGTAGCCAATGGGATAGACGTGCCATGGGTAGAATCCTCGTGGTTGTCATTATGTGGTTGTCGTGCATGAAACGCGTCACCGGAATGAAATATAGATTCCATTCCTGACATTTTACAAATCATATATTCTATACTTTAGTATGGTTGGAATATTTATTCCATACACCCTAGACTGCCAGACATCAGGCTGAGCCAACGTGCCCGGGTAGGGCGAGGAAGATCGACACATGAAGCAAACGCCACAGGATTTCAGCGAACTGGAAACCCGCATTACGCAGGAGTACGCCACCTTGAGCCGGCGCCTCCAGCAGACCGCACGGTTCCTGCTCGATCATCCCCAGGAGGTAGCTTTCGCCACCGTGGCCAAGCTCTCGGAACAGGCGGATGTGACACCCTCGACCCTGATCCGCTTCGCCAACAGCTTCGGTTTCTCCGGCTTCTCCGAGATGCAGCAGCTGTTCCGTACGCGTCTGGTGGACGAACTGCCCAACTACACTGAGCGTATTCGTGCCGTGCGCAGTGCCACCGGGGAGACACCAGACAGCACGCAGCTATTGTGGGAGTTTGCCGACGCCAATCGCGAGGTGTTGGAACAACTGCCGGGACGCATCGACCCACGCTGCCTCGAGCAGGCACTGGATGTTTTTGACAAGGCCGAGATCGTGCATGTAATGGGCGCACGGCGCAGCTTCGTGGTGGCCAACTATTTCACCTATGCACTGCATCACATCGACAAACGTGCCTGCTTGCTCAATGGCCTGGGCGGCATGCTCGGTGAGCAGGTCAAGACCATTGGCAAGCGTGATGCACTGATGGTGGTGAGTTTCTCACCGTATGCCGAGGAGAGCCGCGAGGCCGCAGCACAGGCCAAGCAGCGCGGCATACCACTGGTGGTGATCACCGATTCCAGCCTGAGCCCGCTAGCGCGTCTCGCCGATGTCGTCCTGGTCGTTCACGAAGCCGAGGTCAAGAGCTTTCGCGGCCTAACCGCCTCACTCTGTCTGGCCCAGACGCTGGCCATCGCCCTGGGGGTGCGTCAAGACAAGGCCAGAGACCAACGAATCCCGGGCCATGAAGCCGGAACGCCCTGACCCGACACCAAGAGGAGTCGCCATGAAAATTGCCCTGATCGGCGCCGGACGCATCGGCAAGGTGCATGCCCTTTCAATAAGCCAGCATCCAGACGCAATCCTATCCGCCGTTGCCGACTTCCACACCCCGGCTGCCGAAGCTTTGGCCGCCGAGCACGGCACCCGCGTGCTGAGTGCCGACGCTATCTTTGCCGATGGCGACATCGACGCCGTGCTGATCGCATCCAGCACCCCGACCCATGCTGACTATCTGGAGCAAGCAGCCCGTGCCGGCAAGGCGATCCTCTGCGAGAAGCCGATTGCCCTCGACCTGGCGCGTACCCGTGACGCCCTCCAGGTTCTCGAAGCCAATCCGGTGACCTGCGCGCTGGGCTTCAACCGCCGGCACGACCCCCAGTTCGCCGCCCTCAAGCAGGCTCTGGTGGAAGGCCGCATCGGCGATCTCGAGACGCTGACCATCATCAGCCGCGACCCCAGCCCGCCCCCAGCGGAGTATGTCGGCATCTCCGGCGGCATCTTCCGGGACATGACTATCCACGACTTCGACATGGCCCGCTGGCTGCTCGACGAGCCCATCACCCACGTCCACGCCGAGGGCAGTTGCCTGATCGACCCCGCCATCGGCGAGGCCGGCGATGTGGATACCGCTATGGTGACCCTGACTACCGCCAGCGGCCGACTCTGCCATATCAGCAATTCGCGTCGCGCCTGCTATGGCTACGACCAGCGCATAGAAGCCTTCGGCAGCGCCGGCATGCTGCAGACCCAGAACGAGAGCGAGACCCGCCTGCGCTTCACTGGCGAGCCGGGCCAGGTGGAGGAGAAGCCCAAGTGGTTCTTCCTGGAACGCTACGCCGAGGCCTACAGCCGCGAGATCGGCGACTTCGTCGACGCCTGGAAACAGGGGCACACCCCACTGGCCGGCGCCATCGACGGCCTGGAGGCCCTGCGCCTGGCCGAGGCCGCCGAGCGCTCGTTGAAGGAAGGCCGCCGCATCGCCCTCGACGATATTCACTGAACGCCACAGGAGCGCCCATGACCTCACTACTGGTACGCCCCCACGAGCCCGACGCCCAGGGCAAGGTGCTGGACGTCACCCCGGAATCCGCGGGTTGGGAACATGTCGGCTTTCGCGTCCACAAGCTGGCCCGCGGCCAGCGCCTCGAGGCCAACACCGAGGACCGCGAGCACTGCCTGGTGCTGCTCACCGGCCGCGCCACCGTCACCAGCGGCGAACACCGCTGGGAGTCGATCGGTGAACGCATGGATGTCTTCGAGAAGATACCACCCCATGCCGTCTATCTTCCCGACGGGGTGAGCTACAGCGTCGAGGCCGTCACCGACCTCGAACTGGCGGTGTGCAGCGCACCCGGCCATGGCAACCACGAACCGCGCCTGATTACCCCCGATCAGGTCAAGTGCAGTACGCGGGGCAGCGGCACCAATACCCGCCATATCCAGGACATTCTGCCGGAGACCGAGCCGGCGGACAGCCTGCTGGTGGTGGAGGTCTACACGCCGGCCGGCAATTGGTCGAGCTATCCGCCCCACAAACACGACGTAGACAACCTGCCCGAGGAATCCTGCCTCGAGGAGACCTATTACCACCGTATCGATCCGCCGCAAGGCTTCGCCTTCCAGCGCGTCTATACCGATGATCGGAGCCTGGACGAGACCATGTCGGTGGAAAACGGCTGCTGCGTAATGGTGCCGCGTGGTTACCACCCGGTGGGTGCCGCCCACGGCTACGAACTCTATTACCTGAACGTGATGGCGGGTCCCAAGCGGAAGTGGAAGTTCCAGAACGATCCCGCTCATGAGTGGATCGTCAACGCCTGAATAGGCAGACAACGGAAAACCGGAGCGACTTGGCGCTCCGGTTTTCGTTAGCCAGCCTGGGGCTCGTGCGAAGTCAGGCCGCTTCGCGCTTGGCGTCGCCCGCGGCCTGCATGGCCAGGGCGGTATCCAGCATGCGGTTGGAGAAGCCCCACTCGTTGTCGTACCAGGCCATCACCTTGACCAGGCGGCCGTTCACCCGGGTGTGATTGGCGTCGAAGGTGGAGGAATTGGCGTCGTGGTTGAAGTCGATCGACACCAGCGGCTGGGCGTTGACCGCCAGTACGGGCGAGGCTTCGGCAGCCTTGGCCAGGATCGCGTTGATCTCTTCCTTGGTGGTATCACGGCTGGCGGTGAACACCAGGTCCACCAGCGAGACGTTGATCACCGGTACGCGCACCGCCAGGCCGTCGAACTTGCCGGCCAGCTCCGGCAACACCAGGCCCACCGCGGCGGCGGCACCGGTCTTGGTCGGAATCATCGAGTGCGTCGCACTACGCGCCCGGTACGGGTCACTGTGGTAAACGTCGGAGAGGTTCTGGTCGTTGGTGTAGGCGTGTACCGTGGTCATCAGGCCGTTCTCGATGCCCACCGTGTCGTTGAGCGCCTTGGCCACGGGGGCCAGGCAGTTGGTGGTGCAGGAGGCGTTGGAGACCACCTTGTGCTCGGGTTTGAGCACGTCCTCATTGACGCCATAGACCACGGTGGCATCGGCATCCGGGCTCGGCGCGGAGATCAGCACGCGCTTCGCTCCCGCTTCGAGGTGCTTGGCGGCGGCATCGCGCTTGGTGAACAGCCCCGTGCACTCCATCACCAGGTCGACACCCAGCGTCTGCCACGGTAACGCCGCAGGATCGCGCTGCGAGAGGATGGCGATGCGATCGCCGTCCACGCTGAGGCTCTCCTCGTCGTGCTCGACCTTGAACGGGAAGTGGCCATGAACGGTGTCATGGCGCAGCAGGTGAGCGTTGAGGGCGGGGTCGCCCAAGTCGTTGATGGCCACCACCTTCACCCGGTTGCGGTAACCGTTCTCGTACAGAGCACGCAGCACGTTACGACCAATGCGACCGAAGCCATTGATGGCAATCTTGAGCGTCATGTCCTCTCTCCTCCAGAGCGTCTCTGTAGCTTTCAGGGTAGAAAATAGAGCCGGTGGGCAGAGATCGGGCATCGGCGATGCCGGCTGGGCAGCCTGCGGCTCCTGTCAGTATGACTCTCAATGTGACGCAAACTAGTCAAGGACTCAAGATTTTTTTAGTAACTTTACGACATAATGAACTTGATGAATCGATGCACCTGAAATTCCCTGCCATACCTGCACCCCCTTTACAGGCTAGAAAAACCACCAAGCCAAGCCTGCCGTATATGCAAAGCAGCGTGTCACAGCATGATGTAGTAAACTTACCATAAAGCCGATATTGTTGTAGCCTGACGACATCCCCCTTATCCCTTCAGGAGGCGCCTCGACATGCCGAAGCCACTGCCGCACACCCCCCTCCGCCGCACCAAGATCGTCGCCACCTTGGGCCCGGCCAGCGACCGCGAGGGCGTGCTGGAGGCGATGATCCGCACCGGCGTCGACGTGGTGCGCCTCAACTTCTCCCACGGCAGCGCCGCCGACCATCGCCGCCGGCTGGTCGCCGTGCGCCAGATCGCCGACCGCCTGGGCAAGAGCGTCGCCGCGCTGGGCGACCTGCAGGGGCCCAAGATCCGCATCGCGCGCTTTCGCGACGGCGCGGTGGTGCTCCAGGAGGGCCAGCCCTTCGTCCTCGACATGGCCATGGACACCGAGGCCGGCGACGCCAGCCGCGTCGGCTGCGAGTACACCCAA
>NZ_JBRBAI010000016.1:0-76660 GCF_052806135.1 Billgrantia sp. Q4P2
CGAGGATGAGGCCAACCGCGGCCGCCTGCTGGCCACCGGCTACTCCTGTCGCAGCCAGGCCAAGCGGCTCTCCGGCCACGCCTTGCCGCACCCGCTGCAGGGGCTACTGGCTGAGATCAAGCAGCACGGTTGAGTCAAGTCTTGCGCCGCTCTTTGGGAGAGATACCGAAGAACTTGCGATAACACTTGCTGAAATGGGAGGTAGAAGAAAAACCGGTTGCTGTGGCGATATCTATGATGGGCATCGACGTGTACCTCAGCAATCGATCGCCGTGCTCCAATCGAAAATTCAGGTAGTAGTTTGCTGGCGTGATCCCGAAATGCTGCTTGAAGAGCCGCTGCATCTGACGGTGAGAGACATCCACCAGCATCGCGATGCTCTCACAACTCAAGGGGTCTTCAATATGAGATTCCATGATTTTAATGGCAGCTATGAGCGTGGAGTTGTGAACCCCAAGTCTGGCTTCGTGGCTCATCCGCTGCTTCTCATGAGCCGAGCGAATATTCGGATGGATACACTGTTCAGCAATCTGCTTGGCCAACTCACTACCGTGCTGCCTCTCGATCAAGGAAAGCATCATATCCAAGCCAGCGGTACCTCCCGAACAGGTCATGATACCTTGATCGATCTCAAAGAGCTCATTGGAGACTATTATTTCCGGGTATTCCTCCTGAAGGCTGGCTTGGTTTTCCCAATGAATAGTGCAGTGCTTTCGATCAAGCAAGCCCGCCTTGGCCAGTAGAAAACTGCCAGTCGAGGTTGAGCCTAGCAAGCGGCGACTTCGCCCAACCTTTTTCAGCCACTGAAAAAGCCGCTCATCGGCGATCAGGTTGGTACCCAGACCAGCGACCAGAATGAGGGCATCGAGTTCTTGCCAATCCTCCATCGCTAGAGTTGGCATGAAAGGGAGACCATTACTAGCTTCCAAAGCTCGGTCGTCCAGACTCATAAGATGCCAGCAATAAAGTGATTTCCCGCTCATGCGATTAGCAATACGCAGCGGCTCAATTACGGAGCTGAACGACAGCATGGCGAACTGCGGAAAAAGGAGAAAACCCACCATAAAGGGAGAGTCGTCGTCTCGGAAAGGTTGATTATGGCGTGTCATGATCCTACCCACACATGTCGCTTTTGAACCTTAAACTCTGATTGGACTGCCGCAAGATGTCAATACTGCTCGGACAGGCATTAGTTTCATAACAGGAGATGAAAAAATGAATTCCGAAAGTATTTCGATCATTAGCGATGGTCTCAGGCTGGACGGCTCCTTCTACTGGGAGGAGTCGTCTCTCAAGAAGGACACTCCCCTGGTGATCGTCTGCTCCGGCTTTACCGGCTTGAAGCGGATTCACCCGGAGCGCTTTGCGCGTTTTCTCACCAAGCAGGGCTTCATGACGTTTGGCTTCGACTATCGCGGATTCGGCGATAGTGAAGGAGAGCGTGGCAAGGTTCTGCTCGAAGAACAGGTGCGCGATATTGCCAATGTGGTGGCGCTGGTCAGCAACCGCGCCAAGAATGAGGGGCGCAAGCTGGTGCTGGCCGGCTGGGGAATGGGCGGAGGGCTGGTGCTGGATGCCTATCAACATGCCGAGGAACTCATCGATGGCCTGATTTCCATGAATGGCTTCTTCGATGCGGTACGCGTTCAGAAAGCATTGCGAGGTGAACTCGGGTGGAAACAGTTCCGGGCCTTCATGAACGAGGAGCGTCGCTATCTGGCTCAGGGTGGCGAGCCGCGCAAGATCGATCCCTTTGATATCTATCCGCTGGATGAGATTTCCCGGGGGTACGTGGACGAGGTACTGCGCAAGACGCCGGGCTATGGCCTGACCTCGGTTCTGGACTTTGCCGACTCGCTGATTGCCTTCTGCCCGGAGGCACACATCGACGAGCGTTATGCCAATACGCCGCTGCTGATCGCCCACGGTGCCGAAAACGACCTGCACCCAGTCAGCGAGGCGCGGTCGCTGTATGCCATCTATCCGGGTCCCAAGTCGCTCTACCTGCTCCCCGAAGGGGGCCATACCGAGTGGATGCTCGACGACGACCCCAAATTCCAGACCTTCGCTGGACACGTCGCCGACTGGCTGCAGCGTGAATTCTGAGCCAAGCACGGCATGAGGAGAATGCGCCGATGATTCCCCTGTGTGCAGCTGCCGATCCTGCTCCGCGTATGCCTGGCTTCACCGTCCCTTCGGGGGCGGTGGACTGTCATGCCCATGTGTTCGGCCCGGAGGATCGCTATCCCTATCACCCCGAACGAACCTATACCCCGCCCGACGCGAGTCTGGGGGACTATCTGGCTCTGCACCGCACCCTGGGAATAGAGCGTGGCGTGCTGGTGCAGCCCAGCGTTTATGGCCTCGACAACAGGGCCACCCGTGATGCGCTACGGACCCTGCGTCGGTGCGGGCTGGATTACCGGGGCGTGGCCGTCGTGGATGGCAGCGTCGAGGAAGGCGAGCTGGATGCGTTGCAGCAAGACGGCTTCTGCGGGGTTCGTCTCAACCTGCTGTTCAAAGGCGGCATCGACTGGCAGGACGTGGAAGCGCTGGCGGGGCGGCTGGCGGAGCGCGACTGGCACCTGCAGTTCCTGGTGGATGTCTCGACCTTCGAAGACCTGGGGGCGCGGGTGCGGCGCCTGCCGGTGCCCGTCGTCGTCGACCACATGGGGCACATGCCCTGTGCGAAGGGGGTGAACCATTCAGGCTTCCTGGCCTTGTGCCGGCTGCTGGAAACCGGCAATGCCTGGGTCAAGCTATCCGGTGCCTATCGCATCACCGATGGCCAATTCCCGCCCTACGAGGATGTGCTGCCTTTCGCCAGGCAACTGCTCTCTGCCAATGAGGAGCGTTGCGTCTGGGGTTCGGACTGGCCACATCCCCATATTCCGGTGGCCATGCCCAATGATGGTGATCTTCTGAGCGAACTGGCACGCTGGGCTCCTGATGAGCGCTTGCGCCAGCGCATCCTGGTGGACAACCCGGAGCGCCTCTACTTCAGTTGAGCCAACACAACTTGTTCCTTTCGCACGACTCGACAGCGCCAGATGCTGCCGAGTCGTTACGTATTGGGCTGGGTCAGGACGGGGGTCAGGAAAGCCGAGCGGCCAGCAGTTGCTGGATCAGGGGGGTGTCGGCATCGCGATGGGTTGGCAGCTCGAAACGTGCCTTGGCAATCTCACGCCGCGACAGCGACGCAGTGATCAGCGCCTCGGCGTCCTCTGCCGTGATGAGAGTCTCGCCGCGCGGCCCGAGGATGCACGAGCCACCCCAAAAATGGCTTGTTCCCTCGGGGCCGAAGCGGTTGGCCATGATGACTGGAGTGCCGTAAGTCATGGCATAGAAGCGAACGTTGAGCAGCCAGTTACGCTCGTTGGAAAACTCGTCGCTGACGATGCCCGAAGCCGAGTTGATCGGCGCACACAGTACCGCCGGACGTGAGAGCAGGGCCGCATGCACCAGCGCCGGATTCCACAGGTCGGCACAGATCAACGACGTAGTGGTCCAGCCGGGGCATACGTCCGCATAGGTCAGCCGCGCACCCCGGCAGAACCATTTGCCCTCTTCGAGCCCCCCATAGGTCGGCAGGTTTAACTTGCGGTGAACGGCCACGACGCGACCGTGCTGCAGCACGCCGAGGGCATTGTAGTACTCCCCGGGGCCGGCCTCCTCCACGAAGCCCACGATGGTCTGCATCGCCTCGGCGGCCTCGGCCAGGGCGACAAGGCGTGGATCCTGAGCCGGCATGGCCACCTCCATCACCCGAGGGCCGAGCGCGTAGCCGGTCAGTGACAGTTCGGGGAAGACCAGCAGCTCGAGCTTCTGGCGGCGAGCCTCGGCAATGTACTCCTTGTGACGGGCAAGGTTGTGGTCCACGTCGCCCAGCTCCGCATTGAGCTGTACGGCGCCGACCAGCAGGGTGTCTTGATGGTGCATGGTGACCTCGAAAGAATGGAGGACTCGAGCCTCAGGCAACGGTAGCGGGGTCAGGGGCGCGCAGGCAACGCAGCAGGGCCGAGGCGGGCAGTTGTTCGAGCCGCGATACCACCTCGAGCAACCGCCGGGCATCGGCACCGAGCACCGGTTCGGCCAGAGACAGGAACTTGGCGTGTAACTCCTCATCGGACAAGGGCGAATGCGGATCGCCCCGGGCTTCCCGCGGCTCACTCTCTACGACACGGCCGTCGGCCAGATGGACTCTGGCGATAGCCCAGCGCTCACGCGGGAAGCGAAGATTGAAAAGCTCGCTCTCCTGGATCTCGACCCGAGCGGCCAGCGCCGTCAGCCTGGCATCGTCCAGGGCTGTCGTCACAGACTCGACATCTATACCGCCTGAAAGCAGGGCGCAGGCCACCGCCCAGGGTAGGCTGTACTGGGCCTCCTCCGTGGTGCGGGGGCGCACCGTATGCAGGCGCTTCGCCTCATGAAAGGTGACGATCTCGATGCGCCTGATCCGGGTCGGATCCCCTACCCCACCGCGCAGTGAGCGTACCGCCTCGACGGCGGGCTGGGCCCAGCGGCAAACAGGATAGGGCTTGAAATACTGTTCGTGGAGGTACCAGCGCGCTCCGAGATCTGCCCACAAATGGGCCACCTCCGGAGCGCTGACGCAGAGCGCCGGAGCGCCGGTGAAACCGTCCTGTGCCAGCAGGGCGGACGAAACCCCAGCCAGCGCTCCCCACCCCGAGCCGTCCTTGAGCATGGTGGGCGAATCGATGCAGCGCATCATCTGGCTGCGCGGTCCATAGAATTCGGCGATACCCAGGGCGTGATGGAGTCGCGGCGCATCAAGGCGTAGCAGGCGTGATGCCACTGCGGAAACGCCCAAAGCGTTCCAGGCGCCCGACGTATGGTAATCCGGGCTAGTGGCATGGAGCGCAATACCTGCTCGGGTCGCCACCTCGTAACCCATTGCCAGCAGCCCCAGCCACTCGCGCCCGGAGAGCGTTTCGGCCTCGGGCAGGGCGAGCAATCCGGGAAGAAGCGCAACCCCAGCGTGTCCCTTGGTCAGGGCCTGACCATCATGGGCATCGAGGGCATCGATTAGCCAGGCACCATGCAGGGCGGCACCGCAGGGTGAGGCGCGCCCCTCGGAGAACAGGAGGGGGCGAGCCCCCGGATATTGGCTAAGAGTGAAACGTCTCGCCTTGTTCGCCAGCGGCGTTCGCGTGGCGGCGGCGGCCACGCCGAGCAGATCGAGCAGGCAGCGCTTGGCCTGCGCCAGATGAGCATCAGCCAGCCGCCCTGGATCCTGGCCGATCAGCCAGGCCAGCAGTGCAGGAGCGGGGGTCATCTCGCTGTCTCCCGGTTCGCCCTATGCGTATCGAAGACCGGGGCCATCCAGTGGAGGCCCCGGCCGGTGGAGGTCAGAGCAAGCCATGCTCCTCGAGAAAGGTTTTCGCCACTTCCTCGACCGACAGGCGGCGCACGTCGACCTGAGCGTTAAGATCGGCCATGACATCATCGTCGAGCAGGGACGACAGGGCGTTCATCTGGTCTTCCAGTTCCGGGAAGGCCTCCAGGGTTTCCTCGCGTACCACCGGGGTCAGGGCATAGGCAGGAAAGAAGTTTTGGTCGTCTTCCAGCACCTTGAAGGCGAACGCGGGGATGCGACCATCGGTGGCAAAGACCAGGCCGACATCAACTTGTCCATCACGCAGCGCCTGGTAGACGAGACCGGAGTCCATGCGGTTCACATCGCGCCGGCCCACCTGGAAGCCATAAGCCTCTTGAAGCGGACGCCAGCCATCGTCTCGGGCATAGAACTCGGCATTGAGAGCGAAGCTCAGCGGCTCACCGTCATTGACGGCCCGGGCCAGATCGGAGAGAGAGTGAATGCTTCGCTCTTCGGCCACCCCAATGCGCATGGCCAAGGCGTAAGTATTGTTGGCAGCAGAGGGGTTCAACCATACCAGGCCCTTCTCTGCATCCAGCTCCTGCACGGTGGCGTAGGTCTCTTCCGGGCCAAGTCTCTCACTGATGCCGTTGAAGCTGATCAGCGAAGTGCCGGTGTATTCCCAGTAAAGATCGATCTGCCCGTTCTCCTGTGCCTGGCGCAGCACCGCCGAGCCCATGCCAGCCCGAGTATCCACTTGATAGCCAAGGCCTTCCAGGTACTGGCCGGTCATGCTGGCAATGATCTGCTGCTCGGTGAAGTTCTTGCCACCTACCACCAGATCGGAGGCGTGGGTGATGGAGAGAACGCCGGCCAGAGCCAGCCCGATGAGAGAGGGGGAAAATCTATTGAGCATGGAGGTGTTCCTTGAGTTGTTTGTTGTGGATGTCGCTCAAGCTTGTGCTGCTGCACGAGCGGGGTTAACACCGCGAGGCACCACCAAAAAGGCGATGGCGGCAACTAGGGCATCGACGCCGATGGCCAGCAGCGCGGTGGGAATGGCACCGGCCAACATCATGACGGGGTCATAGAGATCGATACCGGTGAAGATCAGCTCCCCAAGGCCGCCAGCGCCGATCAGGAAGGCCAGAGGAACCGTCCCAACGTTGATAGCCAGCGCCGTGCGGATGCCGGCGAAGATGACGTAGAGCGCATTGGGCAGCTCGACACGAAGCAGGCGCTGAACAGGCGACATTCCGATGCCAGCCGCCGCCTCCTTGAGGGCCGGCGAGACTCCCTTGAGGCCGGTGTAGGTATTGCGCGTAATCGGCAGCAAGGTGGCGACGAACAAGCCGAAAATAGCGGGCACCACACCAATCCCCAGCAGGCTCATGGAGAGTGCCAGCACTGCCAGGGTCGGAATGGTAGTGCCAACATTGAGTATCTGCATCGCCGATTCAGCCCAGCGTGCCATGCTGGGGCGCGACAGCAGCACGCCCAACGGAATAGCGACCAAAATGGCCAGACTGCCAGAAACAGCGGTGAGCCAAAGGTGCTCGGCCGCCAGGAACTGAATGTCAGGCAGATAAAACAGGAAATCATCGATCAGGCCGCTGGCATGGCTCCATGCACCGACGAAGAAGATGGCCAGCAGGAACAGAGCGCGCAGTGCCCCTTTCAGGGTCTGGATGGGCATCGGCTCACCCCTCCGTCAGCAGGCTGGTCGGCTGTGAGGCATCCTGCTGAGAGCGAAAGCGGGCACCCAGGTGATGCGTCATGTCGCGCTGCGTGATCTGCCCGCAGAGCCTCCCCGCGTCATCGGTGCAAGGGAGCCAGGTCATATCGTTGGCCAGCATCAGCGATACTGCCTTGCGCAGGTCATCACCGACATGCACGGTGGCCGGTACTTGCTGCGCATGGTCATGGCAGATGCCCCGGCTGGCCTTAGCCACCGCGCGGGGAATGATGCCAATGGGCTGGCGTTTCTCGTTGACCATGACGATGGCGTGCTGGTAGCCATAGTCATCGAGCCGCTTGAGTGCGGTCTCGAGGCTATCGCTGGGCGTCACGGTGGCAAATTCCCCACCGATCACTTCCTGGACCTTGACGAGATTCAGACGCTTCAGCGCCCGATCCTCACCGAGGAAAGACTCCACGAAGGCATCCTTGGGCGCCGCCAGCAGCTCGTCCGGTGGGGCGTACTGAACCAAGTGGCCTTCACGAAAGATAGCGATGCGATCACCCATCTTGATCGCCTCGTCGATATCATGACTGACGAACATGATGGTCTTCTTGAGTTCCTGCTGCATCTTGAGGAACTCGTCCTGAATTACGGCCCGGTTAATCGGATCGATGGCGCCGAACGGTTCATCCATCAGCATGACCGGCGGGTCGGCCGCCAGTGCCCGAGCCACACCGATACGCTGCTGCTGCCCTCCGGAAAGCTCGTTCGGATAACGCTTCAGGAAGGCATCCGGCTCCAGTGCAATCATTGCCATCAGCTCCCGGGCGCGCTCCCGATACCTGGATTTGTCCCAGCCGAGCAGCCGAGGCACGACGGTAATGTTCTCCTCGATCGTCATGTTGGGAAACAGGCCAATCTGCTGGATCACATAGCCGATATTGCGGCGCAGCGTCTGGGTATCCATGCCGGTGGTATCCTCACCGTCGATGAAGACCTTGCCGGAGGTCGGCCTGATGATGCGGTTAATCATCTTCAGCGTGGTCGTCTTGCCGCAGCCCGAAGGCCCCAGCAGAATACAGATCTCTCCGCTAGACACTTCCATGTTGATATGGTCAGCGGCCACCACCGCACCCTCAGGGGTATCGAAGACCTTGGTCAAGTTGTCCAGTCGAATCATTTCAGTATTCCTTATTATTGGATGGAGGTATCAGGAGAAGTGAATATCAGGCCCCAGCGGGAACTCCCTCCATCCCTTTTGGCGTCAAGTATTTCTGAAGACAAAGCAAAGCAAAATCGACAATGATAGCCAACAGACTGACGGCCACAGCACCGACTATTAACTGACGAGGGTCGGACTGAGAAATACCACGACTGATGAAAGTTCCAAGACCTCCAGCGCCGATATAGGCGGCAATTGCCATGACGCCAATATTGAGCACCACGGCGGTTCGTACACCCGCCATGATGACCGGAACGGCTAGTGGAATTTCCACCATGCGCAGGCGCTGATTGGGGCTCATGCCAACACCCCGTGCCGCCTCGCGCAATGCCGGGCTTACGTTATTGATCGCTGTATAGGTATTACGGATGATAGGAAGCTGCGAGTAGAGCAGGACAGCAATGATGGCAGGCACATAGCCAATTCCATGCCCGACAACCGAGAGCAGCGGAATCATTAGACCGAAAAGTGCAATGGAGGGAATGGTCACAATGATAGACGCAACATAGAGCACATGCTTAGCCAAGCGCTCATTCTTGGTGATGGCGATACCGATCGGCACTCCAGTCAGTGTGGCGATGCCCACTGCTATCCCGACAAGTACAATATGCTCAATAGTGCGTGAAACGAGCAGATCGAGATTAGCAATTGTAAAATGCATCAGCTCCATGACGTAGCCTCTTATTAGATTTGCTGGGTGCAGGCTAGACTCTATCCTAGTGCCATGAAGCAACACGGACTAACCAAAAGGCGACATAAAGGAACATAATCCTGTCATTGGCAGCGCAGCAGGAGGTCAGAACAGCTCCTGTGCTGCCTGAGCGAGACAAGAACTCATGGATTGGCTCGTCTTCAGTAGTCGGCAGCTGCACCCACCCACCTCTTCAGGCAGGGCCTGCATCACGCGATGCAGCACCGTGAAAGGGAGCGAATGCGCGAGGGGAACGATCCAAGGCGCCTTTGGGGAATCAGCTACCCCGCCAGCGCCTCTTCCACCACGGCCCGCGCCTCACTGCTCATGGGCAGCTCCAGCGCCAGTTCCCGGGCGCGTGGCGACATCTTCTTCCAGGTCATCTGCACGATGCGCACCAGGTGCTCGTGCTCCACCTGCTTGGAGAAATCGGCGAAATAGTTCTCGAGGAACACCAGGCAGGCGCAGTCTTCCACCGCCTGGGTGCCCGGGTCGCGGCCCAGGCCCTGCTTGCGGATCATCCTGGCCACCTCGGCGGCGTCTTCAGCGGAGTAGCCTTGCGCTTCCATCACCCGCGCCGTGGTCTCGCCGGCCCGCTTACCCTGGTCGCGGCGCCAGGTGAGATAGCCCACGCGCCCCTCCGGGTATTCATTGCGTGGCACCTCCCAGCGCTGCAGATGCTGCGAGCGCACCGCGATCTGCACCAGCTCGCTCGGGGCTTCCTCCACCCGCTCCAGCCAGGCACTCATGCGCCCCGCATGCCACAGCTCCAGGGGCAGGCTTTCACCCTCGACATCCACCCGGCGCGGATCCTCGGCGTGCAGGGCGTCAAGCTCGGCCATGGCACGCTGGAACGGAGTTTGATCTGACATCAGGTAGTCCTTGCAAGTCATTATCGCCACAGCATACCGCAACAGAGCAGGGCACCGACAATTTCTCCTTCTTCAAGGCGCCCCTTTGTAAAAACTTGTAAGCAACTGAATCTCAACTAACTTAGGTAATATCACACGAACGCCAAGGAGGGATTAAGACATGAAAACGACACTGGCGGCTCTCTTAGCCATACTGCTGACCTTGGGCCTCGCTCATGCCGAAGAAGAGGCACTGGAAGAGGATCTCGTCGAACAACTCGAAGAAGCACAGGGCCAACCCATCGACACCCTCCAGCAGGCCGTGGACGCCCTGCAGCTGCGCAACGACCTGCTCGACGTACTGATGCAAAAGGAGGAACTGACCGACGGCGACCTGGCCATCATCCAGCAGCTCACCGAGACCATCGAGAACGCCCTGGCCAAGGTCGAAGAAGAGGTCGGCATCATGCGTGAACGCGTGCAGGAAGTGCGTGCAGGCGCCGAAAAACAGGGCCAGGAAGACATCCGCGAGAGCGGCAGGGAGTACCTGGACCAGGTCAGAACGCTGATGCAGTAAGGCATGTTCTGTCTTGCGAGGTAAGCTCCGGGCTCGGCATGATACAAAGCCCCACCCCTGACCCGGAGCCTGTATGTCATTCTTCTCTCGCCTCAAGGAAGTGGCCTCGCCCAGCATCGGCCTGGGCTGCATGAACCTCTCTCACGGCTACGGCAACCCGGTTGCCGAAGCCGAAGCGCTGCGCGCCCTGGCTGAAGCCTTCGAGATGGGCTATCGCCACTTCGACACCGCCACCCTTTACGGCGCCACGGCCAACGAGCGGGTGGTGGGCAAGGCATTGGCGGGCAAGCGCCACCAGATCCTGCTGGCCAGCAAGTGCGGCATGGCCATGAACCCTGAGCTGGGCAAGAAGGTGATCGACGGGCGCCCCGAAACGATCCGCCGGCAGTGCGAGGCGAGCCTCGAACGCCTGCGCACCGACCACCTGGACCTCTACTACCTGCACCGCCTGGACCGCAACGTGCCCATCGAAGAGAGCGTCGGCGCGCTGGGGCGGCTGGTGGAAGAAGGCAAGGTGCGCGCCATCGGGCTCTCGGAAGTTTCCGCCGCCACCCTGCGCCGCGCCCGGGCCGAGCACCCCATTGCCGCGGTGCAGTCCGAATACTCGCTATGGACCCGCAACCCCGAGATCGCCCTGCTCGACGCCTGCCGCGAAGCCGACACGGCCCTGGTCGCCTTCAGCCCCCTGGGCCGCGGCTTCCTGGCCGGCGCCGTAACGGAAACCACCCAACTCACCGAGAACGACGTGCGCCGCGGCATGCCGCGCTTCAGCGCCGAAAACCTGCCGCGCAACCTGCGCCAACTGGAAAAGCTCCGGGCCATCGCCAGCGAACGGGACGTGACCACCGGCCAACTGGCACTCGCCTGGCTCAAGGCCCAGGGCAACGACGTGATCCCCATCCCCGGCACCCGCTCCATCGCCCACATGCGCGAAAACCTAGCGGCAGAAGAACTACGCCTGGATACCGCCACCCTCGCGCGGCTGAACGAACTGCTGACACCGGACCAAGTGGCCGGCGCCCGTTACAGCGAAGCGCTGCAGGCGGAAATCGATACGGAGGAGTTTGGAGGGTAGAGTGCGGTGGGAGTGGTGAATGTAGCTCTACCATTGAGCTGCACCCAAGACGGTTTGTTTTCCCCGCTACTGCGGGGGAACGAAGTCTCACCAATGAGACAATAAGCCGGTATTACGGTTTATCTCCGCTCCCGCGGGGAACAGCCGGCAGCAAGCGCTCGACTGCATCATGATCGGCGGTTTACCCCCGCTTCCGCGGGGATCGGTCGCAGTATTGCGCGATGTCGTAGAGCGCCCACGGTTAATCCCCGCTCCCGCGGGGATCGGTCGTCGAGCAGGCCATCGCTGAACCGGATGCTCGGTTAATCCCCGCTCCCGCGGGGATCGGTTCTTTTATCCTTTTATCCTTTCCTAAAATTCCGGTTAATTCCCGCATCATAGTACGGTTAATCCCCGCTCCCGCGGGGATCGGAGATCCTGCTTGCGGTCGATCACCACGCCGTACGGTTAATCCCCGCTCCCGCGGGGATCGGCTCCCACGACACCTCGGTTTTCGTTGTGAGGGCGGTTAATCCCCGCTCCCGCGGGGATCGGTACCGAGTTCGAGGAGGACCAGACTCCCCAGCCGGTTAATCCCCGCTCCCGCGGGGATCGGGCAGTGATAATTATTGTCACTGCAGCAGGTATCGGTTAATCCCCGCTCCCGCGGGGATCGGGGTTTAGCCAGCCATTTCAGTGGCTTGCCAATCGGTTAATCCCCGCTCCCGCGGGGATCGGTGCTTTTGCAGCGGCTGGCCTGAGCCGTCTGCCGGTTAATCCCCGCTCCCGCGGGGATCGGCAGCGCATTACTGGTAAGTACGGCAACAGAAACGGTTAATCCCCGCTCCCGCGGGGATCGGGTCTTGCGGTCGAGCATCACGTCGAGCTGATCCGGTTAATCCCCGCTCCCGCGGGGATCGGACGCGGCTGAGCTGCGTTGCGCTGTAGTAGGTCGGTTAATCCCCGCTCCCGCGGGGATCGGGCTAGCCTGCCCTGGTGTGACTTGAAGGTTGCCGGTTAATCCCCGCTCCCGCGGGGATCGGCTGATCGAGCGCATCCTCGAAAAGGTCGAGGACGGTTAATCCCCGCTCCCGCGGGGATCGGCCTGCGTTGGTCGAGGCATTGTCGATGAGCGTCGGTTAATCCCCGCTCCCGCGGGGATCGGGCGAGCTGGCCGGCGGCCTGGGCGGTCATCTGCGGTTAATCCCCGCTCCCGCGGGGATCGGCTCGAGGACGCCTATGCCGACGTGCGCGCGGCCGGTTAATCCCCGCTCCCGCGGGGATCGGACGCGCTGATTCGAGACTACTACCGCATCGAGCGGTTAATCCCCGCTCCCGCGGGGATCGGTTGCGAGGCCTGCCGGGTGGGCGGCCAGTGGGCGGTTAATCCCCGCTCCCGCGGGGATCGGTTGCGAGGCCTGCCGGGTGGGCGGCCAGTGGGCGGTTAATCCCCGCTCCCGCGGGGATCGGGGCGAGAAGGCCGGGGCCTTGTGGAATTGGGCCGGTTAATCCCCGCTCCCGCGGGGATCGGCTCCTCACTTTCATCGAAGATGGCGCTATTGCCGGTTAATCCCCGCTCCCGCGGGGATCGGGCGGTGCCCTTCTTCGGGTCGATGGTCACGGCCGGTTAATCCCCGCTCCCGCGGGGATCGGCCGGCGATACAGCAGCGGATAGACGCCGGGGGCGGTTAATCCCCGCTCCCGCGGGGATCGGGCTCTCATCAGCGTGGCAAAGAAGCTGCGCGCCGGTTAATCCCCGCTCCCGCGGGGATCGGTGTGTAGGACCATGTTCCTACTCAGACGAGAGCGGTTAATCCCCGCTCCCGCGGGGATCGGGCCGTGGGCAGAAGCACCAGTGCCGGCCGAACCGGTTAATCCCCGCTCCCGCGGGGATCGGAGTTTCCCCATGGGCTGTCGCGGCACTCATGGCGGTTAATCCCCGCTCCCGCGGGGATCGGGCACTACGAGTTTATCGTGGAACTCCGGTGAACGGTTAATCCCCGCTCCCGCGGGGATCGGGGGCAGGTGGTGAGCACGACCTCAACCTGAAGCGGTTAATCCCCGCTCCCGCGGGGATCGGGCGTTCGCGGCGGCCTGGTCGGCGATAGTCGACGGTTAATCCCCGCTCCCGCGGGGATCGGGGTCCGACATCAATATCGAAAAGCGCACGTGGCGGTTAATCCCCGCTCCCGCGGGGATCGGTTCGCCCGCCTTGGCCGCTCCGCGCAGAAACGCGGTTAATCCCCGCTCCCGCGGGGATCGGACGGCCGGTGACGGCGCGGCGACCTTGAATATCGGTTAATCCCCGCTCCCGCGGGGATCGGAAGCCCATCATCCGCGTCCGTGCCGGGGAGTCCGGTTAATCCCCGCTCCCGCGGGGATCGGGTCCTCAACGAAGCGAGTGAAAAGCTCAACGGCGGTTAATCCCCGCTCCCGCGGGGATCGGAATCCCCGTTTCGTCGATGCGGGCGATCTTGGCGGTTAATCCCCGCTCCCGCGGGGATCGGGAGTCAAGCGGCCTCCGGCACGTATTTGGTGGCGGTTAATCCCCGCTCCCGCGGGTATCGGATCGAGACGCTCGGCATCGGCCCCTACTACGGCGGTTAATCCCCGCTCCCGCGGGGATCGGGCGACGAACTCCATCTGCGTGGGGCTCTTGAGCGGTTAATCCCCGCTCCCGCGGGGATCGGCGGCGCTGGCGTGCCTGCTCGGCGGCCTCGGCCGGTTAATCCCCGCTCCCGCGGGGATCGGGAACACCGGCGCGTAGAGGCCGTAAGTGTCGTCGGTTAATCCCCGCTCCCGCGGGGATCGGCCTTCGGTCTTGGTGACCCGCGAGTAGACGACCGGTTAATCCCCGCTCCCGCGGGGATCGGGTTCGGACAGAGAAAGTCAGGAAATGCGGGGGCGGTTAATCCCCGCTCCCGCGGGGATCGGGGCACGCGAAGCGCCTCTTGTTCGATGCGTCGCGGTTAATCCCCGCTCCCGCGGGGATCGGAACGTCCGACTGGCACTCGCCCTACTGGCAACCGGTTAATCCCCGCTCCCGCGGGGATCGGCTGGTTGATATCGAGGATGACAAGGCGGCCGACGGTTAATCCCCGCTCCCGCGGGGATCGGCATGTCGAACACGCGCGACGAGCCGGGCAGGGCGGTTAATCCCCGCTCCCGCGGGGATCGGGTGCCCAGACGCTATTCGCAAACTGGTCGGAGCGGTTAATCCCCGCTCCCGCGGGGATCGGCAACTGGCGGTCCAGATCGCGGCGTGCTTCGTCGGTTAATCCCCGCTCCCGCGGGGATCGGCCCGCCGCCAGTTCGGTGGCCTGGACCATCATCGGTTAATCCCCGCTCCCGCGGGGATCGGCCGCTTGCCTAGGTCAGTCTACAGTGCGTAGACGGTTAATCCCCGCTCCCGCGGGGATCGGGAGCAAATGTGAATTCCTGGCGCTGGAACGAACGGTTAATCCCCGCTCCCGCGGGGATCGGTTACTCATTCGCCTTGTCTGCAAAGAGGCCATCGGTTAATCCCCGCTCCCGCGGGGATCGGCAGAGTCTGAGGCTCGTGAAGTCGGCTCTCGCCGGTTAATCCCCGCTCCCGCGGGGATCGGCAGACGCCCTACGATTACGTCAACATGGCGGGCGGTTAATCCCCGCTCCCGCGGGGATCGGGGGTGGAGTATCACGCGGTGTGGCAGGGCTGGCGGTTAATCCCCGCTCCCGCGGGGATCGGGAGCAGTTCGTGAAGTGGTTCGAGGACGGCACCGGTTAATCCCCGCTCCCGCGGGGATCGGGCGGTCACCGATTGGGCCATTGCCGGTTCCCGCGGTTAATCCCCGCTCCCGCGGGGATCGGCCGCGGTGATCGTAGTACACGTTATCGGGCAGCGGTTAATCCCCGCTCCCGCGGGGATCGGTAGGCCTGCGCCATACGGGTGTCGTAGGAATTCGGTTAATCCCCGCTCCCGCGGGGATCGGCGCGCACGGCTGCCGACGTTGAAGTCGGTGATCGGTTAATCCCCGCTCCCGCGGGGATCGGGGCAAGACGTTACCCACGATGCTGCACCGTGCCGGTTAATCCCCGCTCCCGCGGGGATCGGCTGTCGATGCTTGTCAGGTCGTCGATCGAAACCGGTTAATCCCCGCTCCCGCGGGGATCGGCTCACGCTGGCCCTGGTCCCGGTGCTGGATTACGGTTAATCCCCGCTCCCGCGGGGATCGGATCGGCGGCAGGCAGGAAGCAGACTACCGCCCCGGTTAATCCCCGCTCCCGCGGGGATCGGGGGCGGTGGCAAGACGCCATCGCGCGCATCTACGGTTAATCCCCGCTCCCGCGGGGATCGGATAATCATTCCTGAATTTGCATAGGCATACCACGGTTAATCCCCGCTCCCGCGGGGATCGGCCTGGCGAGGATGTTCATGGCTGTGACTCCAGCGGTTAATCCCCGCTCCCGCGGGGATCGGCTCGGCCTTTCTGCTCGCATACCGCCACACCGCGGTTAATCCCCGCTCCCGCGGGGATCGGTCCAGGAGCCGCTGCCAGATGCTGTCCGGATCCGGTTAATCCCCGCTCCCGCGGGGATCGGGGCGGGGTGGTGTCAAAGGCCACGGGTGGCAGCGGTTAATCCCCGCTCCCGCGGGGATCGGGCAGACCAAAGAGCATCGGGTTATCAAGGAGCAGGTTAATCCCCGCTCCCGCGGGGATCGGCCCTCGGCTTGGCGGCGGAGCTGTAGCATCGTCGGTTAATCCCCGCTCCCGCGGGGATCGGCCATCCCACGGGATCCAGCCGTCGTCGTCGGCCGGTTAATCCCCGCTCCCGCGGGGATCGGGCCAAGCAGTACCAGGAAACCGCCTGCGTCATCGGTTAATCCCCGCTCCCGCGGGGATCGGGGCCGCTGCCCAGCCGAAGCGCTTGGTCAGGGCGGTTAATCCCCGCTCCCGCGGGGATCGGAGGCCCGTGGTGAACGCGCGACGCTGCACCTCCGGTTAATCCCCGCTCCCGCGGGGATCGGTGGGCGCTGGGATCGAAGGCCTTCTCGACCGCCGGTTAATCCCCGCTCCCGCGGGGATCGGCCCGCCAACACCATCAGCAAGACGCTAGAAGGCGGTTAATCCCCGCTCCCGCGGGGATCGGGTGCTGCTGCTGGCCTCCCTGGGCCTGGGCGTCGGTTAATCCCCGCTCCCGCGGGGATCGGCCGCATATCAGGAGTCGCAGCATGAACCATGTCGGTTAATCCCCGCTCCCGCGGGGATCGGGCGCCACCGCTGCCGGCAGGCCTGTTCCCATGCGGTTAATCCCCGCTCCCGCGGGGATCGGTCCTGCATTTGCCGCTTTGTCTGGCGAGACGCCGGTTAATCCCCGCTCCCGCGGGGATCGGTAGTGCTCGACGGCGCTGCCCGTGATCGTCGGCGGTTAATCCCCGCTCCCGCGGGGATCGGCCGGGAATATTGGAAGGCATCCGTCATTCTGTCGGTTAATCCCCGCTCCCGCGGGGATCGGTTTCATGTATTTGCGTGGTTTCGCGGCTACAGCGGTTAATCCCCGCTCCCGCGGGGATCGGATTCATCTTGAGGAAGATCGTTCCGGTTTTCACGGTTAATCCCCGCTCCCGCGGGGATCGGGGGCATTACTGCTGGCCCTCGCCGGCACCCGACGGTTAATCCCCGCTCCCGCGGGGATCGGCACGCACAGCAGCCCAGCGGGACGGCTCCCAGCGGTTAATCCCCGCTCCCGCGGGGATCGGCGCCCAGTCGTCGCCGTCCAGCTCGTCGAGCTCGGTTAATCCCCGCTCCCGCGGGGATCGGATGCGGATGACGAGCGGTATTGAGCCTGGCGACGGTTAATCCCCGCTCCCGCGGGGATCGGCCAGTATTGCCACTCTCATAAAACCTCCTCAGCGGTTAATCCCCGCTCCCGCGGGGATCGGTTGTGCGGCCACTCCGCCAGCTCCATCGCCAGCGGTTAATCCCCGCTCCCGCGGGGATCGGTCGCGCAACGACAAAACGATGGAGCCCTCCCAGCGGTTAATCCCCGCTCCCGCGGGGATCGGAAGGTGCGCGTGCCCAAGGGATACCGCACCGACGGTTAATCCCCGCTCCCGCGGGGATCGGTCTTCTGGCTCAAGGAACAGTGCACGCTCTTCCGGTTAATCCCCGCTCCCGCGGGGATCGGGGTGTGCTGCTCTGGTCCCTGACCAAGTTGAGCGGTTAATCCCCGCTCCCGCGGGGATCGGGTGGCGCGTGGCCGGCTGCACATGCCCGGGTTCGGTTAATCCCCGCTCCCGCGGGGATCGGTTTTTGCTGCGGCGGTTTTTCATGCCCTGTGACGGTTAATCCCCGCTCCCGCGGGGATCGGTAGACGTAACGCTCCATGGGATCCAGGCCGATCGGTTAATCCCCGCTCCCGCGGGGATCGGCTTCACGATCCGACGCCACTCGGCCTTGGCATCGGTTAATCCCCGCTCCCGCGGGGATCGGCGGCCCAGCTTCGCCCGCGCCCGCCCCCATAGCGGTTAATCCCCGCTCCCGCGGGGATCGGGGCTACTACACCTTCGCCGCTGGCTTCGATTTCGGTTAATCCCCGCTCCCGCGGGGATCGGGAGCAGGTGCGGCTCATCACTGAGGATGTGCGCGGTTAATCCCCGCTCCCGCGGGGATCGGGGCTCCCTCGATGGAGAGAGTGGGGCTGTCGCGCGGTTAATCCCCGCTCCCGCGGGGATCGGTGAGCGAGATCGCCGCCAAGCCCCGAATCCGACGGTTAATCCCCGCTCCCGCGGGGATCGGTTAGGGTCTCTACCACAGCCATGCACTTTAGACGGTTAATCCCCGCTCCCGCGGGGATCGGGTGGGAGGAAGATTTTGAATGAGTAGCATTGGCGGTTAATCCCCGCTCCCGCGGGGATCGGTCCACCAACTCAACCAAGCTTGTTCCCGGCGCCGGTTAATCCCCGCTCCCGCGGGGATCGGAGCCACTGGGCCAGGTAGCGGCCGTCAATCTCCGGTTAATCCCCGCTCCCGCGGGGATCGGTACGCATGGGAGCTATACATGAGAAAAATAACCGGTTAATCCCCGCTCCCGCGGGGATCGGACGCTGCTTGTGGGCTGGCAAGGGTTCACCACCGGTTAATCCCCGCTCCCGCGGGGATCGGTCGCCGCTGGGCATGATCAACAAGATCAAGCGCGGTTAATCCCCGCTCCCGCGGGGATCGGTAGCCGGTGAGAAGGAACCGCTCGCCGTCGGGCGGTTAATCCCCGCTCCCGCGGGGATCGGCGCCGCACCATAGACACCGAGCGCGACGAGGCCGGTTAATCCCCGCTCCCGCGGGGATCGGTTCCTGGCGTTCCTGCCGGCGAAGCTTCCGGCCGGTTAATCCCCGCTCCCGCGGGGATCGGATTTGTCAAAGGCCTGCACGGAAATGCGCAGGCGGTTAATCCCCGCTCCCGCGGGGATCGGAGATCCACAGCATCCGTGACCGGGTGCGCGCCCGGTTAATCCCCGCTCCCGCGGGGATCGGATCAGGGCGGTGACGTGCACCTTGCTGGTGGGCGGTTAATCCCCGCTCCCGCGGGGATCGGCCCAGGGTGTACAGCAAGCCCCTGATGAAGCGCGGTTAATCCCCGCTCCCGCGGGGATCGGCGCTCTCGGTCGGCTGCTCGGCCTGTTCTCGCCGGTTAATCCCCGCTCCCGCGGGGATCGGACTAATCGTAGACGATTGATCTAAAAAAGGAAAATCGCCGGCAGTTTTCCCACCAGCGATTTTGCCTATTTTTTGTACAGCCTAGATTGTTAAAGAGCCAGGAAAATCAGTCAATTAGCCTCTAGCGGAAGAAAGCGTACCAGGCGCAATCCATCATGATCCCAAGGCTCGCGGCGATTTGAACCGTATGTCTGGAATTCAAAGCCCGATTCGTGATTGCTGGCCCAAGCCATGACGACATTGCCTTCCTCTGCCAGCGCATGAACCTGTTCCCAGATCATTTCGCGGATGCGCTTGCTGACATCGCCGATATACACACCGGCGCGAACTTCAAGCAGCCACACGGCGAGTCTGCCACGCAGTCGCGGCGGTACGGCTTCGGTCACTACGACGAGCATGGCCATGTCAGCCGCTCCTGTGGCCGGCATCACCCACCGATGCCGGTTCCGGTATTGCCGGTGGCACCGACTCAGGAGCGGGTGGTGGCGGCTCGATTTCCCCAGCAGAGAGCACTTCCTCGATCATCGGGATGAGGCTCTGGAGCAGACGCGTCTGCCGGAAGGCATCGCGACAGGCAATACGCACCTCCCGCTCGGGCATGGGTGGGTTTCGTGCCGCAACGCGGAAGGCAGCCGGCACCACGGTTTCGAACTTGACGATATCGGCAATATCGTAGACGAAGCTTTTTGGCTTTCCGGTGTGAAGAAAGCCGATGGCGGGCGCATAACCTGCCGCCAGAATCGCTGCCTCGGTAACGCCGTAGAGACAAGCGGTGGCAGCGGAGAGGCATTGGTTGACGGTGTCGGAAGCATCCCATTGGCTCGGGTCGTAACGGCGCCCTGTCCATTTGATGCCGTACTGTTTGGCCAAGTGTTGATACGTCTTGCGCACACGGGCGCCTTCGATTCCCCGCAACTGTTCGATACTGCGCCGCTCAGGTGCCGGCTCACCGAAGCGCAGCTCGAACATCTTGCGCACCACCTTGAGCCGTAGCTTCTCCTCCAGCACCAATCTGGCCTGATAAAGCAGCTTGTCGGATCGGGCACCACCAGGCTGCCCTGCACTGTAGAGCCGCACGCCGGCATCCCCAACCCAGATCAGCAGGGTGCCCACCGCCGCGGCAAGCTTGATGGCCGCATGGGAAACTCTGGTGCCCGGCTCGAGCAGCAGGCAGGCAACCGAGCCGACCGGTATATGCATGCGCTCGCCGTTGACATCGTCGATCACCACGAAGGCGCCATCACGTACGTCGATCTGACCCATGCCGATAAAGATCATCGACATGCGATCCTTCATCGGGATCGGCTTAAGGGGGATAAAGCTCATGTCACCCCCCTCAAGGTCGGCGCAGCATCAGCAATCCACAGCCAAACGCCTTGGCACGGCCGATACCATGAGCCAGTGTTTCGACCAAGCGCTCCGGATCGGTCACTTCCAGAAGCCCTTCATAATCGACGCTGGAAAACCGAATGGCATCGCGCCGACCGGGCTTGTGGAGAGCATGCTGGCGATAGGCGCCCACATTGGGCTTGACCGGCAGTCGAAATCCCCAGGACTCGGCCCGTGAGGAAAGCCAATCGTGAGCAGCCTGGTCCATGGCTTCCATGCAGGCTTGGCTGCTGCGAGCACCGCCCGATTCGAAAGGAAACTTGGCGGCCATCAGCACATCGGCACGCTGTCCCCGTTTGCCCTCTATCGCCTTGGCTACCGTCGGATTGGCACGAACACGAAACGCTAACTGCTTGCCTACCTCCAGCGCTGGGGCGAACGGTTTGCTCTGTACGTCGAGCAACCCCGCTACTGCCACGGGTTCGCGATCAGAAAGTATGTAGAACAATGGCAGCCCTTTGGGCGCTTGGTCCGGCCCTGCGGGCTCCTCCATTTCCTGGCGGAACAGGAAAGGACGAGCCTCCGAGTGGTCGGGGAAAAGTTGCCAAAGGAGCTGGTGTGCACCGTAGGCGCCACCGCCCATGATCTCGAATAGCAGTTCACGGGACAGGCCGTTGAGGTCCACACGTACGCGGGAAAGAAACATCAGCTGCCCTCCTCGAGACGCACGAAGCGGCGATATTCGGTACGCGGCCCAAACTGCCACCGCCTGCGGTTGAGCGGGCTGTCCCAGATATCGTTGGACTCTACCCCCTCCTCTTTACCGTCGAGCATGGCCGCTTCGCCCTCCCAGCAATAGAGCGACTCGCTGGGCAGGCGAAGCGCTTGCTGCTCATCGCGAATCAGTTTGGGAAACTCGGTATCGAGCACTTCTTTCAGCCGCTCTACAGTTACACGACGTGGATCCAGCGGGGCTGCCGGCGGGCACGCCTTGCGGCCAAGATACAACGGGAAGTGCGGGGTCTTGAGGGCTTGCTCCAGCGCCTCCAGTGTCAAGGTAGCCCCCGGCGCCAGCCAAACGGCAACGATCCAGAGCCCATCACAGCGGTAGTCACGGCTGGAGAGAATGGTGTTGATGACTTTGCGTGGTGCACTCAGCTCGTCACGGCGTGTGCGGTAAGAAACGCCTTTGCGCTCACCCGGTACCTGAGCCGTATGGTAATCGCGCAGCAGAATTCCCGGCGAACGCTGCTTGACCGCCACCCGCACGCTTTCGCGCAGCTCGTTCTGCCTTTCATCGTCATCACGCCGAATGCCGAGCGCGGCACCAAGCAGGCCCAGGATAGCGCCACGTCCCGGATGGGTAGCGCTGGGACGAGTTTCGCCTACTGCGGGTTCGCCCCAACTGGCTAGCGGCGCGTAGAGCCGGAAAACGAGATATTCCGTCATTACGCACCTCACTGGTCGGCTTTGAGGAAATCAACCAGCTCTGCCAGGCTCCCCTGTGCTACCTCACCCTCAAGCAGTGGGCCACGATAGTCCGGCTCGGCAGCTACGACAAAGCGTCGATCGGCACCGGCGCCATAAGCGGTATCGAAAGCTTTGGCCTGCTTTTCGAGCCGCTCAATGGCTTCTACGGCTTGATCCTGGCCGCTGACCGGACGCAAGAATGCCACCGACAGCGAGCGGGGCTGTTGCTCACCCTTTTCGGCAAGCAGGTAGCTGGCATGAGCGCGGGAACCAAAGCTGTTCTGCTTACCCTTGGGCGAGGTTCTTGCCGCAGCTTCGACCAGAGCGGCAATCGCCCTGTCGGCAAGCTCGGCGTCGCCCTTCAGATTCTCCACGAGCTGGTTGCGGTCGATGCAGACGTAGCTGTAAAACAACCCCGCCCCATAACCGGCCTCGCCGACGTGAGCGGCACCGCGATGCTCATTTCCCGTATTGAGATCATCCACGGCAGTAAAATAGTCATCTTCTACTTCAGCAGCGTGCACGGTAATGGCATGCGCCACCTGGCAGGCTGCTTCCACATTAAACTCAGGAACCGCGGCCAGCATGCGGCCGAACAAAGCAATATCGGCAGCTGTAGGCTTATGGCGCAACAAGTCGAGGTCTTCCTTTTCAGGCGGCCGCTTTTCATTGGCAAGGGTATCTACCAACGCATCGACTGCGGCCTGCTCTTCTGGGCCGATGTGTACGAGCTGACTGGTTTCCAGCTCGCCCTTGGCCACCTCACCGAAGACTTTGGCGATATCGGTTGCCCACTCCTGAGCCTCTTTCTCCTTTATTCCTTTCACGATCAGGCGCTGTTTAGCCTCGATGCCGATACGCTTGGTACGGTAGCCACGATGCTGACCGATGGCCTCTTCAAACAATGCAGAGGTACGCCATGCGCGCTTGAGGCTCTGGGAAGAGACGCGAAGGCGCTTGGCGCCGCCCATGATGGCAGTTTTGGGACGGCCCAGATCGTCACGATTGAGGTTGGCGGGCGGATAGGAGGTCAGCAAGTGCAGTTGGATGAAGTGGCTCATGTGTCAGCTCCCTGTCTCTTAATTAAAAGTTCGATTAGTCGTTATCGTGCTGATATCGGAGTTGAGTGCCGAAGTAGTCATTTGCCCATTGAAAAGACAGGCGCTGTGAAGGTCGGCTAGCAGCCCAACCTTGCGACTCACGCCACCTTTCAGCCCACCAGAGGGCAACGTTATCGGCCAGATAGACCGCACTGACGCCTCTCTTGTCGATCAGCGCCAATGCGCGACGAAGGTGGGTAATCAACTCCTCCGGCGAGCGACAGGCCAACAGGCGCTGGAAACGCAATTCGCTCATATGAGGCTTTCCGGTTTCTTTCTTCTGTTTGCCAAGCTGGCTACCCAAAGTGGCACCGGGACTTTCGGCCCTCACCTCGGCCAGCACTAGCGCGATGCATGCCCAGGTTTGCAGCCGATGATTGCGTTGCTTCTCACTTTCCTCTTTAGGCGTTGGCAACCGGTGCCAGAGAAGCCGAAAACCTTCGGTCAGCATGGCGGCCTCCGCGGTATCGCAACGCCTGAGCGTGGCCCGGACGCCCTTTGGCAACGGTGGTGCATCGCTGAAGGCCTTCAGTTCTGCTGCCGGCAGGGTCAAACGCTGCCACCAGCAACGCACCTGAAAAGCCTCGTCCGCACTCATCGCGAGCAGCCGCTCTTCCGGTACCGGTCGGGCTTCACTTACCGCCTCAGCGGTCTTCGCCTCACTCATGACATCCCCTCCGTTGCTTTATTTTTTTGGCCAGCCGTCAGACTGAAGCCTCCCTCTTTTGCAAATTGCTGGATGAACTTGCTCCCCTTGCTTCGCCCAGATAGCCAGGCCAAGAGATTTCGCCGTGCCTGGATAATACGGCGCATATCCAACTCTTCATGGGGGCCGCTGAGAGACAGAAGCTCAAACAGACGAAGCGCTTCTCGCCTCAACTCGCCATACCAACTTTCAGCGACATGAGAAGGCATGTGGATGTCTTGTTCGTTCTGAAGTGCTTGACGCAGTGCGAATAGATTTCGAAAGAAAGCAGCCTCGGTCGCATCGTAAAATTGCTCATCGATGCTGCTCATATCGCCCTTGGCATCGGCAGGACGAGAAAACCAGGCACCTTTTATCTGGTTGCGCAGCATCCAGGCAACTTGGCGCGCAAGCTCGGTAAAGGGCTGTACCCAACTCCTGAAGACTTCCTCGTACTTGGGTGGAATGGCTATCAGCGGCATCTCGACGCCATACCAGCAACGTGGCTTCATATTGTCCATGTCGTAGCCGAAGGCCCACAGACGCACCTGATTCAATAGCCTCTCGCTGATGTCACCTTCGCGGTAGGCCTCTTCGCTCGTCGGGGCCTTGCCATGCAAATAGTCATGCACGGCAGCGGCCGGCAGAGCTCCGCTCGACTTCGCATCCTGCAGAACCAGATGCGACCAGTGGCGATAGCCCAACCCACCAGGCTGACCTTTCTGCGAGAGCGGCGGCTCGTTCGGTTTCTTGGGATCCTCCCGGTAGGGTGTCAAAGGGTGCAGCCAAGGACCGTCATAGTTGGCACCATAATTCTTGGCCCGGATCTCCCGAACGAAGCGCGTCGTCTCTCTTCCGCACAAATCACACTGACACGCACCATCCTCGAAGAGCAGGCGGAACCGGCGTGGCATGGCCCAATAGGGATGCAAGGGATGCACTTCGTCCGGCGTCACAACGGCGCCCTTCTTATCGCTGACACGTGTTGGCCCCATCCAGGGAAAGAGCGTGTCGTCCTCGGGCTTGGTTTCGAGGTTGCGCCCGCCTGCTCCAGCAATCGAAGCCGTAGGCATGACATTCAGCCAAAGCCGCTGCCATAGTGTGGCATCCGCTCGCTCGGGCAATACCAGAGTCGTTAGCGGCCCTCCACCCCGTAAACCCACGCGATACCCCGCCCCGCCAGACGGTGCATTGATCTGTAAAGTGAAGAGAGCAAGCGCTGCGCAGTCGGGGCAGACGACTTCGACACGCCCACGCTTGGTAAAATGATCGGTGTTGAGCTTGATACCGTTGGCACCGGGGGAGTCGATCAGCAGCCCTGCGACCGGTGAGGGATTGGCTTCCTCAAGAGGATCGAGATCCTGCATGAAGCGCGGCCCATCGCCATCCAACTCGAAAGCGGCTGCCAGAGGAGAAAAAGCGCTTGCCAGCGCCTCGACTGTCGGGGGCTCCAGGTATCTAGCCAACCAGTCGTCGTGACTCTTGGGCGGAAGCGCCGTCTGCAACAACCCGATCAGAAACTGATAAGCCGCACCCTGAAAATCGGCTCGGGGCAGCGCCAGGTCGAGAATGTCCGGGTCGGCAATGGAAGAGGGTAGGCAATTGGCTATGTGGCTGTCTTTCGTTCGGAAAGGAAGCCAAGGACTAGTAAGTAAATTCATGGTAATGCCTCGTCTGGTGGTAGCAGCGAGCGATACAGCTGCCAGTTCCACTTGAAAGTGGAACTGGCTTCTCTAACCTCCTATCGTTTTGTCTTACCTTTCTTTTTTCGCTTACCAGACTGGATAGGCCATGCCTGATAGCCATATTCATGAGCATCAAGCACCTTTCCACTCTTTGTCCTTCTGTAACGACGGAAGAGCATAAGCGCCACCTCCATAGGGGCGTATTGATGGCTGGAGGCGACGACCCGCTTGCGCGGAAACACCGAATCACATAGCGTGTTGGTGCCAGCAACGTGCATGGGTCGGTGATTCGTCGCCGATCTGTGCACTCTGGCTGCAAACAGAAGAGTCACGATAATTCGGTTTGCGAGCACCAAGGTACGCATCATTGATATCCCTCTTCACGGAGGATGTCAACCGTGCCTGCCATTCAGTGCAGTTCGCCACAGTTGCGGCGATGAACCGAGTCAAGACAAATCGGTAGCTCGTTCCCCGCAGTAGCGGGGCATGGCCACCCTCCACCGAGGGTGGCCTCTACACTTCCGCCGACCGCCGAAACAGGCATCCAAGCACTTGGTCATAGGTCACCTCGGCGTCCTCCTCGGCCAACCAGGGCTGCACGAAACGCAGCGCCTTGAAGCGCTCTTGCAAGACCTCCCATTGGGCCAGGTATCTGGCTGGTAGCTCCGCCAGTTTCTTGGCCTGACTCTGGCGCAGCTTGAGCTGGCTGAGCATGTCGGTATGGCGCTCGCCCTCGGCCCATAACATCAGGGCTCCCGTAGCATCACGCTTGAGCAGCGCCACATTGACGGTAGGCTCGTCGATCAGCCGAGTACCGATCTCTTGCTCCTCCTGCCATTTGTGGCGATCCCAGACATATCCCGCCTCCAGTTCCAGTGCGCTGTAGAAGGCAGTGGACCCAGCAATTTGCTGCTGTCCTCGCTGCACAATACGCGCCTCATGCAGGCCATCCGGCACCTGGTCGATCACCGCGCCATAGACGGCCTCGATGAGCTCACGTGCCTCTTCCGGCATGCGGATCGCTTCGAGCTGCCGGAGCACACGCTGGGTCAGCCATAGGAGCGAGGTGTCTCGATAGACGGCTTGAGTACCGGGCTGCGCACGCTTCAGCCACTGTGCATCCGGCTCTTCCTCCCACTCCGGCGCCAGCACTCGCAGCACAGGCGGACGGCGCGGACCCCGTTGGTGACGCTGCAATCTCCCCGCGCGCTGAATCAGCAGATCGACAGGAGCAAGATCGCTGATCATCAGATCGGCGTCACAGTCGAGAGACTCCTGAAAAACCTGCGTAGTTACAATGACTTGGCTATCACGAACATCAGATGCAGACACTTTACCCAAGCGACGGAGAACATCGGACTCGATACGCTGACGGTCCAGCATGGCAAAGCGGCTATGGAATAGCAGGCATCGTTCAGGTTGCGGATGACGCTCCCGAATCGCCTCGTAAGCACGGATGGCGTCATCCACCGTGTTGCGCACCCAGGCAATGCACTCACCGGCCTCAACGGCTTCCATGACAATATCGATTGCCTGCTGCTCCTCAGTCAGCCATTCCACGCCGACCTCACGCGATACCTCGGGACGAGAATCGAGAGAAACTTCACGAACGGCTGCGCCGGAAGCTTGGGTCAACAGAGGGAAGTCACTGCACTCAAGCGAACCCGGGGGCAGGTTCAGCCCCTCCTGCCAGGCCGCTACCAACGCCTGTCGCATCGCCTGCGGCAAGGTAGCGGTCAGCAAAATAGCGCTTCCACCCTGGCGGGCATGATGACTCAACAGCCGACTGAGCAACGTCTGCATGTAGTGGTCATACGCATGCACCTCATCGACAATCAGCACCTTGCGGGCCAGCCCGAAGAGCCGCAGAGACTGGTGGCGAAACGGCAAGACTCCCATTAGCGCTTGGTCGATGGTGCCAACCCCAACCTCCGCCAACAGCGCCTTCTTGCGGGAATCGGCAAGCCATCGGTTGCATTGAGCAGTGGCAGAGGCCTCGCCTGGGCCATAGTCGAGATCCAGCGGCTGCGAGTTGTCGATGGCAGCCGAGAACGACTCGTTCAAGCGGCTGGCACCATGAGCCAGCACGAACGAGGGGTTGGAATCAGGTGTGTAGAAGCGGCGATGCAAGGAGCCTAGCCGTTCGTACATGGCATTCGAAGTTGCCATGGTGGGTAAGGCGAAATAGAGCCCCTCAGCGTGGCCGGCACCCAGCAGGCGTTGAGCCAGGATACAGGCGGCTTCCGTCTTGCCGGCCCCCGTGACGTCCTCAAGGATGAAAAGCTGGGGCCCAGACGGTATTGATAGTGACTCAGCCTCTTTCTGCAACGGCGTAGGTACAACTTCGCGACCGTCGAACCAAGCTTCGAGGCCAGAGTAAGGCAAGGGTGTGAGTGGCTGAGTAAATCCTACCTTTCGTAGAGCCGTCTCCGCTCTAAGCACCGCGCAGCATTCCCAATACTCGGCCAAGGACATCCGGTCCTGGCAGTAGTCGAAGTGCTCCTGGTTCGAGCCCAGCCAGTCGCTGAGTGTCGCCCACCCCGAGATGGTCCAGCTCAACGACAGGAAAGATGTTAGCCACTCTTCCGATAGCAGTTGCTCAATGGGCCAATCGACATCAATCAAGTCAGCCCACTCGGAAACGAAGAGTTTTGCGGACTCCACATCGCTGACGTGCTCATCTGAGCCAAAGAAAACCTCCAGACGGAGCTGGTCCGCCTCGACGGGCTGGCCATGGTGTCCAAAGAAGGGATTCACCAATGCTTTGATTGCATTACGCCGCCGCTGCCTTTCCCCAAGATCAAGCGCAACTTCCGGCCAGTGCAATACTCCTTCATCCAGCCAGTCGAGCCAGCACTCACGCCACAGCAGTAGACCCAGCCGATCATGTCGTACGGTGTATTCGTACCGCTCAAGGGGGGCAACCAGCTCTGCTCCCTCGGGCCGCGCCAACCCCTGAAAGGTGCGGGAGAACTTGCCGAGATCGTGCAACCCCAACAGGAAGACGAAGAAACAGCGCAGCGCCTCGGGCGACATCTCGAGCCGTGCCGCCAACAGCTGCGTCAGCGGACGCTCCGGGGCGAGCAGGTGCCAACCGACGGCAGCCACATCGAGGCTATGGTAGGGCAGGAGATGGCAGCTTGCGCCTTGCGAGCCTGGTTTCGCTTTTCCCCAATAGAGCCAATAGGTCACCGGCGAACTCCCTTTCGTTTGTTGTTCTCACTGCCCCTCATGTAATCACTTGTTAGGATGGGTAACTAGTGATGTATATCAAACCAGCGTACTAAGCAGCCCGGTCATTCCCTTTTCGCTTGAGAGCGCTGAAAACATGGAGAAGCCAACGATGGAAGCGACCTCACTGCCTTGGGACACTCAAGCCCGCTATCGCCTGATCGAGATCCTGGCGCTCTGGGAGGGGCGAGTGACGGCTTCACAGATCGGGGCAGTGTTCGGCATCGGCAGGCAGCAATCTCAAAAAATTATTCGGCAATACAGGGAGCTGGCGCCGAGCAGCCTGATCTACGACGAGTCGAGAAAAGGCTTCGTACCCACGGAAGATTTCAGCCCTCTCTTTACCCTCGGTCGGGTCGAAGAGTACCTACATCTGCAAGGAGCGAATCATCAGCTCGACTCGCCGTTTACGGGCTTGAGCCTAGGGGCAGCCAACACCGAGGCCCTGCCAATGCCCAGCCGTGAGATATCTCCCTTGGTGGTAAGGGAAATCGTCAAGGCCGCTCGACAAGGTTTGAGGCTGGAAGTTAATTACGCTTCGTTTTCCAATCCTCAGGGTGAGGATCGTATTCTCGTACCGCATACGCTGGTATTCGCCGCTGGCCGCTGGCATGTCCGAGCGTTCTGCGAGAAGCACCTGCAGTACCGTGATTTCGTGCTAAGTCGATTCCGTGACGTGCCGGAGTCGTGCGGCAGCATGTTGGATAATCACGACGGAATGCACGATGCCGATTGGCATGCGCAGGTAGAGGTTCGGCTGATTCCCGATCGCCGACTGCCGGAAGTCGAGCGCTCTCTGATTGCCAGGGATTACGGGATGGAAAACGGGGAACTGGCACTGACTTGTCGCGGCCCGCTCGTACTGTATGCCTTGAGGGAGTTGGGCCTCAACCCCCATCACACCGAGGTCAATCCTCGAGCTCAGCAGATCGAAATCGCCAATCCCGATGCGCTGGCCAAGTGGATACGCTGGGATTGAACTACTCCTCCCACCACTCTCAGCAAAGCCTCAAACCACCTCCGCCACCTCTTCAAACGCCAGCCTCGCCCCTCTTGGGCGCTGGCTTTCGGGATCGCCCACGCCCAGGTTGACCAGGAAGTTGCTCTTGTAGCGGCCGTCGGGGAAGAACTCCTCGTCGACGATGGCGTTGTCGAAGCCGCTCATGGGGCCGACGTCCAGGCCCAGCATACGGGCGGCGATGATCAGATAGGCGCCCTGCAGGGTGCCGTTGCGCCAGGCGGTGTCGCTGGTCTTTTCCGGGTTGGCGGCGAAGCGCTCGCGGGCGTTGGGCGAGCTGGGAAACACCTTGGGCATGTGTTCGTAGAAGCGGGTATCGACGGCGACGATCACCGTGACCGGGGCTTCGTGGGCCTTGTCGCGGTTGGCTTCGGAGAGCGCCGGCAGCAGGCGCGACTTGCCCTCTTCGCTCATTACGAAGACGTAGCGTGCCGGCTGGCAGTTCATCGAGGTGGGGCCCCACTTCAGCAGGTCGTAGAGCCGGCGCAGGGCGGCCTCGTCGACGGGCTCCGGCCGGAAGCCGTAGTGGGTGTGCGCTTGGCGGAAGACGGTGTCGAGCGCGATGTCGTCGAGGGGCGGTCGCATGGGGTCTCCTGCTGTAATAGGGTTTTTGTCCCTATGGCCGTGCTTGATTGCCTCGTATCACATCACATGATGCGCTGCGGGCAGGTTTTCGGAGAAGTAGATTTCCATGGCCACCGGGGCCATGTCCGCCTGTCCACCTGTCGCCGCGGCAATGGCTCGCGAATAGATCAGGTCGGGACTCTGGGTGATGACGGCATCCATCGTTCCATCGAGTAGCATGCTACGAGTATCGGGCGTCAGTCCATGACCTATGAAACAGATATCGGCATCACGTCGCGATTCGCGCAGTGCTCGCCCGATGCCATCCGACGCACCGCCCACGTTGTAGATGCCCACGATATCGGGATGCGCTTCCAGTAGGCGGCAGGTGTTCTGGTAGTTCTCGTCGCGGTTGTCGTGCCCTTCGTGCGGGCCGATCACGCTCAGGTAGGGGAAGTTCGCCTCCGTCAGGGCCAGAAATCCCATCTCGCGTTCCATGTGGGCACGGTAGGCCCGGCTTGCCGCAATGAGCGCCAGCTTGCCCGAGGTGACATGACAGAACCGCCCCATGATCTGGGCGGCGGTGCGCCCCGCGGCGAAGTTGTCGATACCGAGATAGAGGTGCCGGTTCGAGCTTGGCAGGTCCGAAATGATGGTGATGATGCGCTTCCCCGCCATCACGAGTTCGTCGATGGCCTGCCTGACCCGGGGGTGATCGATGGCCATGAACACGACGGTATCCGCGCTCCTGCCGTAGCGCCTCAGCGCCTGTGCCAACGCATCGGGATTGAAGCTCTCGATGAAGTGGCTCCGGACCTTGACCGGCCCGGGAGAGAGAGCCGCCAGTTCGCGTACGCGCGTATTGAGCCCCGTGAGGTAGGGGTTCGTTCCCCTGGGCAGTAGAAAGACCACCTTGGCAAAGCGCGGGCCGAGCCGTTTGCTCAACTCCTCCTCGTCCATGTAGCCGATGTGCACGGCCGCTTCGAGCACCCGGCGCAGCGTGGCCTCCCGCACGCCAGGGCGACGGTTCAGGACCCGATCCACCGTCGCCGTCGACACCCCTGCCATGGCGGCAATATCCGGTATCAGTGGTCGCCTTCCATCAAAAACCATCAAGAAGCCCTCATTGCCTCTTCGCAGGATCGTGCCCTAGCCTTGAGAATCGTAGGGTATGAACATCATTACCTACAAATAAATAAAAAAACATCATCCGGAGAACGTCATGCTTAACAAGATCAACAAGCTCGGCCGCCTGACGGCCGTGGCGGGTGCGCTGGCCATGAGCGTTGGCACGGCGGCGGCCCAGGAAGTCACCCTGCGCTATGGCCACATGCATACGCCGAACTCGATCGCCGGCATGCAGGCCGAGTGGCTGGCCGAGGCCATCACGGAGAAGACCAACGGCGAGGTCGCGGTGGATATCTTTCCCAATTCGCAGCTCGGCAAGCTTCAGGAGCTGGCCGAAGCGGTATCGACGGGATCGATCGCCATCTCCCACAACACGGCTGGCGCTATCGGCTCGCTCTATCCTCCCTTTGCCGCGTTCGATACGCCCTACCTGTACCGCGACATCGACCACTTGATGGCGGTGATGGATGTGGATTCGCCCGTGATGCAGGAACTCAACGAGGGCCTGGTGGACGCCTCCGGGGTGCGCTTGCTCTACGCCTTCTACTTCGGCACCCGCCACCTGACGACCAACCAGGAGATCAAGTCGCCGGACGATCTCGAAGGCGTCAAGGTACGGTCCATTCCCTTCCCGATCTACATGGCCACCGTCGAAGGGATGGGCGCGGTTCCGGTTCCCGTGGATTGGGCCGAGGTGCCCACGGCACTGGCAACCGGCGTGGTCGAAGGCCAGGAGAACCCGGTCAACGTGGTCGTTACCTCGAAGCTGAATGAGGTGCAGAGCCACATGATGCTGACCGGCCATATCAGCGCCGCCCAGGTCATCGTCATGAACGACGACACCTGGCAGTCGCTGTCGCCGGAGCATCGGGACGCCATCACCAAAGCTGCCGCCGAGGTTCGCGAGCGCGCCACGGCCGCCATGCTGGAGGCGGAAGCCGAGGATTTCGCCACCCTGCGAGCCGCGGGCATGCACATCGTCGGCCCAGAGGATGGCCTGGAACTCGAGGCGTTCCGCACCCGCGTCAGTGATCGTATTGCCGAGGAGTTCACCGCGCAGTACGGCGAGCTGTACGAGCAGATCGCGGCCGTCGACTGAACCATGAACGAGCACAAGCCGATTGTCGGGCGAGCGGTCACCTGGCTGACGCAAGCGTGCCTTGGGGTGGCGATGGTACTGCTGGTCCTCATTGCCGTATTGATCGTGACCCAGGTCGTGGCGCGCAACCTGTTCAACACTGGCCTGCCCAGGGTCGACGAGGCCGCCCGCTTTGCCGGCATCGCCATGGTCTATCTTGCCGCCCCGTTTCTGCTGCTGCGCGGCCAGCACGTGGCGGTCACGCTACTGGTGGAACTGCTGCCCCGGCTGGGGCGCCGGCTCTGCCTGGTGGTGGGCGAACTGGCCACGCTGGGGTTCTGCGCCCTGATGCTGTACGGCTTCTATCGCTTCCTGTTGCGTGCGGGGCGCTTCGCCACACCGGCAATGGGCATGCCGAACCTGTGGTTCTACATGCCTGCGCTGGTGGGGCTGGCCATTCTCGCCGTGGTGGCCGCCTACCGCCTCGGCCTGTTGGCGACGGGCAGGGAGGTCGAGGAATGACCTTTACCCTGCTCATGCTGTTCGCCCTGGGCCTGCTCATCGGCGCACCGGTAGCCGTCAGCCTTGGCCTGTCGGCGGGGCTTGTCATCCTGATTCACGACCTGCCGGTCACGGTACTCGCCCAGCGGGCCGTGAACACCCTCGACAGCTCGCCGCTGCTGGCGGTACCGCTGTTCATACTGGCCGCCTCGCTGCTGGGGGCGACGGGTGTCACGACCCATCTCTTCGATCTGCTGCGCATGCTCGTGGGGCGAATCCGCGGTGGCATGGCCCACGTGAACGTGCTGGTCAGCCTGATATTTTCCGGCATGTCGGGGGCGGCGCTGGCGGATATCGGCGCGCTCGGCGGCATCCAGACCCGCCAGATGGTGCACCAGGGCTACAGCCAGCGCTTCGCCTCGGGCGTTACCATCGCGGCGGCCACCATCGGCCCCATCTTTCCGCCTTCCATTCCGCTGATCATCTTCGCCACGGCCGCCGAGGTGTCGACCATTCGCGCCCTGCTGGCGGGCGTGGTGCCTGCCCTGGTGGTGGCCTTGGCACTGATGATCCAGATCGCGGTGATGGCGCGCCGTCATGACCTGCCGCGCGACGACATCCGGCCCACCCTGCCCGCCATTCGGCGCAAGGCTTGGATCTCGCTGCCTGCGCTGCTCGCGCCCGTGCTGCTCGTTGGCGGCATGATCAGCGGTTTCTTCGGTCCCACCGAAGCGGCCGGGGTGACGGTGGCCTATGCCGTGCTGATCGGGTTGCTGGTCTATCGTTCGCTCACCCTGGAGGGATTTGTCGGCTGCACACGCGACACGGTGCTGGCCACGGCCAACGTGCTGTTCGTCGTAGCGGCGGCGGCGCTCTTCGCCTGGGTATTGACGATGGACCGGGTGCCGGCACGGGCCGGGGCGTGGCTGCTGGAGGTGTCGGAAAACCCGCTGGTCCTGCTGCTGATCCTGAACCTGCTGCTGCTGGTGGTCGGCATGTTCCTGGAGGCCATCGTGGCCATCCTGATCATTGCGCCCATCGTCACCCCGGCGCTACTGCAGGCAGGCGTTCCGCCCGAGCAACTGGGTGTGGTCTTCGTGCTCAACCTGATGCTCGGCTTGCTGACACCCCCGGTGGGAATGAGCCTCTACATGGTCTCGATCATCACCAAGATGCCGCTGCTGTCGGTCATCCGCGGCGTCGCCCCTTTCTACCTTTCCCTTTTCGCAGCCCTTGCGCTGGTAACGCTGGTTCCCGGCCTTTCCACCTGGCTGCCCAACCTTGTCATGAAGTGAGATTCCATGAGCAGACATCTCGGCGCGATCCGCCAACTGGGGTACGTGGTAACGGATATCGAGGAAGCGATGGACCATTGGTCCCGGGTCATGGGCGTCGGCCCGTTCTTCTACAATCCGCGCGTGCCGATAGAGAACTACACCTACGAGGGGCAGCGGTACGAGGTTCACAACTCGGTCGCCCTGGCCAACTCGGGATTCATCCAGGTCGAGCTGATCCAGACGCGCAACGATGCGCCCTCGATGTATCGCGACTTCCTCCAGGCCGGGCGCACCGGGCTCCAGCACGTGGCCTTCTGGACCGAAGAGTACGATACCGACCTGGCCGCCATGGAAGCCCAGGGGTTTAACGTCAAGATGAGTGGCGAGGTCGGCGAGAACGGGCGTTTCGCCTATTTCGACCGCGAGCATCACCCCGGCACGGTGATCGAGCTTTCCGAAGTGCGTGGCCCCAAGGGCGACATGTTCCGCCTGATACGCGAGGCCTCGCAGGGCTGGGATGGCAGCGACCCGGTTCGTCCCTTCCCTTCGCTCGACAGGGGCAGCGCATGATCCGTGCCTCCTATCTCGTGGAAACCCCGCTTGACCCTCGCACGGTAGCGGAAATGATGGCCGGGGAGCAGAGTTCGGGGACTTTCGTGCGCGTCGAAGGTGAGACCGAGGCGCTGCGAACGCGATTCGGTGCCCGTGTGGCCAGGGTCGAGGTGATCGACGAGCAGGACCACCCCAGCCTGCACAGCGCCTACCTGGAGCGCAAACGCGTCTCGGGCCCATGGCGCCGCGTGGCGGTGGAGATCGACTACCCCGAGGAGAACGTGGGCCTCAACCTGCCCAACCTGGCGGCAACGGTGGCCGGCAACCTCTTCGACCTGGGAGAGGTGACCGGGCTACGCCTCACCGGGCTCACCCTGCGCCCCGAGTACCGGGACCGCTACTTGCTGCCCCGCCTGGGCGTGGCCGGTACACGCGCGGCGCTGGGCGTTCAGGAGAGACCGCTGTTCGGCACCATTCTCAAGCCCAATATCGGCCTTTCCCCCGAGCAGACCGCCGATCTCGTCGAGCGGCTGTGTGAAGCGGGGGTCGACTTCATCAAGGATGACGAGATCGCCGGCAACCCTCCCCACTCCCCGGTGCGCGAGCGGATCAGCGCGGTGATGGCACGGGTGCGCCGCTGGCGACAACGCAGCGGCCGCGACGTGATGGTGGCTTTCAACATCTCCGACGAACTGGATGCCATGCGCGGCCATGCCGACCACGTCGAGGCAGAGGGCGGCACCTGCGTGATGGCCAGCCTCAACTGGTGCGGTCTCTCGGCGATGCAGAGCCTGCGCGCCTCGACGCCGCTGGCCATTCACGGGCATCGCAACGGCTTTGGCGCCTTCGCTCGTCACCCGGCGCTGGGAATCGATTTCTCCGCCTACCAGGTACTCTACCGGCTGGCGGGAATCGACCACCTGCATGTCCACGGCATGGGCGGCAAGTTTGCCGACCTGACCGAGGAAGTGGCCCACGCGGCGAAGCTCTCGCTGCAGCCGCTCGGGCATTCGGACGACCGGGTGATGCCGGTGTTCTCTTCCGGGCAGTGGGCAGGCACCCTGCCGACGACGCTGACGGAAACCGGCAGCGCCGACTTCATGTTCCTGGCCGGCGGCGGCATCCTGGCCCACCCCGACGGAGCCGCCGCGGGGGTCAGGAGCCTGCGCGAGGCCTGGGACGCCATACAGGCCGGCGAAGCGCTGGAAGCTCCCGGTCGCCCGGCGCTTGCCGCCGCGCTCGACTTCTTCGGAGCGCGCTAGGCATGCGCTACGTCTTCGTTGCGGATGACTTCACCGGGGCGTCCGATACGCTCGCCACGCTGAGCCGGGCGGGCCTGAGGACACGGCTTTACCTGGCCCCGCCCACCCTGGCGGAAGTGCGCGACCTCGACGCCTTCGGCATCGCGACGGCAGCCCGCAGCATGGAGCGGGATGAATTGACCGCGACCATGCGGCACATCGCCGAAGCCCTGAAGCCCCATGCGCCAGAGGTCATCCACCTCAAGGTCTGCTCGACCTTCGACAGCAGCGCAGCCGTTGGCAACATCGCCGCTGCCATGCAAGTGCTGACCGAAGGCCTGGCCCCGGCTACCACGGTCATCCTGGGGGGCCAGCCAAGCCTCGGCCGCTACTGTCTGTTCGGCAATCTGTTCGCCAAGGGAGGCGATGGCAACCTTCACCGGATCGACCGCCACCCCGTCATGCGAGACCACCCCGTCACTCCCATGCGCGAAGCGGACCTGCGGCGCCATTTCGACGCCCTGGGGCTGCCGAACCTGGCGCTGCTCGATCTCCTGGCGCTACGCAGCGGCGAGACACTGCCCGGCAACCCGATGCTGTGCGACGTACTGGACGAAAGCGACCAGCGAGCGCTCATGGCGCGGCTGCAACACTCACCGTTTCCCCAGCTCTGGGTCGGGCCCAGCAGCGTGGCCGAGACCTGCTTTCCCGAGGCTTCTCCACCTCAGTTGCCGGACACCTTGCCCGGCCCCCTGCTGGTGTTCGTCGGCAGCCGTTCGCCCATGACCGCCGCCCAGGTAACAGCCGCCACCGGGTTTGCCAAGGTCGTCATTCCCGCCGACTCCCTCGCGCACCGGCCTGACGAACCCTATTGCCGGCTCCACGAACTCCTGGCTTCGGGCCATCACGTGCTGGCGGTGCTCGACGAGGACCTGGGCCACGGCCTGTCGCCTGCCGCCATGGCGCAGCGCTCTGCCGAGCTGCTGGCACGCCTGATGGCCGAGCATGCCGCCGGCACGGTGCTGGTGGCGGGGGGCGATACCTCCAGCCTGTCCATCCACGCCCTCGCCCCGCGCAGCATCGACTATACGGGGCAGCTGTCGCCGGGCGTCGCCATCTGCTGCGCGCACTTCGCGGATGGCAAACGGCTACCCGTCATTCTCAAGGGTGGCCAGATGGGCGAAGTCGACTTGTTCGACAAGGTTCGCGCCATGGTCCGGCGGGAACCGCTGTGACATGGCGACTGGCGGCTCGCCTACCCGTTCAGCCAGCCGATGCCCGCATTGAGATACCCCGCGAAGCCAACCCAGGCCAGGTAAGGCACCAGCAACCAGGCGGCGAGTGACGAAACGCGGGCGAAGCGGCTGATCGTGAGCAGGATGAGGGCCCACAGCAGCAGCAGGTCGGCCAGGGCAACGAAGATCCAGTGCAGGCCGAAGAACAGGATCGACCAAAGCCCGTTGGCCGCTAGCTGGGCGACGAGCGGCCACAGCACCGTGAAGCGCTCCGCGGCAGGCACCCGAAGCGTAGCCCGCCAGGCGGCCACGGCCATCATCAGGTAGAGCGTCGTCCATGCCACCGGGAACAGCCAGTCAGGCGGGGTGAGCGGCGGCTTGTCGAGTGCGGCGTACCAGGCGCCGGGCGGCGTCAGCACACCGGTCAACGCGACGAGGGCGACCAGCAGCAGCCAGCCGAAAAGAATCGCCATCGAATGGCGGGGGGCGACAATCATTGCAGCATCTCCTTTGCGGCTCGGTATCGCCAGTGGGACGAGGCGATTGCGTGCACCCTGCACCATACTCTAAACCAGACTAACGACACCCAATGAACGCCTGGGACGGCGCAACGCCATGACCCTCCGGTTTGATGATTTCGAACTCGATACGGCGCACTACGAACTGCGTCGTCACGGCGAGCTGCGTCGCGTGGAGCCGATGGTGTTCGATCTGATCGTGCATTTCGCCCACCATCCGGATCGGGTCTTCAGGCGCGACGAACTGATCGATGCCGTATGGGCGGGGCGGATCGTCTCGGATGCCACCGTCGCTTCCTGCATCAAGCAGGCACGCCGCGCGCTGGACGACAGCGGCGACACCCAGACCTACATCAAGACGGTACGCGGCCGCGGCTTCCGCTTCACCGCGAACGTCTCCGAGACCGACGATGCTCCGCCGAGACGTTTCGCAACCGTCGCTACCCCGGCAATCAACAGCAACGACCCCTCCCTGCTCATCCTGCCGCTGCGAGCGCTTGCCGACACGCCCGAACTCGTTCGGTTTGCCGATGCGCTGACTGACGAGTTGAGCTCCGTCCTCACGCGAATACCGTTGCTGCGCCTGAGCGCACAGAGTGGACATTATCATGACCGTCCGGTGACGCCGGCAGCGCGTGAGATTCACGAGGCACTGGGTATCGATTACATCCTGGAAGGTAGCGTACAGGCTTGGCTCGACGAGGGTACGGAGCGGATGCGCGTCACTGTGCATCTGGCCGATGCCAGGGCCGGCTTTCGTCTATGGGCCGAGACCTTCACCCTGGCCGGCCCAGTGTGCGAGGCCCTCGAGGTCGGCGTGCCCATGATCATCGCCAAGCTGGAACCGCAGCTGCACCGTGCCATCTATCAAACGGTGAGCAGCATCGATGGCGAGCATAGTGCACGTCAGCTCTATCTCGAGGCCAGCGGCATCCTGGCGCTCAAGGGCTGGCATCACGAGTCCTTTTCGGTGGCGGCGAACCTCCTGCGGCGCAGTTGGCGGCTGGAGCCGGGATTCGCCTTGGCGGCCGCCTATCTCTCGTTGGTATGTGGCCTGGGGCATCGCTTCGATCTGCTGAGCGATCGCGAGCAGGCATGGGCGGAATCGCTCGATGCCGCCGAGCACGCGTTGCAACTCGATAGCATGGACTCGATCGTGCTCGGTTACGCCGGCTGCGCATTGGCCGATATCGGTTATCCCGACCGTGGCGTACCAATACTACGCAAGGCCGTGGAGCTCAATCCGACCAATGCCCAGGCCTGGGCGGCACTGGGCTCTGCGTCCCTGGCCGGAAATCGCCCGGAAGAAGCGGTCGTCCACCTGAGCCACGGCATTCGTATCAGCCCGCTCGATAGTCGTCTGTCGATCTGGGGCGCGGTACTCGCCATGGCACACCTGATCCTCGGCGATCGCAGCGCCGCCCGCGAGCAAGCGGAGCTGGCCTGCCAGCGTGACGACCGCTGCTACATGCCCCACATCGTGCTGGCCGCAATCCACCGACGTGATGGCAGGCATGACCTTGCACGCCAGGCGCTGGGCAATGCCTACCGAATCAAGCCCGACCTGACGTCCGAGCAGGTTGTGGCACTGGTCGGGCAGAAGCATGGCATGCGTTTGTTGGCACTGTAGCGCCGGCCGCCACGTCTTCACCACGAAATTCCCCACAAATTCCCCCTCGGCCCACAAGCCGCCGTCGACGGCACGGCATAGGCTGAGTTTGTCGTTCGGGAGTGCCCGCCCAGGGATGACCGACGGCAGCACTATGACAATCCATCAAAGGAGTTTTGCCATGACCCTCTCTACCTCTCTCGAATCGCAAGTCGCCGGTCCCGACTACACGGCTATCAAGGCCAGGCAACAAGCGGTTTGGGGTGCCGGTGACTATGCCCGCATCGGCGTTACCCTGCAGATCGTCGGCGAACAGCTCTGCGAAGCCATGGACCTGCGTGCCGGCCAGTCCGTGCTAGATGTGGCAGGCGGCAACGGCAACGCCTCGCTGGCCGCGGCCCGACGATTCTGCAAGGTCGTCTCTACCGACTACGTCGAGGCGCTGCTGGCCAAGTCCGCCAAGCGTGCCGAAGCGGAAGGACTGGCGATCGACTACCAGACGGCGGATGCCGAGAATCTGCCGTTCTCCGAGGGCACTTTCGATAACGTGATCTCCACCTACGGGGTGATGTTCACGCCCAACCAGGGCCAAGCCGCCGCCGAGTTGCTCCGCGTGTGCAAGCCCGGCGGCAAGATCGGGCTGGCCAACTGGACCCCGGCGAGCTTCATCGGCCAACTGTTCAAGACCGTCGGCCGCTACGTGGCGCCGCCGGCAGGCCTGAGCTCCCCGGCGGCGTGGGGCACGCGGGACTTTCTCGATACGCATTTCGGTCCGCACGTGCAGGCGATCGAGGCCCAGCCGCGGCACTTTACCTTCCGCTATCAGTCGCCACAGCATTGGCTGGATGTGTTCAGCACCTACTATGGGCCGACACTGAAGGCGTTCGAAGCGCTGGATAACGAGGCCGGCCAGGCGCTACGTGGGGAGATCCTCGCTCTGATCGATGCTCAGAACCGCGCCACGGACGGCACCATGGTGCTGCCCTCGGAGTATCTGGAGGTCGTCATCACGCGGTAGTCGGGTGCGCCTGCCCTTTGCCGGGTGCGCCATTTCGGCGCTCCCGGCTTTCGTCTTGTGCTGTAATGACAACGACCACACACCCTCTATGACCTGACAAGGAATTCCTCATGCCCCGTCGTCCCTTCCTGCCATTCGCGTGCGCTGTTGTGATGCTCTTCTCACCGTTGGCCTTGGCCCAGCAGCCCACGCAGGAGTACCAGGCCTACGAGGATGCCCTGGCCCGCGGCGAACGCCAGGCCAACGTATGGCAGTACGGCTGGGCCGGGGTCTACGCCACTTCATTGGCGTTCAATGGCTACCAGGCCAGCGAGGCGAACGACCGCGACGACCGCTACGATGCCCGGGTGGGCGTGGTGAAGTCGGCGCTGGCACTGGCCGGCACGCTGATGGATCGCCAGCCGCATCCGGCGGCCTACCGTGAACTGCGCGAGGGCGATGGCGATATCGAGAGCGCTCGCCGGCTGCTGCATGCGGTGGCCGAGGAGGAACGCCAGCGCCGTAGCCTGCAGGCACGCCTGGGCTCGCTGGCGATAAACGCCGCTTCGGGGCTGTTGATCGGCGTGGGCGATGGCCGCGGTCGCGACGGGGCGATCAACTTCGCCACCGGCATGCTGGTCAGCGAGCTGCAGCTGCAGACCCAGCCGCGCCAGGCCTCGGTGGCCATCAACCGTTTCAAGCCGGCACGGGTCTCGCTGGGCGATATTCATCTCGAGGGCGAGTATGCACTGCTGGTGGCGCCCAATCAGGTGGGAGTCGCGTTGCGCTATTGAGGGCTGGGCTGGCTGCCTCCCGCCCCTTCCAAAGCACGCCACTAGCGAAAGGGGCACCAGGCTGACACCTGAGCGAGATTAAACCTGCCATCGATCTTGTTATGATATAACATATACGCAAAAACGACCCTTGGCTTGCCTCATGCTCGATACGCTTCTCTGGTGGCTCACGTCACCTTTCGACTACGTCTTCATGCGCCGCGCCCTGGCGGCCTGCCTGGCGCTCTCCTTCACGGCGCCGATCCTCGGGGTGCTATTGACGCTGCGCGGCATGAGCCTGATGGGCGAGGCGCTGTCGCATGCCATCATGCCGGGCGTGGCCATTGCCTTCCTGCTGGCCGGCTTTTCCTTGCCGCTGATGATGTTCGGGGGCGTGCTGGCGGGCCTGGTTACCGTGGCGCTCGCCGGCGGCGTAACGCAGTTCAGCGGCCTCAAGGAGGATGCCGCCATGGCCAGCCTGTTCCTGATTGCCATGGCCGGCGGGGTGACCATCGTCAGCCTTTCGGGCAGCGCCCTGGATCTCGGCCATGTTCTGTTTGGCAGCATATTGGCGGTGGATGGCCGCACGCTGTGGCTGGTGGCGCTTGGCAGCAGCACGATCCTGGTCGGCCTGGCCATCTCCTTTCGTATCTTGGTGGTCGAGTGCCTCGATCCGCTGTTCCTGACGCTGCAGGGGCGCCACGCCGGCTGGACGCATGCGCTGTTCATGGTACTGGTCGTGATCAGCCTGGTGGTCGGCTTCCAAACGCTGGGCACCTTGATGGCGGCCGGGTTGATGCTGCTGCCTGCCGCGGCGGCGCGCTACTGGAGCCAGCGGCTCGAAGGCATGATCGCCATTGCCATCGGCATCGCCCTGGCGTCCAGCGTGACGGGGCTGCTGGTGTCCTACCACGCTGGCCTGCCTTCCGGCCCTTCGATTATCCTGCTGGCGGGGCTGGGGTATGGCGTGTCGGTCATACTGGGCCCCTATCGGGGGTTGAAAACGGGCACCACCAGGCCGAAGCGCGTCATGTCGTCGCGGCAGGCCGGGCAGTTGCGCTGAATGGTTCCCTTCTGCGCCAAATCCTGGATACTGCCGCCCTTGGATCGGCCGATTGCCGTTGCTCAATGTCGCAATGAAGACTCCCCCTTTGTCGGGCGTCTTGTTATGTTATATCTTAATTGGTTTTTGCGAGGGCCACCCATGGCACACCGCACGCATCGGCATCGCCCCGAGGGGCCGTGCCATTTTTCGTTGATGTCGCTTTCCGCTACGCGGCGCCTGTTGCTGGCCGCCGCACCGCTGGGCGTGCTCTGGCTCGCCGTCTCCTGGGCGGCAGGATGGTGGGGCTGATGGCCGAGACGCACCCTTCACGCCTGGAGCTTCACGACCTCCAGCTGGCCCAGGCCAACCGCACCGTGCTCGAGCACGTGAGCGGCCGCTTTCGCGACGGTGCGATCACCGCCCTGGTCGGCGCCAACGGCGCCGGCAAGAGCACCCTGATCCAGGGCATCATGGGCATGCTGCGCCCCATGGCGGGCAAGGTGATCTGCTCGGTTCCCAAGGAGCGGCGCGCCTGGCTGCCCCAGCAGTTGGCGCTGGACCTCACCTTCCCCATGAGCGTGGAAGAACTGGTGATGACCGGTAGCTGGCCGAGCCACGGTGCGCTTACCGGCTACTGCGCCCGTCACTATCGCCGTGGCCGCGAGGTGATGGCGCGCCTGGGCATTTCCCACCTGGCCCATCGCCCCCTGGGCGAGCTCTCCGGTGGCCAGCGCCAGCGCGCGCTGATCGGCCGTACCCTGATGCAGGAAGCCGAACTGCTGCTGCTCGACGAGCCCTTCGCCAACGTCGATGCGGAAACCGTCGAGGTACTGATGACGGTGCTGCGGGACATGGCGGCCGAAGGCGCCACCATCATCGTGGTGTTGCACGACATGGAACAGCTTGCCCGCCTGGCGGAGGAAGTCGTGGTACTGACGGGCGGGCACGCCCGCTGGACTACTGCCCAAGCCGTGCTTCAGAGCCAACCCGCCAGCGTCGGTTCGGCACGGCTGGCCCTGGGCATTCCGGGGGTCGACGCATGATGGAAGTGCTTTACGAGTGGCTGATCGCCCCCTTCGACTACGGTTTCATGCGCCGCGCGGCGGTGGCCGGCCTGGCCCTGTCGCTGGCGGCTCCGCCCATGGGCGTGTTCCTGATGCTGCGCGGCATGAGCCTGATCGGTGACGCCATGGCCCATGCCATTCTGCCCGGCGTGGCACTGGGCTTTCTGCTGGCGGGCTTCTCGCTGCCGGCCATGAGCCTGGGCGGCGTGCTGTCGGGGTTGTTGATTGCGGTACTGGCCGGCAGCGTGTCGCAAATGACCGGGCACCGGGAGGACTCGGCCATGGCCAGCTTCTTCCTGATCTCGCTGGCGGCGGGGGTCATGCTGGTCTCGCTGGGCGGCAGCAGCGTCGATCTCACCCATGTGCTGTTCGGCTCGATCCTGGCGGTGAACTCCACTGCGCTGGTGTTGATCGCGGCGATCAGCAGCGTGATCGTGATCACCCTGGCGCTGATCTTCCGCGCCCTGGTGGTCGAATGCCTCGACCCGCTGTTCCTGCGCGGCCAAGGCATGCAGGGCAGCCTGGTGCACGGCATTTTCCTCGGCCTGGTGGTGCTCAACCTCACCGCCGGCTTCCAGACCCTGGGCACCTTGATGGCCGTGGGCCTGATGATGCTGCCGGCTACCACGGCGCGCTTCTGGAGCAAGCGCCTGGAGGGGCTGATTACCGTCGCCATCCTGCTGGCCGTTGTCGCCAGCCTCGGCGGCCTGCTGCTTTCCTACCATCTCAGCGTTCCGTCGGGGCCGGCCATCATCCTGCTGGCAGGCGTGGGCTACGTGCTCTCCGCCCTGCTCGGCCGCCACCACAGCCTTAGGGCGAAGCTGCAGCGCCATGCCGTACCCCTCGGCACGCCAGAACCGCACTGAAGATACCCAAAACGCTTATCACCTGAGGAGACTTTCCATGCGACACGCTACATCCGCTGCCCTGATGCTGGGCGCCTCGGCCATGCTGGCGCTGCCTGCCGCCATTGCCGCCGAACGCGTTCAGGTCGTCACCAGTTTCAGCATCCTGGCCGACATGGTGCAGAACGTGGGCGGCGAGCATGTGGAGGTCACCCCGCTGGTCGGCCCCGACAGCGATACCCACGTCTTCTCCCCCAGCCCGCGTGACGCTCGCTCGCTGGCCGATGCCGACCTGGTGGTGTTCAACGGCCTGCTGTTCGAAGGCTGGATGGAACGGCTGATCGACTCCAGCGACTACCGCGGTCCGCTGGTAACGGCCACTGACGGTATCGACAAGCTCGACTACCATGGCCACGATCATGGCCATGCCCATGGTCACGACGACCATGAAGATGACGATGACCATGATGACCATGGCCACGACGATCACGACGATCACGGCCACGATGACCACGACGATCACGGCCACGACGATCACGACGATCACGGCCACGATGACCACGACCATGACGACCATGACGAGCACGATCATGGCGACGACGACCCGCACGGCTGGCAGGATCTGGCCATGGGCAAGATCTACGTGGTCAACATCCGCGATGGCCTGATCGAGGCGGACCCGGACAACGAGGCCGCCTACCGCGAGAACGCCGAGCGCTACATCAACGAGTTGGAAGCCACCGACGCCGAAATCCGCGAGCTGCTGGGCGAGGTCCCGTCTTCCACCAGCGTGATCACCGGCCACGACTCCTTCGGCTATTTCGCCAACGCCTATGGCATTCGCTTCCTCTCGCCGGTAGGACTCTCCACCGAAGCCGAACCCAGCGCCGCCGACATGGCACAGCTGATCGACGTGATTCGCAAGCAGAACGTACGCGCCCTGTTTCACGAGAACATGACCAGCCCGGCGGTGATCAACCAGCTCGCCGAAGAGACCGGCCTGGAGATTGCGGGCACGCTCTACGCCGATGCGCTTGCCTCGGAAGGCGAAGCCAGCACCTACCTGGGCATGATGCGCCACAACGCCCAGGTGCTGCATGACGCCCTGGCCGAGCCGGGCCATAACGATGACGATGACGATGACGACCACGGCCACGGCCACGATGATCATGGCCACGGTCATAGCCATTGAGGCCTAATCGATAGTATCCACAGGGGTGCCAGCGGCACCCCTTTTTCGTACTCCCCCTTCAAGCCTTCCTGCTACTGACTGACTCAGGCGTGTTTTATTGAGACCCGTGGCACGTTCTGCATTTGCATTCTTTGAACGAAAGTCTCACCTCCCTCTTTGCCATGAAAATATGGCACGAAATGCAAAGACTGTGGCGCGATGCGTAAACCTGGCCAACCACTTTTTTCCTACCATGAACGAGCATTCATAAGGGCATAGCCGCCCACACAAGGCAGCCCACACCCTTTGCACAAAAGTTCACCAGATTATGCACAGACTTATCCACAGCTCGCTCTGGTAATGCCAGACGCCACAACAACAAGCCAAAGGCCACACAATGACAACGACACGCCGCTTCGCTCTGGGTGCGCTTGCCGCCTCCATCCTATTTGCCGGTCAGGCTGCACAGGCCGAAATCACCGACAACGAGATCCGCATCGGCTATCTGGCCGACATGTCGGGCCCCTACCGCGACCCCATCGGCCCCATGGGGCTGGATGCCATCCAGATGGCCATCGAAGACGTGGGTGGCAGCGTGGCCGGCGCCAGCATCGAGGTCTTCAGCGCCGACGACCGCAACAGCCCCGACGTGGGCTCGAGCGTGGTGCGCGAGTGGATCGACCAGCGCAACGTCGATATGGTCACCGGCCTGGTGGCCTCTTCGGTCACCCTGGCCGCCGTTGGGCTGCTGGAAGAGGAGAACCGCCTGGGTCTGGTCAACGGCGCCGTCTCCTCCGGCGTGACCAATGAGAGCTGCTCGCCCAACCACATTCATTGGGTCTACGACACCTGGGCGATGTCCAACGGTACCGCCAAGGCGATCACCCAGGAAGGCCATAAGAACTGGTACCTGCTGAGCGCCGACTACGCCTTCGGACACGCCCTGGAGGGCGACGTTGAAAGAGTGGTCACCGAGAACGGCGGAAGCGTCGTGGGCAAGGCACGCCACCCCTTCCCCAGCAGCGACTTCTCCTCGTTCCTGCTGCAGGCCCAGGCCTCCGGCGCCGACGTGATCGCACTCAATAACGCCGGCTCCGACACCATCAATGCCATTACCACCGCCGGCGAATTCGGCATCACCCAGGCGGGCCAGGTGCTGGCCGGCATGGTGCTGTTCAGCACCGACGTGCGCAGCATCGGCCTCGATGCCGCCCAGGGGCTGCAGTTCACCAAGGCCTGGTACTACGACCTCAACGACGAAACCCGCGCCTGGGCCGAACGCTTCCGCGAGCGCACCGGCAGCATGCCGACCATGGTTCACGCCGGACTCTATTCCAGCACCCTGCACTATCTCCAGGCAGTCGATGCCGTCGGTACCGACGAGGCCCAAGCCGTGCGCCGGCAGATGGCGGCAACACCGATCAACGACATCTTCGCCACGGGCGGCTACATCCGCGAGGACGGCCGCATGGTGCATGACATGTACCTGGTCGAGGTGAAGACGCCGGAAGAATCCCAGAACGAGGACGACCTGTTCCGCGTGGTGCGCACCATTCCCGCCGAGGAAGCCTTCCGCCCGCTATCTGAGAGCCAGTGCCACCTGGTGACTAACGGTGCCTGACACGACGGGAGGAACCGGTATGACATCCAGCGATTTTGACGCCTCTCTCCTTGCCGTCCTTTGCCCTGAGGAGCGGGATATCCGCCCCGCTTCCGAGGAACGGGCACTCGCCCAGGCACAAGCGCGAGAGGATGAAACTGGGCAGCGAGGCACCCCGGAGAGCGTCGACGGCAGCGCCACCGGGACAGGCTTGCTCCCCCTGCACCTGGTCCGGGCATCTCACGGGGCAAGGAGGAACTGGAGATGACAGCATCACAGCGTATTCAGCAGCACACCATCGGCGCCGCGCTCAGCCGCAGCGCGCGCAAGCATGGCGACAAGCTGGCGCTGGCCTTCGAGGGCCGGCGCTGGAGTTACGCCGAGCTGAACCGGGCGGTGAACCGGGTCGCCAATCGCCTGCTTGCGGCGGGTCTGTCGCCAGGCGACCGCCTGGCGGCCTACGGCAAGAACTCCGACGCCTACGTGATCGCCTGGCTCGCCGCCACCCGCGCCGGCCTGGTGCACGTGCCGATCAACTTCGCCCTGAGCGCCGACGAGCTGCACTACATCCTCGAGCAGTCCGGCGCGACTGGGCTGCTCAGCGACCTGAGCCTGGCCGAGAACGTGACGAAGGCGAGCGGAGGGCTTGGCCTCACGCTCTCCGGCACCCTCCATGCGGAAGCGTCGGAAGGCTTCGACGTACTGCAAACGGCCCTAGACCAAGACAGCGACGCCAGTGAGCCGGGCGTGGCCGTGGCAGCCGACAGCCTGGCCCAGCTGCTCTACACCTCGGGCACCACGGCCGCCCCCAAGGCGGCGATGATGACTCACCAGGCGCTGCTCGCCGAGTACATGGCCTGCATGGTGGAGCTGGATATCAAGGGCGACGAGCCGATGCTGGCCGCCCTGCCGCTCTATCACTCGGCGCAGATGCACGTCTTCCTGATGCCGGGCTTGTTGCTGGGTGCTCCGGTGCACCTGCGCATGGCGCCGCTGCCTGACGACTGCCTGGCGCAGATCGCCAGCGAGGGCATCGCCTCGTTCTTCGCCCCGCCCACGGTGTGGATCGGCCTGCTGCGTCATCCCGACTTCGACACCTTCGACCTCTCCACGCTGAAGAAGGCCTACTACGGCGCTTCGATCATGCCGGTGCCGGTATTGGAAGAGCTGCAGCAACGCCTGCCCGGCGTGGGGCTCTACAACTGTTATGGCCAGAGCGAAATCGCTCCGCTGGCCACCGTACTGCGCCCCGAGGAGCACGCCGAGCGCCCGGCATCGGCGGGCCGCCCCATCCTCACCGTGGAGACCCGCGTGGTCGACCTGGAGTTGAACGACGTGCCGCATGGCGAGCATGGCGAAATCGTCCACCGCTCACCGCAGCTGCTCACCGGCTATTGGGACAAGCCCGAGATGACCGAGGAAGCCTTCGCCGGCGGCTGGTTCCACTCCGGCGACGTGGGCTACTTCGACGAGGCGGGCTATCTCTACATCGTCGATCGCATCAAGGACGTGATCAACACCGGTGGCGTGGTGGTGGCCAGCCGCGAGGTGGAAGAGGGCTTGTTCAAGCACCCTGCCGTTTCCGAAGTCGCCGTGGTGGGCCTGCCCGACGCGAAGTGGATCGAGGCGATCACCGCCGTGGTGGTCACCAAGGAAGGCGCCGAAGTGAGCGAAGAGGAACTGATCGCCCACGCCAAGGCCCACATGGCGCCCTACAAGGTGCCCAAGCGGATCCTGTTCGCCGAAGCCCTGCCCAAGAGCACCGCCGGCAAGATTCTCAAACGCCACCTGCGCAAGGAGCTGGGCTGATCCATGAGCACGCCGCAAGACGACCTGACGCCGCTGTTCCACGACACCATCCGCCGCTTCCTCGAGCAGGAAGTGGCGCCCCACTACGAGGCGTGGGAGGCCGCCGGCGAGATGCCACGCTCGCTGTGGCAGAAGCTCGGCGAAGCCGGCCTGCTGGGTATCGACCTGCCCGAGGAGCTGGGTGGCAGCGGCGCCGACTTCGCCATCGTCCAGTTGGCGCTGGAGGAGATCTCGCAGCAGGGCTTCGGCGGGTTGGCCAGTGCCTACAACATTCACGCCAACATCGTGATGCCCTACCTGCTGCACATCGCCACGCCGGCCCAGCGCGAGCGCTGGCTGCCGGCCATGGCCAGCGGCGAGGCGATCGGCGCCATCGCCATGACCGAGCCCGGCGCGGGCAGCGACCTGGCGGCAATGAAGACCCGCGCCAGCCGTACCGAAACGGGTTGGCGGCTGGACGGCAGCAAGCTCTTCATCACCAACGGTCAGGTGGCCGACCTGGTGATCGTCTGCGCCAAGACCGACCCCGCTGCCGGCGCCCGCGGCGTCTCGCTGTTCCTGGTCGACACCTCGCTTGCCGGCTTCTCCCGCGGCCAGCCGATCAAGAAGATCGGCCAGCACGCCAGCGACACCGCCGAGCTGTTCTTCGATGACCTGCGCCTGCCCGAAGATGCCCTGCTCGGCGAAGCGGGGGCCGGCTTTGCCTACCTGATGCAGGAGCTGCCCCGCGAGCGCCTCGGCGTGGCGGCCCAGGCGCTGGGCGCCATGGAGGGCGCGCTGGCGCTGACCCTCGACTACGTGCGCGAGCGGCGCGCCTTCGGCCGCGCCGTGGGCGACTTCCAGAACACCCGCTTCACCCTGGCCGAGGTGCGCGCGCAGATCGACATGGGCCGCGCCTACTTCGAGCAGTGCGTGACCAAGTACCGCCAGGGCGAGATGAGCGCCACCGACGCCGCCATCTTGAAGCTTCAGCTCAGCGAGATGCAGTGCCGCACCATCGACGCCTGCCTCCAGCTGTTCGGCGGCTATGGTTATACCCGGGAATACCCGATCTCGCGTTTCTACCTGGATGCCCGCGTGCAGACCCTCTACGCCGGCACCTCGGAAATCATGAAGGAAGTGATCGCCCGCTCGCTGCTTGGCAAGAGCGACGCCGCCTGATCGCTTGCTCACGGCAATTCAGAAGGGCAATTCAAGAAGACAGGAGAACTCCATGCGGCTCGATTCCGTCGTCATTCTCGGCAGTGCGCGCACTGCCATCGGCAGCTTCGGCGGCAGCCTGGCCGGGCTCGCCCCGTATGAGCTGGGCACCGTTACCGCCCGCGAGGCGCTGGCCCGTGCCGGCGTCGAGGCTGGCGAGATCGACCACGCCGTCTACGGCCATATCATCACCACCGGGCCGCAGGATGCCTACCTGGCCCGGCACATCGCGCTGGAAGCCGGCGTGCCCGAGGGTGCGGCGGCCTTCAACGTCAATCGCCTGTGCGGCTCCGGCGTGCAGGCGATCCTCTCGGCGGCACAACAGATCGTGCTCGGCGACAGCCGCCTGGCACTGGCCGGCGGCGCCGAGTCGATGAGCCGCGGCGCCTACTTGCTGCCGCCCCAGGCGCGCAACGGCCTGCGCATGGGTCACGCCAACGTCACCGACCTGACGCTGGGCGTGCTCAGCGACCCCTTCGGCAGCGGCCACATGGGCGTGACCGCGGAGAACATCGCCAAGCGCTGCGGGCTCGGCCGCGAGGAGATCGACCGCTTCGCCCTGGAAAGCCACCGCAAGGCTGCCCGCGCCATCGCCGAGGGCCGCTTTGATGAGCAGATCGTGCCGGTCACGGTGCGTGAAGGTAAGAACGAACGGCAGTTCGACCGTGACGAGCACGTGCGTGACGGCGTCACCCTGGAAGATCTCGCCCGGCTCAAGCCCGCCTTCGCCAAGGAGGGGGTGGTCACCGCCGGCAACGCCTCAGGCATCAACGACGGCGCCGCCACCCTGGTGCTGGCCCACGCCGACGAGGCCAGTCGCCGCGGACAGACACCGCGAGCCCGGCTGATCTGCGCCAGCACTGCCGGGGTCGAACCCAGCCTGATGGGCCTGGGTCCGGTTCCCGCCGTGCGCCGCTGCCTCGACGAGGCCGGGCTTTCCATCGCCGATATCGACGTGATCGAGTCCAACGAAGCCTTCGCTGCCCAGGCCATGGCGGTGGCACGTGAGCTCGACTTCCCCGCCGAGCGGCTCAACCCCAACGGCGGCGCCGTGGGGCTGGGGCATCCCGTCGGCGCCACCGGCGCCATCCTCACCATCAAGGCGCTGGCCGAGCTGGAACGCACCGGCGGCCGCTATGGGCTGATCACGCTGTGCATCGGCGGCGGCCAGGGTATTGCCCTGTTGATCGAAAGGACGGCTTAGGCAAGCGCCCTCTCAGGACGGATACAAATACAAGGAGCCGCATATGAACACCGTCACACCGAAGATCCTCCCCGCCACGCCCTCCGCGACCAACCCGCCGCTGCTGATCGGCGAGCTGCTCGATTCGGGCGTGCGCATGGCCGGCAACAACCAGATCGTCTACCGCGACCTGAGCCGCCACGACTACCGGCGCTTCCGCGAACGGGTACATCAGCTCGCCCACGTGCTCAGCACTCAGGGCGTAAAGGCCGGTGACGTGGTGGCGGTACTCGACTGGGACAGCCACCGCTACCTGGAGGCGTTCTTCGCCATTCCCATGCTGGGCGCAGTGCTGCACACCGTTAACGTGCGCCTGTCGCCGGAGCAGATCCACTACACCATGGAGCACGCCGAAGACGACTTCGTGCTGGTACACGAGGACTTCGTGACGCTGCTCGAGCCGCTTTCAGAACGTCTGCCGCGCATACGCGGCTACCTGCTGTGCCAGGATGCTCCTGCCGAAATACAGAGTTCGCTGAACCTGGTCGGCGAGTACGAGGCGCTGCTGGCCGAGCAGCCGACCCGTTACGACTTTCCCACCTTCGACGAGAATGCGGTGGCCACGCTGTTCTACACCACCGGCACCACCGGCAACCCCAAGGGCGTGTTCTTCACTCACCGCCAGCTGGTGCTGCACACCTTGGGCGAGGCCAGCACCTTCCAGACGCCGGGGTTCGAGCTGCTCAACCGCGACAAGGTGTACATGCCGATCACCCCGATGTTCCACGTGCATGCGTGGGGCGTGCCCTACACCGCCACGCTGATGGGCGCCACCCAGGTCTACCCGGGGCGCTACGAGCCGGAGATGCTGGTCAAGCTGCTGGTGGGCGAGAAGGTCGACTTCTCCCACTGCGTGCCGACCCTGCTCAACATGGTGGTCAGCGCCGAGGCGATCGCTTCGGGCAAGGTCGATCTCACCGGTTGGAAGGTGCTGGTGGGCGGCAGTGCCCTGACCCAGCCGCTGGCGCAGAAGGCGTGGGAGCTCGGCATCGACACCCGCAGCGCCTACGGCATGTCCGAGACCTGCCCGCTGCTCACCGCCGATATACTGCCCAAGGACATCAACGAGGCCGATTTCGCCACCCAGCTGCCATGGCGCTGCAAGGCCGGCGTGGCCGTGCCGCTGGTGCATCTTCAGGTGGTCGACGAGAGCGGCACACCGCTGCCCCACGACGGTGAGAGCGTCGGCGAAGTGCGCGTGCGCGCCCCCTGGCTGACCCAGGGCTACTACAAGGAGGAGATACGCAGCGAGGAGCTGTGGCGCGACGGCTGGCTGCACACCGGCGACGTGGCGGTGGTAGACGAGCGCGGCTTCCTGCAGATACGCGACCGCATCAAGGACGTGATCAAGACCGGTGGCGAATGGATCTCCTCGCTGGAGCTGGAAAACCTGATCGGCCAGTGCCCGGGCATCTCGGAGGTGGCGGTGATCGGTGTGGCCGACGAGAAGTGGGGCGAACGCCCCGCCGCGCTGGCGGTACCCAGCGACCTCAACGCTCCGCCCAAGGCCGAGGAGGTCCAGGCGTTCCTTGAACGCTTCGTCGAGGAGGGCCGCATCAACCGCTGGGCAATTCCCTCCTTCGTGCGCTTCGTCGATGAAATTCCCAAGACCAGCGTGGGCAAGCTCGACAAGAAGCGAATCCGTCAGGAGGTGTGAATCAGGCAGGCTGAGGCAAGGCCGCGATCGCCCGCCGATAGGCGGCGGGTGAGTTGCCCGTCCACGCCTTGAAGGCGCGGCTGAAGCAGGCTAGATCGCGAAACCCCAGCTCGTCGGCAATGGCCAGCAGCGGCCGTTCGGAGCGGATCAGGGCCTGGATGGCGAAGTCGCGCCGGAACTCGTCCTTCACTGCCTGGAAGTGGGTGCCCTCGGCAGACAGCCGACGCGCCAGGGTGCGTACCGACATGTGCAGCGCCCGCGCGACGTCGTGCACCGAGCCCGACGTGGCCAGGTTCCTCGCCAGGTGCTCCCGCACCCGGTGCGACACCAGCCGCTCTTCGAAGGAGACGTAGAACCAGTCGGCCGGTGCCCGGCGCAGGAAGGCGCCCAGGTGCTTCTTGGTCTGGCGGATCGGCTGCTCGAGCAGGGCGGCGTCGAAGTAGATGGCGGTTTGCGGCCGCTCGAAGCTCACCTTGCCCGGGTAGAAGTAGAGGTAGTCGGCGCTGTGAGCCGGCTGAGGATAGGCGCACTCCATCTTCACCGGCGGGATCTTGCGCGCGATCATCCACGAACTGATGCCGTGGAACAGCTTGAGCATCAGCTCGTGCACCAGGATACGACTGCCCGCCGGTGGCCGGTGCTCCACCAATGCCACCCGCGCCAAGCCATTCTCGACGCGGTACTCGTAGCCGAAGTCGTCCAGCACGATGCGGAAGAACAGCGTGTAACGGTGCAGCGCCACCTTCAGCGTCGGCGCTTCCAGCACACTCAGGCACAAGAGTTTCAGCGTGCCCCCGCGCAGCGGCCGCGAGAAGAACCCCGGCGTCTCGTCGTCATGCTCGTTGACCAGGAGCCGATAAAGGGTGGCGAACTGCTCCACGGTGACCCGCCCATGGGGCGCCGCGAGCAGGAACGGCGAGATACCCGCGCGGGCGAGATAGGCCTCACGGGCCGCCTCGCTCTCGGGCACGCCGCGAAACAGCTCGTTGACGAAATGCATGGATACCGTGACGGTCAAGGCTGGCTCACCTACAAGCGTAATATTGCGTAATGATGCTAGACTCATCATGCCATTGATGGAGCACACCGCAATGCGCCTGACACATGAACAGGTTCATATCATCCTGACGACTGTCCACGATATTATCGGTGGAGACGTCGAAGTGCGGTTGTTCGGCTCTCGCCTGGACGACAACCGCAAGGGCGGCGATCTCGATCTTCTGCTCATCTCTTCAAGTCCGCTGCCACGCCTTTCCCTGGCCGAGATCAAGTGCAAGCTCGAAGAGAGGCTTTACCTGCCTGTGGATATTTTGGCTTACTCGCGGGACAGGAAGCCTTCGCCTTTCCAAGCCATTGCCCTTAATCAAGGTTGCCCATTGAAAGAGGCGGCATGACACACGACCTGCTCGAAGAACAGCGACTCCACCTTGCCAGGCTGCTCGAAGCCATTCAGCGCTGCGCATGGTTTCTTCATCAGTCTGATGGCAAGCTCGAGTGGCCGATCGATGCTGCCCAGTTGGAAGCGCAGAAGAAGGACGTCGACCTGTTCGAAACCTTGGCTGCCATCAATGAGCGATTTGCCAAGCTGCAGGACTCCCTCGCTTCCGCCATGCGGCACAGCGCCCTGCTGATGGGTGAGCCTACCGACAGCTTCCTGAAGGTACTCGCCTTTTTCGAGAAACAGGGTGTCGTCGAATCAATGGATGACTGGCAGCGCTGCCGCATGGTTCGAAACATGGCAGCACCTGACTATGCCACGGACTACAGCGAGATCGCTGAGCATTTCAACTTGCTCCATGACCTCAGCAAGATGCTGTTCCAGACAGCACGCAGGTTGCTCGATCTTTGCCAGCGCCTGATCGGGATTGAGCCCGCCTCCGCCGACTTCAGCAACGAGTTCGAACGCATCTTCGCCTGAGCCGTCCGCTTGTGGGACGATGAGCCTTTACCCAAGGAAGGCCCGGCCATGCTCGAATTTCGCCAGGTTCACAAGACCTACGCCACGCCCCAGGGGTCGCTTGCAGTGCTGGAAGGCGTCGACCTCGAACTGCGGGCCGGCAAGAGCCTGGCGCTGATGGGCGAGTCCGGCAGCGGCAAGTCGACACTGCTACACCTGGCGGCAGGACTCGACCTGCCGGATGCCGGCGAGGTGCTCGTTGCCGGTCGTTCGATCTCCACGCTGGACGAACCGGCCCGCGCCCGGCTGCGCCGCGATACCCTTGGCCTGGTGTTCCAGCAGTTCCACCTGGTGCCGAGCCTGAACGTCATCGACAACCTGCGCCTGCAGGCACGGCTGGCCGGGCGCGAGCAGCCTGACTGGTCAGCGCATCTCATGCAGCGACTGGGACTTGCCGGCCTCGAGCGGCGCTACCCGGAGCAGCTCTCGGGTGGCCAGCAGCAGCGCCTGGCCATCGGCCGCGCGCTGGCACCGCGCCCCGCCCTGCTGCTCGCCGACGAGCCCACCGGCAACCTCGACGAGACCACTGCCGACGAAGTTCTCGAACTGCTGCTGGATTTGGTTCGAGAAGCCGGCAGCGCCCTGCTGATGGTGACCCACAGCCCCCGGGTGGCGGCGCCGCTGGACCGCTGCCTGCGCCTGACCCATGGCCGGCTTGACCCGGCCCATGCAGTAGAAAGGTCAGAACGAGAGCCGAGCCGCCGCTGATGCTGACTGCCTTCGCCACCCTGCTCTCCCACTACAAGCGCCATCCGGGCCAGCTCGCCATGCTGCTGCTCGGGCTGTGGGTGGCAAGCGCGCTGTGGAGCGGCGTGCAGGCGATCAACGCCTCGGCCCGCGACAGCTACGCCCGTGCCGAGGCGCTGTTCTCTACAGGGCTCGACCGCCTGGAGCGCCGCGACGGCGAGCCGCTGACCCGTGCCGACTTCCTGCGCCTACGCCGCGACGGGTTGCCGGTATCACCCTTGCTGGAGGGCACCATCGAAGCCCCCGACGGCACCCGGCTGACGGTGATCGGCATCGACCCCTTTACCCTGCCCGGCGACAGCGCCTTCGCCGCCGCCTCGAGCCAGGGCGAGCTGACCGATTTTCTCACCCCGCCGTGGCAGACACGCATCGCCCCGGACACCCTGCCCGCCCTGGGCCTGAGCCACCGCGAGGCACCGGGCGCCGAGCCACGCCTGGCCGTGGGTCGCCTGCCGCCGCTGACGCTGGCCCCGGCGCTGCCGCCCGACACCCTGGTGATGGATATCGCCGCCGCCGCGGCGCTGCTCGACAGCGGCGAACGGATCACGCGGCTGGTCACCGTTCCCGAGGCACTCGCTCAGGCCCCGGCAGGGCTGGTGCTGACCCGCACGGCCACCCTGGTCTCGCCCGGCCAGCTCACCGAGAGCTTCCATCTCAATCTCACCGCCATGGCGCTGCTGGCGCTGGTGGTGGGGCTATTCATCGTGCAGGCCGCGCTGGGCCTGGCGCTGGAGCAGCGTCTGGGGCTGCTGCGTACGCTGCGTGCGCTGGGTGTATCGGGGCGCGGCCTGGTCGCCCTGCTCGCCCTGGAGCTTCTGTTGCTGGGTTTCACTGGCGCCCTGGCCGGCATCGTCAGCGGCGTGTGGCTGGCGCGCGTGCTGCTGCCCGACGTGGCGGCCACCCTGGGCAGCCTGTACGGCGCCGATGTGGCGGTGACTCTCAACCTACCCTGGCACTATTGGCTCGGCGGGCTGGCCGTAACCCTGGGCGGGCTGCTGCTGGCCGGCAGCGGCGTGCTGTGGCGGGCGGCACGGCTGAGCGTGCTGGGGCTGGGTCAGGCCCAGGCCTGGCGCGCCGGCTTCCTGCGCCAGCTGCGATTCATGAGCGCCGCAGGCGCCATCGTCGCCCTGGTGGGCCTGGCCCTATGGGCGTGGCTGGCGCGCCAGCCCGCCGGCGAGGGGCAGCTGGCCGGTTTCGGCCTGGTCGGTGCCCTGCTGCTCACCAGCGCCCTGCTGCTGCCGCCGCTGATCACTCAGCTGCTAGCCGGGCTCGGCCACTTGCTGCGCCGCCAGCCCTTGGCCCAGTGGGCCCTGGCCGACCTGCAGCTCCAGCTACCGCGGCTGGCACTTGCCATGATGGCGCTGTTGATCGCGCTTTCCGCCAACCTGGGCGTGAGCAGCATGGTCGGCGGCTTCCGCCTCACCTTCCTCGACTGGCTCGACCAACGCCTGGTGGCGGACTTCTACCTGCGCCCGCCCGTCGAGCAGCACAATGACATCCACGCCTGGCTGGCCGAGCGCCCCGAGGTCGAGGAGTTGCTGCCCACCCGACGCAGCGAGGCCACCCTGCTTGCCGTGGAACGCGACGAAGAAGTTCGCGGGCTGGCGCTGGCGGTGGGCGTCTACGGTATCACGCCCGGCGCGGCGCTGATCCCAAGCTGGCCGCTGCTCACGACCCAGGCCGGCGGGCGCGATGCCGCCTGGCAGGCGTTCGCCGCGGGCGAGGCCGCCTTCGTCAACGAGCAGCTCGCCATCGACCTGGGGCTCGCCCCGGGGGACCGGCTCACGCTCACTGCGCCGGGCGGGCAGGAGACGCTGCCGGTGGCCGCCATCTACCCCGACTACGGTAATACCCAAGGCGAAGTGCTGCTGGCCACATCGCAGTTGGCCAGCCGCTTCGCCGCCCCGCCGGGCTCCATCGGCATCGTGCTGGCCCAAGGTCATACTGGCACAGCACTGAGGGAGGGACTGCGCCAGCGCTTCGCGATCGGCAGCGACGAACTGGTGGACCAGCGCGAGGTAAAGCGCATCGCCACCGGCATCTTCGAGCGCACCTTCACCATCACCCGGGCGCTCTCCGCGCTGACCCTGGCGGTGGCCGCGCTGGCGCTGCTGGCGAGCCTGCTGGCCCAGGCCCGGGAACGTCGTCGCCAGCTGGCCCCACTATGGGCGCTGGGCGTGCCGCGTGCGCGGCTGGTGACGGTACAGCTGGCCCAGCTCGGCGGCGCAGCCTTCGTCGTCGGCGCCCTGGCGCTGCCGCTGGGCATGCTGCTGGCGCTGGGGCTGGTGGCGGTGATCAACGTGGCGGCCTTTGGCTGGCGCCTGCCGCTGTACGTCTTCCCCGGTGAGATGGCCCTGACGCTGGCCACCGCGGTGGGCGTGGCCCTAGTGGCGGCCATCCTGCCGGCAGTCAAACTCTGGCGCACGCCACCCCGCGCCCTGCTCGCGGAGGAGGCCACATGATGCGCATCGTCGCATTGGCCACTCTACTGGCCGTGTTCTCGCTGGTGGGCTGCGGCGACGAGACATCACCCGCTCAGACGGCCGGCTTCGCCGGATTGGGCGAGGAGGCCGATGACTTCGCCCAGGCCCATGAAGGCATTGCCTTGAGCTTCCCCGAGGACCACGCCGCTCACCCGGACTACCGCATCGAGTGGTGGTACCTCACCACCAACCTCACGGATGAGCACGGCGAGTCCTTGGGCCTGCAGTGGACGCTATTTCGCCAGGCGCTCACTGCACCGGACGAGCGCCCCGCACCCAGCCCCTGGGCCGCCGACCAGTTGTGGATGGCGCACATGGCGGTATCACAAGGCGAGAGCCACCGGGTGGCCGAGCGCTTCGCCCGCAGCCATTCGAGCGACGAGGATGGGCAGGCGGGCGCGGTCGCCGAGCCCTTTCGCGCCTGGATCGATCACTGGCAGTTGGCCAGCCATAGAGAAACATCAGACGAAACGTCAGACGATGAGCCCGACACCTTCGCCGAACTGGAACTGACAGCCCACCAGGACGACGAGTATGGCGGCTTCGGCTATGCGCTGACCCTTACCGCCGAAGGGCCGCTGGTGCTGCACGGCGACGCCGGATTCAGCCAGAAATCGGCCGACGGCCAGGGTTCGATGTACTACAGCCAGCCGTTCTGGCGCATCGAAGGAGAGGTGACGCTGGATGGCGAGACGCGCGCGGTGCACGGGCGCGGCTGGCTCGACCGCGAATGGAGCAGCCAACTGCTGGACGAGCGCCAGCAGGGCTGGGACTGGTTCTCGCTGCACCTGGAGAGCGGCCACAAGCTGATGGCCTTTCAATTGCGCGGTGGCGGCGAGGACGGTGGCGACTACCGTTCGGGCACCTGGATCTCGCCCGAAGGCGAGCCCACCGCACTGGCGCCGGACGAGATCGCCATGAGACCGCTCGAAACGCAGCAGGTCGCGGGGCGCGAGGTGCCGACCCGCTGGCGCCTCGAGGTTCCCCGCGCCGGCATTGAGCTGATCGTCGAGGCAACCCACGCCGAACGCTGGATGGACACCAGCGTGCCCTACTGGGAGGGCGAAGTGGTCGCGCGCGATGCCGATAGCGGGGAAGATAAGGGCATGGGCTATCTGGAAATGACGGGTTACTGACGCAGCGCGAGGAGGGACCATGAACCTGCTGGACGCCATGACCGCCTATGTGCGCGTCGCCGAACTCGGCAGCTATACCCGAGCGGCCGAGACGCTGGACCTGTCGCGCACACGGATTTCACGGCTGATCATGGAGCTTGAGAGCCACCTGGGCGTGCGGCTGTTGCAGCGTACCACCCGGCGCCTGCACCTCACCGAGGCCGGCGAGAGCTACCTGGCCCGCGCCCAGGGCATCCTGCAGGCGCTGGAGGAGGCCGAAGCCGAGCTGGGCGCCGGCAGCACCGAGGTGTGCGGCCGGCTGCGGGTCAACGGGCCGATGTCCTTCGGCATGCGCTTTCTCTCCCCTGTCATCGCCCGCTTCATGCTCGAGCATCCTTCCCTGGAGGTACGCCTCGACCTCAACGACCGCCGGGTGGACCTGCTGGAGGAGGGCTACGACCTGGCGATCCGCATCGGCGAACTTCCCGACTCCAGCCTGGTGGCGCGCCGCCTGGCGCGCTGCCGCATGGTACCGTGCGCCTCGCCCGAGTACCTGGCTCGCTTCGGCGAGCCGCGCACGCTGGCCGAACTGGCCGAGCACCGCTGCTTGCGCTACCGCACGGCCAGCGGCACCGACTGGCAGTTCGGCAGCGAGCGCCTGGCGGTCCATGGCCCGCTGGAGAGCAACAACGGCGACGTGCTGACCCAGGCCGCCGAGGCCGGGCTGGGTATCGCCCACCAGCCAAGCTTCCTGATCAACGAGAGCATCAAAAGCGGGCGCCTGGTGCCGGTGCTGGTCGAGGAAGCCAGCGTGACCATTGGCATTCACGGCGTTTACCCCGCGCGACGCCACCTGCCGGCCAAGGTCGAGCGCCTGCTCGATTTCCTGGCCGAGGCCTGGGGCGATCCTCCCGAGTGGGAACGTGAGATGGGATTGTCGCCTCTCGCGCAATGATGTTGTTCGCCTAGCGGTGATTATCCCAGGAAGCGTGCAGCGTAAAGTGAAGGCATCCCTGACAACAACGGAGTCCTTCCCATGCAAACGCAAGCCACGCAAGCCAGCCCCACGCTGGCCAACGCTTCCCAGACCCAATCCCTCCAGGCCCATGCCACCGCCTTGCTTCGTATCTCGCTCGGCGTCATGGCCCTGGCCCACGGCCTGCTCAAGGTATTCGTCTTCACCGTACCCGGCACCGTCGGCTACTTCGAATCGATCGGCCTGCCCGGCTTCATCGCCTACCTGACCATCTTGGCCGAAGTCGGCGGCGGCCTGGCCCTGCTGCTCGGCGTCTACACCCGCTGGGTGAGCCTGGCGTTGATTCCGGTACTGCTCGGCGCCGCCTGGGTGCATGCCGGCAACGGCTGGGTCTTCTCCAACCCGGGCGGTGGCTGGGAGTACCCGGTGTTCTGGGCGATCACCCTGCTGGTGCAGGCCGGCCTCGGCAGCGGTAGTCTGGTCGTCAGCCGCCGCTTCGCCTGAGCGGCATTCGCCCCGCTGTCTTCCACAACCTATCCTTCCCACGATGGCGTCGCCCCGCGGCGCCATCCGTCGAGGAGCATCGCCATGTTGCCCAGCCTGTTCATTTCCCACGGCTCGCCCATGCTGGCCCTCACCCCGGGGCCGGCGCACGACTTCCTACGCGAACTCGGCGCCGGTCTTTCGCCCAAGGCGATCGTGGTGGTGTCGGCCCACTGGGCCAGCGAGGGCCTGCTGGTAAGCGTCAGCCAGCAACCCGAGACCATCCACGACTTCGGCGGCTTTCCCCGTGAGCTCTACGAGTGCCAGTACCCGGCACCGGGCGAGCCGGAACTGGCGCTGCGCCTAGCACGCAAGCTCAATGCCGTGCCGGTGGAGCGCGGCCTGGACCACGGCGTCTGGGCGCCGCTGTCGCTGATGTTTCCCGAAGCGGATATCCCGGTGGTGTCGCTGTCGCTGCCGGTGACCTGGTCGAATCAGGCCCTGATGGCGCTGGGCGAGAAGCTGGCGGCGCTGCGTGAAGAGGGCGTACTGGTGATCGGCTCGGGCAGCCTGACCCACAACCTCAGCGAGATGCAGGTGCAGGGCACACCGATGCCGGCCTGGGTCGGCGAGTTCGCCGACTGGGTGCACGAGAGATTGACGAACGGCGAGCGCGACGCGCTGCTGGCGTGGGAAACCGCGCCCCAGGCAAGACGCAACCACCCCACCCCCGAGCATTTCCAGCCGCTGCTGGTGGCGCTGGGCGCGGGCGGAGAAGCCAGCCGGCTGCACCACAGCGTGGAGCATGGCGTGCTGGCGATGGATGTCTACGCCTTCGCCTGAGGGCGGGCCCGGGATCAGATCAATCCCCCAGGGCGGCCAGGCGGTCGGCCTGGACCACTTCGATCCAGTAGCCGTCGACGTCCTTGACGAACACCACGTCCTTCATCTTGCCCTGGTCGGAGCGCTTCACGAATTCCACCTCGTTGGCGTCGAACCACGCCTCGGCGGCCTCGAGGTCCGGTACCGAAAAGCAGATATGGCCGAAGCCCTGGGGCTGGGCGTTGCCGTCGTGGTAGGCGAAGTCTTCCTGGCTCTCGGTGCCCCAGTTGTGGGTCAGCTCCAGCAGGCCCTTCTGGCGGAAGGTCCAGACCGTGCGCTCGCCCTCGTCCTCGGGCGCCTGCTCGTTCGCGTTCAGCTTGGCCAGGAAATAGAGCGAGAAACCCAGCTCTTCGAAATCGAGCCGGCGCAGGACCTGCATGCCGAACACACGGGTGTAGAAGGCCAGCGCCTTTTCCGGATCCTTGACCCGCAGCATGGTGTGATTGAGGCGAAAACCCTGCGACTCCGCCGTCGGGGCCTTCACGCCGGGGTGTTGCTCTCCCTTGAAGCTCATTGTCTCTCTCCCTTGCTATCGCATACGTAGCCACGATGATGCGGATCGCTTCGACGTTTTTCCAGCGACGAGCGGCTGCCATGGACGCACGGTTCGCGCTAAAGTAGGAAAAGTACCGCTGCGTAGAGCGACTGCCGATGTCGATCCCGTTCTGGTTATCTCCGCTTACACCGAGGCCTTCCCATCACGGCGCCCGGCGCCTGCTGCGCTATTTGACCTGCCTGCTTGCGCTGGCACTGCTGGCCGGCTGCGCCAGCCGCGACCTGGCCACCCATGACCCGCGGCCCGGCTCGGATGCCCTTTCCATCGAGCGGGCGCTGATACTCGCCACCGCCAAGAGTGCCTTGGGCACCCCCTATCGCCTGGGTGGGAATTCCGCGGAGGGGCTCGACTGTTCGGGCCTGGTGGAGATGGCCTACCGCTCGGCGGGTATCAAGGTACCGCGAACCGCCGACGAGCAGTACCGCGCCCTGCCGGCCGTCGACCGTGCCCAACCCGGTGACCTGCTGTTCTTCGGCGACCGGCGCAAGGCCACTCACGTGGGCATCTACCGCGGCAACGGCCAGATGATCCACGCCCCGGGCAGTGGCCGTAAGGTCGTAAGCGTGCCGCTGCATATCGACTACTGGCAGGATCGTTTTTTGGGTGCCGCCAGCCCCGCCCCCTGACGCCACTACGACGAGGGGGTAACATGGAGGGCCCACCAATCTTCCGGTGATACGATGCACCTCGACCTCTCTCTCTACTTGGTAACCGACCCCGAACTCTGCGCCCGCCATGGCCTGGTGGAAACCGTGGTGGCCGCGGTGCGCGGTGGCGTTACCGTCGTGCAGCTGCGCGACAAGCAGGCCTCCGATGGCGAGATGATCGATCAGGCGCGGCGCCTGAAGGCGGCGCTGGCCGGCAGCGGCGTACCCTTGATCATCAACGATCGCCTGGCAGTGGCGGTGGCGAGCGGCGCCGACGGCCTGCACATCGGCCAGGACGACGGCGACGTGGCCGCGGCCCGGGCCGAGCTGGGCGAGAAGGCCATTCTTGGCCTCTCGGTCCAGAACCACGACCAGCTTTCACGCCTCGACCCGGCCACACTGGACTATCTCGGCCTCGGCCCAGTGTTTGCCACCTCGACCAAGCGCAACCATGCCACGCCGCTCGGCTTCGACGGCCTGGCGTCACTGGTGGCGGCAAGCCCCCTGCCGGCGGTGGCCATCGGCGGGCTCAAGGCCGAGCACACCCGCCAAGTGCGCGCGGCCGGAGCCAAGGGGCCGGCGGTGGTGTCGGCGATCTGCGGGCAGCCGGACCCGGAAGCCGCCGCCCGGGCGTTCTTCGCCGATTGAAAAAGATGATTGAATAACGGGCAGGCGCGTAGCGCAGAGAGGCGCCAGCTCAGGAGCGTCGACGCTCCTGCTCGCGCGTAAAGCGCTGCATGACGTCCAGGGTTTCCTGGCTGACGTGGTGCTCCATGCCCTCGGCGTCGATTCGCGCCGTGTAATCGCTGACACCCAGGGCACGCAAGAACCTCAGCACGATGGCATGGCGCTGATGCGACATGTCCGCCATCGCCTCCCCTTTCTCGGTCAGGAACAGCGAGCGGTAGGGCTTGCTGGAAACCAGCCCCAGCGTCTTGAGCCGGGTCACCGTCTTCGACACCGTGGCCTGGCTGACCCCCATGCGTGCAGCGATGTCCGTCGAGCGCGCCTCGCCCTGATGCTTCAGCAGGTCGGCAATCAGCTCCACGTAATCCTCGAGCAGCTCGGTTTCATGGGCGTTGCGCACGGCGGCGTACTGCTGCGCATGCTGGTCGCTTGGCGGCAGGGCGTCCGCCTTGCTAAGGCGATCCGGCGTCACATCGTTCGGGGAGTCGGTCATCGCGCCAATATAGCCAAAGTACTGATAGGGCAGCAACTGAGCATTGATAGAAATTTCCTACTACCCTACAAGTTAACCTTGGCTAAAATACTAGCTATGCGCTTAGAAACTCACTGTAATGAAACAACCAACGTTCAACGGCTCCGCCGTCAGAGGAGAGTGACCGATGCCGGTTCCCAAGGGATTGATGCTGCTCAGCGCCCTCACACTGGCCCTATCGAGCATGAGCCATGCCGAGGAGCCACCGCTGCGGGTGGCGGCCACCTTCTCCGTGCTGGGGGACCTGGTACGCGAGGTCGCGGGTGACGATGCCCAGGTCGACGTACTGACCCCGGTCGGCGCTGAGGTGCACGAATGGGAGCTGGTGCCGAGCAACTTCATCATGCTCGAAAGGGCCGACGTGGTGTTCTACAACGGCTACGGCCTCGAGCAATGGATCGGCCAGGTCAACGCCACGGTGGGCGACGGCGTGCCGTTGATCGCCTTGGCCGAGCAGAGCGGCTACGCCACCCAGCCGATCGCCACCGGCGACTTCGCCGGCGAGGTCGACCCGCACATGTGGATGGACCCACGTGCCGCTGCCGAGTACGCCCGAGTGATCGCCGAAACCCTCGCCGAGGCACGGCCGGACGCTGCCGAGGCCTTCCAGACGCGTGCCGAGGCGCTGGGAGAATCGCTACATGCGCTGTACGACGAATTGACGGAAGCCCTCGCAGCCATTCCCGAGGAGAAGCGCCTGCTCATTTCCAGCGAAGCGGCCTTCCTCTACTTCGCCGACGCCTTCGGCTTCGAGCACGACGGCATCTGGGGCAACAATGCCGAGCAGGAGGGCTCGCCGAACCAAGTCATGCGCATCGTCGACATGATCGAGGAGAAACAACCGGCCGCCATCTTCTGGGAAAGCACCATTTCCGAGCGCCACGTGCGCAGCGTGGCCAGCGAGACCCAGGTGAAAATCGCCGGCCCGCTCTATGTCGATTCCCTCAGCGAGCCGGAGGGCGAGGCTCCGGATTATGCCGGCATGCTGCGCCACAACGCCCGACTGCTGCTCGAAACCCTGGGAGGTGGACATGACTGATCCCGTTCCGGCGCTGCAGGCACGACAACTCTGTGCGGCCTACCATCAGCAGACCGTGCTCGAGGACATCACCCTGTCGTTGCCCCAAGGACAATGGACGGCCATCGTCGGCCCCAACGGCGCCGGCAAGTCGAGCCTGCTCAACCTGGTGATCGGCAGCCTCGCACCGCTGCGTGGTGAACTGCGAATTCTCGGCGAGAGCCCCGCCGCACAGCGCCGCGCCGGCAACATCGCCTATATGGCCCAGCAGGAGAACATGGAGTGGGACTTTCCCATCTCGGTACGCGACACCGTACTGACCGGCCGCTACGGCCTGATGCGCCATGACCCGCTGTGGCAGCGCCTGGTGCCCCGGCAATGGGCCAACCCCAGCCACCGGCAGGCCGTGGAGGCCGCCCTGGAAGCCGTGGACATGGCCGACTATGCCGCACGCCCCATCGGCGAGCTTTCCGGCGGCCAGAAGAAGCGCGTGATGCTGGCGCGCGCCCTGGCCCAGCAGGCCAGGATCCTGCTGCTCGACGAGCCTCTGGCGGGCGTGGACCCCCCCAGTGAAGAGTTGATCCTCGCCACTCTCGAACGCGAGCGCAGCGCCGGACGTACCGTCATCATGGTGACCCATGACATGCCGAGCGCGCGCCGCCGTGCCGACAACGTACTGTTGATCAACCGTACCCTGATCGGCATGGGCACGCCGGATGAAATGCTCAGTGACGCCATGCTGGCTCGCTTGGCGGTGGGTGCACCCGACACCAAGCGCGGAGGTGTGCGTGTCGCAGCTTGAGCTACTGGCCCTGGGCGTGATCGATGCCCTGACGGCGCTGCTGATGATGGCGGTCAACCTGCTGCCCGAGAGCCTGGCTGCCCCCTTCGAATACCGCTTCATGCAGCGCGCCCTGCTCACCTCGGTGCTGGTGGGGGCGATCTGTGGCCTGCTCTCCTGCTATGTGGTGCTCAAGCGCTGGTCGCTGCTCGGCGACGCCATCTCCCATGCGGTGCTGCCCGGCGTGGCCATCGCCTATCTGCTGGGTTGGCCATTCTTCATCGGTGCCTTCTTCACCGGCGCACTGACCTCGCTGGGCATCGGCGCCATCGAGCGCCACACCCGCATCAAGTCGGATGCCGCCATGGGCCTGATGTTCACCGCTGCTTTCGCGCTCGGCATCGTGATCATCAGCAAGATCGCTACCAGCACCCACCTGATGCACATCCTGTTCGGCAACGTGCTGGGCGTGAAGACCTCGGCGCTGATACTGACGCTGATGGCCAGCCTGGTGGCACTGCTGGCGATCTGGCTGGCCTATCGCCCGCTGCTGCTCTACACCTTCGACCCGCAGCAGGCCCAGGCGCTGGGGTTCAATACCGGCGCCATCCACTACGGGCTGATCATGCTGCTGACGCTGACCATCGTCGCCAGCCTGGAAACCGTGGGTATCATCCTGGTGGTGGCGATGCTGATCACTCCCGGGGCCACGGCGCACCTGCTCACCGACCGCTTCACCACCATGCTGGCCATTTCGGTCGCCGTCGGCGTGACCTCCGCCGTGGTGGGGCTGGTGCTCTCGGTATCGCTGGATGTCGCCTCGGGCGGCACCATCGTGCTGGTGGCCTCGAGCCTGTTCCTCGTCGCCCTGCTGGCGGCCCCCCGGCATGGGCTGGTGGCTCGCCATTGGCGGCGCTGGCGATTGAACCGCGTTTAAGACGTGGGGCGGCGCTTCAGGGTCGTCCGACGGTCATGATAGGCGATCGCCAGGCCGCTGCCGATGATCAGCGCACTGCCGACGAACACCCAGACATCCGGCATCTCGCCCCAGAACCACCAGCCCAGTAGCACCGCCCACAGCATGGCGGTGTAGTCGAAGGGTGCGGCAATGGCCGCCGGGGCGAAGCGAAAGGCCATGGTGATGCAGGCCGTGGCGCCTACCCCGATCACCCCGGCACCGAGGAACCCAAGCCAATGCCAGGGATGGGGCGTCTGCCAGACCCACGGCAGGGTGACGGAGGTGATCACCAGCGGCACCAGGGTGATGTAGAACACCATCGCCCAAAGGTGTTCGCGGCCACCGTAGCGCCGCGAGGTGATCATCAGCAGAGCATAGAAAACCGCCGCGGCCAGCATGATCAACGCACCGGGGTGGAAACCCTCGCCGCCCGGCCGCACCACCACCATCACGCCGGCAAAGCCCAGTAGCGAAGCCGCCACGACTTGAAGATCGACCCGCTCGCCGAGCAGCGGCACCGAAAGCAGCGTGACGAACAGCGGTGCAGCAAAGGCAATGGCCGTTGCCTCGGCCAGTGGCAGCATGGTCAACCCCAGCACGAAGCAGCCCATGGTGCCGGTGTAGATCAGACCGCGCACCAGGTGAACCCCTGGCCGGCGGGTGCGCAGCTTGGTGAGCCCACCACCGAAGTGGGCCAGCACAGCGATCAGCGGCAACGAAACCAGGGTGCGAAAGAAAATGATCTGTAGCGGCGAATGCACTTCGCCCAGCCACTTGGCAATGGCATCGCCAATGGCGAGGCACAGCACGCCGGCACACATGAACAAAATTCCCCTCAATGACGGCGACATGGTGCCCCCCCCCCTCGGCTTCACCCCTGGCTGCCAAAAAACCACCCCGCCGACCGAAAGGGCGGCGGGGCTTGATGATTAACAACCTAATGGCTGGCGCAAGCGGCGGCAAGTGCGGCGCCTCAAAATGGCGCATTCCACCATGGGCGGGTCGACACCGGAATAGATACGGTCGCTAGGAGCATGGCCAGGCATTTCACGTTATGTTATAACGAATCATTCTCAGCGTTCAGCTAGCAACCGTCACTTCGATCATCTCCCTGCGGCTCCTCCCCAAGAGGCCATCCGTTGCGTGAATGGTATGTTATAGGATATCAAAAGGAGGCGACATGCTGCCCCGTACCACGGCTGACATTTCCGCGCACTGGGCGTTCGGTCAGGACATCGAGGTTCTGCCCCGCATCTTCGACGACGAAATTACCCTGGCGGTGATGGAGCGCCGGCTCGACCCTGCCCTGGCCCTGGCCGTAAAGGCACAGCTCGGCTGCCAGCGCTGCCTCGATTGGCACTGGCGCGGCGCCCCCGGCCAGGCGATGCAGGAGGACCTGACACGCCGGCTACCCGCCCCCCAGGCCGGTGAAGCGCTGGTTCAGGACATCGCCACCATCGCCGAGGCCATGGCCTACTTGTTCTCGACCGAGACCATCGGCATTCGCCTGCGCACGCTGGAAGGCGCCATGTGCCCGCGCTTCCACGTCGACAACCTGCCGGTGCGTCTGGTGAGCACCTATGCCGGCCCAGCCAGCGAGTGGCTACCCGAACATGCCGCCAACCGGGCGGGGCTTGGCGCCCCGCATCCGGACAAGCCCGATATCGTTGCCGACCCTGGCGCCATCCAGCAGCTCGGCGTAGGCGACCTGGCCCTGCTGAAGGGCTGTGGCTGGGTCGGCAACGAAGAGCGTGGACTGATACACCGCAGCCCCCAGCCCGCACCGGGCAAGCGCCGCCTGTTGCTGGCGCTGGACCCGGGCTGAAACGCCTGCGCCACCCATCATCTGTCTCATCGAATCCTGCAAGGAAAATCCTGCAATGCCACTGTCCTCTCGATCCCTGTCATCTCGATCCCTGCTGCTTGGCCTTGCCCTGCTGCCCCTGTCAGCCGCCGCCGACCGCCCACTCTCGGTGGTTGCCCCTTGGGAGATCACCGGCGCCGACCCCTCGACCTCGGGCTATGTCTATGCCCGCATGCGCGTCGCCGAGACACTGGTCGACACCGATGCCGACGGCCAGCCCGCGCCGGGGCTGGCCGCCTCCTGGCAGCCCAGCGAAGATGGCCTGACCTGGCGCTTCGCCCTGCGTGAAGACGTCAGCTTTCACGACGGCAGCCCGCTGACGGCGGAAGCGGCGGCCGCAAGCCTGCAGCACGCCCTCGCCAAGCCGGGCATTCTCGATTCGGCGCCCATCACCAGCATCGAGGCCGACGGCAACGAGGTGGTGATCGAACTCGAGAGCCCCTTCGCGCCGCTGCCGGCCCTGCTGGCACACTCCACCACCCTGATCCTCGCCCCGGGCGCCTTCGACGACGAAGGGCGTGTCACCGAGGTGATCGGTACCGGCCCCTACCGGGTAGAGAGCGTAGCGCCCCCGCAGCGGCTCGGTGTGGAGCGCTTCGACGACTACTGGGGCGAAGCCCCCTCCATCGACAGCGCCAGCTACCTGGCGGTGGGCCGGGGCGAGACCCGCGCGCTGATGGCCGAGAGCGGGGATGCCGACGTGGTCTTCACCCTCGATCCGGCGAGCCGCGCGCGGCTGGCGCGCAATGACCGCCTGGCAATGCATGCCGAACCGCTACCGCGCACCATCGTGTTCAAGGTCAATGCCGAACATCCCTTGCTTGAAGATGCTCGCGCTCGCCAGGCGCTGAGCCTGGCCATCGACCGTGAAGGCATTGCCGCCGGCCTGCTGCGTGATCCCGAAGCCGCCGCAGCCGAGCTGTTTCCCGCCAGCCTCGGCCCCTGGCACCTCGGCCTCGAAGCCGATGAGGCGCAGGACCTGGAGCGGGCCCGCGAGCTGCTCGCCGAGCTGGGCTGGGAAGCCAATGGCAGCGGCATGCTCGAGCGTGACGGAGAGTCTTTCGAGTTGACCCTGCGCACCTTCTCCGACCGCCCCGAGCTGCCGCTGGTGGCCACCGCCCTGCAGGACCAGTGGCGCGAAATCGGCGTGGCGCTGGAAGTCGCCGTGGGCAACGCCAGCGAGATCCCCTCCGGCCACCGCGACGGCAGCCTGGAGCTAGGTTTGATGGCACGCAACTACGGCCTGGTGCCCGACCCGCTCGGCACCCTGCTCGACGACTTCGGCTCCGATCCCGAGAACATGGGCGGCGACTGGGGCGCCATGGGCTGGCATGACGCCGACCTGGCCGGCTGGCTCGACACCCTGCGCCAGGAGGCCGATCCCGAGGCCCGCACCGAGCTGGCGGGGCAGGTGGCACGCCGCCTGAACGAAGCCATGCCGGTCGTGCCCGTGGCCTGGTACCAGCAGACCGCCGCGGTCAATGCCGAGCTGGAAGGCTTCTCCATCGACCCGCTGGAGCGCAGCTACCGCATCGACGAGCTGAGGTGGAGCGAATGAGCGTAGCGCTGGCCTCACGGACGACCCCGCGCTGGACGGCAGGCCTCGGTGGCCTGCTGCTGCAACGCCTGTTCCAGGCCGGGCTGGTGGCCTGGATGGTCGGCACCCTGACCTTCGTGCTGACCCGCTCGCTGCCCGGCGACATGGCCTACCGCATCGCCGCCGGGCGTTACGGTCACGACATGGTCAATACCAATGCCGCCGAGGCGGTGCGCGCCGAGCTGGCGCTGGACCAGCCGGCGCTGACCGCCTACTTCGGCTGGCTGTGGGACCTGGTGCAGTTCGACCTCGGCCGCTCACTGGTCAGTGGCGAGCCGGTGATGGCCGAGCTATGGCATCAGCTCGGCCACTCGCTGGGCCTGGCGGCGATGGCCGTGCTGCTCTCGCTGCTGCTGGGTCCACCGCTGGGGCTGATCGCCGGGCTCAAGCCCAATGGCGTGCTTGACCGCGTGAGCGAAGTGGCGGCCAGCGTTCTGCGCGCCCTGCCGCCCTTCGCCGTGGGCCTGCTACTGATCCTGATCTTCTCGGTGTCGCTCGGCTGGCTACCCGCCGCCGGCCATGGCCGCAGCGCGCATGCCGTGCTCCCGGCGCTGACCCTGGCGCTGGCGCTGGCCGCCATCTCCAGCCGGGTAGCGCGCAACGCCATGGCCGACGTGTCGCAGTCGGCCTACTACGCCTTCTCGCGCACCAAGGGGTTGAACGAGCGCCTCAGTTTCCTGCGCCACGGCCTGCGCAACGCCGCGGTACCGGTGGTCGCCTACCTCGGCGTGCAGTTCGTCTACCTGATCGAGGGCGTGGTGGTGGTCGAGACCCTGTTCGCCTGGCCCGGCATCGGCCACGCCCTGGTGCATGCCATCGTTGCCCGCGACGTGCCGATGATCCAGGGCACCGCCCTGGTCATGGGGCTGATGTTCGTCGCCCTCAATACCGTGGTGGACCTGTTCTGCCACTGGCTCGATCCCAGGAGGCGCAGCGCATGAACACGCTAGCCATGACTCCCGCTCGTCGCTGGCTGCCTGCCTTGAATGGCCGCCAGCGCCTCGGCGCCCTGCTGCTCGCCCTGCTGCTCGCCTTCGCCTGGTTGGTGCCCTGGCTCTTCGATGCCGACCCCGCACGCCAGCAGCTCACCCGCATCCTGCAGCTGCCGTCGCTTGCCGAACCGCTCGGCACCGACCACCTAGGCCGCAGCCTGCTGGCGCGGCTGGCGTCCGCCGTGCAACTCTCGTTCGGCATGGCGCTGCTCAGCGTGGCCAGCGCCGCCGTGCCGGGCGTGATCCTCGGCGTCATCGCCGGCTGGCGCGGTGGTTGGCTCGACCGTGTGCTGGGCAGCCTGGCCGATGCCTGCCTGGCCCTGCCCGGCCTGCTGCTGGTGCTGTTGCTGGTCGCCATCGCCCCGGGCAACTTCTGGGCGCTTTACGTCGGCATTTCGCTGGTGCTGTGGATCGAGTACTTCCGCGTGGTCAGGGCCCGCACGCGGGTGCTGGTCGCCTCGCCGCAGCTCGAGGCGAGCCGTCTGCTCGGCTTCGGCCCACTCTATCTGTTCCGTCGACATTTATGGCCGGAGCTCGCACCGCAAGTGCTGACCCTGGCCGCCTTCGGCGCCGCCAGCGCCATTCTTGCCATGGCCGCGCTGGGCTTCGTCAGCGTTGGCCTGCGCCCGCCCACCGCCGAGCTGGGGCTGATGATGATCGAACTGCTGCCCTACTACCACGAAGCGCCCTGGGCCATGGCCCAGCCGATCGTCGTGCTGTTCGTGCTGGTGTTGAGCCTGAACCTGCTGGCCGGAAGGGATCCGAGATGAGTACCTACTTACTTCAAGCCGAGGGCCTGACGATCCGGGGCGAGGGCGTCACGATCGCGCCCTTCTCCTGCTCGCTCGGACCCGGCAGCCGCCTGACCCTGCTCGGCGAAACCGGCTCGGGCAAGAGCCTGATCGCCCAGGCCATCATGGGTACGCTGCCGCGCGGGCTTGCCGCCCAGGGCCAGCTCGTCATCGATGGCGAGCGTTTCGATGCCGCTGACAGTGCGTCACGCCGCGCACTGTGGGGCCACCGCCTGGCGCTGCTGCCCCAGGAGCCCTGGCATGCGTTGGATCCGACCATGCGTGCCGTTTTCCAGGTCGCCGAGAGCCACCGCCACGTGGCCGGACGCGACCGCCGCGCCGCGCTTCAGACCGCCTGGGCCGACCTGACCGAACTGGGTCTGGTTGACGCGGGCAGCAAGCTGCCCGGCGAGCTCTCCGGCGGCATGGCGCAGCGGGTGGCCTTTGCCGCCGCCAGTGCCGGCGGCGCGCCCATCGTGATCGCCGACGAACCCACCAAGGGACTCGACGCACCTCGGCGTGATGCAGTGGTCGAGCTGCTGGCGCGCACACCCGAAGCCGGCGGCGCCCTGCTTACCATTACCCACGATATCGACGTAGCCCGCCGGCTGGGCGGCGAAGTGGTCATCCTGCGCCAGGGCCAGGTGGTCGAGCGCGGTCCGGCCCAGCAAGTGCTCACTCACCCACGCAGCGAGTACGGCCAGCGGCTGCTGGCTGCCGAGCCCAGCCGCTGGCCACGCCCGCAGCCGCTGGGCGAGCGCCAGGCGCCTGTCGTGAGCGCCAGCGGCCTGGTCAAACGCCGTGGCGGGCGCGAGCTGTTCCGCGACCTTTCGCTCTCGGTCGGTCCCGGCGAGATCGTCGGCGTGGTCGGCCCTTCCGGCTGCGGCAAGAGCACCCTGGGCGACATGCTGCTGGGCGTGACGCGTGCCGACCATGGCAAGATTCATCGGGCATCGGGGCATCCACAGGGCTTTCAGAAGCTCTACCAGGATCCGCCAGCGGCGTTCTCGCCGCACTGGCGGCTCTCACGTTTGCTCGACGACCTGGTACGCCGCCACCGCCTCGATCGTGCCGCCATCGCGCCGCTGATGGCCCGCCTGGGGCTCGACGAGAATCTGCTGGGGCGGCGCCCCAGCGAGATCTCGGGCGGCGAGCTGCAGCGCTTCGCCATCCTGCGCGTGCTGCTGCTCGAGCCGTGCTTCCTGTTCGCCGACGAACCCACCTCACGACTCGACCCCATCACCCAGCAGCAGACACTCGAGCTGCTGGTGGAGCTGGCCCGTGAGCGGCATTGCGGGGTAATGCTGGTGAGCCACGACCCGGCGCTGATCGAGCGGATCTGCGATAAGCGGATCTCCCTGGGAGGCACTGCAAGCGTGGTCGAGCGGGCGCTCGATCCGGCCATGGCCTGAAACGCCATCACGGGGGACACCAGGCCCAAACGACTGACGCCCCGCATGGGCGGGGCGTCAGGGACGTCGGTACGGTCGGCGAGTGGTTACGGCTCAGTAGTGGGCAACGACCATGCAATCCATGCCCTGGGCACGCAAGCTGTTGCAGGCGGAGTGGGCGTCGCTCTCCTGCAGGTCGACCAGGCGGGCACGGAACACGCGCCGCTCGCCGTCCGATTCCGCCACTGATACGCGCACTTCGTTCAACAGGCTGGCCAGCTGGTCGGCCGCGCGTGTCGCCAAGTGGCGAGCCTGATCCGGGTCATTGAATGCTCCGACCTGCACCGCCCAGTTGCCGCTGGGGGCGCGTGGCGAATCGGCCTGGGCGATCAAGGCGCGGATCGGATCGTCGGCGGAGCCCATCTCGATGTCCATCTCCGACTGGAAGGAGAGCCGGTGCTCTGTACCGGATACCTCAGGCGTGGAGGTCGCCTGCGGCGCTGCCGCCAACTGCTGGGCCGAGGCGGGCGGACTCTCCGGCAGCTCCATGCGGTCGCCCAGCACGTCGGCCCGGGCGATCCAGTCGCCGCGCTGCAGCATCGAGAGTCGGGCGAAGCCACGGTCGAGCAAGTCTGCCATATGAGTATCGCGCGAGGCGGCGGTGAAGCCACCCATCACGACGGAGACGATACGGCGATTGTCGCGGATCGCCGAGGTGGCCACGTTGAAGCCCGAGGCCCGAATGAACCCCGTCTTGAGGCCATCGGCACCGGCATAGTTGCGCACCAGCCGATTGTGGCTGGTATGGGTGGTGCCGCGATAGGTGAAGCTCTGTGTCGAAAAGTAGTGGTAGTACTGCGGGAAATCCTGCATCACCCGGATCGACAGGGTGGCCATGTCGCGAGCCGTGGTCACCTGGGCATTATCGGGCAGTCCCGATGCGTTGCGAAACACGGTATTGGGCATACCCAGTTCATTGGCACGCTGGGTCATCATGCGCCCGAAGTTGGCTTCCGTTCCGCCCAGCGCCTCGGCCACCACCACGGCAACGTCGTTGGCGGAGCGCACCACCAAGGCCTTGATGGCCTCTTCCACCGTGATGCTACTGCCCGCCGAAAGCCACAGCTTGGAAGCGGGCATGGAAGCGGCATGGGACGATACCGGCAATGGCTGACTCATGTGCATGCTGCCGTTCTCGAGCGCCTCGAACAGCATGTAGAGGGTCATCATCTTGGTCAGCGAAGCAGGATAGCGGGTGGCATCCGCATTGGCGGCGTGCAGCACGTCGCCGCTCTCGACATCGATCACGATGGCCGCATAGCGGGGGTTGGCCTGCGCCGTACCGATAGACAATAGCTGAATGCAGAAAAAGACGAAGATGGCCACACCGAGGTAGTGTCGGTTGTAGGAGCGCATGACGAAGACCTCTGGTTCCCTTGTGATTCCCTGTGGCCCGATTCTAAAGCGGACCTAGACCCAGTATGGCCGCTAACGAAGCGGTTTACAGCCGGAATAGCGAGTTTTTTTGTCGATATACCGGCTGCTTCCATTAAGCATCCATTTATTAATCAACTGGAATAACGCCTGCTTATCTTCCTCTCTATTCAGCCGGGTAACTCCCAGGCCGGGAAGGGGTCGGGCAACGAGCCCCAGGCCTGAGGGCCATCCGCCAGTTCGGCATCGCCGATCAAACAGGCATCCAACGCCTGGCGTATCCTCGCCTCGTCGAGGTTCTGGCCGATGAAGACCAGCTCCTGGCGCATGTCGCCAAACGGCTCCTCCCACTGCTCCATGATATAGCCGCGGCTCTCCGGATCCGTGGGCCAGCGCGACTCTGGCACGGCCTTCCAGAACATGCCGGCGAAGCCGTAGTGGGCAATACCGCCCGCCTGGCTCCACTGCCCGGCGAACTCCGGCCGCGTTGCCAGCCAGAAGAAGCCCTTCGAGCGCAGCAGCTTGCCGCCAAACCAGTTTCCGTGCAACAGCTCGTGGAACTTCTGCGGGTGAAAGGGGCGCCTGGCCCGATAGACGAAACTCGAAATGCCGTATTCCTGGGTTTCGGGCACGTGCTCGCCACGCAGCTCCTTCAACCAACCCGGTGCGAGTCGGGCTCTATCGAAGCTGAAGCGGCCAGTGTCGAGCACCTTGTCGAGCGACACCTGCCCATTGGCCATGGCAATCAGCTCGGCATCGGGGTTGAGCGTACGCAGCACGGCCTTCACCTCGGCCAGTTGCGCTTCGTCGATCAGATCGGTCTTGCTGATCAACAGCACGTCGCAGAACTCGATCTGATCGACCAGCAGATCGGCCACGTTGCGCAGGTCCTCCTCGCCGAGGCTCTCACCCGCTTCGGCCAGCGATTTCGCTTCGTGGTACTGCTCGAGGAAATTGGCACCATCGACCACCGTGACCAGGGTATCCAGCCGGGCAACGCTGGAGAGGCTCTTCCCTTGCTCATCCTCGAAGGTGAAAGTTTCCGCTACCGGCAGCGGTTCGGAGATGCCGGTGGATTCGATCACCAGGTAATCGAAGCGCCCTTCCTGCGCCAGCCGGCTCACCTCCACCAGCAGATCCTCGCGCAGGGTGCAGCAGATGCAGCCGTTGCTCATTTCCACCAGGCGTTCCTCTGCCCGGTTGAGGGCCACCTCGCCCTCCTGGCTGCCCGGGCCGCCCCGCACCAGGGCGGCATCGATGTTCACCTCGCTCATGTCGTTGACGATCACCGCCACGCGGCGACCCTCTCGGTTGGCCAGGATATGGTTGAGCAGGGTGGTCTTGCCGGCCCCGAGAAAGCCGGACAGAACGGTAACGGGCAAGGCATTGTGGGGCATCACTGGTCTCCTCGTAACTTGCTGTAGTGGTGTTCGCGCTTCTCCTGGCGCTCCTTGGCCTCGAGGCATAGCTCTGCGGTGGGCCGCAGCATCAGCCGCGCCAGCCCAATGGGCTGGCCAGTTTCGGCGCAGTAGCCGTAGTCGCCCTCCTCGATACGCCGCAGCGCCTGGCGAATCTTGCGCAGTAGGCGAGTCTCGCGATCGGCCTGGCGCAGCAACAGCCGCAGCTCTTCCTCTACCGCGGCACGATCGAGTTCATCGCCACTGCGTTCGTTGTCGGCAATGCCCCTGCGCACCTCTTCGAGATGCGCCTCCACCTCGGCCTGGTCGGTCAGCAGGCGCGCTTGAAAGAAGGCCAACTGCTCTTCATTCATGTATGCCTCTTCGGGCATGGCCAGTAGTCGCTGTACCTCGGTGTCGGCCTGCATGGATATTCTCTCCCCAAAAACAAACGTTATAACATAACAACAATACCTTAAAGCAAGTCCACTCGGATCCGACGCGCCCCACCCCCAAGGGATTCAAAGAATAATTAGGCAACTTCTTGCCCGCTGGGCAAGATCTTGCCCGCCCTGGGCAACTTGTTGCCTAATTTAACTTGGCAATCAAGATGCGAAAAACGACATGCATCTGATTCGA
>NZ_JBRBAI010000017.1:0-68731 GCF_052806135.1 Billgrantia sp. Q4P2
AATGCTGCCCAACGTCGAACTGAAGTGGTACCGCACCTCCGTCGAGGGCAAGCAGGAGCACTTCTTCACCACCACCCTGACCGACGCCACCATCGTCGACATCAACCTGCGTATGCCCCACGCCCAGGACGCCACCAAGGCCGAGTTCACTCAGCTGATGGACGTCTCCCTGGCCTACCGCAAGATCGACTGGGAACACACCGTCGCCGGCACCTCCGGTTCCGACGACTGGCGCGCCCCGTCCGAAGCCTGATCGGCTCGTCCTCGCTCCCGCCCGCCGGCTCGCCGGGCGGGAGCGACGGTGCGCACCGCGACGCCAGCGTTCCCTTCGAGCGCTGGCGTCGCGGCGTGTAAGACATCGCTGACCATTGCTGTCAGCCATTGCCCTTTCGTGCCGTTTCGCTCTTGTCTTGTCGGATACGGCACGTAACCTACCGTCGCAGCATCTTTCGCCGTGGCGGTGGCTCACCGCATATTCGTCTTCCAGGAGGGAAGCATGGCCGCTGAAACCGGACTCCAATTCACCCTCGCGCTCGCCGGGGCCGACAGCGCCGAGCTGGCGGTGGTCGACTTCTCCCTGGAAGAAGCGCTCTCAGCGCCCTTCACCCTCAAGCTGCGCTTTGCCAGCCGTAACGGCAGTCTCTCCGCCAGCGAGCTGCTCGACCGCCCGGTGACCCTGACGATCTGGCAGGACGGCGAGGCGCTGCGCCGGGTACACGCCATCGTCAGCGAGTTCGGCCGCGGCGACCGCGGCCACCGCCGTACGATGTACTCGCTGGTCGCTCGCCCGGCGCTGTGGCGCCTCGGCCTGCGCCAGAATTCACGCATCTTCCAGCAGGTCTCGCCGCTCACGGTGATCAACACCCTGTGCGACGAGCGCGGCCTCACGGATGTGGCCTTTGCCGCCACTCGGGAACCGCAGGAAAGGGAGTACCTCACCCAGTACCGTGAAACGGATCTCGCCTTCCTTCAGCGCCTGGCTGCCGAGGAAGGGCTGTTCTACTTTCATGAATTTGAAGCGGCGCCGAACGGTGCCCACCGCCTGGTGTTCGCCGACGCGCCCCAGGTGCTGGCCCACCTGGGCGAGCGCACCTACCACGGCCGTGCCGGCGGTACCCCGCCGAGCCGCCACGTACGCAAGCTCCAGCAGCTCGCCCGGGTCGCCCCGGCCTCGGTCACGCTCAAGGACTACTCGTTCAAGAACCCGGCCTACGCCCAGCTGCATGAATACTCTGCTGACGGCCTGGAAGAGCACGGCCAGCGTGGCGTCGTTGATGGAGAGTACGAGCACTACGACTACCCCGGGCGCTACAAGGCCGACGCCTCTGGCGAGGCCTTCACCCGCATTCGCCTCGAGCACCTGAGAAGCGACGCCCTGACCTGCGCCGCCGAGAGCGACCTGCCCGAGCTTGCCCCGGGTACGCGCTTCACCCTTACCGACCACGACCTCAGTGAGCTCAACCGCGACTGGCAGGTGGTGGCGGTGACGCACCACGGCAGCCAGCCCCAGGCGCTGGAAGAGGACGGCTTCACCCAAAGTGACGGGGCCGGGTTAGGGCAAATGACCAAGTTCGACAACGAACTGGTGCTGACCCCCGCCGACCGCGCCTGGCGCCCCAAGCCCAACGCCAAGCCCCGCGTCGACGGCCCGCAGATCGCCTTCGTCGTCGGCCCCGAGGGCGAGGAGATCTATTGCGACGAGCACGGCCGGGTCAAGGTGCAGTTCCCCTGGGACCGCTACGCCGAGCCTGATGAGACCGCCAGCGCCTGGGTGCGCGTCAGCCAAGGCTGGGCCGGCGGCGGCTACGGCAGCATGGCGATACCCCGGATTGGGCATGAGGTAGTCGTCAGCTACCTGGAGGGCGATCCCGATCAGCCGCTGATCACCGGGCGCACCTACCACGCCGTCAACACGCCGCCCTACGCACTGCCGGCGCACAAGACACGCACCGTGATCCGTACCCAGAGCCACCAGGGCGAAGGATTTAACGAACTTCGCTTCGAGGACCAGGCCGGCGAAGAGCAGATCTGGCTGCACGCCCAGAAGGACCTGGAGCTGCTCACCCACAACGACCGCACCGAAGAGATCGGCAACGACAGCTTCCTCACCGTGCATCACGACCGGATCGGTGAGATCGACGGCGACGAGCACCACACCGTGCGCGGCAACCGCCATGAGCAGAGCGACGGCAATCAGCACCTCACGGTTCAGGGCACGCTGCACGTCAAGGCCGGCCAGGCCTGGCTCAGCGAATGCGGCCGCGAACTGCACATCAAGGCCGGCCACAAGGTGGTGCTGGAAGCCGGCAGCGAAATGACCCTCAACGCCGGCGGCAGCTTCCTCAAGCTCGACGGTGGTGGCGTGACCCTGGTCGGGCCCAAGGTGAAGATCAACGCCGGCGGCAGCCCCGGCACGGGTTCCGGCCAGGCGGTAGAAACGCCGCTGCTGCCGGGCCGGGCAGTGCCGGAGGTGCATGAGGCGATAGAGCCCACCTCGCTGCCCAAGCTCAAGGACTACCAGCTCTCCGAAGCGACGCTGATGCCGCTGTGCGGCAAGCTCAGCGAGACCACCTGCAGCCGGGGGGATTGCCCATGCCTGGCTGGCTGACCCGTATCGGCGAGCGCAGCCAGCGAGTCGACACCCTGGCAAGCGGCTTCGCCGCCCATCGCTCCGCCTACCTGGTACTCGATCAGCGCCGTGCCCCAGAACGCTGCGCCGCGCTCGTGGGCCAGCCCGGCTGGCACGACTTCCTGACCCTGTTCGCCGGCACGCCCTTGGCACCGTTGTTGGAAGCAAGCCCCTGGCTGATCGAACTCAGAATGGGCAGCCAGGCCTGGCAGGCCGCCACCGCGCTGTGCCAAGAGCAGCGTATCGGCTGGGCCTTTCAACCGGCGCAGGACGCCCGGCTGGATGGCCTGGCCGATCACCTCCGCCAGCTGTTCGTGCTCGACGATCCCCACGGCGGCCAGTCACTGGTCAACGTGCAGGACCCCACCGCCTGGACGGCCATGCTCGCCGCCGGCAGCGCCACCGCCTACGCCCAGCTCATCGGGCCCCTGGGGAAGGTCGTCACGCCCACGCCGCTGCCACACTGGCAGGCGTGGCAGCCTGCCGAAGCCACTGGCGACGCCGAGGCACTCTCCCTGTCCCACGAACTGGAACAGGCCCTCAAGGAGAGTCCACGCGCCTGGTGGCTGAGCCGGGCAACCGATACGCCGCTGCAGGCACTGCCGCCGGAGTGGCTGGTGCGGCTCGGGAGGCTTGAGGCGGTAGGCATCAAACAAGCTCATCACCTCCAGCGCTTGTTGCCCTTGATCTGCCAAGACAGCGAGCACTTTTCCCAGCCTGTCGAACAGGGACTGCGTGCCGACCTGCCGGCGCGCAAGAAAGTACAAGTTTTGGAGAGCCTGGTATGAGCACAGGAACACGCCCTGGAAGTCGCGAGAACCCTCACGTCATCAGCCAGTTTGAGCCACCGGAGACAGAGGGCGGCAGTATCGAATCGACGGCACAGCATGTCTGCGAGGAGCAGTGCTGGGCCGACATTCTCTACCTGCCAGGCACCCGCACCTTCTGGCTGCTGACCGAAGAGGTCTCCGACATCTTGCTGGAAGCCAGCGAAACGCTGAGCGAATGGGTTCAGGAAGAAGACCCGGCCGAGCGCCTGCGCAAGCTCACCGAAGATGCTGGGCTCGAGTGCTTACTGCCGGCCCGGGCCGAGAGCTTTCTTGATGAGAGCGAACGGCAGCGCTATCAAGAAGCCTTCGAGCGGCTCGTCGAGCTCACACAAGACGACGAGGCCTCACTGGAAGCGCGCATTGCTCATCAGCACACTCTGTGGGACTACTTGTATCAATCAAGCACTCCAGGCCTGCTGGAGTACCTGGCTCGCAGTATCCGCAGGAACAGTCAAGAAATCGCTCGGCTGGAGCGCCAACTGAGGCAGCTTTACCAACAGGGCCTCGAGCGAGCCAGGGAGCAAGGATACAGCCTTGAGGAGGAGGGCTACTTCGGCCCCTGGGAGGCCGAAATCGCATCAGCGCTGGATGCCTACCGTTCGCACCGCGCCCAGGCCCAACGGGAGTACCACTTCAATCCTGATGGGCAAGGGGAAGCCACTCCCTTCTCTTTGCAAGACGTGCTGGCGGAGTACCAGCGCTTCATCCAGCTATGTGAGTCGATGCCGCCCCATGAGGCAGCCAACGAGTGTCGCTTCGTCGGCTACGTGCAGCAATTGAGCGAGCGGCAGGAAAGCAAGTACTCCGCCTATCTGCACAGCATCCTGACACTGGCTTCTCTCGGCATCGCCACACCCGAGCTGGCCCTCTCCTCGCCCAACCCACGGGTGCGCCAATTGCGCAATGGCGTTGAGGCTTTCGATGCCTACTGCCGCACGCTCAAGGAGAGCCTCGAACTACACCAGGCCGTGGAAAACAAGCTGCGTGAATGGGAGTCCGGTACGGGCGGGCAAACCCAACTGCCCGTTTTCCTTTTCGAGCAGGAGCGACAACGCTATGAGGCTCTGCAAGAAACACTGAACGAACTCCATGAGCACGCGCGTCAGGCTGTGGAGGAGATGGAGCCAGGTCGAGTACTGGTCTGGCATACCGATATCGAAGACGACCGGCACTCATTGGGCTACCAGAAACGCAAGATAGAACTGCTGGTACAGAACGACTTCCCGCTGCGCGAGTTCAGCTCACCACTGGGGGAAAAGTCCCTCAGCCACATCAGCCTGTTGCAGATGATTCCCACCATGACCGGCAACGAGCGCTGGCGGCTAGAACGTACGCTTAGAGCTGACGGGGTACTGCCAGCCAGATTGTGGGAAGCTCCCGAGACCGCACTCTCGCAATGGTTGCAAGGGCGTCGCTGCCAGGCGATAGAGCATCGGCTCGATTGGCACGATGAGCCCATGGGGTTCTTCCAGCCCGAGCGCTTCTTCGCTCACCTGGAAGAAGAAGGCCATGAGGTCGCTTCGCTGGATGAAGCCAGCAAGCAAGCCTGGGGCGAGGCGCTGCAAAAAATTCTCTTCACCGGCCCGAGCCGCGAGGAGCTTCGTCTGTTCGATGCCAGCGCCCAAGCGCAGATGCTGCGGTTGGTGGGCATGGCACGACATGAGCTCAACGAAGCCCGACAGGAAGGCGAGCGCGACACCCCGTGGGACGTCACCGAGCACTCCCCCAGCCTGACCTTCTTCGATGTCGAGATGGAAAGGAAAAGTGAGGGTAAACTCAAGACTCAGAGCCGAAGCGAAACTGCCCTCGAACGGGAGGAGCCCGGCCTCTGGATTCTCGATGCCAACGATGAATGGAGCCCTTCGGTCGCTCTCACCTACAGCTGGGAAACCAAGGGTACCTTCAGTCTCGCCCGCGGTGAGCTTCCGCTGGGGCGACTCGTGCTCCCAAGCAGGGAGCAGGCCCGTCCTGTCGTCGCGACACTCACCAAGAATGGCGAGCAACGCGAACTTGGCCGCTACGCCATTGCGCTCGACGCCGTCGCCAAGGGCTTCGCCGGCGCCAGTCTGGCACTCGCCACCGAAGTAGGGTTCTCCATCGACAAGGATGGGCTCAGCGTTTCCGGCATCGACTGGGTCAAGCGAGAAGCGACAGGCGCCACGGTGGAAGCCTTTGCCGGGGCGCGCCTCGGCATCGAGACGCGCTGCGAGGTGCATTGGGAGCCGCCCGAGAACCTGCTGCGCATTCTCCCCCAGCGTGCTGCCATGGCCAGCATGGGCATGCACCGCCCCAGCCAATCGCTGAGCGGCTGGCGCAGCATCGGCGTTGCCCAGATCGATGTCGAGGGGGCAATTGGAGCTAGTGTCAAACTCGGGTTCGTGCTTGGCATGAAGAACGGTAAGTTCGTGTTCAAGGTGTCAGGGCGCTTCGTGTTCGGCAAGGGCGCCGGCGGTGGCCTTGCCATCGAACTCGACCCCGATAGCCTGGACCTCTGGCTGGTCATGCTCCACCGCGCCCTGGTAGACAACAACTTCGAAAAGCCAGAGTGGATCGATGAGGAAGCCTATGAAAGCATGAACTGGCTGGCCTACATCGCGACCACGACACTGCTCAACGTGGGGCTGCTGGCCGCACGTGGCAGAACCGGCATCGAGCGACTCTACCGAGCCATGACCGGTGGGCAGAAAGCGGGGCCGATTGCGCATGTGCTGGCAACACGTGATGGCGATGACTTACGAAAAATGAAGGCGTGGGTTCAGCAGTTGTCATCGGAAGCTTTGGGGGTACTATTGCATTTGCTGATTAGCGAGCCAAGAGCTTTCGAGGTAGAAGCCTCAGGTCGAGGGCGTGCTGGAAGCCAAAGCTTCAATGCACGGCAGGCATTGGACTTCCAGCAGATCGCCATCGCCAACTGCCTGGGCTGGATTGTGGAGGGCGTGACAATGAGCGTTTACGGTCCCCAGTGTCGCTTCAGCAACGTGAACCCCACTCCGGCACAGTACCTCTTTACCAAGGCGGTGGTACGTATGACAGCAGATGGCCAGCCATCCGATAACGCCGGTGATGCTGCCTATCTTACCAATCGAAATCGGCTGGATAGGTTTATGGCAAGAATCTCTGGGACGAATAACAGATCTGTCACGATAGCGAAAGGCAACTATCAACACTATGCAGCTGGCCTTGGGGTCATCAATTGCGCCGTATAAGTATGATTCATTATTAGGAAATACACTGATGAGCCGGCTATCTATCTCAACACTGGCAGCTTTGGTGCTATCGCTGCTTGCAATGCCTACAGCCGTGGCACTCGATGAGGAAGCGCAAGCCGCCAAGGACGAGGGCATGCGACTTTATAATGCCCATCAGCGTACGACGAGCATGCCGTACCTGGAAATCGCCGCGAACGCTGGGGATGTGGAGGCAATGTACTATCTAGGCGAAGCACATCGATTGCGCCACCTGGGTATGACTCAAGCTGCCTTGGAGTGGTATCACATGGCCGCACAACAGGGCGAACCCCATGCCATGCTGCGGCTCTATGATGGCAGTGCCTGCGAATTGGGCGATGTCTGCCCTGAAGATGGCAACGATTGGCGCGAAGCGGCCCTCGACGCAACGCTGCCCAAGGCCGAGTCGGGCGATGCCGATGCCATGGGCGCGCTCTACGATATTTACACCTACCTCGACCGGCACGATGAGGCCATGGAGTGGCTTCTGCAATCCGCTGAAGCCGGCAACCTTAACTCCATGAACTGGCTCGGCCATTTAGCGCGTGACGATGAGGAGAACTACGCCACAGAGACCGAACGCCTGGAAGCAGCAGCGGAATGGCATCGCAGGGCCGCCGAGGCCGGTTATGCCCCGGCCATGAATGATCTTTCATCTGTATTGAACAATCTTGGGCGTCATGAAGAGGCTTGGGAATGGATGGTGCATGCCTCTGAGGCCGGCCATATCAATGGTAGGCTTTGGCAGGCAGCTTGCTACATAGAGCCAGATTCAGAAGAAAACGAGATGTGTCAGACAGAGAAAGATCCTGCTAAAGGCTGGGCTATTCTTCTAGCTTTGAGTGAAGAAGTGCCGGGTTCATCTTCCGAAAACGCATTAAAATATTACACCTATGGCGATAACGTCACTGCCAAGCAGCGCGAAGAGGGCGAACGAATGATGGAAGAATGGCTCAATCGCGAGCCACCGCTCTCCTATTTTCCGGACAAGTTTGGCTACTGATGTCGATAAGCGGACTCAAAGCCGTGGTGGCGTTGGCAGCCCTGACGCTTTCGCCTATAGTAATTTCAGCAGCCTGGGCTTGGGATGATGAAGCTCAAGCCGCCAAGGATGAAGGCATGCGGCTATGGGGCATCCATCAGTGGATAAAAATGCAGCCCTATCTAGAGCAAGCTGCTGAACATGGTGACGTTGAGTCCATGTACTATCTGGGCGAAGCGAACCGCCTATTAAGTCGTGGGCTTTCGCTAGCCGCTCTAGATTGGTACCACCGGGCCGCCCAACAGGGCGAGCCCCATGCCATGCTGCGGCTCTACGATGGCAGCGCCTGTGAGCTGGGCGATGTCTGTCCCGAGGATGGCAACGATTGGCGCGAAGCAGCCCTCGAGGCCACGATGCCCAAGGCCGAGGCGGGCGACGCCGATGCCATGGGCGCGCTCTACGATATCTACAACTACCTCGACCAGTACGATGAGGCCATGGAGTGGCTGCTGCTTTCCGCCGAAGCCGGCAATCAGGACTCCATGAACTGGCTCGGCCAACTGGCACGAGACGATGAGAAAAATTACGCCACGGATCCCGAGCGCCTGGAAGCGGCAGCGGAGTGGTATCGAAGAGCTGCTGAGGCTGGGTATGCCCCCGCTATGAATAATCTCGCATCGGCTCTCAATCACCTTGGGCATCCCGAAGAGGCCTGGGAGTGGATGACAAAAGCTTCTGATGCTGGCCATATCAATGGCCGCGGCTGGATAGCTGCTTGTCATATTACGCCTGATGAAGAGGGGCGCGGCTTATGCCAAGGGGCTCCAGAGCCGGAACCAGCCAAAGGATGGGCTATCTTCCTTGCTATTCATGAAGAAGTACCGGGGACATCTTCTGAGCGATCACTACGAGTCTATCGCGATAGTGTGACGCCGGAACAGCGTGAGGAAGGCGGGCGAATGATGGAAGAATGGCTAAATCGTGAGCCCCCGCTTTCCTATTTCCCGGACAAATTTGGTTTCTGATGTCGATGATCCGATTCAAAGCCACGGTGGCGCTGGCAGCCCTGACGCTCTCATTTCTGGTGCCGCCCACAGCCTTGGCGCTCGATGATGAAGCTCAAGCGGCCAAGAATGAAGGTATGCGGTTATACAATACCCACCAGCGTACGACGAGCATGCCGTATCTGGAAATCGCCGCGAACGCTGGGGATGTGGAAGCAATGTACTATCTAGTCGAAGCGCATCGGTTGCGTCACCTGGGTATGACTCAAGCCGCCCTGGAGTGGTACCACCGGGCCGCCCAACAGGGCGAGCCCCACGCCATGCTACGCCTTTACGATGGCAGCGCCTGCGAGCTGGGTGATGTCTGTCCTGAAGACGGCAACGATTGGCGCGAAGCAGCCCTCGAGGCCACGATGCCCAAGGCCGAGGCGGGCGACGCCGATGCCATGGGCGCGCTCTACGATATCTACAACTACCTCGACCAGTACGATGAGGCCATGGAGTGGCTGCTGCTTTCCGCCGAAGCCGGCAATCTGGACTCCATGAACTGGCTCGGCCAACTGGCACGAGACGATGAGAAAAATTACGCCACGGAGGCCGAGCGCCTGGAAGCGGCCGCAAAATGGTATCGGAAGGCGGCTGAAGCCGGCCATGCTCCCTCTATGAGCTATCTTGCATCGACTCTGAACAGTTTGGGCCGCTCTGAAGAGGCATGGCAGTGGATGGTCAAGGCCTCTGAAGTTGGGAATATTAATGGCCGTCAATGGTTGGCAACTTGCTATATAGACCCTCAGGAGAGCGAGCTATGCCACGCAGAAAAAGATCCTGCCCAAGGGTGGGCTATTTTTCTCGCTATAAACGAGGAAATATCGAGCACTTCCTCTGAGAGAGCTCTTAGGGTCTATCACGACACGGTCACTCCTGAGCAACGTGAAGAAGGCGAGCGAATGATGGAAGAATGGCTCAATCGTGAGCCGCCGCTCTCCTATTTTCCGGACAAATTTGGTTTCTAATGTCGACAAGTCAGCTCAAAGTCTGGGCGGCGCTGGTAGCCTTCATACTTTCATCTCTCGCGATGTCAGCAGCCTGGGCCTTGGAGGAAGAGGCTCAGGCCGCCAAAGATGAAGGAATGCGGCTCTATGGTATTCGTAGGGCAGAAGCAGCGATTCCTTTGCTTGAACAAGCAGCGACGGCAGGCGATGTTGAAGCGATGTACTATCTCGGTGAAGCCAATCGGCGCTTGGTTATGGGGGGAATGAACCAAGCCGCCCTGGAGTGGTACCACCAGGCCGCGCAACAGGGCGAGCCCCATGCCATGCTGCGCCTCTATGATGGCAGCGCCTGTGAGCTGGGCGAAGCTTGCCCAGAAGATGGTAGTAATGATTGGCGCGAAGCAGCCCTCGCTGCCACGCTGCCCAAGGCCGAGGCGGGGGATGCTGATGCCATGGGTGCGCTCTATGATATCTACACCTACCTCGACCAGCACGATGAGGCCATGGAGTGGCTTCTGCTTTCCGCCGAAGCCGGCAATCTGGACTCCATGAACTGGCTCGGCCAACTGGCACGAGACGATGAGAAAAATTACGCCACGGATCCCGAGCGCCTGGAAGCGGCAGCGGAGTGGTATCGAAGAGCGGCCGCAGCCGATTATGTACCAGCTATTCACAACCTTTCCTTGGTGCTTTTGCAGTTGGAGCAGTCGCAAGAAGCATGGGAGTGGATGCAGGTTGCTTCCGACGAAGGCCACATAGATGCGCGGCTTGGGATTGGTTGGTGTTACCTAGAACCAGAAAGAAGTGCGCTTTGCCAGAACGAAAAAGATGTAATGAAAGGACTTGGCATGCTCACGGCGCTTGTCCAAGTGACTAATATAGAGATGGTCAAACCGCTCATAGACGACTTCAAAAAAAACTTGATGAAGAGCAGCTGAACGAAGTTGAAGCCCTTGCCGAAGAATGGTTAGCTAAAGAGCCCCCCTTATCTCATTACCCCGACAAGTTTGGCTACTGATGTCGATAAGCGGACTCAAAGCCGCGGCGACCGCGGCCACCGCCGTACGATGTACTCGCTGGTGGCTCGCCCGGCGCTGTGGCGCCTCGGCCTGCGCCAGAATTCACGCATCTTCCAGCAGGTCTCGCCGCTCACGGTGATCAACACCCTGTGCGACGAGCGCGGCCTCACGGATGTGGCCTTTGCCGCCACTCGGGAACCGCAGGAAAGGGAGTACCTCACCCAGTACCGTGAAACGGATCTCGCCTTCCTTCAGCGCCTGGCTGCCGAGGAAGGGCTGTTCTACTTTCATGAATTTGAAGCGGCGCCGAACGGTGCCCACCGCCTGGTGTTCGCCGACGCGCCCCAGGTGCTGGCCCATCTGGGCGAGCGCAGCTACCACGGCCGTGCCGGCGGTACCCCGCCGAGCCGTCACGTACGCAAGCTCCAGCAGCTCGCCCGGGTCGCCCCGGCCTCGGTCACGCTCAAGGACTACTCGTTCAAGAACCCCGCCTACGCGCAGCTGCATGAATACTCTGCCGACGGCCTGGAAGAGCACGCCCAACGGGACGACTACGAGCACTACGACTACCCCGGGCGCTACAAGGCCGACGCCTCCGGCGAGGCCTTCACCCGCATTCGCCTCGAGCACCTGAGAAGCGACGCCCTGACCTGCGCCGCCGAGAGCGACCTGCCCGAGCTTGCCCCGGGTACGCGCTTCACCCTTACCGACCACGACCTCAGTGAGCTCAACCGCGATTGGCAGGTGGTGGCGGTGACGCATCGCGGCAGCCAGCCCCAGGCGCTGGAGGAGGACGGTTTCACCCAGAGTGATGCGGCAGGCTCAGGGCAGATGACCAAGTTCGACAACACCCTGGTGCTGACCCCCGCCGACCGCGCCTGGCGCCCCAAGCCCAACGCCAAGCCCCGCGTCGACGGCCCGCAGATCGCCTTCGTCGTCGGCCCCGAGGGCGAGGAGATCTACTGCGACGAACACGGCCGGGTCAAGGTGCAGTTCCCCTGGGACCGCTACGCCGAGCCGAATGAAACCGCCAGCGCCTGGGTACGGGTGTCCCAGGGCTGGGCCGGCGGCGGCTACGGCAGCATCGCCATCCCGCGGATCGGGCACGAGGTGGTCGTCAGCTATCTGGAGGGCGACCCGGATCAGCCGCTGATCACCGGGCGCACCTACCACGCCGTCAACACCTCGCCCTACGCACTGCCGGCGCACAAGACGCGCACCGTGATCCGCACCCAGAGTCACCAGGGCGAAGGCTTCAACGAACTTCGCTTCGAAGACCAGGCCGGCGAAGAGCAGATCTGGTTGCACGCCCAGAAGGACCTGGAACTGCTCACCCACAACGACCGCACCGAAGAGATCGGCAACGACAGCTTCCTCACCGTGCATCACGACCGGATCGGTGAGATCGACGGCGACGAGCACCACACCGTGCGCGGCAACCGCCATGAGCAGAGCGATGGCAATCAGCACCTCACGGTTCAGGGCACGCTGCACGTCAAGGCCGGCCAGGCCTGGCTCAGCGAATGCGGCCGCGAACTGCACATCAAGGCCGGCCACAAGGTGGTGCTGGAAGCCGGCAGCGAAATGACGCTGAACGCCGGCGGTAGCTTCCTCAAGCTCGACGGCGGCGGCGTCATCCTGGTCGGGCCCAAGGTGAAGATCAACGCCGGTGGCAGCCCCGGCTCGGGCAGTGGCCAGGCCGTCGAGACGCCGCTGCTGCCGGGCCGGGCAGTGCCGGAGGTGCATGAGGATGTAACCCTCAAGCCCAACCGACAGCCCACCGCGTTTGCCGAAACGGAAGGCCAGGTACTGGCGCTACAGCGAGCGGCCAGCAGTGGCAAGGCGCTATGCGATATCTGCGCCGATACGCTCAAGTCCTCAGGGGGAAGCCAGTGAGTACGCTGCCTACCTGTACGCATATTCTGCTGGACACGGCACTTCCCGAGATGCGCCAGCAGTGGTACCAGCGCTCTTCTTACAGCACTAGCAGCGTACCGCTCTATGTGGGCACACCCTTCGCCCACCTGCTGGAAGTCTCGCCCATCGTGGCCAGCACCTCGCCCCGCGATCCGTTCCTGCACTGGCTGATGACAGAACGACCGAGCCTGAACTGGGGGCTGCTACTGGAAAGCCCGGCGACACCAGAGGAACTGGCAGCGCACTACCGCCGCTGGCTGACGATCCTGAACCCGCAAGGCGATGAAGTCCTGTTCCGCTTCTACGACCCGGACGTACTGCCGCATTTCCTCGATGCCTTCGATGGCCGCGAATACCGCCAATGGTTCGGTCCCGTCACGGCCGTCAATTACCGCTCCGCTGGTGGCTTCACCGTGCGACATGCTGCCGAACGCCCAGCGGAGGAGCGCGCTCAGCCCCCGTTACCGGCAGCGCCGTGGTGGAAAATCCAGGCACGCCATCAACGGGCATTACGACCGCTTTACCGCCAGGAGCTGATTGGCGATACCCAGCAGCGGCTGCTGCTCGAGGCCGGTGCCTGGTTGATGCACCTGGACAGCCCCAGCATCAAGGCGCGAGTGGCCGATGCCGTGGATCGCCTGACGGCGCTCAACGCCGATACCCTGCCCAGCCGTGACGAAGCCGCGCATTTCTGTCTGCTGGCGGTGACCAGCTGTTCGCACCCGGAACGGCGTGACGACTTCCGGCAGGACCTGGCGCGGCACGGCCTGACGGCAACCCTCGCCAACTGGCAAGCCCATGCCTACGGCAAGCTGCCCGACCGCCACCACCATGATCCCGCTTGGCTGCCCGAAGGCCCCCAGATGGACGCAGCATCACGAGAAGGAACGCATTCATGAGCGACAACGGCGCCCAGCAGTGCCCGCTGGAAAACGACATCGAGAGCCGCCTGGGTATCGTCTGCAGCTTCGTCTGCACTTGCAATGAGGTACCCAACCAGGGCCGTGGCGGTATCAACCTCAAGCAAAGCTGTGTCGATATCGGTATTGCGCGCCTCAACGAGACCTGCGACACAGGACTGCGCGTGCAGGTACCCTACTACGTACCGGTAAATCAAGCTGAAACTCCCATGCCTCTGATGATAAAAGATGCCGAAGGTAGGGAAACCGTGGAGCCGATTCGCAACTTCGGCCATGCCATCAACCGCATCGTCAGCATGAAACGACGTAATCTCCCGATCAGCGAAACGGAGAAGAACCGTATCGAGGGCTATAACCGTGGCGAGTTGCGCATTCCCGATGCCGTGGCGCTGCGCGACCCCAACGGCAGCCCCACCCAGGACAACCTGCTGGGCGTTATCGAGGTCAAGTTTCCGCCGGATGATTGGAGGCCGGACCAAAGACAAGCTTATGAGAGAATTGCAGGCGAACGGGACAATCTAAAACTACTCACTCCAGAACGCTGTGGCTGTGATGGCCCTCGCCAGACACAATATGAAACGGATGCCCAGCCGGCCATGGAGGTCTATCGGGACCGGCTGGAGGAGAACGGCATTGACTGGGGTGGGCTTGCAGGGGGCGCGGCCACGGTCGGGGCCGCGGTAGCCATCGCTGTACTTTCCAGAGGAAGGCAGGGCAAGGAGAGTCAAGCGCTCGGTAAAGCCGGCATAAGGCAAATCATGCAATCCTTGGGTAGAGCCCCTGCCTGGTAACCATTGATGGGAGAACACCGGATGGAACAACTGCAGGATATCGATCAACTACTCACCGTCGAGACCGACAACGGCGTGCTGTTCAAGATCTGCCTGGGTGTGGCCCTGTTCTTCAAGGGCGACCAGCAGCAGGAAAAACGTCAGGCGGTATTGGAGATTCTCGCGGACTACCGCGATCTGGTCGGCGACCAACTGACCTGGACGACCAACCCAAGCACTGGCAAGTGGAAGAAGCTCGAGGGCTTCGACAGCTATATCACCCCCTTCGACTGGCTGCCCACTTACGGGGCCGGCCAGTGGCAGTTCGTCTACCACGGCGGCCAACGACGTAGCGATGCGGACAACCATAGTTTCGTCGTACTGGGCACAGGCCATAATGACAATATCAGCTACCTATACTGTCAGTTCCCCATTGATTTCTTTATCGAGCGTGAACAGAAGCTGCCTGCCCTGGTGCAGCAGTGGTGCGAGAAACTCAAGCCCGAGCATGGCTACGCCGGCTTCTGGTTGGGGCAGTCTTACGGCTACGAAGACACGGATGAAGCGATTATTCTCGAACACAAATTCGGTCAGCGTTTCCCCGGAATCCAGATTAATGGCTTTTCCACTCACTCCTTGAATCTGCACCGGGGCCCCAAGGGCGTCGATTGGCTGACCATTCTCTCCGATCAATGGCTGGAACGGCTGGGTGGCCTCGACCACGTGAAGACCGAGATGGGCGAGTTGCCGGTACTGGAATATAACGGCGGTGCCATTCTGCGTGCTGGGCCGATGCCGCAGTTCGGCGATAGCGAAGATCCCGAGGTCAATGCCGCCCTGGCCGACTACCGCCGCGTCGCGGCGATAATCGAGCCGATTCGTATCAAGGATCACCAAGGAATTCACTCAACTCTTTCCCCCAGCTATCGGCACGAGAAACGCTTCGATGCCCAGGAATACCAGGCTTGGCTGGCACGCTTTAGCCCGCAGGGAGGTGAACGGTGAGCGACGAATCAAAACCCCAAGGCGAGGCGTTTCCGCTGGAGTGGTTCCCCACGCAGCTCTTCCCCGATATCGCGCTGGAGCGAGTGGAGATCGCGGACACGGCCATTCGGGTGATCTGCCGCGACGGTGACTGGTCGCTGCAATCGGATCTCACGCCCTTCTGGGGCCCCGGTACCATGGTGTTTCACACCCAGGGCGAGATCGAGGTACGCATCCAGGAGGGTGAGAGCTGGCCACTGGTGGAGCGTGAGCTGGCCGAGGAGAAACTGCTGCCTCATTTCCACACGTTGGAACTGATCGAACGCGGCGAGCCCTGGCGCCTGCGCGGCCGGGCCGGCAAGCAGAATGCCGTGGTTGAATTGCTCGCCGACATTACCGCCATTACCTGGCACGCCGACGAGGCCTGAGGTTAGCCATCGAAATGGGTTTTCCTTCGACAAGGATGGGCTCAGCGTTTCCGGCATCGACTGGGTCAAGCGAGAAGCGACAGGCGCCACGGTGGAAGCCTTTGCCGGGGCGCGCCTCGGCATCGAGACGCGCTGCGAGGTGCATTGGGAGCCGCCCGAGAACCTGCTGCGCATTCTCCCCCAGCGTGCTGCCATGGCCAGCATGGGCATGCACCGCCCCAGCCAATCGCTGAGCGGCTGGCGCAGCATCGGCGTTGCCCAGATCGATGTCGAGGGGGCAATTGGAGCTAGTGTCAAACTCGGGTTCGTGCTTGGCATGAAGAACGGTAAGTTCGTGTTCAAGGTGTCAGGGCGCTTCGTATTCGGCAAGGGCGCCGGCGGTGGCCTTGCCATCGAACTCGACCCCGATAGCCTGGACCTCTGGCTGGTCATGCTCCACCGCGCCCTGGTAGACAACAACTTCGAAAAGCCGGAGTGGATCGATCAGGAAGCCTATGAAAGCATGAACTGGCTGGCCTACGCCGCGACCACGACCTTGCTCAATGTGGGGCTACTGGCCGCACGTGGCAGAACCGGCATCGAGCGAATCTACCGGGCCATGACCGGCGGGCAGAAGGCGGGGCCGATTGCGTATGAAATAGTGAACGCCAGTGATAGTGGTCGGGGTGAGCAGCTTGCCGCTTGGGTACAGCAGCTAACTCCGGAGGCGTTGGGGGCGTTGCTATTCTTACTTACTCGTGAGCCAAGAGCTTTTGAGGCTGATGGGCTGGGCAGAGGACGCGGTAACCGCCAGAATTTTAATGCGCGACAGGCGCTGGATTTCCAGCAGATCGCTATCACAAACTGTCTAGGCTGGATTGTAGAGGGCGTGACCGTAAACGTTTACGGCCCTCTTTGCTATTTTAGCCGCGAGGCACCCACTCCATCGCAGTATCTTTTTACTAAGGCTGTAGTTAGGATGACCGCAAGCGGTCAGCCGCCTAACCCTCGTTACCCAGATGTCGATTATGCAAATCATAAGCACCGATTAGACAAATTTATGGGAAGAGACTCTGGAACGGGTGATCAAGATGCAATGTTTGCCAGAAATGACTACCACCGCTATGTCTCTGGTCTTGGTACGGTAATCTGCGCTGGCTAAGGAAGCTTTTTGAGAAGGAAGATAAGGATGCGCCCAGTAATCCTAATATTGCTAGCAGCTTGGGCATTTTTACCGCTGGTTGTGCCTGCGGCTTGCGCTCTGGACGAAAAAACTCAAGCTGCCAAAGATGAAGGAATGAGGCTCTATGGTGTTCGTAGGGCAGAAGCTGCAATTCCTTTGCTTGAACAAGCTGCGGCGGTAGGTGATGTAGAAGCTATGTACTATTTAGGGGAGGCCAGCCGCCGGTTGGTTATGGGGGGAATGAGTCAAGCCGCCTTGGATTGGTACCACCAAGCCGCACAACAGGGAGAGCCTCATGCCATGCTGCGCCTCTATGATGGCAGCGCCTGTGAGCTGGGCGAAGCTTGCCCAGAAGATGGTAGTAATGATTGGCGCGAAGCAGCCCTCGCTGCCACGCTGCCCAAGGCCGAGGCAGGCGATACTGATGCCATGGGAGCACTCTACGATATCTACACCTACCTCGATCAGCACGATGAGGCCATGGAGTGGCTTCTGCGATCCGCCGAAGCAGGCAATCTGAACTCTATGCACTGGCTTGGTCAGTTGGCTCGTGACGATGAGGAGAGTTACACATCTGAAACCGAGCGTCTGGAAGCAGCTGCACAATGGTACCTGAGAGCGGCTGAAGGCGGTTATGCTCCTGCTATGAATGATCTGGCAGTGGTTCTGAGTAATCTTGAACTCTATGAAGAAGCCTGGAAGTGGATGATCAGAGCTTCTGAGGCTGGTCATATCAATGGTAGGCAATGGCAAGCCTCATGCTATATTGAGCCTGAGGCAGAAGGACGTGATCTATGCAAAGTAGACAAGAATCCAGCTAAAGGCTGGGCCATCATGCTGGCGAGAAATGAGGAGGTTCCTGGCACTTCTTCCGAACGAGCCTTGCGATCCTTTTATGATAAGGTAACGCCCGAGCAGCGCGAAGAGGGCGAACGAATGATGGAAGAATGGCTCAATCGCGAGCCACCGCTCTCCTATTTTCCGGACAAGTTTGGCTACTGATGTCGATAAGCGGACTCAAAGCCGTGGTGGCACTGGTAGTTTTGGCGCTTTCACCTCGCGCAGTGTCAGCAGCCTGGGCCCTGGAATCCGAGGCACAGGCAGGGGACGTGGAGGCGATGTACTACCTTGGCGAAGCCACTCGCCTGCTGGATCGTGGTTTATCCCAAATATCTATGAATTAGTATCTGCAAGCCGCCGAGCAGAATGACGTTTCCGCCATCTCGACCCCACCACGCGTATCTTCGATGAGGCCGGCAAGCGCGGCCGCCCGGCGACTTATTGGCGTGACCTATATGCTAGGGCCAGCGAGCCGCAGCAAGACGCTTCATCGCAAAACGACGGCACACGGTAAACCTTGGCCGCACGGCAAACCTATCTCCCTGTCGGCTTTATCGGGCTAGCCGCTGGCCGCCTGCCCTGGCGGCCACCTGGGCAAGCGCTGACCCGGCGTTGGAATAAGCAAGGAGACAGAACAGGACCGACGCTGCGCAACCGGAAAGGTCCGGCTTGCCGGGGCTTTTCGTATCCGTCAGCTCAGCGATTCCTATCAACCCTGAGCGTCACCGAGTAGCGGTAGTCTCGCTCCATCGTCCCGAAGGAGCTGGGGCTCGCATGTGGGGTGGTCACCCGCAGGTACCAGGTGCCCGGCTCCAGTTGACGCTCGATCCTGAAGTTGCCGTTGCGGCCGCTGACCCAGTCGCGCTCCACCATCCGACCGTTGGCATCGAGCAGTTGCCCGGCTGGCTCTACGAGTCCGGTGTCCCCAGGGAAGGTGTGGCTCTCCAGCACCACACGGGCGGGAGCGTCCAGGGTAAAAGTGAAATAGCGGTGCCCTGCCGACATGACCTCGTAGGCTCGACCGGGCACCAGCTCGGTGGCGCTATCCAGTGGGTCCCATGTTCCGGCACAGCCGGTCAGTGACAGCAGCAGCATCAATGAGAGAGAGGACACGAAGCGTTTCATGACAGACTCCTTTCCGGATAAGCCAACCCTTACATACTCAGCCTAACCCCAACAGGCGCTCTGCGCCCAGCCAGATCAGGCGCAGCGCCAGCAGCGTCAGCGCCCACTTGAAGAGGAAGTCGAAGCGGTGGTCGCTGACCCGGTGCAGCAGGCGCAAGCCCAACCAGGTGCCGACGAAGCCCGCCGCCACCATGACCAGCATCAGCCCCAGCCAGTCGCGGAAGACGAAGCCGGCGAAGCCGAAGATGAATGCCTTGGTCAGGTGCTGCAGCGTCATGCAGGTGGCGAAGGTGGCCACCCGCGGCAACCGTTCGCTCATGCCAAGCTTGATGAACGAGGCCACCATGGGGCCGCTGGCCCCTACCAGACTGGAGAGCAGCGTGGTGACGGCACCGGCGATCACGGTACCGGTGCGCCCCACCGCCCGCTGGGGCAGGCCCGGCCCCCAGCAGGAGTAGAGCACGAAGGCGGCGATGCACAGCTCCAGCACGCCGTAGGGCAGGCGGATCAGCAGCCAGGCCGCCACCAGGGCGCCAACGACGACGCCGGGCAGGAAGGCCGCGACGATGTCGCGGCGCATGTGACGCCAGGTCATCACCGCGCGGCCGCCGTTGGAGCCGAGCTGCACCATGCCGTGCACCGGGATCAGCGCCGTGGCCGGCATCACCTGGGCCATGGCAATGATCAGCAGCGTGCCCCCGCCGATGCCGGCCGCCGCGGAGAGCGCCGAGGTCAACACCGAGAGCAGCACCAGGCTCAGGTTGACCCCGGCCGACAGCGGCGAGAGCAGCTCCAGCATCAGCGTCGATGCCTCGTCACGCCAGCCTGCCCTCCTCGACGCCGTGACACGCCACCTCGCTGCCGTCGCTGCGGGCGATCAGCTTCGGTACCTCAGCCTTGCAGCGAGCGTTGGCATGCGGGCAGCGGGGGTGGAAGGCGCAGCCCGAAGGCGGATGCACCGGGTTGGGCACTTCGCCCTGGATCACCGTGCGCTCCTTGCCCACGCCCTCGAGTGACGGCACCGCAGCCAGCAGCATCTTCGAATAGGGATGGTGCGGGTTATCGAAGAGCTGGTCGGCCGGGGCGATCTCGGCGATGCGCCCCAGGTACATCACCGCGATGCGGTCCGACATGTGCTTGACCACCGCCATGTCGTGGCTGATGAAGAGATAGGTCAGCCCGTACTCATCCTGCAGGTCGCGCATCAGGTTGAGGATCTGCGCCTGCACCGAGACGTCCAGTGCCGAGGTCGGCTCGTCGCAGATCATGAACTCCGGCTCGTTGGCCAAGGCGCGTGCGATCGAGATGCGCTGGCGCTGGCCGCCGGAGAACTCGTGCGGGTAGCGGTTGGCGTCCATGGGCGACATGCCCACCTGTTCGAGCAGCTCACCCACCCGGCGGCGGCGGTCGGTGCTGCTCATCTCGGGGCGGAAGAAGCGCAACGGCTCGCCGATGATGGTACCCACCCGCCACAGTGGGTTGAGGCTGGCGTAGGGGTCCTGGAAGATCATCTGGAAGCGCTTGCGCACGCTGGCGGCCTGGCGTCCGGTGCGGTTCGCCAGGTTGCTGATGTCCTCGCCGTCGAACACCAATCGGCCACGGGTAAGCCCGTAGAGCCCCACCACCAGGCGTGCCACCGTGGACTTGCCGCAGCCGGACTCGCCCACCAGCGAGAGCGTCTCGCCGCGGCGGATGGAGAAGCCCACGCCATCCACCGCCTTGAGCGTGAGCCGCTCGCTACGCTCGATCACCCGGTTGAGCCAAGGCTTGGAGACGTCGAAGTAGCGTGCCAGGTCGTGCGCTTCCAGCAGGATGTCGCCCTGCGCCGCCGGGGCCGGGCCTGTCGATTTCAGTGCCGTATCAGCGCACATGGCTCACCTCCTGTCCCTCTACGTCTTGCCTTGGCGGCAGCGGATCCACCGGGTCGTGCAGCCAGCACGCCGCGCGGCTGCCCTCGGCCGGTAGCAGGTCCGGTCGTTCTTCGCGACAGCGCTGCTGGGCGTGAGGGCAGCGCGGGTTGAAGGCGCAGCCCTCGGGAATCGCCGCCAGCCGCGGCATGGAGCCTTCTATCTGGTAGAGCCGCTCGAGCTTCTTCGTAATGCCGGGAATCGAGGCCATCAATCCCTTGGTGTAGGGATGCTGAGGGTTTCGCACCACTTCATCGACCGGTCCGATCTCGATCAGCCTGCCGGCGTACATCACCGCCACCCGGTCGGCGGTTTCGGCGATCACGCCCATGTCGTGGGTCACCAGCATCACCGCGGTGCCGTGGTCGGCACACAGCCGCTTGAGCAGGGCCAGGATCTGCGCCTGCACCGAGACATCCAGCGCGGTGGTGGGCTCGTCGGCGATGATGAACTCAGGCCGCGCGGCGAGCGCCAGGGCGATCACCACGCGCTGGCGCATACCGCCCGAGAACTGGTGCGGGTAGCTGTCGAGGCGGTTCTCGGGCGCGGGAATGCCCACTTCGCGCAGCAGCTTGAGTGCCTCCTCGCGGGCTTCGCGCTCGTTCATCGGCAGGTGCGCGCGGATCGTCTCGATCAGTTGGTCACCAATCGAGAACAGCGGGTTGAGGCTGGTCAGCGGGTCCTGGAAGATCATGCCGATATGGCGGCCACGCAGCGGCACGAAGCGCTCTTCCGGCAGGTCGTCGATGCGCTTTCCCGAGAGGTACACCTCACCCGCGGCGATGCGCCCGGGTGGCTCCAGCAGTTGAATCACGGCATTGCCGGTCATCGACTTGCCGGCACCGGACTCACCGACCACACCCAGCACCTCGCCGGGGGCGATATCGAAGGAGACATCGTCCAGCGCCACCAGGGTGCCATGGCGGGTGGGGAACTCCACCCGCAGGTGGCGCACGGAAAGCACCGGTTCCTGCCCCGCAGCGCCAGGCTCGTGGCCGGCCATCGCGGTATCGTTCTTAACGGAGCTTGGGGTTGAGGACATCACGCAACCAGTCTCCCAGCAGGTTGACGGAAAGCGCCAGTATCAGCAGCGCCACCCCGGGGAAGAGCAGGATCCACCACTCTCCCGAGAACATGTAGTCCTGGCCCACCCGGATCAGGGTGCCCAGGCTCGGCTGGGTGGCCGGCATGCCGACCCCCAGGAACGACAGCGTGGCCTCGGCGATGATGGCGAGAGCCAGGCCGATGGTGCCGATGACCAGCACCGGTCGCAGCACGTTGGGCAGGATGTGCTGGAACAGGATCTTGCGTGCCGGCAGGCCAATCACCCGCGCTGCCTGCACGTACTCCTTGCTCTTTTCCACCATGGTGGCACCGCGCACCGCACGGGCGTACTGCACCCAGTCGGACAGGCCGATGGCGATGATCAGCACGATGATCGCCACCTCGGCATGCATCGAGCGCGGCAGGAAGCCGCGGATCACACCGAAGATCAGCAGTGCCATGAGGATCGACGGGAAGGTGAGCTGGACGTCGGCAATGCGCATGATCAGCGCATCGCGCCAGCCGCCGCGGAAGCCCGCCAGCAGGCCCAGGGCGGTGCCCATCACCAGGGCGAAGATCACCGCAGCGAAGCCCACCAGCAGCGAGATGCGCGAGCCGTAGAGAATCGCCGAGAAGACGTCGCGGCCCTGGCTGTCGCTGCCCAGCAGGTAGAAGTTGCCGGTGAAGTCCGAGGTGGTCAGCGGCGGCGTGAAAGCGTCGATCAATTCGAGCTGACGCGGGTCGAACGGATTCTGCGGCGCAATCCACGGCGCGAACAGCGCCGCGGCGAACATGATCAACGTCACCAGGGTGGCAAGGATTACCACCGGTTGGCGCTTCCACGAGTAGACGATGTCGCTCTCGAGGAAGGTGCGCCACTTGCTCGGCTTGGGCGGCACTGCGGGTGCAGCGCTCTCCCGGGTCTGGATGTCCTGGCTCATTTACCACCTCCCTGCGCACGCAGCCGCGGGTCGACGGCGTAGTAGAGCAGATCCACCACCAGGTTGATGATCACGAACACCAGCGCGATCATCATCAGGTAGGCCGCCATCACCGGCACGTCGACGAAGCGCACGGCGGTGATGAACAGCGCCCCGACGCCGGGCCACTGGAACACCGTCTCGGTGATGATGGCGAAGGCGATGATGGTGCCGAGCTGCAGGCCGATGATGGTGATCACAGGAATCATGGTGTTCTTCAGCGCATGGCGCAGGTGCACAACGCGCTTCGATAGACCTCGCGCCCGGGCGAACTTGATGTAGTCGGTGCTCAGCACCTCGAGCATCTCGGCGCGCACCAGTCGCATGATCAGCGTGAGCTGGAACAGCCCCAGGGTGATCGCCGGCAGGATCAGCGAGCGCAGGCCGCTGGCCGTCAGTAGCCCGGTGGACCACCAGTTGCCGATACGCACCGTCTCGCCGCGCCCGAAGGCCGGCAGCACACCCAGCTCCACCGCGAAGATGTAGATCAGCAGCACGCCGATCAGGAAGGTGGGTAGCGACACGCCGATCAGCGAGGCGGTCATGATGAAGTTGGCCAGCCAGCTGCGACGACGCAAGGCGGTATAGATGCCCAGCACGATGCCCATGACCACGGCGAAGATCGCCGAGATGACGGCCAGCTCCAGGGTAGCGGGCAGCCGCTCGAGGATCAGGTCGGTGACCGGGCGGGCCGAACGGTAGGAGATGCCGAACTCGAACTGGGCGGCATTGACGATGAAATTCCAGAACTGCACCACCACCGGCTGGTCGAGGCCCAACTGGGCGCGCAACGCGGCGCGATCGGCCTCGGTCGCCTCCTGTCCGAGCATGTTGAGCACCGGGTCGCCGACGTAGTGGAACAGCGAGAACGAGATGAGCGCGACCACGAACATCACGAAGATGGCCTGCAGCACGCGCTGGATCAGAAACGCTAGCATGGGATCACCAAATAACGACGATGCCCCCGGCTACTTGTGGCAGCCGGGGGCCGGGCCTTCAGGCTCGCCCGGAAAGTATCTGCGCTCGCCGACTTCCGGACAGAGCCTGACGCTTACTTGTTGAACTTCAAGTATTTGAAGTGCGGCGTATTCTCGCTCTGCACCTTGAAATCGATGTCGTCGCGCATCGACCAGGTCAGCATCTGGTGGTGGATCGGGATGTAGAGGATCTCGTCGTGGACGATCTCCCACGCCTCGCGGATCATCTCGTTGCGCGCTTCCTCATCCGTCTCCTGGCCCATGGCCACGGTCAGCTCGTCCACCCGCTCGTCGGAGTAGCCGGTGAAGTTCCAGGTGCCGTGGTTCCCATCCTTGGTGTGGTAGAGGTAGTTGAAGATGTACTCGGAGTCCATGGTGGGCACGCCCCAGCCCAGCAAGTAGAAGTCGTACTCACCTCGCGCCAGCTCGGCGAAGTGCAGCGAGCGGGTCTGGGCCACCAGGTCTACGGTGATGCCGATGCGCGCCAGCATGCTGACCACCGCCTGGCAGATCTGCTCATCATTGACGTAGCGGTCATTGGGGCAGTGCAGGGTAACGCGGAAGCCATCGCCGTAGCCGGCCTCCTCCATCAGCTCCTGCGCGCGTGCGGTATCCGCCTCGAGAACTTCGTCCATCTCCTCGCTGTAGCCGTTGACGAAGGGCGGCGCGATCATTCCGGCTGGCTGGGAGTTGCCGCGCATCACCGCGCGCTGGATGGTATTGGCGTCCACCGCCAGGTTGATCGCCTCGCGTACGCGGCGGTCGGCGAAGGGGTTGTCGTCGGTGTCGGCAGTGCGCAGCTCAGCCGAGCCTACATCCATACCGAGAAAGATGGTGCGGTTTTCGGCGCCCTGCTCGTTCTTGATGCCGTCGGCATTGGCCAGGCGCTCAATGTCCTGGACCGGCGTCTCCTGCAGGAAGTCGACCTCGCCGGAGAGCAGTGCCGCCACGCGGGTGGAGGCCGACTCGATGGGCGTGAACACCAGGCGGGTGATCTCCATCGGGTAGTGGTCGATGCCCCAATAGTCGTCGTTGCGCACGAACACGGTACGCACGTCGGGCTCGCGGCTCTCGACACGGAACGGCCCGGTGCCGTTGGCGTTGCGCACGGCGTGAGTTTCCTCGCCGGCAGAGTAGTTCTGTGCCTCTTCCACCCCGTGCTCTTCCGCCCACTCGCGGCTCATGATGAACAGGTTGGTGAAGTTGTTCGGCAGCAGCGGGTTGGGCTCGTGGGTCTCGATCTCGACGGTGTAGTCGTCGACGGCGCGCACCTCGGAAATCGAGGTGAGCAGGCCGCGCATATCGGCAGGCTCGCGGCGTGCGCGGTCGATGGAGAAGGCGACGTCGTCGGCGGTCAGCGCCTGGCCTTCATGGAAGGTCACCCCCTCGCGGATCTTGAACACCCAGACGGTGGGTTCGTCTTCCTTCACGTACCACTCGGTGGCCAGGCCCGGCTGGTACTCGACGTCCATGTCCTGATAGACGAGGGTGTCGAAGATCTGGTGGTTGACCGAATGGGTCGGCCCCTCGTTCTGGGAGTGGGGGTCCATGGTCAGGCTGTCCGCAGAGCGGGTCCAGCGCAGGGTTTCGGCATTCGCGGCGGTGGCCAGCATGGCGCCGATAACGGCGGTGGCCAGAAGGGTCTTCTTGGGTAGCATCTTGTTATGTCCTCAATCAAGCGTTTGATGGGCATGCGCCCTGGTAGAGGTTCTCCCATACCTTAGCCAAGAAAGCTAGAATTTACTTAGGAAGGCTTTTCAGCGCTATTTCGACTATTGGCAGTTACATTTACGGTATCGAGACCGATTCTTGGGAAACCGCTCGGTCGGTTTCACTTCATTGATAATAGACGCAAATACTGAATCAAAGGAAAAAGGCACTCATGGCACTGCTGACGACCCGAGTCGCCCCGGAGTGGGTCGACTACAACGGCCACATGAACGATGCCGAATATGCGAGGGTCTTCTCGCTGGCAGTGGATACGCTGATGGAGCGGATCGAGCTCGATGCCGAGGGGCGCAAGAGCCTGGCGTATACCCTCTTCACCCTGGAGACCCATCTCTGCTACCGGCGCGAGGCCCACCAGGGGCAGGCGCTGGCCGTCGAGGTGCTGCTGCTCGACCGCGACGCCAAGCGGCTGCATGTCTTCTTCACGATGCGCGATGAGGCCGGCGAGCTACTCGCCACCAGCGAGCAGATGCTGATGGGCATCGACACGCGAAGTCACCGCCCCGCCCCGTTTCCGCCCGCCGTGATCGAGGCCATCGATGCCCTGCCGCGAATCGAAGCCGACGCCTGGCCGGAGGCGGCCGGACGGCGGATCGGCATTCCACGGCGTTGAGGCAGAGCATCGCCAACCTCACTGCAGAAGCGGCCTCGAACACAAGTACACTGATGAACCTTTAATTGACAGCAGTGTACATTTCTCTCTATCGTTGTGAAATACACAACAATAGAGAGGCCTGGCCATGGCCAACGACCCGCTGCTGCAGCCCTTCCAGCTCAAGCATCTCACCCTCAAGAACCGGCTCATGATGACCTCCCACGAGCCTGCCTACCCCGAGGATGGGATGCCCAAGGCGCTCTATCGCGAGTATCACGTCGAGCGAGCCCGGGCCGGCCTGGGTCTGACCATGACCGCCGGGTCGGCGGCGGTAGCCAAGGACAGCCCCCCGGTGTTCAACAACATCCTGGCCTACAAGGACGAGGTGGTGCCGTGGATGCGTGAGCTCACCGATGCCTGCCATGAGCACGGCACCGCGGTGATGATCCAACTGACGCATCTGGGCCGCCGCACGCGCTGGGACAAGGGCGACTGGCTGCCGGCGGTATCGGCCTCGCATCGTCGTGAAGCCTCCCACCGCGCCTTTCCCAAGCAGGTTGAGGAGTGGGATATCGAGCGCCTGATCCGCGACTATGCCGATGCCGCCGAGCGCATGCATGCCGCCGGCCTCGACGGCATCGAGCTGCAGGCCTACGGCCACCTGATGGACCAGTTCTGGTCGCCGCTGACCAATACCCTCGAAGGGCCTTACGGGGGCGATCTCGACAACCGGCTGCGCTTCACCTTCGACGTGCTGCGGGCCATTCGCCAGCGGGTGGGCGAGGCATTCATCGTCGGCGTGCGCTACACCGGCGACGAGATGCTGCCGGGCGGGCTGACGGCCAGCGACGGCATGGCGATCTCACGGCGCCTGAAGGAGAGCGGCCTGGTCGATTTCCTCAACGTGGTGCGCGGACATATCGACACCGACGCCGGGCTCACCGACGTGATTCCCATCCAGGGCATGCCCAGCGCCCCGCACCTCGACTTCGCCGGAGAGATCAAGCGCCAGGTCGACTTCCCTACCTTCCACGGCGCCAAGATCCAGGACGTGGCAACGGCGCGCCATGCCATCGCCTCGGGCAAGGTCGACATGATCGGCATGACCCGCGCCCACATGGCCGACCCGCACATCGTGCGCAAGATCATGGAAGGTCGCGAGGAGGAGATCCGCCCCTGCGTCGGCGCCAACTACTGCCTCGACCGCATCTACCAGGGCGGCGCCGCCTACTGCATCCACAACGCCGCCACCGGGCGGGAAACGACGATGCCCCACACCATCCCCAAGGCCGCGCAGAAGCGTCGGGTGGTGATCGTCGGCGCCGGACCCGCGGGGCTGGAGGCCGCCCGGGTCGCTGGCGAACGGGGCCATTCCGTGGTGGTGCTGGAAGCCGCCAGCGATGCCGGTGGCCAGGTACGTCTCACGGCGCAGAGCGAGCGCCGCCGCGAGATGATGGGCATCATCGACTGGCGCCTGGCCCGCTGCGAGGCCCTCGGTGTCGAGATTCGCTACAACGTCTGGGCCGAGGTGGAGGACGTGCTCGCCGAAAAGCCGGACGTAGTGATCGTGGCCACCGGAGGCTATCCCATGGAGGACCAGCCCGCAGTCGGGCACGAGCTGGTGGTCAACACCTGGGACATCCTCTCCGGGCACGTGGGACCGGGCAAGCGCGTGCTGCTGTTCGACGATGCCGGCGACCATGCCGCCATGCAGGCGGCGGAGATCATTGCCGCCACCGGGGCTGAACTCGAGATCATGACGCCGGACCGCACCTTCTCGGCGGAGATCATGGCCATGAACCTGGTGCCCTACATGCGCGCCCTGCAGCGCCCCAACGTCACCTTCACCCCCACCTACCGACTGAAGTCCGTGCGGCGGGAAGGCGGCGAACTGCTCGCCACTATCACCAGCGACTATCTGGATCTCAACCACGAGCGGCGCATCGATCAGGTAGTGGTCAACTACGGCATCACACCGATGGCCGACGTCTATTTCGCGCTCAAGCCGCACTCGAGCAATGGCGGCGAAGTAGACTACAACGAGCTGATCGCCGGCCGGCCCCAGGCGGTTGTCCGTAAGCCGGACGGCAACTTCCAGCTATTCCGGATCGGCGATGCCGTCGAGTCGCGCAATACCCATGCGGCGATCTATGACGCCCTGCGGCTGGTGAAGGATATATAGTGGCCGGGCACCCGAAACAGCGAGACCCTCTCGATGCCGACAGCTAGTAACAGCGACACCAAATGGAAAGGCTCCCGCGAAGCCTGGCTCGACGCCGCCTTCGAACTGCTGCTCGACTCCGGTGTGGATAGCGTGCGGATCCTGCCGCTGGCCAAGCGGCTCGACGTCTCGCGCACCAGCTTCTACTGGTTCTTCAAGGATCGCGAGGCGCTGCTGGACGCCCTGATCGAGCGCTGGCGGGAGAAGAATACCCAGGGCCTGGTGCGGCAAACCGAGGCCTATGCCGAGACCATCGTCGAGGCGATTCTCAACGTCTTCGACTGCTGGCTGGACCCCGAGCTGTTCGACTCCCAGCTGGAGTTCGCGATGCGCAGCTGGGCGCTACAGTCGGAAGAGGTGGCGAAGGAGATCGATACCGCCGACGAAGCGCGCATCGAGGCGCTGACGCGCATGTTCGAACGCTTCGGCTATGAGCCGCTGGCGGCCAACGTGCGTGGCCGCACCATCTACCTCACCCAGATCGGCTACATCTCGATGAAGACCCAGGAAGCGCTCGAGGTCCGCATGCGGCGCATCCCCGCCTATGTCGAGATCTTCACCGGCCAGGCGCCGCAAGCCCGAGAGCTGCAGCGCTTCCAGGCCCGGCATGGCTATACGCGGGAAGGCACCCAAGCGGCGTCAGGCACTGCGGGTCACTGATCCAGCCTCCTCTCCAGCTCCGGCACCACCTCGAACAGGTCGCCGACGAGACCATAGTCGGCGACCTGGAAGATCGGCGTCTCCTCGTCCTTGTTGATCGCCACGATCACCTTGGAGTCCTTCATGCCGGCCAGGTGCTGGATCGCCCCCGAGATGCCCACGGGGGACGTAGAGTTCCGTAGGCGGGCACGTAGACGGTGTGTGGCCCGACGATCTCCACGTTGCGTGCCGGATTACGCGCGTGCTGGATGAACTGGCGTGGCACGCTATCCTGGATCAGCCGCCGGCACAGCCCGCGCGGTATGCGTACACGCTCGCCTGCACTTCGGCCCCCGGCATCGCGCCAGATCTGCCGGGCCCCCTCATCGTCGCGGAAATCGATGCCGATCTCCTCAAGAAGGGACAACCCCGCGTCGTCGAGAACTTCAAAATGGGGAATACGGCGCGTGGCGTAGGGCTGGGCCGAGGCGGCAGACTGGCATTACTCATACAGCGACCCGCACATGCCGAATTGCGTCAACCGTTGCGCTGCGCGATAGCCTTGGGCGGCAATGGATATCAGAGAGTATTGCGGGGTCGCATTCGACATGCTATGCATGCTGCATGTTGTTGGAGTGCCTCCCCATGGCTATGAGCATTTTCGTGCAAAGGTATTTGCTATCAGAAAACATTCATTTAATATGCATATTATCAATAGTTGCTTAAAAAATTGATCCTAAGCAACTAGCGACCGATAACGTCATTGTCCGGCCAGCCAATATGTTAACGTATATTGCATTGAACAACTGCCTGATGACTGAAGGCAAGCCAGGGCAACAGCTAACAAGTCCAACCATGACGGACCTGGTCATAAGCATGTGGGAGAAACATCATGTCAATGTCATCGTGCACAATACCGCTCGGCTCGCCGATCAGAAAAACTCAAAGCATAGGATTCCTGCTACTAAATAACTTCACTCAGATCTCACTAGCCTCAGCCATCGAGCCGTTGCGTATGGCCAATCAGCTCACCGGTAGCGAACTTTATCGCTGGTATACGCTGACGACAGATGGCGAGCCTGTCAGCGCTAGCGACGGCCTCACAGTAATTCCTGACATGTCCATCCATACGCCGCTCTGCCTAGATATGGTTATTGTCTGCGGTGGAGTGAGGCCTCAGTGCAGCGTAAAGCACGAACACATCAATTGGCTGAAAGAGCAGGCGCGCCTATCCCGCAGCTTGGGCGCCATCTGCACTGGCAGTTGGGCTCTGGCCATGGCGGGCTTGCTTGACGGCTACGATGTGAGTGTACACTGGGAATATGAAGCGGCGATGCGCGAGGCTTTTCCGCGTATCGAGATGTCCACACGCTTGTTTTCCATCGATCGAGACCGAGCCACCTGCCCTGGCGGGACGACCCCACTCGATATGATTCTCACGCTGATTAGCCAAGATTATGGCCACGAACTGTCTGCGAGCATTTCAGAGATATTCATCTGCGAGCGTGTACGTAGCGATCGAGATCAGCAGCGCATCCCTCTACGCCATACGCTGGGCACCAACCAACCCAAGCTTTTGGAGGCCGTAGTGCTGATGGAGGCCAATCTCGAGGAGCCCATCGACCTCGACGAACTGGCTAGCTATGTCCGCATCTCGCGTCGTCAACTCGAACGTCTATTCCAAAAGAACTTGCAGTGTACTCCGTCGCGCTACTATATGAAGCTGCGACTGACCCGCGCCCGCCAGTTGCTCAAACAGACAGCCATGTCGATAATCGAGGTGGCCTCGGCCTGCGGCTTCAACTTCACACCGCACTTCTCGAAATGCTATCGGGAACTCTTCGGCATATCTCCACGCGACGAGCGCATCGCGTATTTCAACCCGCCGCTGCATTTGAGGAAGAATGATATCAAGGCGCTATTTAGCAAGGCCGCCTTCGAGGCCGTGCTCAATGAACCAGCCTCAAGCGCTACGGCGGCCCTCGTCCATGCACGGGGTGAATCCACTTATGCCAGTGTATCTGTGCCCCCCCCGGCCGACCTTCTGTCCATCTAATACTCACCAACGAGGCCGTGCTCACTCTACGCCTCGTTCCACTTCCTCTCGGCGAGCACGCCCTGAAACTCAGGCATAGTCTGATACAACGTCGCGTTCCCAGCCCAACCATGGCACTCCGGCCAATTACCGTTTTGCATGGTACGCACAGCCGGTTGGTCCGGAGAGGAAAGGGGCTTTTCGGTCTACCAGCTGTGTGGGCAGCTGCAGCAGGCTACTGCTGTAACCGGCTTAATGCATAAGCCGGATTAATTTACATGATAGTCTGCTTAGTTTTTTCTTCGACGTTGGCGACGGGCAGGTACTTCCCGAGCTTTATCGTTACCATCGCTGACCGAGGAAAACTCACCCAGTGCATAGCGAATTTGCTCCAAAGTGGGTCGCGTTCCTCGCGGCCTTTCTTCAAGCGCAGCGCGCATTCTAGCAAGATGCTCTGGCGTGGTACCGCAGCAGCCACCAATAATCCTTGCCCCTGCGTCCCGCGCCAGAACCGCATAATCGGCCATGAGCTCGGGGGTTCCATTATAGTGAATATGCCCATCAATATATTCGGGTATCCCGGCATTGCCTTTAGCAATAATCGGCATTGTAGTTTCTTGCAATGTAAGGCCCAGCACAGTGCGTATCAAATCAGACGCACCAACACCGCAGTTGGCTCCAAATGCTACCGGTGTGTTGGATATCTGACCAACAAGCTCCACCATGCTCTGGGAGGTCATGCCCATCATAGTTCTTCCAGCCATATCAAAGCTCATAGTTCCACACCAAGGCATACTGGCCAGTTGAAAGGCGCTACTCGCAGCCTGAAGCTCTTCAGGCGCCGAGATTGTCTCCAGCCACAGTACATCAGCACCACCTTCCTTGAGACCTTCGGCCTGTTCGTGGAAGATCTCCACTGCTAACTCATGGGTTAAAGAGCCCAAGGGGGCCATCATTTCACCCGTTGGCCCCACAGAACCTGCAACAACGATGGGGCGGGAGTAGCGATCTGCCACATCGCGTGCGATTTCAGCGGACAGTCGGGATAATTCGCGCGCTCGGTGTTGTGCACCATGTAGCCTGAGCCGTGCAGCATTACTGCCAAAAGAATTAGTCAGAAAAAGATCGCTTCCGGCCTCCAAGGTTAGTGCATACAACCTAGCAATTCTTCCAGGGTAACGCTCATTCCACAATTCCGGTGCTTCGCCAGACTTCAATCCCATGTCGAACAAGTTGGTCCCCGTGGCTCCATCTGCCAGCAGCCAATCACGAGACGCCAAAATTTTTTCAAGCTTGTTATCCATAGCCGTATTGACCTTCTCCCGGTTTTAGGTCCGCCATCAATGTGTGGAGCCACAGCCGGCAAGGCGGTTCGAAGTCCGTCTTGCCGTCTGGCCGTCTGGCCGTCTGGCCGTCTTGCTTTATTCCAATGCAGTTTATGTAATCGATTTATTTATATATCTTGGATTAATCAAGCGATACTCACTCAGCAGACCTTTAACGATTGTGAAACAACCTGCGAGAAGCACCAATGTGAATGGCAGGCCCGTGGACACAGCCATGGCCTGCAGAGCGACCAACCCGCCACCGAGCAGCAGAGCAATCGCAATCAGTCCTTCGATCACCGCCCAGAACACGCGCTGCGGCTTGGGGGCGTCGACCTTGCCGCCGGCCGTGATGGTGTCGATCACCAGCGAGCCGGAGTCGGAGGAGGTGACGAAGAAGACGATGACCAGCACGATACCGACGAAGGAGGTGATCGCGGTCAGTGGCAGTTCGCCGAGCATCACGAACAGCTGCAGTTCTAGGGCCGCGTCCTGCACCCCCTCGAAACCAGTGGCCACCAGCTGGTGGACGGCGGTACCGCCAAAGGCGGTCATCCACACCACCGAGACCAGCGAGGGAATAAGCAGCACGGCAATGATGAACTCACGCACGCTGCGCCCACGCGACACCCGGGCGATGAACATGCCGACGAAGGGCGACCAGGAGATCCACCAGGCCCAGTAGAAGGCCGTCCAGCCCTGGCTGAAGTTAACATCCTCACGGCCGAAGGGCGCCGAGAGCGCCGGCAGATGGGTGATGTAAGCGACCAGGTTGTCCAGCACGCCGGTGAAGATCACCAAGGTCGGGCCTACGATGATTACGAAGGCCAGCAGCAGGAAGGCGAGCACCATGTTGATCTCCGACAGCCGGCGCACGCCCTTGTCGACACCGGAGATGATGGAGAGGATGGCGATCAGCGTGATGCCGATGATCAGCAGCACCATGGTGGTGTCACCGCCCGGAGCACCGAACAAGTAGCCGAGTCCTGCCGTGGCCTGGGAGGCGCCCAGTCCCAGCGAGGTGGCCAGGCCGAACAGCGTGGCGAAGACCGCCAGGATGTCGATGACATGGCCCGGCCAGCCCCAGGTGCGCTCACCCAGCACGGGGTAGAAGATCGAGCGCATGGTCAGCGGCAGGCCTTTGTTGTAGGCGAAGATCGCCAGAGCCAGCGCCACCACGGCATAGATCGCCCAAGGGTGCAGGCCCCAGTGGAAGATACTGGCCGCCATGCCCAGCCGCGCCGCCGCCTCAGGGTTGCCGGCGGCCGCGCCCAGGGGGGCCCAGTCGCTGCGCACGCCACCATCCAGGCTGGTACCGCCCAGCGAGGAGGCGAAATGCGACATGGGCTCCGAGACGCCGTAGAACATCAGGCCGATGCCCATGCCGGCGGCGAACAGCATCGAGAACCAAGCCGAATATGAGAAGTCGGGCTTGGCGTTGACACCCCCGATACGCACCTTGCCCAGCGGCGAGATGACCAGCACTAAGCAGAGCACCACGAAGATGTTGGCGGAGAGCAGGAAGAACCAGGTGAGGTGGTTGGTCAGCCAGTTGCGCAGCCCGGTAAAAAGCGGCTCCACTTCGCTGTGCAGGGCCAGGGTTAGAATGACGAAGAACAGTGTGACCAGGGCCGAGATGGCGAATACCTTACCGTGGATGTCCAGGTTCAGCTTGAACTCTCCGGTGATGTTGTCTTGCCCGATCACGTAGTCGGTATCAATCAGATCGGCAGGGCCCTCGGGGGCCGGGACTCCGTCGGAGGGTCGAGTGATGGGTTCTTTCATCTATAGATTCCTCGAGTTGTTGTTATCTCATTGCCGTGATGATCACCAGTGCTGCCGAGTCCTCCAGTGGGGACGCCGGCCGGCTTGGCGGGACCGGCCGGCATCGTGGATTAGCAGGCTGCTAAATATTGGAATCGGGGAAGGCCGCCTTGCGCGTTGCCATGTAGTCGAGCAGGGCCTCGTCGATCGCCGGGTCCAGGGGCGGCGCCTGGTATTCGGCGAGCAGTTTCTTCCATCGGGCGTTGGCGCGCTGGGCCATGTCCAGTCGGCCGTCGGCATCCCACTGTTCGAAGCTGTTGTTGTCGGTGATCGGCGAGAGGTAAAAGGCATCCTTGAAGTTGGCCTGGGTGTGCGCACAGCCCAGGAAGTGCTTGCCGGGGCCGACCTCGCGAATGGCGTCCATGGCCTGGCCGTTCTCCGACAGGTCGACGCCCTTGAGCAGGGTCTGCATCATGCCGGTCTGGTCGGCGTCCATGATGAACTTCTCATACCCCATGGCCAGCCCCCCTTCCAGCCACCCCGCCGAGTGCAGCGCGAAGTTGACGCCACCCAGGGTGGTCGGCACCAGGGTGTTGGCGCTCTCGCTGGCAGCCTGGGCATCGGGCAGCTTGGAGGCGGTGAACGAGCCGCCGGAACGGAAGGGCACGCCCAGGCGGCGGGCCAGGTTGGCCATCACGTAGAGCACCAGCGCCGGCTCCGGCGTACCGAAGGTAGGGGCGCCGGACTGCATCGACATGGAGCTGGCGAAGCTGCCCAGCACCACCGGTGCACCCGGGTTCACCAGCTGTATAAAGGCCATCCCGGCCATGGCCTCGGCCAGGGTCTGGGCGGCGGTACCAGCCACAGTCACCGGTGACATGGCGCCTGCCAGGATGAAGGGGGTAACGATGCAGGCCTGATTGGCCCGCGCATAGACCTTGGCGGCACCCAGCATGGTGTCGTCGAAGGTCATCGGCGAGTTGGCGTTGATCAGGTTGATCACGCAGGTGCGCGGCTTGCCGGTGTCGGGGTCGATCCAGCGATCGCCGAACAGGATCTTGGCCATCTCGACCGTGTCTTGGGCGCGATCGGGGTGCGTCACCGAGCCCATGAAGCACTTGTCGGAGTACTTCATGTGGCTGTAGATCATGTCGAAGTGGCGCTTGTTGACCGGCAGGTCGACTGGCTCGCAGATGGTGCCGCCGGAGTGGTGAAGGCTCGGTGACAGATAGGCGAGCTTGACGAAGTTCTGGAAGTCCTCGAGCGTGCCGTAGCGCCTTCCGCGGTCGATGTCGTGCACGAAGGGACAGCCGTAGGCGGGCACGTAGACGGTGTGCGGGCCGCCGATCTCCACGTTGCGTTCGGGATTGCGCGCGTGCTGGGTAAACTGGCGTGGCGCGCTGTCCTGGATCAGCCGCCGGCAGAGGCCACGCGGCATGCGTACGCGCTCCCCCTGCACGTCGGCACCGGCATCACGCCAGATCTGCAGGGCTTCCTCGTCGTCGCGGAAATCGATGCCGATCTCCTCGAGGATGGTGTCGGCATTCTCCTCGATGAGGGAGAGCCCCGCGTCATCGAGGACCTCGAAGTAAGGGATGCGGCGCGTGGCGTAGGGCTGGGTCGAGACGGCGGCGCCTTTGCCGGCGCGGCGGGCGTTTCCAGCGGTGCGGGTACGGCGGCGAGAAGAGGGGGAATCCATGGCGTTCTCCGGCATTGTTTTGCAGACAGTGTTGTTGGAGAGGGCAATATGCGAAGCACCGACAGGCTGGCATTGCTCATCCAGCGACCCGCATATACCGAATTGGTCAACCGTTGTGCAACGTCATCGCCATGGGCGATGACGGTTATTAGGCCATCTCGGCCGACGTGCTCCCCCAAGCCAGCGACATGATGTCGTCGGGGAAGGGGATGCCATGCTGTCGGCAGGTGGCTTCCAAGGTGTTGAGTAACAGGCAGGCGATGGTCATGGGGCCGACGCCGCCGGGGACCGGCGTGAGGGCGCCGGCAACCTTGCGGGCACCTTCGAAGTCCACGTCGCCGACCAGCCGCGTACTGCCATCGGCTTCGATGCGGTTGATGCCTACGTCGATCACCGTAGCACCGGGTTTGATCCAGTCCTCCTTGACCAGGCGCGGCCGACCTACCGCAGCCACCAAGATGTCGGCCTGACGGCACACCTCCTCGAGTTGCCGGGTGCGCGAGTGCGCGACGGTCACGGTGCAGTGCTCCTGCAGCAGCAGGCTAGCCATCGGCTTGCCAACGATGTTGGAGCGCCCCAGCACCACGGCACGCTTGCCACTCAGGTCACCCAGTTGGAACTTGAGTAGCTTCAGGCAGCCGAGTGGCGTGCAGGGCACCATGCCATATCCCCCGGTGGCGATGTTGCCCACGTTGATCGGATGGAAGCCATCAATGTCCTTGTCTGGACAGATGGCCTGGATCACGCGTGCCTCATCGACCTGGGGCGGCAGCGGCAGCTGGACCAGGATGCCGTGCACTTCCGGGTCGCAGTTGAGCCGCTCGATCAGGTCGAGCAACTGGATCTCGGGCACGCTGTCAGCCAGGCGGTACTCGAATGAAGACATGCCAGCTTCCCGGGCCTGGGTCGCCTTGTTGCGTACATATACCTGGCTGGCGGGATCCTCGCCGACGAGGATCACGGCCAGGCCGGGAGTGATCAGGTTGTGCTGACGCAGTCTGCCTACTTGACGGCCGATCTCTTCGCGAAGCCGAGCGGCGTGGGCCTTGCCATCGATCAGGATGGACATGGTCTTTCCTCCTGTCGGGCGCCTCAGCGGAAGACGACGGTCTTGTTGCCATTGGGGAAGACGCGATGCTCCAGGTGGTAACGGACCGCCCGCGACAGCGCCATGTTCTCGGCATCGCGTCCCACGGCTGCCAACTGGGCAGGACTATAGGTGTGGTCGACGCGTTCGACGACTTGTTCGATGATCGGCCCTTCATCCAGGTCGGTGGTGACGTAGTGGGCAGTGGCACCGATCAGCTTGACGCCCCGCTCGAAGGCCTGGTGATAGGGCTTGGCGCCTTTGAAGCCCGGCAGGAAAGAGTGGTGGATATTGATGGCGCGACCAGCCAGTTCCTCGCATAGGTTGGAGGAAAGGATTTGCATGTAACGCGCAAGGACGACCAGCTCGGCCCCCGTTTCCTCGACGAGGTCGAGCACCTGGCGCTCCTGCTCCTGCTTGGTCTCCGGTGTAATGGGTAGGTGATAGAAAGGAATTTCATACCAGTCGGCGAGACGCTTGAGGTCGGGATGATTGGAGACGATGGCCGGAATCTCCATCTTGATCTCGCCGGTCCGCTGTCGATACAAAAGATCGTCGAGGCAATGGTCGTACTTCGACACCATGATCAGCACCTTGGGCAAAGTCAGGGTGTCGTGCATCTCCCACTCCATGCCGTCGCGTTCGGCAACACCATGACCGAATTCTGTCTTGAGTTCCTCCAGCTTGGGAGTGATGCCAGGTGTCGTGGAAAAGACGCAACGTACATAAAAATTGCCGGTTTCGATGTCATCGAACTGCGCCAGTTCCATGATGTAGCAGTGGCGCTGGGCAAGGTAAGTGGTAAGGCGGGAAACGGTACCGATGGCCCCCTTGCAGTTGGCCTTCAGCACATAGACGTTCTTCCCTTCGATCATAGCGGACATGGCTACCCTCGCTTCGGCTTGTCTGTTGTTGTTCAGGTATGCGTCGCAATGTACTCCGGTGGCATCGGCACGCATGTCTAAAGACGACTCGAAACGTTGTCGCAGCGACCGCGGCGAAAAAGTTGGAAAATCGTAAAATTTGACTCAAATCAATTAACTGCAAGATATTTGGAAATTCCCAAACGAAGCGAGACATATGGCGTTTTTCGGCATGAAGGCGTCGCTTGCATGGATATGTTTCCTACGGTGAGCGCCTAGGCTGCTTTCGCAACCATACCCTCTCCGTAATTCGGGTATGGAATGACCAGGAGCGGAGCACCATGACAGAACAGTACAATGAAAACGAAGACTTCGATCTCAATGACCTGCCCGACGACGAGCTGGTCGAGCAGATGCACGACGACCTCTACAACGGGCTGCGCGACGAGGTGGTCGAAGGTACCGAGATCCTGCTGGAGCGCGGCTGGAGCGCCAACCGAGTGCTCGACGAGGCGCTGGTGGGTGGCATGGCTATCGTCGGCGTCGATTTTCGTGACGGCATCCTCTTCGTCCCGGAGGTGTTGATGGCGGCAAACGCCATGAAAGGGGGCATGGAAGTGCTGCGCCCCCTGCTGGCGGCCTCCGGTTCCGAGACCATCGGCAAGATCGTGATCGGCACCGTCAAGGGCGACATTCACGACATCGGCAAGAACCTCGTGTCGATGATGATGGAAGGGGCTGGTTTCGAGGTGGTCGACATCGGCATCAACATTCCGGTGGAGACCTATCTCGAGGCCCTGGAAGAGCACAAGCCTGACATCCTTGGCATGTCGGCGCTGCTGACCACCACCATGCCTTACATGAAAGTCGTCATCGATACGCTGGTCGAAAAGGGCCTGCGTGACGATGTCATAATCATGGTTGGTGGCGCTCCGCTCAACGAGGAGTTTGGTCAGGCTATCGGTGCCGATGCCTATTGCCGTGATGCCGGTGTAGCGGTCGACATGGCCAAGGAACTCATCGCCCAGCGTCGCGCAGCCTGAACCCCGGAGGTCCACCGTCATGTCGTCCACGTTGATCATCGCCTGCGGGGCGCTGGCCAGGGAGATCAAGGCCCTGATCGATGCCAATGGCTGGCGTGACGTGCGCCTGGAGTGCCTGCCGGCGGACCTGCACAATCGGCCGGATCGGATACCCGAGGCCGTGGGCAAGAAGCTGCAAGAAGCGTCGTGGTATTCGCGCATTTTCGTAGCCTATGCCGACTGCGGTACGGGCGGATTGCTGGACGAAGTGCTGGCCGAGCATGGCGCCGAACGGTTGCCGGGGGCACACTGTTATGACGTCTATGCCGGGGAGTCGGTGATCGCGGCGCTCAGCGAACAGGAGTTGGGCACCTTTTATCTGACCGATTTTCTCGTGCGCCACTTCGACCGGCTGGTCATCCAGGAGCTCGGCATCGAGCACCATCCCCAACTCGCAAGTCTCTATTTCGGCCAGTATCGCCGGCTCGTCTACTTGTCGCAGCGGGACGATCCCGCTCTTCAGGCCGCGGCCCAGCGTGCCGCCGCACGACTCGGACTCTCCTTCGAATACCGGCATACCGGCTACGGCGAGCTGGCGACCTCCCTGGTCCGCTTGGTCTCAGAGCCGGTCGCTGTAGAGCAAGCAACATGACAACTCTGACCATCGTCAGCTGGCGGGATATTCCCGCCCAGGTAATCACCAAGCAGGGGCGCAAGAGCGCCAAGGTACTGCTGTCGCCGCGCTTTCAGCACGCCATCGACCGGGCGGCCATGCGGGCTGGCAAGGGCGGCTCGGAGGCGTACATGGCCGACTGGCAGCGCAGCGCCCCGCGCGAGTGCGGCGACAACCTGCAGGCCGAGGCCGAGGCCGAGGCGGCACGCCTCGAGGCAAGCTTCGATGACGAGGCGCTCAAGCAGTTGGTGCGCCAGAAGGGACTGGCTGAGCCTGCCTGAGTGAGCGCGACGACAACAACAACGACCATGGCCGCGGCCCCCGCTCACGGGGGCGGCGGCAAGGAGGGAGAGGATGTACAAGGTGAGGCGCTGGGTGGTCCGTCACGCCCGGCTGTTCGAATGGGTGTACCGGGGCTTCGAGCCACTGTTGGTCAAGCTGCATCCGCTATGGCAGCGAATCGGCTATGAACGCGTCGAGGCCCCGGTCAAGGCCCTCGAGAAGGGCGTCAAGGGCCTACTGTTCGATTGCCAGATGTGCGGGCAGTGTGCGCTCTCCGCTACCGGCATGTCCTGCCCCATGAACTGCCCCAAGAACCTGCGCAACGGCCCTTGCGGCGGGGTGCGCGCCAACGGCCACTGTGAGGTCAAGCCGGAGATGCGCTGCGTGTGGGTCGAGGCCTGGGAAGGCAGCCGCCGGATGAAGTATGGCGATCGCATCCAGGTGGTGCAGCAGCCGGTCGACTTCCGCCTGAAGGATTCCTCGTCCTGGCTGCGCGTGGTGCGCAAGCTGGCCGATCAAACCCGCGAGCGCGCGGATAGCGGAGCCGTGAAATGAAGTTCGACGACGAGCCCGTACCGGGCTACTCCCTGCCGATCCTGCCGGGCCACGTCTCGCCCGGACGCCTGGAGCGCGTGCTGCGCGCCGGCAAGTTTGCCATCACCAGCGAGATCGACCCGCCAGACTCCGCCGACCCCGCCGAGGTGCTCAAGCGTGCGGCGATCTTCGACGGCTACGTGGATGCCATCAACGCCACCGACGGCTCCGGTGCGCACTGCCACATGTCCAGCGTCGGGGTCTGCTCGCTGCTCACCCGGGTGGGTTATGCCACCATTCTGCAGATCTCATGCCGCGACCGGAACCGCATCGCCATACAGGGCGAGATCCTGGGGGCCGCGGCCATGGGCGCCTGCAACCTACTGTGCCTGTCCGGCGACGGCGTCCAGGCCGGCGACCATCCCCAGGCCAAGCCGGTGTTCGATCTTGACTCCATGTCGTTGCTGGAGATCGCCCGTGGTATGCGCGACGAGTGTCGCTTCCAGAGCGGGCGCAAGATCGACGCGCCACCGCGGATCTTCCTCGGCGCGGCCGAGAACCCCTTTGTGCCGCCCCTGGAGTGGCGCCCGCACCGGTTGGCCAAGAAGGTCGCTGCCGGGGCGCAGTTCATCCAGACCCAGTACTGCTTCGACATCCCCCGGCTGCGTGACTTCATGCTCAAGGTGAACGACCTGGGGCTGCTCGAGGGGCCGGACCGCGTATTCATCCTGCCCGGCGTCGGGCCGCTCGCCTCGGCGCGCAGCGCACGCTGGATCCGCGACAACGTGCCCGGCGTGCACATCCCGGATGCCGTGATCGCGCGCCTCGAGGGCGCCCAGAACCAGAAGGAGGAGGGCAAGCGACTGTGCATGGACCTGCTTCACCAGATCCGCGAGATCCCTGGGGTCAGCGGTGCCCACATCATGGCCTACCGCCAGGAGCACACCGTGGCCGAGATCATCGAAGGCACCGGCGTGCTGGAGGGACGCGTGCCCTGGTACCCGGGGCGCGACAACCCGGCCGAACTCAATCCGGAGTCGCCCGACGCGCTGGCGGAAGAGTTCGAGCCTGTGTCGGGATGACCCATCCCTATCCGACCGCCAGCTTGGAGCCGCAACGCCACAGTTAACTACAACGCCTTCCGCAGGCACCCAATAGCAACGACAAGACACCATCACTGAGGAAGCATCATGACCGATACCGTCATCAGCTCGCACAAGAAGGAAGTCGTGATCGGCTTCGAGCGGCCCTTCGTGGTCATCGGCGAGCGCATCAACCCCACTGGCCGCAAGCAGCTGGCTGCGGAAATGGCCGCCGGCGACTTCTCCCGCGTGGTCAAGGACGTGGAGGATCAACTGGCGCACGGCGCGCACATGCTGGACGTCAATGCCGGCATCCCGCTAGCCGACGAACCGGCGATCCTGGCCCAGACCGTCGAGCTGGTGCAGTCGCTGACCGACGTGCCGCTGTGCATCGACTCCTCGGTCATCAAGGCACTCGAGGCGGGCCTGGCGGTTTATAAGGGCAAGGCGCTGGTCAACTCGGTGACCGGCGAGGACGAGAGCCTCGAGGCGGTGCTGCCGCTGGTGAAGAAATATGGGGCGGCGGTGGTGGCGATCAGCAACGATGAAACCGGTATCTCCCACGATCCCGACGTGCGCTTCGCCGTCGCCAAGAAGATCGTCGAGCGCGCCGCCGACCACGGCATCCCTGCCTGCGACGTGGTGGTCGATCCGCTGGTGATGCCGATCGGCGCGGTGAACTCGGCGGGCCGCCAGGTATTTGCCCTGTGCCACCGCCTGCAGCAGGAGCTCAAGGTCAACACCACCTGCGGGGCCTCCAACGTCAGCTTCGGCCTGCCCAACCGCAACGGCATTAATGCGGCGTTCATGAGCATGGCCATCGCCTCGGGGATGACCTCGGCGATCACCAACCCGCTGCACACCGAGATCATGACCGCGATCATGGGCGCCGACGTGATGATGGGGCACGACCCCGATTGCATGCGCTGGATCCAGAAATTCCGTGAGCCGCCGGCCGTCGGGGCGGACGGGGCCGAAGGGCGCGGGCGGCGGCAGACGCGCCGACGCCGCGCCGTGACCTGAGCGCGGATAGTTGCCAGACCACTATAACAACGAACAACGCAAGCGCCTCGCCTGAGGCGCTTCGCTCTCCTGAACGAATTCCTGTGGACGGAGGTCCCCATGTCCGATGCTGACGAAGCGCTCGTCGTCTTCACCCCTTCCGGACGTCGCGGACGCTTCCCGGTCGGTACCCCGGTGCTGGAGGCCGCTCGCGCGCTGGGGGTCGACATCGATTCGGTGTGCGGCGGGCGCGGCCTGTGCGGCCGCTGCCAGGTCGACCTCTGCGAGGGGCGCTTCGCTAAGCACGGGGTCGCGTCATGGCCGGATCACCTCACCGCCAAGAGCGACACCGAGCAGGCCTGGGAGAAGCGTCGCGGGCCGCTGCGCGACGGACGTCGGCTGAGCTGCTCGACCCAGCTGCTCGGCGATGCCGTGATCGACGTACCCTCGTCGAGCCAGGTGCACCGCCAGATCGTGCGCAAGCGGGCCGAGGTGCTCGATATCGAGCTCGACCCCATCGTGCGCCTCTACTATGTGGAGGTGCAGGAGCCGGACATGCACGTGCCGGCCTCGGACCTGCGTCGCCTCAAGGATGCCCTGGCCTACGAGTGGCACCTGAGCGAGCTGGAGAACGACATCCGCGTGGTCCAGCAGCTGCAGCAAGCCCTGCGTCAGGGCGGCTGGGGCGTGACGGTAGCGGTCTACGACGAACGGCGCATTATCGGCGTGTGGCCGGGCTTCCAGTCACAGGTCTACGGCATGGCGGTGGATGTGGGCTCGACGACCATCGCCGCCCACCTGTGCAACCTGCAGACCGGCGAGGTGGTCGCCTCCACCGGGCGCATGAACCCGCAGATCCGCTACGGCGAGGACCTGATGAGCCGGGTCTCCTACATCATGATGAACCCCGGCGGCGACCAGACCATGACACGCTCGGTGCGCGATGCCTTGAACGAGCTCACCGTGGAACTGGCCAGCGAAGCGGACGTGCATGTGAACGCCATCCTCGAGGCGACTTTCGTCGGCAATCCGATCATGCAGAGCCTGGTGTTCGGCATCAATCCGGTGGAACTGGGCGGCGCGCCCTTCGCCCTGGCCACCGACGAGGCCATCGACGGGCTGTGGGCCACCGAGATGGACCTGGTCATCCACCCCAACGCCCGGGTCTACGGTCTGCCCTGTATCGCCGGGCACGTGGGAGCCGACACCGCCGGGATGATCCTCTCCGAGACGCCCTACCTCGGCGAGGAGCTGATGCTGCTGGTCGACGTGGGTACCAACGCGGAGATCGTGCTGGGCAACCGCCATCGCCTGCTGGCCTGCTCCAGCCCCACCGGTCCAGCCTTCGAAGGCGCCCAGATCAGCGGCGGGCAGCGGGCAGCTGCCGGCGCCATCGAACGGGTGCGCATCGACCCGCTGACGCTCGAGCCGCGCTACAAGGTGATCGGCTGCGAGCTGTGGTCCGACGAGCCGGGCTTCGACGACGCCGTGGTCCCCCATGGGGTCACCGGCGTCTGCGGCTCGGGCATCATTGAGGTCATCGCCGAGATGTACCTGGCCGGCATCATCAACCAGGACGGTGTCATGCAGGGTGGCCTGGCGGCGCGCAGCGAACGGATCGTGGCCGATGGGCGCACCTTCGCCTACGTGCTGCATCGCGACGGCAGCCGCACCCTGTCCATCACCCAGAACGACATCCGTGCCATCCAGTTGGCCAAGGCGGCGCTCTATGCCGGTATCCGCCTGCTGATGGAGCACTTCGGCGCCGACCACGTCGATCGCATCCGCCTAGCCGGGGCCTTCGGCGCCCATATCGACGTCAAGTACGCCATGATCCTGGGGCTGATCCCCGACTGCGATCTGGCGCACGTCACCTCGGCGGGCAACGCCGCTGGCACGGGAGCGCGCATCGCCCTACTGAGCCGCAAGGCGCGCCGCGAGATCGAGGAGGTGGTGCGCCGCGTGGAGAAGGTGGAGACGGCCACGGAGCCCCGTTTTCAGGAACACTTCGTGGGTGCCATGGCGATCCCCCATCGCCACGATCCCTTCCCGCAACTGAGCGCCCACGTGACCCTGCCGGCGGTGACGGAGGATGCCAGCGCCGCAGCGCGCGGCGGCCGGCGACGGCGCCGCCAGCGCGCCTGAGGGGCGACCCTATAACGCGCTATCAATGTGGCAATGACACGAAGGGTGGTTGGCAAAACACCAAGCACATTTGGCAACACACCAAGTACATAAGGAGAGGCCCCGATGGGCTATCGGCTGGGCATCGATACGGGCGGTACCTTTACCGACGCGGTCCTCCTGAATGAGGCCGATCAGGTGGTGGCGATGGCCAAGCGCCTGACGACGCGCCTGGATCTTCAGCAGGGCATCGCCGATGCCTTGGGGGCGCTTCCCACCGACCTGCTGTCTCAGGTCGATCTGGTGTCACTGTCGTCGACGCTGACGACCAACTCGGCGGTAGAAGGCAAGGGTGCACCGATCTGTGTGCTGCTGATTGGGTATGACGAGCGCCAGGTCAAGGCGACCGGACTGGTCTCGCTGCTCGGCGCCAACAGTCTGATTCTGCTGGGCGGCGGCCATGACGCGGGAGGCTGCGAACTCGCGCCCCTGGATGAGCAAGCCCTGCGCGAGACGATCCTGGCCTGGCGGGAGCGGGTATCGGCGTTCGCGGTCTCGGCCTCCTTCAGTGTCCGCAACCCGGCTCACGAGCAGCGCGCGGCCGAACTCGTGCATGAGCTGACCGGCAAGCCAGTGACCTGCGGCCATGAGCTGGCGGCTTCGCTGGGGGCGCCGCGCCGCGCCATGACCGCGGCGCTGAATGCCCGCATGATCGCCTATGTAGCGCGACTCATTGAAGCGGTCCAAGGGCTGTTGCACAGCCATCGGATTTCGGCACCGCTGATGATCGTGAAGGGCGATGGTTCACTGATTTCCGCTGACAGTGCCATCCTCCAGCCCATCACCACCGTGCTGTCCGGGCCGGCAGCCAGCGTCAACGGCGCCATAATGCTGAGCGGTCGCCGCAACCTGATCGTAGCCGATATGGGGGGGACCACGACGGATATTGCCGTGGTGCGAGACGGCTTGCCGACGCTCTCCTTCGACGGCGCCCGGGTGGGAGACTGGCGTCCCATGGTGGAAGCGATCAAGCTCTATTCCATCGGCCTTGGCGGCGATAGTGAAGTCGCCTTCGACCCAGGCCGGGGCCTTGCCATCGGACCTCGCCGCGTGTTGCCCATGAGCCTGTTGGTCAGCCAGCATCCCGAGCTCCACGAGGCCCTGCTGCGGCAGCTCAACATTCCCCCGGGCAGCAACCACAATCGCTTCGCCATGCGCCTGCAGCACGACGAAGCGCTCTTGGGTCAGCTCACCCCCGATGAGCATGAGGCCTGGGCGCGGCTGGCCGAGGGACCGGTGGAGATGCTGCGTGCGGTGGAAGAGAAACGTTGGCTGGCCCGTGCGCTGACCAGCCTGGAACGTCGTGGCCTGGTGATCTTCAGCGGCTTCACACCCACCGATGCCGCCCATGTCCTGGGTATCTCACGCCACTGGGACGTCGAGGCCGCCCGCCTGGCAGCGGTCATCTGGGCCAAGCGCATGCGCCGCCAATACGGCCTTGGGCGCTGGCCGGAAGGCGATGCGGAAGCGCCATCACGCGAGGTCTTCGGCCGGGTGGTCAAGGCCATCTCCACCAAACTGATCGAGGCGGGGCTGCACGATGCCAATGTCGATGCCCAGCAGGCGCGGTTGGCGTCCTCCTTGGCGGCGCTGATCCTGCGCGGCGAATCCCGCGTCACCACTACGCCCTCGGTCTTCACATTGAATTTCTCGCCGCTCTCCCCGGTGGTCGCGGTGGGCGGGCCGGCAGCAAGCTACTATCCAGCGGTTGGCGAGGCTCTGGGCGCCGAAGTTGTGTTGCCATCCCACGGCGAGGTGGCCAATGCCGTAGGCACCCTGCTCGGCCAGGTGGTACAGCGGGTTCATGTCTCGGTTCTGCAGCCTGTTCACGGCCGCTTTAGGGTCTTTCTGCCCGATGGCCCCTGCGATCACGTCACACTCGAGGCTGCCTATGCGATGGCGCGGCAAACGACCGCCGAGCGCGCTGAAGCCTTGGCTTGGCAGGCCGGCGCGGCCAAGGTGGAGGTGCGCTTCGAGATTGACGAAAACCGTGTCGATAACGACATCGACGGGGAAGTCTTCTTCGAGGCGAGGGTAACGGCCGTGGCCATCGGACCACCGCGCCGTACTCGGACATGACAAGCCATACGCTCCCAGCCTTGGCCGGAGTCGTGTAGCTATTCAGACGATTGAGCGATGACGAAGGCCTGCATGTGAAATGCAGCATGTTGCGAGTCGTAGCGTGACGGGGCGCTGACTGGGCAAGCGCATCTTGCTGCGCAGCCCAGCTGCATGCAGGCGCCACCCGGCGTGTCGCGCAGGTGCAACATACATGCTCCGATTCGATACTCGGTGCCTGTGAAGGCTCCGACTGGGCACGCATCGAGACATGGCCGCTTGGCGCATCCCAGGCACGGCGACGCGTATTCGGGCGTTGGCGCAAGATCGTCCGGCATTTGATCGATCGCGAGCGCGAAGCGGTATGCGTGCCATAAACCGTGCTCTGGATGGATGGCCAGGCCGAGCGGTGATGGGTGTACCGATTCGGCACGCGACGCCCAGCGCTGGAAGGGATAATGCGGCGGCCCGCCGAACGGATAAAGTGCACGCGCACCGTAGCGTGCAGCAAGCGCGTCTCCGATGCGTTGGCTCCAGCGATCCAGCGGATCGCGCCTTCCGTCACAATACTCGGGCGACGCAGCGAATTGGGGCCACAGCGACGAACCGACATTACCCACTAGTACCAGTGCTGCGGCTGGCATGGCGTGGGCGAGCGGGGGCACATGATCCTCCGGCCCCACCTCGAAGGCTCCGCGCAAAACGAGCCCATGCGCCTCGAGTTCATGTTTCAGCTGAAGCAGTCTCATCGGAGCAATACCACCATCATTTCGCTGATCTGCGCATCAGTTTGCGCCATCCGTCGCGGTTGTACGCGATTGGCTGTGGCAGAGTCACGCAACGACCGGGCCGGCTGGCACCATAGTTTCGGTGAAAGCATTTGGTTGCATAGTGCTTGAGGCGCTGTGCAACGGCTGAAGTGCGGCGAACTACCGGGCTAAGCCACAGCCTTGCTTATGGTCTTCTCAGTCGGCCTGCCTCGCTGCCATGCTCACCGCCTCGCGCAGCGCCTGGCCGGCTTCGCCCTCCGGCCCTTGCCAGCCGTCGAAGTGCAGCAGCTCCTCCAGGGGCAGCCGCGACAGCCAGCCCGCTTTCTCCAGCTCCGGCCGGTCATGGAAGTGACTCACATAGCCCACGCAAAGGTAGGCGATCGGCATGATGTGGCGGGGGATACCGAGGGCCTCGCGCAGCGCCTGCTGGTGGAAGATGCTGACCCAGCCCACACCGAGCCCCTCGGCGCGCGCCGCCAGCCACAGGTTCTGCACGGCACACACGGCGCTGAAGATATCCATCGTCTTGATGTGGGTGCGCCCCACCACCACCGGCCCGTGTCGCTTACGGTCACAGGTGATGCACAGGTTGAGCGGCGACTCGACGATGCCCTCCAGCTTGAGGCGGCGGTAAGTCGCCTGCTTCTCGCCCTCGAACATCTGCGCCGCCTCCTCGTTGGCCTGGCGGTACAGCGCCTGCACCCGGGCCTTGACCGCCGGCGAGCGGATCACCACGAAGTCCCAGGGCTGCATGAAGCCCACCGACGGGGCGTGATGGGCTGCCGTCAGCACCCGGGCCAAGACCTCATCGGGCACCGGGTCGGGCAGGAACTCGCTGCGTACGTCGCGGCGCGTGAAGATCGCCCGATAGACGGCATCACGCTCGTCCGTACTGAATTCGGGGTGGGCCTGCATTTCCGGCTGGGTGTCGTGGTTCATGGCCATCCCTCATAGGTTTCAGGTGTCGGTGCTTCGAGAAATCACTCGCTGACGATTGTGTCGGATCGGGCTCAGTACTAGACCAGCTGCCACAACCGGTCGGTGTCCAGATGGGCCTCGACGGTATCAGCCAGGCGGTTGAGCTCCGCTTGGCGGTGATCGGCATAGTCTACCGCCGCCTCGCCGGCCAGGCCGCAGCGCGCCAGCAGCGCCGTGCAGGCCTCGGGCCGGTCGAACAGGCCGTGCAGGTAGGTGCCCATCACCTGGTGGTCGTCGCTTACTGCGCCATCCACGCATTCTCCCTCGCGGCCGTCGAGCGCCACCAGCGGGCGCGCCAGCGCCGCCCCCTCACTCACGCCGTTGTGGATCTCGTAACCGCTGACTGGCACGCCCTCCGGAAGCAAGCGTCCGCTCACATTGCGCAACTGCTTGCCTGCGACCATGCGCGTCTCCAGCGCCAGCAGGCCCAGCCCCGGCGTGGAGCCGGCCGGCCCCTCCAGGCCGTCGGGGTCGTGGATGGCTCGGCCGAGCATTTGGAAACCGCCGCAGATGCCGAGTACCCGGCCGCCGTAGCGTAGGTGGCGCTGGAGGACGGTCTCCCAGCCTTGGCTACGCAGCCAGTCGAGATCAGTGCGCGTGCTCTTGCTGCCTGGCAGGATGATCAGGTCCGCTGGCGGGACCGCCTGGTTCGGCCCGACGAAGGTGAGTTGGACGCGGGGATGCAGGCGCAACGGATCGAAGTCGTTGTGGTTGCTGATGCGCGGCAGCGCCGGCACCACGATCCTCAGCGCCGGCTCGCCCTCCTCCCGCCCCTCGCGGCCAATGCTGTCCTCGGCGTCGAGCAGCAGGCCGTGCAGGTAGGGCAGCGTGCCGAGCACCGGCTTGCCGGTGTGCGCGGCGAGCCAGTCGAGGCCCGGTTCGAGTAGCGCCAGGTCGCCGCGAAAGCGGTTGATGACGAAGCCCCGGGTGCGGGCGCGCTCGCTCTCGCTGAGCAGCGCCAGGGTACCGACCAGTTGGGCGAAGACACCGCCTCGGTCGATGTCGCCCACCAGCAACACCGGGCAGTCCACCATCTCGGCGAAGCCCATGTTGGCGATGTCGTTCTCGCGCAGGTTGATCTCCGCCGGGCTGCCCGCCCCCTCGGCGATGATCACGTCGAAGCGCTTAGACAGCGCCTCCCAGGCGGCCAGCACGGTGTCGCGCGCCTCGCGCTTGTAGGCGTGGTAATCGAGAGCGTCCATATGACCATACACCCTCCCGCGCAGGATCACCTGGGCGCCGCGGTCGCTCTCCGGCTTGAGCAGCACCGGGTTCATGTCGCTGTGCGCTTCCAGGCCGCAGGCCAGCGCCTGCAGTGCCGTGGAGCGGCCGATCTCACCTCCGTCCACCGTCACCGCGCTGTTGAGCGCCATGTTTTGCGGCTTGAACGGCGCCACCGACACACCGCGGCGATGGAGCACACGGCACAGCGCCGCCACCACCGTGCTCTTGCCGGCATCCGAGGTGGTGCCCTGCACCATCAGTGTTGCCATGGTTAGAGCTCTACCCCTTTCTGCGCCTTGACTCCCTGCTCCTTGAAGGCATGCTTGACCACCTTCATCTCGGTGACGGTATCGGCCAGCTCGATCAGCTCCCGCGGCGCGTAGCGGCCGGTCACCACCGCGTGCTGCATCGCCGGACGCGCCTGCAGGTCGTCGAGCACCCGGTCGAGGTCGAGATACTCGTAGCGCAGGGCAATGTTGAGCTCGTCGAGCAGCACCAGGTCGTAGCTGTCGTCGCCCAGCATGCGGCTGGCCTCGGCCCAGGCGGCCTCGGCGGTCTTGACGTCCTTGTCGCGATCCTGGGTGTCCCAGGTGTAGCCCCCGCCGATCACGTGGTAGTCCACGTTCGGCTGCTGGCGGAAGAAGGCCTCCTCCCCGGAGGCGAACTTGCCCTTGATGAACTGCACGACGCCCACTTTCATGCCGTGGCCGAGTGCGCGGGCCAGCATGCCGAAGCCGGAGCTGCTCTTGCCCTTGCCGGGGCCGGTGAGCACCAGCAGCACGCCCTGCTCCTTGTCGGCGCGGGCGATGCGCTCTTGCATGATCTTCTGCTTGGCGGCCATGCGCTTGGCATGGCGTGCAGGGTCCTTAGCGTTGTCACGCATGTCGACTCTCCTGGGATGGAATCAGGGCCACGGCGACTGGCCGTGGAAGAGCGCGGCCACCCGTTCGGGGACCGAAGGTTAAAGTAGCTGTGGGTCTCGCCGCGAATCGGGGTCAAGTCGTGCATTTCACCTCACGGGAACGAAGACGGGGGCGCCATCCACCATGGCGGTGGCCAGGCGCTGGCCGTAGAGGCGCTCCAGGGCGCCCGGCACCAGCATGGCGTCGCGCGGCCCCCAGCACGCCTCACCGTCGGGATAGAGCAGCAGCACCTGGTCGCACCAGCGCGCTGCCAGGTTGAGATCGTGCAGGCACAGCATCACGGCACTGCCGGCGTGGGCCTCGCCGGCGAGTAGGGCCATCACCGCGGTCTGGTGGTGCAGGTCGAGATGGTTGGTGGGCTCGTCGGCCAGCCAGATGGCCGGCGCCTGGGTGAGCACCGTGGCGATGGCCAGGCGCTGGCGCTCGCCACCGGAGAGCGTGCTCACCAGCCGCTCGGCCAGGTGGGCGACATCGAGCCGCTCGAGCGCCGCCTCGGCCAGCCGCAGGTCCTCGCCCCCCTCCATCTGCCAGGGCGAGAGCCAGGGATGACGGCCGATCAGCGCCGTCTCGCGCACCGTGGCGGGAAAGCCGTCCTGGCGCTCCTGGAAGACCAGGCCCAGGGCGCGGGCGACCCGGCGCCGCGGCAGCGCGGCCAGCGACTCCCCGTCGAGGCGCAGCGTGCCGCGCCGCGGCGCCCGCAGCCCCGCCAGGGTGTGCAGCAGGGTGGTCTTGCCGGCCCCGTTGGGGCCCAGTACGCCCCACACCTGCCCGGGCTCCAGGGTCAAGCTCAGCGCCCGGCCGTCGCGGCGGCCCGGCACGTCGATGACGAGGTCATGTGCCTCGAGTCGGCTCATTAGCGGCTCCCATGGTGCAGGTAGAGCAACGAGACGCTCGGTACGCCGACCGGCGGCTGATCCGGGTTCGACAGTCGGCTCATCAGCGGCTCCGGTAGAGCAGGTAGAGGAAGGTCGGTACGCCGAGCAACGCCGTGATCACCCCCACCGGCAGCTGTTCCGGAGCGATGATAGTGCGCGCCAGGGTGTCGGCGAGCACCAGCAGGGTGCCGCCGGCCAGGGCACAGGCGGGCAGGATCAGGCGCTGGTCGTTGCCCAGCACCAGGCGCAGCATGTGCGGCACCACCAGGCCGACGAAGCCGATGCTGCCGGCCGTGGTCACCGCCATGGCGGTGAGCAGGCTCGCCGTGATGTAGATCGTCCACTCCAGCGGACGCACCGCCACGCCCAGGGCCGCGGCCTGCAGCGCCCCGCGGGCCAACACGTTGAGGCTGCGCCCCAGCGGGAAGGCCAGCAGGCACACCCCCAGCAACAGGGCGAGCGGATAGCCGGGCGTGCGGGCGTAGGAGAGATCGCCCATCAGCCAGTAGAGCATGCCGGGCAGACGCTCGGCGGGGCTCACCGCCAGCATCAGGGTGACCACCGCTCCCCACCCGGCGGCCACCACCACGCCGGTGAGCAGCAGCCGGGCCGGCGTCCAGCTGCCGGTGCCATGGGCCAGGCCGAACACCAGCAGGGTGGAGGCGAGCGCCCCGGCGAAGGCCGAGCCGGAAATCACCATGCCGCCCAGCCCGGCCAGCATGGCCGCCAGCGCCCCCACCGCCGCACCGCCGGAGAGGCCCAGCACATAGGGGTCCGCCAGGGGGTTGCGCAGCAGCACCTGCATCAGCGCGCCGGCCAGCGCCAGCAGGCCGCCGGTGGCGAAGGCCGAGAGCGAGCGCGGCACGCGCAGCTCCAGCACCAGGGTGCGCGACAGGGCATCGCCGCGACCCAGCGCCACCTCCCACAGCTCGGCGGGCGTGACGGCGACGCTGCCGACCGTGACCGACAGCGCCAGGGCGGTCAGCGCCGCCAGCGACAGCAGGCCCAGGGGGAAGGCCAACCCGCGTCGCCCGACGGTGGCCATGGAATGCCTAACGGCGTGCACGGGCGTCCTCCAGTTTCTCGCAGAACAGCCGACTCCCCTCCAACAGCCGCGGCGTGGGGCGCTGGATCAGCGACGGCGGCACGAAGAAGAGATTGTCGCGTGCCACCGCCGTCAGGTTCGGGTACTGCTCCCAGTGGGTGAGCCAGTCGCGGTTCTCCTCGCCCATGCCGCCGGCGAGGATCGCCTCGGGGTCGGCGGCCAGCACCGACTCGTCATCGATACGCGGCACCAGGCGCGAGAGCTCACCGAAGACGTTGACGCCACCGCAGGCGGTCAGCACCTGGCCGATCAGGTGCTTGTCGTTGATGGTCATCAGCGGTTCATCCCAGACTTGATAGAAGACCCTCACCGGCGTGCGCTCGGCGTGACGCTCGACGAGTTCGGCCATGCCGTTGCGAAAACGCGCCGCCTCGCGCCGCCCCTCGTCCCCGGTGCCGGCCAGGCGTGCCAGTCGCTCGATGGCGCTGGCCACCCCCTCGAAGCTACGCGGCTCGAGATAGAAAACCGGTACGCCGAGCGTCTCTATAGTCTCCAACTGCTCGGAGGGATTGCCGGTCACCCAGCCGATCACCAGCTCCGGGCGCAGGGCGACGAGACGCTCCATGTCGACGCGCGTGTGGCTGCCCACCGAGGGAACGGACTCCACCTCGGGGGGGTAGTCGCTGTAGTCGACCACGGCCACCACCTGCTCACCGGCCCCGGCGGCATACACGAGCTCGGTCGCCCCGGGCGAGAGCGCGGCAATGCGCGCGGCCGGCGCCGGCAGGCACACCTCGCGGTCGGCATCGTCGGTGGCGCAGACCTCGGCGTGGGCGGGCAACCCCGCACCAAGCAGCAGCCCGGCCCCCATCACCAGCGCACCTCGCATCCGACAGACTCCCATCCCGTTCTCCTTCCCTCAACTGCGCCCCGGCTCATCGATCAGGATCAGCTTGCCGCTCTGCGGGTCGCGGTAGACGCGACCGACGCTCTCGTAACCGCTGCCGGAGGCGCCCACGCCCGCCGGCAGCTCGGGCAGCTCGCGCCCGGCCTCGAGCTCCACACCGCCGGCAGCGCCCGTGCCGCGCGAGGCGGCCAGCGCCACCATCAGCCCCACGGCGAACACCAGCATGATGTCGGCCAGGTTGGCGAGCGGCCCCATGGGCTCCTCGTCCGCGCTGTCGAAGCGGCTGCGCCGATACTCGGGAATGCTCATGTGCCATGCTCCAGTTGGGCCATGGCGGTGTCGTACCAACGCCGCCGCAGCCGCCCCAGCAGGAAGCCGAGGATGCCGATCAATAGTCCCATCACCGTGGTATTGAAGGCCACGGTGACGGCCTGGGCCAGCACGTCCAGCTGGCCGTTGCCCAGCGCGGCGAGCCCCGGCCCCAATGGGATCAGGGTGCCCATCAGCCCCAGCATGGGGCCGATACGCGCCAGCAGGTCGGCGCGGTCGATGGCGCGGCGTGCCTGCGCCGCCAGCCGGTCGCCCCGGCGCGCCGCGACCAGGCGACGGATGCCGCCGCTGCGCTCGCCGATGGCAAGCCCCGCCTCCCACAGCGACAGGGCCACCAGGGCGAGCAGCACCACGATGACCGGCGTCAGCAGCCAGTCCACCAGGGTGCCCATGACTTCCAGTGTGGCGTGAGTCAGGCTCGTGTTCATGGTGCGCGTCTCCCGTAGGCGATGCCTCCCAGCATCAGCAGCAGCGCCGCAAGACCCAGCAGCCAGGGCAGCAACGACGGCGCCCCCTCGACAGCGGCTGCCAGCGCGTCGTCCTGGCCGCCCGTGGTATCGCCTGACTCGGGCTCCTGCACGGGCTCTTGTGCCGGTTGCACGGCTTGCACCGCCTGCGGCTCGACCTCGCGGATGGTGGTCGGCGCCGCTTGCGCCTCGCTGTGCTCGAGCCGCGCCGCCGAGATCACCGCCGTGAAGGCCTCGCGCCGCTCGGCATCCAGGCGCTCGGCGATCCACGGCAGCAGCGGGTGGTCGGGGTGCGCGTGACCGCTGCCGGGCAGGCCATGCTCGATCACCGCCTCCGCGAACTCGCCGGCGAGCCGTTCCAGGGTCGCCTCATCGGCCTCCCAGAAGCCGCGCTGGGCGGCGAGCAGCGCCGTGGCCTGCATGTGCGTCTTGACATGGACGTTGTGCCCCTCGGCCAGGAAGTCATCCAGCCCCAGGCCGTGGCGATCCTGGAAGTAGACCGCATCGACCTCGTCCCACACCCAGGAGCGCACCACCTGCGGGCTCGTCACCTGCCAGCCCCACAGGTTGTCGAGGAAGTCGCTGCTCATGGTGCGCGCCCCGGCGTAGCCGTGCTCCATCAGCGGGCGCAGCCACTGGGGGTTGAGGTTGCGCGCGCGCAGCTCACCGAGCAACGCCCGCTCCAGGCTCTCGACGCGCGGGTTCTCGGGATCAGCGTGCTGCAGCACCCGGTTAGCCGGCGGCGTGCCGGTCAATTGCTCCACGGCGTTGGAGAGCCCGCCCTGGAAGTCGAAGCCGTCGTCGTTGTCGAGCAGCCCATAGAGGTGGCTGGCACGGCCCAGGTAGGTGCGCCCGACCCGGGCGAGGTTGGCATCGAAGACCGCGTGGGCCGGCTCGCCGCCCTGCCCCTTGCCGTAGACATGCCCCATGCGCCGGCGGTAGGCGCTGCCCAGTTCGTCACGCTCCTCCCAGGCACTGGAGCGCGACGCCAGGCGGTTGATGCCGGCGCCATAGGCGCCCGGCGCGGTGCCGAACACCCGCCACGCCGCCCGGTCGCCGGCCTCGGCCGTCGCTGCGCCGCCGGTCAGCAGCTCACGGGTGTCGGCCACCCAGCGCGCCGCGACCCGGTTGTCGGCGAGCGCCTCGGCGCCCGGGTCGCGCATTGTCTCGGGCAGCGGCGCGAGCGCCGCCTCCAGCGCCCCGGTGAGCTGCGGATGCTCGGCGCGAATGGTTTCGCTCGCCCCGTCGAGCGCCAGGCGCACGGCGAGGTCGAGCCATACCAGTTGGTCCTCGTAGAGGTCGCGGAACAGCCCCGAGGTGGTGAACAGCACATCGCGGCGCGCCGTGCGTAGCGTGTCCGCCTCGTCGCCAGGCTCCGCCAGGGGCAGGCGCTCGAGACCCTGGACGATGCCGCGCGCATTCCAGTGCGGCTTCACGCCCAGCATGTCGAGGCCGAAGGCGATCATCACCCCTTCGTCACGCACCGTGTCCGAGGCCCACAGCACCAGGGCCTCGCTGTCCTCAGCCTCCTCGCCGTCGCGCGAGCGGGCACTGGCCGCCATCTCGCTGCCCAGCGACCAGGCCACCCGGGTCGGTATCAGGTCGCTGGACAGCGCATGAAAGTTGCGCCCGGTGGGCAGCACCTCGGGCGTGCGCAGCGGGTCGTTGCCCGGTCCCGGCGGTACGAAACGCCCCTCCAAGGCACCCAGGAAGCTGTCCCGCTCGTGACGCGGCGAAGCCTCGACCAGGCCGCGCCAGCGTTCGCGCTCGTCACCCTCGCCTCCCATCGAGTCGAGCAAGGTGTCGACGGCCTCCCCGTCCCAATCGCGGCCGAACACGTGCAGCCCCAGCGGCATGAAGCGCTCCTGCATATCGGTGACGTAGTGCCCGGCCTCGTGCACCAGCAGTTCCGAGGAGACCTCGTCCAGACTCACCTCCTCGGCCGCCAGGCCCAGGTCGCCGGCAATCTCGCGCTCAAACTCCTCGGTCAGTTCGAGGCTCTCGATGCGTTCGCGCAGCATCGCCACCGCACGGCGCCGCGTGGGGCTGTCGGGCTCGGTCGCCACCTCGAAGGTCTCGACCAACTGGCGCAGTTCGAGCAGATCGTCGTAGAGTTCGGTCGCCGCCAACGGCGGGGTCAAGTGGCCAATCATCACCCCCAGGGCTCGCCGCTTGGCCTGGATGCCTTCCCCCACCCCGTCGACGATATAGGGGTAGACCAGCGGCAGGTTGCCGCCCAGCAGCTCCGGGTAGTCATCCTCGGCCAGTCCCGCCCGGCGTCGCGGCAGGAACTCGCGCGTGGAGTGACGGCCAACGTAAACCAGGGCGTCGGCCGCGAAGTGGTCGCGCAGCCAGTGATAGAAGCCCAGGTACTGGTGGGTCGGCGGGAAGGTGGTGTTAGCGTGCAGCAGCTCCTCGTCCAGCTCCCAGCCGCGCGGCGGCTGCGGGCCGATGAAGACGTTGCCGAAACGCAGCCCCGGGAAGAGCATCTCGTCGTTGAGGACCATCGAACGTCCCGGCGGCTCGCCCCAGCCGGAGAGCCCGGGGATGCCAGTGGCCACCAGGGCATCGCGCAGTGCCGCGAGCGCCTCGCTCCCGTCGGCCTGCGCGTGGGCGAGCTGCCGCTGCCAGCCCGCGACATACTGGTCCAGCAGGTCGAGGGCGCGCGCCCGGGCCGGGTGGTCGTGCTGCTCGATGAGGTGGCGCAGATCCAGGGCGACGCGCTCCAGCACCTCGAGGACCAGTTCCGGTTCGCCCAGCGTATCGGCCCGCTCGAGGCGGGCGTGCAGGTAGCCCAGCGGGCCCTGCACGAGCTCGCCGCGGATGGTCGCCGGCAGCGTCGCGAAGTAGCGGCGGTAGTCCTCTGCGGCAAGCGACGGCACCTGCCCGGCCATGCTCTCCAGGGCGCCGCGGTCCTCGGGCAGGTTGACCCCGCGCGCCTGGATCAGCTCGTGCAGCGCCTCCGGGTTCTCCGGCAGCTCGCCGGTGTCGTAGCCGGCCTCGCGCAGCCGGGTGAGCATCTCGTAGAGCGAGGCCGGCACGTCGAGGTTGTCGGCGCCAACGTTCTGCCGCCCGGGCGGATGGTTGTAGTAGATCAACGCCACTTTCTTGTCGGCGTTGTCCAGCGCCCGCAGGCGCTGCCAGCGCGCGAAGCGCTCGGCGACGGCGGCGATGCGCGACTCGAGCGGCTGCGAAAGGGTCAGTGCCACGCCGGTGCGTTCATCGATGGTGCGCGGAGCGGCCACCGCCAGCACCATCGGCTGGCTGGCACCCTGCAGCTCCGGCATGGCCAGCTGGTAGTGCACCGCCTCACGCGGCAGGCCGTCGTGCGAGAGTCGCCACTGCGCCTCGCTACGCTCGGCCAGGCGCACCCCCTTGATCACCGGCACGTCGAGCCGGTCGAGCGCGGCGGTGGCATCGCGCCGCCCCTCGCCCCCGCCCAGGGTGAAGTCCTGCAGGCTGAGGATACCGGCCAGGCTCGCCTCACCGAGCGTCTCGGGCAACTGTTCGAGGGCCGCCAGGGTGGCGCCACCCCAGCGTGCCAGCACCGCGACGCACTGGATATCGTGTGCCTCGAACGCCGCACAGGCGTCATCGAGCAGCTCGCGATCGCCAGGGCGGTCGCCGCTGTCGAGGTCGAGGATCGCCACCGCCGGGCCGGCCTCAAGCGCCAGGGTGGCAGGATCAGCGCTGGGCGCTTCACCATCGTGACCCGGGCGATCGTGGTGCACTGGACGATAGTAGCGAATCGCCGCCCGCGGCGACGGTTCGGGCACCGCCAGATCATGACCGGCCGCGGCAAGCAGCCAGCGCAGCAGGCCATCGAGGTGCTCGGGGCTGCGTCCCTGGTAGTAGGCGCGCCCGGTGAGCCAGTCGGCCTGGGCGGCGAAGCGCTCGCGCTGCGCCGCCAGGTGATCACGCGGCGTCTGCCCCGCCTCGGGCCCGACCACCAGTTCACCCAGCGCCGCCGCGTCGAGCCCCGCCAGGGGGCGCTCGCCGCCCAGGCGCGACAGGCGCGTCAGGCGCCGGTCACCGTTGACGGCCAGGATCGGGAAGTCGCGCCGGGCGGCCGCCGTCTCGACCAGCCGCGCCAGGCGCCCCACCTGCTCGCCGAAGACCGCCGCCAGCAGCAGCGCATCGGCATCGTCGAGCAACTCGGTGAACTCGGCATCAGACGTTTCGGCCAGCTGCTCCGGCGTGCGCAGGATCACGCGGTGCCCGGGATAGGCATCGAGGAAGCGCGCCGCGCCGGCGGCGAGTTCCGCGGCCGAGCGCTCGGAGACGACACCCATCAGCGTGCCTGCCGAAGCGAACGCCGGCAGCAGGGCAAGCAGCAGTGCCATGCAAACCCGTACCATCATTGGGCTCCGAAATGCACGCTAAGGAAGGCGGCGCGACCGGCGTTGATGTAGTCGCGGGCGGTCTCGTACTCCTTGTCGAGTACGTTGTCGACGGTCAGGCGCGCCGACCAGTGGGGGGCAAAGGCCCAGCCGGCGCGCAGGTTGAGCAGGCCGAAGCCCGCCAGGCGCTGCTCGTTGGCGACATCGTCATAGCGGTGGTTCTGGGCAATCCAGGAGCCGCCCAGCGACCAGTCGCCCAGCTCGCGGTCGACGTCCAGGCGCAGGCTGCGGGTAGCGCGCCGCGGCAGATCGTTGCCGGTGTCGCGATCCTCCGGGTCGAGATAGGTGAGCGCGGCCTGCAGGGTCCAGTCGCCCAGTTCCGCACCGGCCGCAAGCTCCGCCCCACGGATGCGCGCCTCGCTCACGTTGGTCGGGCGATACCGCACGACATTGGGTGACGGCGAGTCGCTGGCCCAGTCGATCAGGTCATCGACATCGGTCTGGAACACCGCCAGGTCCCAGAACAGCGGCCGGTACTGGCCGCGAATGCCGAGTTCATAGGACGTCGACGTCTCGGCCTCGAGTGCCTGGTTGCCTTCGAACACGTAGGTGGTACCGAAGAACGTGCTCTCCTCGTAGGGGTAATACAGGTCGTTGAAGGTCGGGGCCCGGAAGGCGGTGCCGGCGCTGGCACGCAGCGTATGCCGGTCGTCGAGGGCGTACCCCAGCGCCAGGTTGCCCGTCAGCTCGTCACCGAAGGCCTCATTGTCGTCATGGCGCAGGCTGGCCTGCAGGCTGACGGGATGGAAGTCCAGCAGTCCCTGGGCGAACACCGCCGTGTTGTCACGGCTGTCCTCGACATAGGTATCCGTGGTCGTCACGTCATCGCGGGTAAATTCTGCTCCCAGGATCACTTCGTGCAGGCCGAAACGCAGCGTGTTCTGCCAATGTGCGGTACGCTGCCGGGTATCGAAGGTGGAGTCGCCAATCATCCGCCGACTGTTCTGCTCGTCCCGTGACTCGCTAAGGGTCAGGCGACTGCGCCAGCTGTCGGTGACCGGCACCTCCCCGTAGACACCCGCCACCTGCTGCACGAAGTCGGTCTCGCCATTGTCGATCTCGGTGTTGCCCCGCGCGCGCAACGCCAGGCCACCGAACTCGGCACCGTTGTCGAAGGTGTGGGAGAGGCGCGCCAGTCCGCTGGTATTGTCGAAGCCCCTGTCCTCACCATCGCGGCGAATGGGCGTGCCGTCGGTGGCGAAGTGGCTGCCGGCGAAGCTGTAGCGGGTACCGCCTTCGTTGCCGGAGAGCCCGGCGCTGAGCCGGCGCGAATCGAAGCTGCCCCCGCCCGCCGACACCCAGGGGTGCGGGCCACCCTCCTTGGCCTGATGGGTGAACAGCTGCACCACACCGCCCACGGCATCGGCCCCGTAGAGGCTGCCGCGCGGACCGCGCACGATCTCGGCGCGTTCGAACATCCGCGGGTCGAGAAATTGCCAGGCGGCACCGCCCGTGGTGGCCGAGCGCAGGCGGATACCGTCGATCATCAGCAGCGAGCCTTTATTGTCCAGGCCGCGGATGAGGACGCTGCTCTGCTTGCCGAAGGAACCGTTGGTGGTGACGTCCACGCCGGGCTGACCGCGGAAGATGTCGGTGACGCTGGTGGGATCCTGGCGACGCAGGGTCGCCTGGTCGAGCAGCGTGACGGACGACAGCGTTTCGTCGGCAGTGCGCGGCGCCAGGGTGGCGGTGATTACCAGGGGGTTGAGGTCGACGTGGGTATCGTTGCTGTCGGCTTCGGGCTGAGCGTGGACGGCCAGCGGAATGAGGGCCAGGCCGAAGGCTGCCAGGCCACGAGTGGCTTTGATTCTGGTTTTCATGGGGTTCCCTTACTCGCCGTACCAACCCGCACGGTCGAATAATGTTGTATTCGCCGGAGCGGCAAGGGATCGAGGGGGAGGGGCGACGGTGACGCCAGCCCTGCCTCAGGGTAGCCCACCGCAACCCGGCATGAGAGAAACACTGTTGTGCAGCGTTTCCTGAACTCTCGGGCCGGTCTCCGGGCTGACGAGTGGACGCGAAGCGTCCCGAAAGGCCACCTTCCCGTGCCAAGAGGCACAGTGGTGCAGGGCTTTCCTTGACTCGATCACCGTTGCGGGGGCAGCGTCGGACTGGCAGATGAGCGCACCGACTTCCCGTTTCACCCCGGCGCATCTGCGCGCGCCTGGGGCACCTGAGAGTGGGCGTAACCTAGCAACACGCCCCGGAAGGGTCAACGACAGAAGCGTACACGAATACGACATACCCTTTCATTTCAGTGACTTGACCAGCCCATGACGAACATACCAGACGGCATCGGCACGCTCGGCGGCGTCCTGGGCCAGCCAGCCGGCGAGGTCGCGCAGTCGGCGCGTCGCGGGTGACATGGGCACGATGCCACGCCCCATCTCGGGCAGGATCAGCACCACTGTCAGGCCGCCCTGGCGCTCGGCGGCGGTCAGGGAATCGAGCGCGGCGGCGAGCCGCCCGCGCAGGCGGTCGTCGTCGGGCTCGGCATCGAACGCCGCCTCGATCCAGGCCGTCCAGTCGGTCACCACCAGCGGCACGGCGGCGGTGGCCGGCGCGCGCCAGCCGTCAAGCGGTACGCCGGTGCCCAGGCGGTGCCAGCAGGCAGTCGGGAAGCGCTCGCTTACTGCGTCGCGCTTGCCGGCGCAGGCACCGCCGATGAAGAGTTGCATTGCCACTCCCCCTCTCGTTGCACGAAGGTCAGCCGGCGGCCCTCGGCCTGCCCGATGCTGCCCTCCCAGAAGTCGATCGCCTCGAAGTGCCGGCGCAGTTCACGGATCACGCCGCCGTGGGTCACGATAAGCACGCGCTCGAGCCCCCACACCTCCACATCGGCGAGCAGGTCGCCGAGCCACTCGCCGAGGCGCATGCGCAAGGCGCGGGCGGACTCGCCGCCGGGCGGCGCCTGCTCGCCGACGCTGTCGATCCAGGCGCGGTAGGCGGGCAGCGCCTGGAGTTCCTCGTAGCACTTGCCCTCGTACTCGCCGAAATCGAGCTCGCGCAGCCGCGCATCGAAGCGCGGCTCGACGCCGATCCGCCGGCCCACCAGCACGTGCGCCAGGGTCTGACGGCAGCGCATCAGGTCACTGGCGTGCACGGCATCGAAGTCTTCCCCCGCCAGCGCCTCGCGCAGCCGGTCCAAGCCGGGTCGCGCCTCAGGCAGCAGCAGGGGAATGTCACGCTGACCCTGGTAGCGGCGCTCTCGGTTCCAGGCCGTCAGACCATGACGAACGACCACCAGCTCCAGGCGATCAGCAACAGCCATAGTTCTCCTCCCTCGATGGCGGCACCCACGATATCTCCGTTGATGCCGTTGAAACTGCGCGTCATGGCGATACCGTACAGCAGCAGAAAGGCGAGCAGCGCAGCGAACAGCCAAGGCCAGCCCGGCAGCAGCCAGAACAGTGGCACCAGCGCCAGCAGGGCCAGCGGCAGGTCGCGCGGGCCGAGGTGCTGGCGCCACATCCACGCCAGCCCCTCGCGACGGGCGCAGGGCGCCAGGCGCAGCAGCACCACGGCGCCGAACCGCGAAAGCGCCGGCACCGCGACCAACACGCCCAGGGGCGCACCGGCAACCAGCAGCGCCCACAGCAGCATGCCCTTCCAGGCCAGCAGGAAGACCAGCGCCAGGATGCCGAAGCTGCCCACCTGTGGATCCTTCATGATCTCCCAGCGCCGTGCCAGGGGTGCATTGCTACCCAAGGCATCGGCCACGTCCATCAGCCCGTCCAGGTGCAATCCCCCGGAGAGCGCCACCCACAGGCTGAGCAGCACCATCGCCAACAGCGGTGCCGGCAGCCTGCTCTCCAGCAGCACGGCGGCCCCGGCCAGGAGAGCACCGAGCACCAGCCCCACCAGGGGATAGCTGCGCAGCGCCCAGCGGCTGGTGGCCGGCGACCAGGGGCAGGCCACCGGCACCGGCAGCCGCGTCAGGAACTGGAAGGCCAGCAGCACGCCATATCCCGCCTCCTTCATCGTCTCCACTCCCCCTGGCTTATCCAGTCGATGGCAACGCCGGCCACTACCTCGATGACCCGGTCGGCCTCGCGTGCCAGCACACGGTGCAGGCGCTGCAGGAAGGCCAGGTAGCGCCAGGTCTCGGCGTCCTGTGGCGGGACGTCCTCGTTCAGGTCGTTGGAAACCACCACCAGGTCCAGCGGCCGCGCCCGTGCCGCGGCCAGCAGGGTCTCGAGCTGGGCCAGGCCCACGGCGCTGTCATAGCGTGCCTCAAAGAGCGCCCGCCCGGCCCACAGCGACAGGCAGTCGAGCAGCGCGCTGCTGCCGGGCTCGATGTCGTCGAGCGCCGTGCCCAGCGCCAGCGGTGCCTCGCGCGTATGCCACTCGTCTCCCCGGTCGCGGCGGTGGCGGGCGATGCGCGCGGCCATCTCGGCATCCGAAGCCGTCGCCGTGGCCAGGTAATAGAGCGCCCCGCCGCGGGCCTGCCGGCACTCGCGCGCCAGACGCTCGGCAACCCCGCTCTTGCCGGAGCGCGCCCCGCCGCTGACGAAGGCGATCATCTCACTCCCCCCTCATCGAGGGCAGCGAGCAGCCGCGCGTTGGCGTCGCGGTCGCGCAGCGCCAGGCGCAGCCAGCCGCCGTCGAGCCCGGGAAAGCCGTGCGTGTGGCGGGCCAGGATACCGAAGCGCAGCAGCCGTTCGAAGAGGGCCCCGCTATGCCCCCCTCTTCGACCTGTCCCCGGCTCTTGAGTCATGGGTTTCAGCGATTGCCCCGTCATCGATTCGGGCTCCATGGCGGGACGCACCAGAAAGAAGTTGGCCCGGCTCGGGATCACCTCGAGGCCCGCGCCAGCGAGCCCGGCCTGCAGGCGCGGCTGCTCGTCGGCCAGCCATTGCCGGGTGCGGGCCAGGAAGGCGCTGTCCGCGAGCAGCGGTGCCACTAGTTCTGCAGCCAGGTGGTTGACGCTCCAGGGCGGCTGGCCCACCTGAAGCTGGCGCACCAGTGATTCGCTCGCCAACAGATAGCCCAGCCGCAATCCCGGCAGCGCATAGAGCTTGGTCAGGGAGCGCAGCAGAATGAGGTTGTCGAAACGCGCCAGCAGCGGGGCCAGGCTCTCCTCGGGCGACGTCACGAAGTCGATGAAGGCCTCGTCAACCACGACCCGGCAGTCGTGCATCGCCGCCTGGGTCAGCAGCCGCTGGACCGTCTCGCGCGGCACCAGGGTGCCGGTGGGGTTGTTGGGCCGACACAGGAACAGTAGCGTGTCGGGCGCCAGGGACGCGCCGAGTCTTTCCGGGTCGAGCGAGAAGTCGGGCGGGGCCAGGCTAAGGTCGTCGACGGCGATACCGAAGGCGCGGCAGGCCCGGGCGTACTCCGTGAAAGTGGGCTGGACGATCACCGCCCGTCCGCCGGCGTGTGCCGCTGCCACCAGGAAGATCGCCTCGGCGCCACCGTTGGTCAGCAGCACCTGCTCGGCGGCCACGCCCGCCTCGCGGGCAATGGCCTCCCGGGCCGCGCGGTAGTCGGGCGCCGGATAGCGGGAGAGCCCCTCGGCCGCCGCGGCCAACCTGGCGGGGACCCAGACCGGCGGTCCCAGGGGGTTGAGATTGGCGCTGAAGTCGGTCACCGGGTGGTCGGGCGGCAGGCCGTAGCGCGCCAGCAGCGGCGCCGCCTGGCCGCCGTGTGCAGGCCAAGGAGTCACGTCGCACGTCATGTCAGGGTTTCCTTCACCAGTATCACCGCTGTCATCAGCACCAGGAACGCCAGCCAGCCGCCGTGCATATGGCGAATGGCGCGACCGATATGCCCCACCGCCAGCGGTTCGCCGCCCTCGCTCAACGGGACGCCCAGCACCGCACGGTGCGAAGCCACACCGGCGTAGTGGTTGGTGCCGCCGAGCTGCACCCCCAGCAGTTGGGCCACCATCGCCTCCGGCCAGCCGGCATTGGGGCTCGGGTGCCTCGGTGCCTGGCGCCAGGTGGCGGCCAGGGCGCCGCGGTAACGCGCGCCGGGCATCGCCCAGGCGGCCAGCCACAGCGCCAGTGCCGTCATTCGGGCCGGCAGCCAGTTGGCCAGGTCGTCGAGTTTAGCCGAGGCGTAGCCGAAGTCGGCGTAGCGGGCGTTGCGGTAGCCCACCATGGAGTCGAGGGTGTTGACCGCCTTGTAGGCCAGCGCCAGCGGCGCCCCACCGAGCAGCGCCCAGAACAGCGGCGCGGTGATGCCATCGACGGTGTTCTCGGCGACCGTCTCCACGGCGCCGCGGGCGAGTTCGGCCTCATCGAGGCGCTCGGTATCGCGACCGACGATCATACCCAGTGCCTCCCGGGCGGCCGGCAGGTCACCACGCCCCAGCGGTGTGGCCACGGCCCGGGCGGCATCGGCCAGCCCCTTGATGGAGAGCGCCGTGGCCACGAGCCACAGCTCGGCGGCGAGCGCCAGCCACGGATGCAGCCGTGCCAGCAGCGCCAGCAAACTCCAGACGAGCGCGAAGCTGCCAGCTACCACCACCATCGTGAGCAGTGCACCGCGCCAGCGCCGTGCCTGCGGTGTACCGTGGTTCCAGGCACGCTCCAGGGCAGCGATCGCACGGCCCATGCCCACCACCGGGTGCGGCAGACGGCGAGGGTCGCCGAGGCGCAGGTCGACAACCACGGCAGCACCAACCAGCGCCAGCAGCGAAAGCGAAAGCGCTGTCAGGCTCACGATGCAACCTCGCAACTCCGCGCCAGGGCCCGGCAGGTCGCCTCGAACACCACCCGGCCCAGGGCACGCCCCAGCACCGTCCCGGAGCCGGCATAGTGTCTCAGCGCACCCCGCTGGGTAGCGGCAATGGCCAGACAGTCGGTGGACGTGCCGGTGGCCCGTGTGCCCGTGTGGGGATCACGCACGTCGCTCTCGGCCAGCGCGCGCACCTTGGCCTCGCTCGCCGAGAGGCAGGCGTTGACCAGGGCGCCGTCGGAGAGCTGGGCGTCGAGAAAGACCAGGGTGTTGATGGTGCCGACCACCGGACGTGGATCTCCCGCGATCGGCGCCGTGATATCCACCGCATTGCTCACGCCGGCGGTGACCGCGACCAACAGCGCCACACCCTGCTCCCGGCGCTCCACCACCGCCAGTTCCGCGAGCCGCACGGCGGTCATCATGGCGACGCTCTCGCTCGGCGCCAGCTCGCGCGCCGCCAGCCAGGCACGGAGATCTGCTGCCGGGTCATGCCCCGCATAGTCCTGGCCGACGTGAAAGTTGCAGAAGTGGCGCGCCCAGCCGAGCCCACCGCCCACCAGGGCACTGCTCACCACGCGCAGGGGCTGCGCCGAGCGGAAATGCAGGCACTGCGCGTCGCCCCGCAGGATGATGCCCTCGCCCAGGCACAGCTCGCGCGACACCGCCGCGGATAGCGCCTCCGTCATGCGTTCAGCCCGGGTTGCCGACGGTGACGCCGGCACTCTCGAAGGTGGCCATCTCGCCCAGCATGCGCGTCGCCGACTCCAGCAGCGGAAAGGCCAGGGCCGCCCCGGTGCCCTCGCCCAGGCGCAGTCCCAGGTCGAGCAGCGGTTCGGCCTCGAGTGCGGCGAGCGCATGGGCGTGCCCCGGCTCCCGGGAGCGGTGGGCGAAGACCAGGTAGTCCCGCGTGGCCGGGCCCAGCCGGCAGGCGAGCAGCGCCGCCACCGTGGCGATGAAGCCGTCGACCAGCAGCGGCACGCGGCGTGCCGCCCCGCCCAGGTAGGCGCCGGCCATGGCGGCGATCTCCAGGCCACCCAGCTTGGCAAGCACGTCGAGCGGGTCGTCGCGGTCCGGCGCCCGTGCGACCAGGGCACGCTCGATGACCGCCTGCTTGTGGGCCAGACGGCTCTCGGCAAGGCCGGCCCCCCGCCCGATCAGGCCGGCCACCGGGGCGTCGGTGAGCGCGGCAAGCAGCGCGCTGCTCGTGGTGGTATTGGCGATACCCATCTCGCCGACGATCAGGCAGCGGCAGCCGGCCGCGAGGGCCCGCTCGGCGGCGCGAATGCCCGCCTCGATGGCCGCCACGGCCTCGTCGCGGCTCATGGCATCCGCCTCGACCATGTTGGCGGTGCCGTGGCGCACCTTCTCGTCCACCACCCCCGCCACGGACACATCAGCCGCTACCCCCACATCGATCACCTCGAGGCGGGCGCCGATCTGGCGGGAGAAGACGTTGATACCGGCCCCGCCGGCCACGAAGTTGGCCACCATCTGCGCGGTGACGTCCTGGGGAAAGGCGGAAACCCCCTCGGCGGCCACGCCGTGATCGGCGGCGAACACCAGCACGCCGGGCGGCGAGACGCGGGGAAAGGCCTCGCCGGTCTGGGTGGCCAGGTTCACGGCCAGCGACTCCAGTCGGCCGAGGCTGCCCGGCGGCTTGGTGAGGTTGTCCAGATGGGCGGAGACGGCAGAGACGATGGCGCGATCGGCGGGCTGCAGAGTGGCGAGCGTATCGGTGAGCATACAGAGCGTCCTACAATAGCAGGTGAGACAGGAAATGCCATCTTAGCAACCCGTCATGGTGCCGGCAGAACCAGAGCGACATCGGAGGGGACATTGCCGCCATCCGTTGGGAGCAAAACTGAGCTTAACTGCTAATCAGTCCTTTGAGCACGGCAATGCGTTTCATGTGCGTCCTGGCTGGGCTCTCTCGCCAGGTTGATCATCCGGAGCCCTATAACAAATTCACATCATGATCTGGCCGCTCTGAACTACTATACGTAGATAAACAACAACACATCATGTATTAGCATGAACGTTGCTCTTGATCGCCACTTCCTTCATAAGGGAATTCACCCCCGACAACGCCCGATAAACTTCAAGAAGTTTCGATTACCGCATCAGCCAACACAATATTCAAACCAGTTCCGCCCCCTTAAAATTCGACATACGCACCCCCATTCCCCCGATTTTTGCAGGCTTCATTATACTCCTTGTTCTGTTCTGCCTGGCATTCAGCGAAACGGCGGTTTCCGTCTTCGGTGCCCTGCCCCCTTGGCTGACCATCCAGTTCGACGAGGTCTTCGCCATCAGCATAAATATCTTCGTGCGCTTCTGCTGTTCCTGTTCGTGCTGCTCATCGGTCCACGACCGACATCTTTAATATTCTTCACGGTCTGATCAGCTATGTACTCAACCTTCCGGTCCTTTCCCAGTGGATAGGGCGTGAGAAGACCGGCTATTTCCATGGCTGGACGACTTTCTACAGGGTTTGGTGGATTGCCTGGTCGACTCCGGTGTGGATAGCGTGCGGATCCTGCCGCTGGCCGCCAACGTGCGCGGCCGCACCATCTACCTCACCCAGATCGGCTACATCCCGATGAAGACCCAGGAAGCGCTCGAGGTCCGCATGCAGCGCATCCCCGCCTATGTCGAGATCTTCACCGGCCAGGCGCCGCAAGCCCGAGAGCTGCAGCGCTTCCAGGCCCGGCATGGCTATACGCGGGAAGGCACCCAAGCGGCATCAGGCACTGCGGGTCACTGATCCAGCCTCCTCTCCAGCTCCGGCACCACCTCGAACAGGTCGCCGACGAGACCATAGTCGGCGACCTGGAAGATCGGCGCCTCCTCGTCCTTGTTGATCGCCACGATCACCTTGGAGTCCTTCATGCCGGCCAGGTGCTGGATGGCTCCCGAGATGCCCACGGCGATATACAGCTCCGGTGCGACGATCTTGCCGGTCTGGCCCACCTGCATGTCGTTGGGCACGAAGCCGGCATCCACCGCTGCACGCGAGGCACCAATGGCGGCCCCTAGCTTGTCGGCGATGCCGTCGAGCAGCTTGAAGTTCTCGCCGCTGCCCATGCCGCGCCCACCGGAGATGACCACCTTGGCCGCGGCCAGCTCGGGGCGGTCGCTCTCGGCCAGCTCCTGCTTGATGAAGCGGGACTGGGCGTTCTCAGCGACGAAATCCACCGCCTCGACGGCGGCGCTGCCCTGCTCTTGTGAAGAGCCGACGGCATCGAAGCCGGTGCTGCGCACGGTGATCACCTTGAGGCTGTCGGCGCTCTGTACCGTGGCGATGGCGTTGCCGGCGTAGATCGGGCGCTTGAAGGTGTCGGCGTCGACCACTTCGACGATCTCGGAGATCTGGCTAACGTCCTTCAGCGCGGCGAGGCGCGGCAGCACGTTCTTGCCGGTGGTGGAGGCGGCAGCGAGCACGTGACTGTAGTCGCCAGCCAGTTCGGCCAGCAGCGCGCCCAGGGGCTCGGCCAGCTGGTGGGCGTAGACGGCATGGTCGGCCACGCGGACCTTGCTCACGCCGTCGAGCTTGGCCGCGGCGTCGGCCACGGCGCCGACGTTTTCCCCGGCGACCAGG
>NZ_JBRBAI010000018.1:0-57556 GCF_052806135.1 Billgrantia sp. Q4P2
GGCTTCGGGCTTCGGGCTTCGGGCTTCGGGCTTCGGGCTTCGGGCTTCGGGCTTCGGGCTTCGGCAGGACGATGCCCCTACGACACTCTCGACGCTAAGGTTTTGGCTCGTGGCTCGTGGCTCGCGGCTCGCGGCTCGTAGCTCGTGGCTCGTGGCTCGCGGCTCGCGGCTCGTAGCTCGTAGCTAGAAAGGCCAGACCAGCGGTATCAGCACGACGGCGGTGATACCTACGATCAGGCTCAAGGGTGCGCCAAGCCTCAGGTAGTCGGTAAAGCGATAGCCACCGGGGCCCAATACCATCAGGTTGGTCTGGTAGCCCAGCGGAGTCATGAAACTGGCCGAGGCAGCAAACATGATGGCGATGACGAAGGGCATGAAACTCACGCCCAACTGCTCGGCAACGGCCACGGCGATGGGAAACATCAGCACGGCGGCCGCGTTGTTGGTGATCAGCTCCGTGAACAGCACCGTCATGAGATAGACGAGGGCCAGCGCCAGCCAAGGCGCCGGGTTGTCTATCAGCAGCAGCCATTGGGCCACCTGGGCGGCGGCTCCGGTTTTCGTCATGGCGGCCCCCAGCGCAAAGGAGGAGGCAATGACTACGAGTACGGAGAGATCCACATAACGGCGCGCCTTGCTGGCCGGCACGCAGCGTGTCACCAGCATGCCGCCGGCGGCCAGCAGTGCCGCTTCAAGAATGCTCAGCAGGCCCGTGGCGCTGACGGCTACCATTGCCGTGAGAATGCCCAGTGCTATTGGCGCCTTGCGGAAATCCGGCGGTGTGGAATCGTGCAGCGCGCTGACCAGCAGGAAATCCTTGCGGTAGCGATACTGGTCGACGAAGTCCTGGGCGGTTTCGATCAGCAGCGTGTCACCCACCTGCAGGCGTACATCGCCGAGCTTGCCGGGCAATCGCTTGCCATGGCGGGAAATCGACAGGATCACGGCCTGATAGCGCGAACGAAAGCGCGATTCACGTACCGTTTGATTGAGCCCACCGAAATCCGGCCCGATCACGGCTTCCACCAGGCAGCGCTGATGGTGGGCAATATCGAGCTTGTGAACGTCACCACTAGCCGGCTTCAAACCATGAATGCGGCGCAGCTCGCGGGCGCACTCAGGGGCACCGATGAAGATGAGAATATCGCCGGCCTGCAATTCGGTGCTCGGCGGCACGGCGGTGAGCAGGCGGCCGTGCCGTTCGATATCCGCCAGGTAGCCAAAGCCCAGATGGCGTAGCCCGGCATCGGCAATGCTCTTGCCCACCAGCGGCCCTTTCTCGTCTACCACTACCTCAACCGAGTATTCACGCGCCTGCTCGAGCTGCTCCAGCACACCCTGCCGATTCGGCAGCAGGCGATCGGCGAATAAGTAGAGAAAAGTGCCACCCACCAGAACGATGGGTATGCCGACCCAGGCAAGCGAGAACATGGCCAGCCGGATGCCCTGTTCGCTTTGCAGGAGACCGTCCACCACCAGGTTGGTACTGGTGCCGATCAGCGTGCAGGTGCCGCCGATGATGGCGGCATAGCTGAGCGGCAGCAACAGCTTGGATGGCGGCAGCCTTAGCCGCCCCGCCCATTCCTGAATGGCAGGGATGAACATGGCCACCACGGTGGTGTTGTTCATGAAGGCACTCATACCCGCAGCCGGTAGCAAAACGCGCAGTTGAGCCTGTCGCAGACGCTGTGGCTGCCCTAGCATGCGGTGCGCCAGCCACTGAATGGCGCCGGTCTCCTTCAGGCCCGCAGCCACGACGTAGAGCACGGCAATCGTCATGACACCCGGGTTGCCGAACCCAGCCAGGGCTTCGCCGGGTGTCAGAATTCCCGAGATGATGAGGATGGCCAGGGCTGCCATGAGAATCGTATCCGGCGCGAACCGGCTCAAAGCCAGCGCAAGCAATACCGATACGACGATTCCTAACGTGAATACCGCTTCAATAGGCATCAGGCGCTTAACGACTTACCGCCCTACCGAGTAATAAGTAAAGCCCTTCACCGCCATGCGCTTCGGCTCGAACATGTTGCGCCCGTCGAAGATCACCGGTGCGCTGAGCTGCTGCTTTATCATCTCGAAATCCGGGGCGCGGAAGCTTTGCCATTCGGTGACGATCACCAGGGCGTCGGCGCCGCGCAGGGTGGCTTCCTTGGTCCCGCAGAGGGTGAGGTCGTCGCGGCTGCCGTAGATGCGCTGGGCTTCTTCCATGGCTTCGGGGTCATAGGCCTGTACCTTGGCGCCGGCTTGCCATAGCGCTTCCATCAACACGCGGCTGGGGGCTTCGCGCATGTCGTCGGTATTGGGCTTGAAGGCCAGGCCCCAGATGGCGAAGGTCTTGCCTTCCAGGTTGCCCTGGTAGTGCTTGTGAAGCTTCTGAAACAGGGTGGTTTTCTGCTCCTCGTTACGGGCTTCCACGGCCTTGAGCACCTTGGCGTCGAAGTCGATGTCGCCGGCGGTGCGAATCAGCGCCTGCACGTCCTTGGGAAAGCAGGAGCCGCCGTAGCCCACGCCGGGGTAGATGAAGTGGTAGCCGATGCGCGGGTCGGAGCCGATGCCCTGGCGCACCATCTCGATATCCGCGCCTAGGCGTTCGGCCAGGTTGGCCATTTCGTTCATGAAGCTGATCTTGGTGGCCAGCATGCAGTTGGCAGCGTATTTGGTCAGCTCGGCGCTGCGCACGTCCATCACGATCATCTTGTCGTGCTGGCGGCTGAAGGGCGCGTAGAGTTCGCGCATCACGTCTTCGGTCTGCTTGCTGGAGGTGCCGATGATGATCCGATCCGGCCGCTGGCAGTCGCCTACCGCACTGCCCTCCTTGAGAAACTCGGGGTTGGAGACCACGTCGAAGCGCAAATCCTTGCGGCCGCGGGCTTCCAGCACGCCATCCACCTTGTCGCGCACTTTGTCGGCGGTGCCCACCGGCACGGTGGATTTGTCGATGATGATCTGGTCGCGTTCCATGTGCTGGGCGATGGTCTCGGCCACGGCCAGCACGTACTTGAGATCGGCGCTGCCGTCTTCATCCGGTGGGGTGCCCACGGCAATGAATTGCACCTGGCCGTGCTTCACGCCGGCGGCAGCATCGGTGGTGAACTGCAGCCGGCCGGCGCCGTAGTTCTCCTTTACCAGCGGTTCCAGACCCGGTTCGTAGATGGGTATGTCGCCGTTCTTGAGGCGCTCTACCTTGGCGGCATCCACATCCACGCACACCACGTGGTGGCCCACGTCGGCCAGCACGGCCCCTTGTACCAGGCCAACATAGCCGGTTCCGAATACGGTAACGTTCATTGCCGTCCCTTTATAAAGGCTCTTTCAAATAGAAATGCTGATTGGCAAGTGCTTGGTCAAAGCAACTCGCCTTGTTCTCTCGCCCGCTTGTGTATGCCCTGCTCGCCGAGGTTCGGTGCACTCACAGGGTACATCGACCTTGCGACCATGCATGGCGCCCATGATACGCACGCTAAGCCGAGCGGATACGAGCGGATAGTTGTGCGGGATGCTCCACGGGTTCGCTGAGTTCGACGAACAGGTCGATATCGCCGCCACGTGCTGTGTCATCAAGAGGTGGGGCTCTTCATGAACGACCCTTCGGATGGTCTGGCACTGGGTATCTGTCAGGCGCATGGGTAGACCACGCTATGACTCACAGCCACTCCCTCAGATCCGGCACCTTGCTCGACGGCTCTGAGTGAAGCACTGCTCCTACACGAATGCCGTGCGCCCTTTCAAGCCGTTCGATTGCCGGCTTGGATAGCATGCCGTTACTCACGATGAATGCTTTTTCAACCATCTGGCCAGGACCGGAGGTATCAAGCAGTTGCTTCAACTGACCGTATTCGGCTCGCTGAAAGCGCGTGTAAGCAAGCTGCTCAAACGCATGTGGGATATCGCCTGCGCCCTTCAACTCCACTAGCGCCACTACCTTCTTGTTGTGGCCCTTGAACAGGTACATGGCATCGCACTTCATGGCGTTATTCGTGAAAACACAGCCATCGAGCACCAACGCCTTTGCCTCTTCATTTGCGCGTAGGCTCAGGGAAACCTTCTTGCCTTGCTCTTCCAGCATCAAATCGGTCTTGCATACCGAATGGATGTTCCCCATCCGTACGCACTCGCAGTGACTATACGGACCTGTGTTGATCATCCATTCGATTCCATTCGATGTCGCGCATACGATCGTAGAGCACGTTGATGTCGTTGAAGTGCATCAGCAAGGTGTCATCCACCAGCCCGGTTTCCTCATCGACCAGTGAGTGCTTGGCGCTGCTCTCCATCAAATAGGCACGCACATCGTCACTGGAGAGAGGCATCAAATGGTCGATTTCCTGATCCCCGGTCGCTGGTTCACCCAGTTGGTGGCGCTTCAGATGGTTGTTCAACGCTTCCACGATAAAGGGGCTATGCGTAGTCAGTATGAACTGGGTATTGCTGAAAGTGCGTAACAGGTCTGCCAATACGCGGCGCTGCCATGAAGGGTGAAGGTGGAGATCCACCTCATCGATCATCACCACCGCCTCCGCACTCAGGGGATTACTCAGGTGTGGATTGGCTAGCCCCATGCGCATGCTCAAATCGATGACAAGGCCTAGCAAGGTCTTGTATCCATCGCTGAGCTGCATCAAATCCAGCGTCTCGCCGTTGAGCGTTACGGCGAGCCTAAGAGGATTGGCTTCTATATGGGGGTTGCTGATGTCCGGAAACACTTGGCGGATGGCGCTACGGACGGCATCCAGCTCCTTGAGTGTCACATCGAAGCTTCGCCGTTCTTTCTGCAGGCGGCTCTCTTCGTTTTCCTTGTTGTAGAACCAGATGAATGCAGACTTGAAACTGCTGTGCGCCTCCAGCGCGTTTTCCAGGGCTTCCATGCGCGTATGGCTCTTGGGAAAACCTTTCCGCCTGAGCGGCACCTGCAGCACGGCTCGGCTCACACCGTAGTAGGCCACCAAGGGTAGATCGTATTGCTCTTCAGCATTCAGGGGATCGATGACGGTGCCGTCGAGGTAGGCTTCCAGCTCCTTGAGCCCCGTGGCTTTCGGCGTAGCGGCTATCGTGGCCTTGCTCTTGTCGCGTCGCTGTATACGGTCCCACTTCACGCCTGAGCGCAGGGTAAGTGCCACGCGGGTATAAGGCGCAAGCGCATTGCCCTGCTGGCGAATGTCTCCCGTTTTCCTGAATGTAATGCCCGACACCGATGGCAGATGCGTCAGTGCAGCCCCCAGGCCAATGGCAATGCCATCCAGCACGGAGGTCTTGCCACTGCCATTGTTACCCAGCAACACTGTCAGGCGCCTGCCCAGCTCAATCTCGAGCTGTTCGCAGGCACGGAAGTTCTCAAGCCTCAGGCGGTCAAGGTGCATAGGCTGTCTCGGGTAGTTTCTCTTCGTACAGATGATCCGCCCCCAGCGTCACGCTCATCTCATGCCCTGCCCCTGCGGCCCACTCCAGCAGCTTGGCCTTGAGTGCCGCCTGGGCGTGGGGGTCGCCGTGTACCAGGCGCACTTCCCTGGGGGGTTGGCGCATGCGGCGTACGAAGTTGAGCAGGTCCTGCTGGTCGGCATGGGCCGAGTAGCCGCTGACGGTTTCGATACGGGCGCGAATGTCGATGCGCTGGCCATCCAGCATCACCCAGCCGCCCTGGGGGCCGTAGCGCTGGATGTCCCGCCCCGGTGTGCCGTGGGCCTGGTAGCCGGTAAAGAGCACGCAGTGGCGTTCGTCGCTGAGCATGCGCTTGAGATAGTTCACCACCCTGCCCCCGCTGACCATGCCGCTGGCGGCGATCACCACCGCGGGCCGGCCGGTCTCACTCAGGTATTCGACGGTGCGCTCGTGGGCTTCGTGGCTGTCCACGGTGTAGAGGTTCTCGAAGCTGAGCGGATGGCGGCCGCTGCGCAGCATCTTGTGGGCTTCGGCGTCCCACCAGGGTTTGAGTTCGCGGTATACCTCGGTGAAGCGGGCGGCCAGGGGCGAGTCGACGATGATTTCGAGTTCGCGCCAGCGCTCGCTGCGTGCGTTGTGTATCAGCCCTTCCAGTTCGTAGAGCAGCTCCTGGGTGCGGCCCACGCTGAAGGCGGGTATTACCACGGTGCCGCCGTTCTCGAGTGCCCTGTCGATGGCGGCCTTGAGCCTTTCGCGGCGGTGGCGCCTGTCTTCGTGCTGGCGGTCGCCGTAGGTACTTTCCAGCACCAGCACGTCGGCGCGATACGGCGGCTTGGGTGCCGGCAGCAACGGCGCGTAGGGGGCGCCCAGGTCGCCGGAGAATACGGTGCGCTGGCCCTTTCCCTGGAGCTGCCCGCTGGCCTTGTCCTGGGTATCCACTTCCACGTAGGCGGAGCCGAGTATGTGCCCGGCGCGCTGCAGCTTGACCCGAATGCGGTGACGCTCGTCGTCGAGCACGGTGTGCCAGGTCGTGTAGTCCAGTGCCACCAGCCGCCCCTGCACTTCGGCCAGGAAGCGCTCGATTAGCGCGCGGTCACGGGTGAAGCCGATTTTCAGGGCGTCTTCTATGACCAGTGGCAGTAGCCGGGCCGAGGGTACCGAGCACAGAATCGGCCCCTGATAGCCCGCCGCTAGCAGGTAGGGCAGCCGGCCGATATGGTCGATGTGCACGTGGGTGACCACCAGCGCCAGCAAATCTTCGACCGGGAAGTGCACCTGATGCTGCGCGAGGCTGTCGAGGTGCTCGGCGTCCTGCCCCTGGAAGATGCCGCAATCGACGAGCAAGGCCCTATCCGCTGCGATCTGCAGCCGGTGGCAGCTGCCGGTGACGCCTGCTCCGCCACCGTGGTGGAGTATGTCCAAGAAGTCATCCCTTACTTATTATTTTTTAGACAAAAAAATCAAACGCCATAGAACCCGCGATACCACTCGACGAAGCGCTTCACGCCTTCTTCCACTTGCATCTTGGGCCGGTAGCCGGTGGCCTTGAGCAGCGCTTCGGTGTCGGCCCAGGTGCGCGGTACGTCGCCGGGCTGCATGGGCAGGTATTCGCAGATGGCCTCTCGCCCGGTGGCGGCTTCCAGCGCGCGGATGAACGACATCAGCGAGACCGGTGCACCGTAGCCGATGTTGTACAGTGCATAGGGGGCGGTGCTTCGGTCGGGCCGGGCGCTGGCGGCGGCACGATCGGGGTTGGGCTGCGGAATCACGTCCTGGATGCGCACGATGCCTTCGACGATGTCGTCGATGTAGGTGAAGTCCCGCGACATGTCGCCGTGGTTGTACACCTGGATCGGCTTGCCTTCGAACATCGCCTTGACGAACTTGAAGATGGCCATGTCGGGCCGGCCCCAGGGGCCGTACACGGTGAAGAAGCGAAGCCCGGTCATCGGTACGCCGTAGAGGTGCGCGTAGGTGTGGCTCATCAGCTCGTTGGCCTTCTTGGTGGCCGCGTAGAGGCTGACGGGATGGTCCACGCTATCGCCGGTATCGAACGGGGTCTTGGCGTTCATGCCGTACACCGAGCTGGAGGAGGCATAGACCAGGTGCCCCACCTTGTGTTGCCGGCACCCCTCCAGCACGTTGAGGTGGCCGATCAGGTTGGAATCGGCGTACACATGGGGGTTTTCCAGCGAGTAGCGCACCCCGGCCTGGGCGGCCAGGTGGATCACGCGATCGAATTCGTTCTCCCGGAACAGGGCGGCCATGCCCTCGCGGTCGCCCAGGTCCATATGGATGAAGCGAATGTCGTGGCAGTCGGCCAGGTCGTGCAGGCGCGCCTGCTTGAGCGAGACATCGTAGTAGGTGTTGAGGTTGTCGATGCCGACGATCTCGTGACCCTGCCCGCTGAGGCGCTTGGCCACGGCGTGGCCGATGAAGCCGGCAATGCCGGTGATCAGCAATTTCACTCGCTTCGTTCCCTTGCGTATGGGCTTTCTTCGAAATCTGCTTCGGAACCCTTGGCTATTTTTTTGTCAGCTGAGCGACAAAATTTTCACTTTCAGGCATGTGGCTCACTTTTTCTTGACCTGCCGCAGCGCATTAGGCAGGCCGCCACCGTTCGGGCACGCTACCGCCCTGGGATTGTTCCGGGCGGTTCCCTGGCCCTGCTGCGAGGCGATACCAGAACGGGAACGGAACGTTGCGGAAATGCGTACGGGAAGCCTCAGGGCAAGAGTCAGCCCAAGGCGCCACTTCTCACGGTCCGTCGCCGAGCTGACGCTCGACACGTCTGAAAACACAGCATGGAAGCTGCGCTTCCTGGTCCCTGCTGGGTATCGTTATTGGAATGACATAATTCTACGGGACTCGAGCGCGATGCTCTACCGCTGAATGCGGCCGAATAATGCCGAACAGTCAGTCATTTGTTCGCACTTTACGAAAATATGACAGCGAGTCGCACAAAGTAGTGGGAAGTAATCTCAGCAACGCTGACTCAACGGCAGCGCCACACGGCCAGCCGATGGATGAGCGCAAGCAGGATCAGGCCGGCGGCAAGCCAACCCAGGCCGGCCACCAGGGCATTGAAGCCACTGGGTACGCTATGAGGCGGGCGAAAGCTCATGCCGTGTTCGGCAAGGCGCGCCACGAGATAGGTAGGCGCCGCCACCAGGGCCAGCGCGGTACTGGAGTGCCATTCGGCCAGGCGCCGGGTAATGCGCCAGGGCTCGCTGGGCGGCTTGGCACCAGCCTTGGCCTTGCTCCTGGTACCGGCGCTGGCGCTACGAGACGCCTTGGCCGCGCCGGCTTGGCGCGTAGCACCGCGCCTGACGGGCTTGCGCTTGGCCTTGCCGCCACCGCCCGGCAGGCCGCCAGCTATCCAGCGCAACAGGCGCGAAAGCGCCCAGCCAAGCGTGAACAGGACAGACAGCACCAGGCTGCCCATCACCAGGAAGTACGTCATTGGCGAATCAGGCGATGTGGCCGAGCGTTTGCATGGTGCGCAGCAGGTCGGCCACGCTCTCCCTGGGCTGGGCGTATTCCTTCATCAGCGTCTTGAGCTGCGTTTCGAACGCCTGCTGGCGCTGCTGTTGCTCTTCCGCCTCCAGCTCCGCCAGGCTGCGCACCGGCGGCCCCGTGGGGATGTCGAGGCGTGAATTTGGCTTTTCCAGTTCGCGAAGCGCCTGGGCAAAGGCGTCATCGAGCTCACGAAACTTGCGTAGTTTCTCGCGCTCGTCCATGGAGCGGTTGGGTTTCTGGTTTCTCATATATATCCGTAATTACTCAAGTACCTGAGGAAACGCTGCGCCAATGGCTGCGCCTCCTGGACGGCACTCGGTGGTGATCGGCCCGAGTATACCGCCAAACCGTGTGGTAGCGAAGGCTGACCATTACGCTACCCTGAGAGATACATGGACTCACGAACGAGGAGCGTCGCATCGTCCGTAGCAACAATTATGCACAAACGGTCAAACTCTCTAACCAAACTTGCCTTTGCCTCCTGCGAAAGCGCATAAAGAGACGCACAAAAACCATAAAAACAGCGGGCGTTATGCCTGCCAGGCATTGCCCAGGCGCCATTGAGGGCACCAGCGTTGATATGGATGCAGCAACCTTCACTTTGCTGCGGGATCAAGCAAGGGACAGTTATGTTTAACGAGATGATGCGGGCGGAGATCTGGCTGCAGGACCATTTGGATAGCCAGCAGGGTATAGAAGACCTCGCCAGCCGACTCGGTTATTCGACCTCACAGGTCCGGCGCAGGTTCAAGCAGTGCTTTGGTCTGTCCCCTAGCGCTTATCGCGACTCCCTGCGATTGGAGAAGGCTGCACGCCTGTTGGCGTTCACCCCTTTCTCCATCCAGACGATTGCGACCCGGTGTGGCTATCAGAATCATTCCGCCTTCAGCCGTGCTTTCCAACGATACCACAATCAAACGCCACGCCAATACCGCCAGGCGCTGCGCGTGAAACTCCACCATAACCCCTACTGCCAGGGGCATGGCGGCAATCCTCCCGAATTCGAAATCTGCAATACACCTTCACGCCAGGCCCTGGTAACACGCCTGTACCGAAAGGAACGAAGCCACCCCCTCGGAATGCTGCGAAAGTGGACCCATCATGCCAAAGGGGTGGAGAGCCTGCCGGAGCGCTTGCGGCAAGGGCATACCATCGCCCTGATGCACAACATTCCGCTGCCCAGCGACATGGAGCGCATCGATGTCGGCCCGATCGTCAATGGGAACGAGGCACCGGGAATCGCCATTCCCGCCTCCTTTCGCTTGCTGAATCTCCCGGCCCAGCAGCACGCTTGCGTGAAACTGGAAGCCATGGAAGTGATTCCAGACATCGTTGAGTACCTGGTTTGCGAAGGCCTTCCGAAACAGAGCCTTCACGCCAGCGGCGATGCCGTTCAGGTGGAATGGGGCACGAAGGGAATTCTGGTCAGGCTGCCGGTTCAACCAGCCTGAATGCCTTTGCAAGAGGGCTCGCGCGGCTTACGCGAGCCCTCTCTTGCCTGCCCTTTCGCTCCAGTGTTCCAGAACCATCGCTCAGGGCTGCTAGCTCCGGGTTCGTCGATCAGGACTCGACGCGAACCAGCCAACCTTCCACTGTGTCGGAACCGAATTCGTCCTTCCACGCCTTGAGCGTTTTCTGGTTACCGCCGCGGGTTTCCACCACTTCGCCGGTCTTCGGGTTCTTGTAGATCTTCAGCTTGCGCTTGCGGCGCCCGGTGCTGGAGGAAGCCGCTGCCTTGGCCGGCGTGGATTTGCCGCCTTGCGGCTCCAGCAGGCCGATTACATCAGCGGAACTCTTGTTGAACTCACGCATCAGCGCTTCGAGCTTATCCTTGAATTCCAGCTCGGCCTTCAGGCGGTCGTCGTTCTGCAGCCGCTCCATTTCAGCCTGAAGCTGCTTGAGCTGCTGTTCTTTCTGCATGAATTCGCTGAGAAGAGACATATGCACGGTCCTTGCAAATGAGAGAATTTTGGGATGCCGCCTATAAATACAACAACCCGCAGCGAATGACAATACTTTCAGCTTAGTTTTAGTCGAACCACATCGGCAGCGTCAAATAGGGAGGCCTATTTGAACGGCGACTAAAACGGTGGGTAACGGCACCTTGCGTTACTCAAGTATGCTCAAACTGAAACGAACGCGGTTGTCAATCACGCAGGTCATGTTCCGCGCTAACTCGGCTCACCTTACCTTGACACCATCTTCGGCGTAGGCTCATTCCGCGGCGAGCCTCCCAGGCTGGAACTGCCCGAATCCTATCGCTCTCGAATACGTTGAAATTTCGCTAACCGGGGGCACAGCGCCCCTCCCTTCCGCCATGGCAGCAAGGATTTAGTACCCTCTGGATTCGCTATCCGCTGGGTTCGCCACCCCCAAAATCAGGCGACATCAAAAAGCAAATTAAATAAGTATACGCTTATCAAGAAATTTGTATACCTCAAGGCCTTTGTTACACTAACTCAGGACACGATCCTAGTATGCGATCGAAAGAAACGACGTAAAGGATGACATGCATTTGCTCCATAACTTCAAGGCGATCAATGACTTATGCGCCGAAGACAAGCGCATATTCGACAGCCATATCGGCCCCGTGCGAGAGGTGAAGAAAGGAAGCCACCTGGCACGCGAAGGCGATACGCTGGAATGCCTGCACCTCATCGAGAAGGGCTGGGCTTGTCGCTACAAGATGCTGCATGACGGCAGCGAGCCCATCACTTCGCTACTGCTGCCGGGCGATATCAGCGATAATGGCCAAGGCCTGTATAGCAGGCTGGAATTTTCCATCAAGGCCATTACGCCGCTTCGCTTCACCACCATCGATTCGGAAAGTGCCGAGCGGCTGTTCGAACGCCCAAGAATACTTCGCCTGTTCAGGGCGTCGGGGCATATCAGCCATAGCGTGGCCTTGAACTGGATCATCAATCTCTCGGTGCGCAGCGCCGAGAGGCGCATCGCCAACTTGCTGTGCGAGTGCTATGCCCGCTCTCACGCCGCCGGCCTGACATATAAGGGGCGTTACTTCTTCCCGCTCACGCAAACGGAAATATCCGACGTACTGGGGCTCTCCAGCGTTCACGTAAGCCGCTCGATGGGCAAGATCAAGCGCAAGGGGCTGATCGAGAACTGCGACAACAAGCAGATCCAGATCAAGAACTGGCACGGTTTGGCCACGCTGGGCGATTTCAAGCGTGAAGACCTGGAGCTTTACCTCTAGACCCGTTTTGCTTGGCGTGCCGGGCGCGGCACATCATTAATCAGCAAGGCTGTGAGCATGTGGCGACACGCGGCGAGGCAACACCCTACCAGAAACGTGGGTAACGCCGATGGCGGGCGAGATTATTGACCAGTATGGCCACCAGCAGCATGACGCTGCAGCCGATACCGATCGGCATCAAGGGATACCACCAACCCAGCGCGGTGATCGGGGAACCACCGATGACAGCCCCCAGCGCTGCGGCTGCACCAGGAGGGTGCACGGTGTGGGTGAGCTGCATGACAAGCACCGAGAGGGATACGGCAAGCGTGACCGCCAGCGGGGTACTGCCCAGCAGCTTGAAGCAGGCCACCCCCACCAGGGCGGAGAGCATGCTACCCACCAGGACATTACGCGGCTGGGCAAAGGGACTGTCGGGCGCGGCATAAATCAGCACCGAGGTGGCGCCGAAGGAAGCCACGATCAAAAGGTGATGGGAAAGCCAGTGCGCGCTTAGCCAACAGATCGCCCCCATGCCGATGAACGCTCCGAACCACGACCACAGGGCATCCTGCCAGTCGGGGCTGGGAGCTCGCGTTCGTTCGGCGCGCATCTTGCCGAGGTAGGTCTTCATGTCCGTCTCTTGCACAAAATAGGTGCAGGAGTCTCGCAGAGCGCACTGCGAAAGTGAAGGCAAGTTTTTTTATAAGAACATGCCAATCCGTTGACCGGGGTCAGCTTTTTGCGGGGAGAAGCGCGCCCTAGGCACGCCCCTATCAGGCTCAATAGAAAATATCGCGCAGTATCTCGTAGATGATGGCGTTGGCAGCATCCACTAGAATGACGTCGGGACCGACCCGGCGCCATTCGTAGCCGTCGTAGCGCGGCAGGTCGCGCAGGATTCGCTCATCGAGCTGCATGGCGATACCGGGAGGCAGCGGTTTGCCGCGCTCCAGGTTCATGCGAATGCCCGGCGGCAGGCTTTCGCGGCTGCGGTCGATCTCGATCCAGTCGCGGCGCTCCAGCAACAGGCGGCGGATCTCGCGCTCATCGATGCGCGGCCCATGGGAAACATCATGCCGCTCCGATCGCCCGTCGCGGTGCCAGTCATCGCTTTCGCGAAATGAACGCTCAGGCTCGCCCGCCTGGCCGCGGCCGGGCTGAGCCTGCGCTGCACCCTGCCCCTGGCCTTTTCCCTGATTGCCGCCCTGGTTCTGCCATTGGCCTTGGCCCTGACCCTTTTGGCCCTGGCCACGATTCTCGGGCGGCTGGGCCTGTAGCCCTGCCCCTCCGAGCACCAATCCAAGTACCGTGGCGCTCAAGAGCAGTGTGCGTTTGGCATGCAGCATTGGCCTGTCCTCCTGAATCCGGTTTCTTTCAGCCTAGGCAGGAAATGCGCAGCAAGCGTGCAACGAAATGCCACATTTCGGCGTATTGTGGAGCCGCTTGGGCAAGTTCTGCTCAAGTTTCATACTGGCTTGCCGATGACAATCAAATCGATCAGCTGACAGGACAATACCATGCAACTCCGCAGGAAGAGTGCACTTGCCCTGATCGTACTCACTTTGGCGCCACTGACCTCTCCGCCTGCTCATGGCAGCGATGCCTATCACGAAGCCATCGCCAAGGGGCATGAGATGGGCTGGGCTTGCTACGAGAGTTCCCGGCATACAGAGCGATGGACCACGGCATGCCGGGCATTTCTCGCCTTTGCCGAGCAGGGTATCGCTTCGGAGATCATGGAGTTCAAGCAGGGCCTGCAGCAGGCCGGCGTTCGATTCCTGCTGGCACAAAATGGCGCTCGTATGCAGGAAAGCGCTATCAAGGCGCAGGACATGTCATACCTGCTGCTCTACGCCAGGGGGCTGCGCACCCGGTACGTAATAAGCTGGAAAGGGGTCCTGCTGCCAGAGTGGCTTCATGGCTCGATTTTGCATTGAAGATCAGCGCCATGACCAGAACAGCCAATGATCCGGGGCAATCATCTGCATGCATTCCAAGCGACCCTGGGCCCAGAAGCGGGGAAACAGATGCAGCCGACCTTCCTTCTGCATGCAAATTAATTGGGAATCCAAGGATAACCAGTACATCTCCAATCCCGCAAATAGCAAATATGCCAGGATAAGCATAACTCCACCCCAAGCCATTCCGCCGTAAAACCTATACTGCATTTTCAATGGTGGGGTATCTACCACACTCTCACTTCGAAACCCGAATACAAACCCTACCGCCACAATAATGATCACGGCACTGGAAGGTGCAATATGCGCACCCGAAAATTGCAGATTAACCATCACAGCCACGAATGACATGATCAAGCAAGCATAAAGCGGTTTCTCTGCATCTGGCACCTCTACTGCACGACGCAAGATCACCAACCCACCCTTGACCAGAACAACAGCCAAGATCACTGCAAGGACAGCCCCCCATTCTGCGGCTGTATTCAAGATCAGGTTATGCGCACTACCACCACGCATTACACCATCACCCGCATACTGCATTGGACCAATGCCAAGTGGAAAATTATCATAAGCATAAAAAATCGCATCTCGCCATAATTCCCAGCGACCCGAGCTATTCTTGATGTCCCGCTGAAACACTTCCCCTGTGCTTTTTTTAACCATCGGGTTAAAAACAAGCCAACCCATTAGACCAATAACTGCTGACAGCAAGAGCACAAAGATCGGAGCCAGCACCGCCTTGCGATATAAGGCCGCCACCACTAACACAGCAAGAATCAGAGAAAGTATTCCAGCACGGCCCTCGCTAATAAAAAGGAGGTACCACCAAACTGCCAGTGGTGGCACACTCAAAGATATAGCGAATACAGACAATTTCTTCCTTGAAACCGAATACAGCACCGCCAGCGGGACAACCCCGGCCGCCATATCCGAGAAGAGCCTATCATGTGCAAAACCGGGAGTCGCGTCATGCCGAGTCATGAAGGAGTGGCGTAACGATATAGTATCTATAGCATACACAGAATGCACCAGAACAAATACCAATAACAATCCGCCAATCACTCTCCACACAACCAAAGACCTTATATTCCTTGAAGCAACACAAACCAGCCAGGCAGACACTAAAAGGCCTACAACATAAGACAACTCTAGAAATGCGACAAACGGCGCAGGACCAAGAAGAACAGCCAGCAGCGCCATAACAAGAATAGTGCAGCAGAGCATTCGCTCATTACTGCAACTAAAAATCAGCTTACCAATGAATTGGGCACGCCAGAACCACCCAAGAAAACCAAAGGAAAGTAAAAAATAAAAAATTAGAATAAGGCGAAAAAAATCTACTTGCAGCATAAAAAAGGCCGGCTTTAAACCGGCCACTCATGAAATGACAGAATAATCAGAAAGAACCGAAACCGAGATCGACTACCTGAGCGTCAACACCAGGAGAGTTAGGTGTTCCGGTAACAACAGTCCCAGAAGCTACAATGCTCTGGCAGGCCGAATCCCCTGAAATTACAGTTGATAAATCTGGTGCTGTTGTTGCCCCCTGGTTGGCAGCAATACCGACGGCTGTTGCATACGCCCGGGTATCAGCTAAGCAGGCATTCTCGGCAGATCGGATCGTATAATTCTGATACTGCGGAATCGCTATCGCCGCCAGAATCCCGATGATCGCCACGACGATCAGCAGTTCGATCAAGGTGAAACCGCCCTGGCCTCGCTTGGCGGCTGCTCGCTTTTGCATCAATTCTTTTACACTCATCGCAGTCGTCCCCTGCTCTAGTGGTGCCCGTTGGCCGCTTTCGGCGGCCCTGGGCGGTTTGCACCTGCGGCGCAGTAGCCGCTTACATCGTGGCTCGGCCCAGCGGGCCTCGCTCGTTCCCTTGCCGGGCTTTCTCAAGCTTATGCCGTAAATGCCTGAGTTCGCGCCCTTCTTCACGGCTACGTGAGCCTTGTTCTTACATTAGATGACTCAGCCTCAAACCCGCAAGCGCTACCTACGTAGGCATGAGGCCAGCTCCATCATAAGTCATTATAGTGTTAATACCAGTTGGTGGGACGTTTGTCAGCTTGCTGTGATGGGCCACGCCAACGGGCTAGAATGCCGGTAACCCTATCTCTCACCGCCCTTGCGGGCCTATGCCTGAGGCGCCATGAACGACTATCGAACGGCAGAACCAGCCAGTGAAGATACCGCCCAGCAGCGCGCGGTCGATGTCGGGGGGCTGCGCGGCTTCGCTCGCAGACTGGTGGAATATGGGATGCTTACCCGTGCAGCGGCCGAACGGGCGGAGCACGAGGCGCGAGAGGCGGAGATCGGCCTGCTGCAGCACGTCATCGATGCCGGCCTGGTCACGGCCCGCCAGGGTACGCTGTGTGCGGCCTGGGAGTATGGCCTGCCGCTGGTCGACCTCGATGCGCTACGCCTGTCGAGCCTGCCCCCGGCCAACGATTACCCTGAGAAGCTGCTGCGCAAGCTGTGCGTGGTGCCACTCAGCCGCCGTAGCCACCGGCTAACCGTGGCGGTGCCCTACCCTTCCACCCTGGCCCTGCTCGACGAGCTGCAGTTCGCCACCGGCCTTGGCATCGAAGCCGTGCTGTGCCCGGTGGACCAGCTGATGCCGGTGCTCGAGGCCTACCTGGCCCAGCACGAGTCCAGCATGATGGACGAGCTGGCGGGTGTGGACGATGCGGTTAGCCAACTGGAATTCGATGAAGGCGTCGACATCAGCGACGAACGCGCCAGCGATGCCGCCGCCAGCGGTGCCGACGATGCACCGATCGTCAAGTTCGTCAACAAGGTGCTGCTGGATGCCATTCGCCGCGGCGCTTCGGACATTCACTTCGAGCCCTACGAGACCAGCTACCGGGTGCGCATGCGCGTGGACGGCATGCTGATGGAGTCGGCGCGCCCGCCCTTTGCCATGCGTTCGCGCATCGCCGCGCGCCTGAAGGTCATGGCACGGCTGGATATCTCCGAGCGCCGCCTGCCGCAGGATGGCGCGATCAAGCTCAAGGTATCGAAGTCCCGCTCGATCGATTTCCGCGTGAACTCGCTGCCTACCGTATACGGCGAGAAGATCGTGTTGCGTATTCTCGACCCCGCCTCGGCGCAGATCGGTATCGATGCGCTGGGCTTCACACCGGAGCAGCGCGCACTGTACGAAGGCGTGCTGGACCACCCCCAGGGCATGATCCTGGTCACCGGCCCTACCGGCAGCGGCAAGACGGTGACGCTCTACACGGGGTTGAACATGCTCAACGAAGTGCAGCGCAACATCTGTACCGCGGAGGACCCGGTGGAGATCAAGGTGCCGGGGGTCAACCAGGTCAACGTGCTGCCCAAGATCGGCCTGGATTTCGCCAGCGCCCTGCGCGCCTTCCTGCGCCAGGACCCTGACGTGGTGATGGTGGGTGAGATCCGCGACCTGGAAACCGCCGAGATTGCGGTGAAGGCGTCGCAGACCGGCCACCTAGTGCTTTCCACGGTACACACCAACTCCGCCGCGGAAACCCTCACCCGCCTGGCCAACATGGGGGTGCCGCCGTTCAACATCGCCAGCTCCGTGAGCCTGATCATCGCCCAGCGCCTGGCGCGGCGGCTGTGCAAGCATTGCCGCCAGGAGGCGGCGCTTCCCCACGAGGTGCTGCTGCAGGAGGGCTTCACGAAAGAGGAAGTGGATGGCGCCACCGTGTATGAAGCAGTAGGCTGCAAACACTGTACCCACGGCTACAAGGGGCGCGTGGGTATCTACGAGGTGGTGCCGATCAGCAATGCCATGAGCCAACTGATCATGCGCAACGGCAATTCGATGGACTTCGACAAGCTGGCGCGGGAAGAGGGCCACCCGGACCTGCGCCGCAGTGGTCTGCTGAAGGTGATGCAGGGTATAACGAGCCTGACCGAGGTCAATCGAGTCACGAAAGACTAACAAATCGCAACAATTTATTGCTGCGTAACTCCATGAAGAACACTTATGTCAGGCACACTTGGGTCGATAATAATTAGGAAAGAAAAACCGACTATCGAAACTGCAGCAGGGAATCTATGGCAACCAGAACGGCTAGAGCGCCAAGGAAGCTGAAACTCCACCGCTGGCGCTGGACGGGCAAGGGTCCCGGTGGGCGCCTGGTCAGCGGGGAGGTCGTGGCCGCCGAGAAGTTCGAGGTGGAACGCGAGCTGGCCAATCAGAACATCATCGTCAAGAGCGTGCGCCGCAAGGGCGGGCTCACCGGAGGGATGGGCACGATCAAGCCCAGGGACGTGATGCTGTTCGCCCGCCAGATGGCCACCATGATTCGTGCCGGGGTGCCGGTGCTGCAGGCCTTCCAGGTGGTGGCCGAGAGCATTCGCAAGCCGGCCATGAGCGCCGTGGTGCAGCAGATGATGAACGAGGTGGCGGCCGGCTCGAATTTTTCCCAGGCGCTGCGCAATCACCCCGAGCACTTCGACAGCCTGTTCTGCAACCTGGTGGAGGCCGGCGAGAGTTCCGGCTCGCTGGATCGCATGCTCGACCGTATCGCCACCTACAAGGAGAAGGTGGAGTCGCTCAAGGGCCGGGTGAAGAAGGCGCTGTGGTACCCCATTGCGGTGATCCTGGTGGGTATCGGGGTCACGGCGCTGCTGCTGATCAAGGTGGTGCCCCAGTTCGAGAGCCTGTTCCATGGCTTTGGCGCCGAGCTGCCGGCCATGACCCGCATGACCATCGCGCTTTCCGAATTCGCCCAGCAGTACTGGCTGTGGGGCCTGGGCGGGATGATCGCCTTCGTCTACCTGATGCGCCAGGGCATCAAGCGCTCGCCGGCTTTCGCTTATCGCGTGCATGCGTTCCTGCTCCGGGTGCCGGTGCTAGGCGATATCTTCGACAAGTCGGCCGTGGCGCGCTATTCCCGCACCCTGGCCACCACCTACGGGGCCGGCGTGCCCATGGTGGAGGCGCTGGACATCGCCGCCGGGGCCACCGGCAACCTGGTGTACGAACGTGCCACGCGGCAGATCCGCGAAGACGTCTCCACCGGCCAGCAGCTCCACTTCGCCATGCGCCTGACCGAACGCTTCCCGGCGCTGGCAGTGCAGATGGTGAGCATCGGCGAGGAATCCGGCGCGCTGGATGCCATGCTCAACCGCGTGGCCGATTACTACGAGGAGGAGGTCGACAACAAGGTCGACGCGTTGACCTCGCTGCTGGAACCCCTGATCATCGTGGTACTCGGCGTACTGGTCGGCGGCCTGGTGGTTTCGATGTACCTGCCGATCTTCGAGCTGGGCACTGTGCTGTGAGGAAGGCGCTGTATTGTTATTGCTGTGCGCGCTACGATCATTCTGATGTACAAAGCACGGGACAAGAGCATGGCGCCTGACGTACTAGAGCGATTGATCTCACTTGCCCGGAAGCGGGATGACCTGGCCGCTCTTTGGCTGTACGGTTCCCGCGCTCGTGGCGACCATGGAGAGCAAAGCGACTACGACCTCGCTGTCGCCTTTACCGATTGGCTGAAGTCGCCCTTGGAACGCAGGCTTCGGCCAGAACTCCTTGCGCTCGATTGGCAACGTGAGTTTGGTCTCTCTGAGAGCCAGCTCAGCGTAGTGGATCTTGGCATCTGCTCCATTCCACTGGGCTGGAGCATTCTCGAACAGGGGCGGCTACTCGTCGATAAACACCCGCAGCTACGGATGACCCAGGAAGCGCGCATCATGTCCCGCTGGGAACAGGATTACTACCACCAAGCGAGGCGTTATGGCTGACTCAAGCCCTGGCATCGCCTATTTGATCTCGCTTCGGCAGCATATCGCGGAATGCGAGACGGATATCGCCACACTTGACCGCATCGCCAAGGATCGTCCTTGGTCGCGCCTGGAAAGACATGCTGCGGAGCGCACGCTGCAGATCTTGATTGAAGGATGCATTGGCGTTGCCAAGCACTGGGCCAAGCGAGAGACCGGCATGGTGAGCCAGAATGCTCTTAGCGCCTTTGAAGCGCTTATTGAACAAGGCTTGATCGGTCATGAGGTCCCATGGCGTAAAGTCGTTGGCCTGCGTAATGCGCTAGTGCATGACTATTTGGAGGTTGATGACCAAATCGTGGCCGAAGTCATCGAAGCTGGTTATTACCGCCCCTTAGTTGCCTTTGCAAGGCAGGCGATCCAGGCACTCGAACCTTGAGAAAATAAGGACTGCCTTTTGCTTGACCTTTCCCCCTCTATCCTCTGGCCGCTCGTGGCCGTACTGGGCCTTTGCCTGGGTAGCTTCCTCAACGTGGTGATCGTGCGCTTGCCGGTCATGCTGATGCTTGGCTGGCGGGCCGAGGCCCGCGAGGCGCTGGAGCTGCCCGAGGAGGAATCGCCCCGCTTCAACCTGCTGGTGCCGCGCTCGATCTGCCCCCGCTGTGAAGCGCCCATTGCCTGGCACGATAACCTGCCGGTCGTCGGCTGGTTCAAGCGCCGCGGCCGCTGCGCTTCCTGTCAGACACGTATCAGCCCTCAGTATCCGCTTGTGGAGCTGGCCGGCGCCGGCCTGGCGCTGGCCGTGCTGGCACTTTACGGGGCCACTTGGCAGGGCCTGTTCGTCTTCGCCGCTTGCCTGGCACTGCTGGCTCTCGCCGTGATCGACCTGCGCACCCAGTTGCTGCCGGATGTCGTTACCCTGCCGCTGCTGTGGGCGGGCCTGCTCTACCAGCTTCTGTTCCAGCCGCTGATGCTGCCCAGCGCGGTGATCGGCGCCATGGTGGGCTACCTTGCCCTGTGGAGCGTCTACTGGCTGTTCAAGCTGATAACCGGCAAGGAAGGCATGGGCTACGGCGACTTCAAGCTGCTGGCGGCACTGGGCGCCTGGCTGGGCTGGCAGTACCTGCCGATGGTGCTGATCCTTTCCGCCGGCGTAGGGGCCATCGTGGGCATCGCCATCCAGCTCGCCCTGCCCCGCCTGCGTGGCGCCCCGATGCCCTTCGGGCCCTACCTGGCCAGCGCCGGCTGGATCGCGCTATTGGTGGGTGAGCCGTTGATGGCCGTCTATGTCGGCATGACACTCTGAGTGAGGGTTGGTGAGGGAGAAGCTGCTTTGATCGTTGGCGTAACGGGCGGTATCGCTTCCGGCAAGAGCACCGTGGCACGGGCCTTCGCGGCGCTGGGCGTGCCGTGGGTGGATGCCGATGACGTGGCTCGCGAAGTGGTCGAACCGGGTGAGCCGGCGCTGGCCGAGATCGCCGAGCGCTTCGGCGGGCAGGTACTACAGGCCGATGGCAGCCTGAACCGCCGCGCGCTGCGCGATATCGTGTTTGCCGAACCGAGCGAGCGACTGTGGCTCGAATCGGTCACCCATCCGCGCATCCGCCAGCGCATCGTGGCACACCTGGAGCGGCTACAGGCCGAAGGCGCGCCCTATGTACTACTGGTCTCGCCGCTGCTGTTCGAATCCGGCCAGAACGAGATGGTGGACCGCTGCCTGGTGATCGACGTGCCGGAGAGCCTGCAGTTCGCCCGCACCGCCGCCCGCGACGATGTCGATGAAGCCCAGGCCCGCGCCATCGTGGCCGCCCAGATGCCGCGCAGCGAACGCCTGGCCCGCGCCGACGACGTGATCGACAACAGCGGCAGCGAGCAGGATCTCGCCGCCCAGGTCGCCGAACTGGATCGACGCTACCGGGAGACCTCTTGAAAGATCTATTAAAAGACCTATAATCTGGTCTCGAAGATCAGGAACTGGAGGCTCCCATGCCCCACACTATCCTTGCCAATACCACAGCCAGTATTTCTGAGCTAAAGAAGAACCCCATGGCGACCGTAGCTGCGGGCGGGGGCTTCCCTGTTGCCGTACTGAATCGGAATGAGCCTGCTTTTTATTGCGTACCGGCAGCTGCTTATGAAGAATTGCTGGAAAAACTGGAAGATGCCGAGTTGAACCGGATCGCCGATGAGCGCAGCTCGCAAGCGGAGATCACGGTGACTCTGGATGAGCTATGAGCTTCGCTTCCGAGAGGAAGCATTGAAGGAGTGGCGTAAGCTCGATGATAGCGTACGCTCACAATTCAAGAAGAAGTTGGCTGCCATTCTCGACACCCCTATCCGGCCAGCGGCTCAACTTTCCGGAAGCAAGTGTCGCTACAAGATCAAGCTTCGCAGCGCTGGTTTTCGCCTTGTTTACGAGGTTCGCGACCAGGAGCTTGTCGTGCTGGTCATTGCCGTGGGGAAGCGCGAACGCAATGGTGTCTATCGCAAAGCCGATCGTCGCCATTGATGAAGCCATGGATCTGGTCTTCTGCCCGCATTAATAGCTAGACTTTACTAAACCATCACACATCCAGGTTTCATGAGCCAACACAACCAACGCCCCCTGACCGTCGCCTGCCCGCAATGCCAGAAGAAGGTGGTGTGGAGCGAGAAGAACCCCTACCGCCCCTTCTGCAGCGAGCGCTGCAAACTGATCGACCTGGGTGCCTGGGCCGATGAGTCGCACCGCATTGCCGGCGAGCCGGCACTCGACGAGAGCAACATCGACGAGTGGCTGGCCCGCGCCGACCGAGGCGACGAGCGGTGACCCTGGCCCCGGCGCCGACCTATCGGCTACTGGCCGAACTGGAGGTCGCCTTCGATATGCTGATCGAGCGCACCGAGGCGCTGCTGGAGGCCTATGCCGCTTCCCCCGCCGAGGCCTGGGCCTTCCAGGCCGAGGCCAGCACCGAGTGGCTGCGCCGTGCATTGCTCGACTTCTGGTACACCGACGGCCAGGACGGCCGCGCCACTCGCAGTCACGTCGGCCTGGTGGCCGCCGATGAGATGTTGATGGCCAGGGTGGTGGAGGTGAATGCGGCCAAGGCCGAATTCGCCGAGCAGCTGGCTCGCATCAAGGCCGAGGATCCACCGCTGCTGGCCGAAGCCAAGGCGGTGCTGCCGTTTCGTCACCCACAGCTGCACGACCACCTGCGCGGTAGCGGCTTGGCACGCTTGCACCTCAAGCAGTGCTGGCGGGCCATTCCCGTGGCCGAGGCAGCCGTGGCCCGGGTGCGCCTGGCCTGGTACTCGAGCGGCCGCTCGATCAAGCGGCTGACGGTACGCGAGGTGGAAAAGAAGCTGCTGGCGCTGGACAGCGACGCACCCCACGTGCGCATCCAGCTACGCAAGCTGGCCGCCCTTCCCTCGAGCGAACCGCTGGCCCAGGTACAAAGCCAGGCGCCCCTGATGCGCGCCAACCTGTTCTACTGCGAGCCGCTGGAGGATGGCCGCACCCGCCGCGCCATGAACGTGGCGCTGCCACTGTTCCTGCCCGCGCCGCGCGGCTGCCTGCCCGACCACAACCTGCCCCCGGCCGCGCCACCGCAGAGCCGCACCCGTGCCCGCCGCAGCGACGAGAAGCTCGAAGATACGCCCTACCTGCCCAGCCTGCGCATCTACCGCTACCGCTGACGTGAGGCTGCGCCCGCTCACTCCTCTTCCATCCGCGCTTCGTACCAGTCGAGTGCCTGTTCCATCCGGTCGTAGCCCCAGAACGGCTCGTCGCCGGCCATGAAGAACGGCGCTCCGAAGATACCTAGTGCCTGGGCCCGCTCCGTGGCTTCCCGCAGCGCCTCCTTGGCTTCGGGCCGCTTGCCCTCTGCCAGCAGCACCTCGGCGTCGAGCTTGAGTTCCGCCAGGCAGTTGGCAATGACCCGAGGGTCGGCAATGTCCTCGTCGTGTTCGAAGTTGGCACGGTAGACGCTGCGCACGAACGCCGGCACCCACTCCTCCTCGGCATGCCAGTTGGCAATGCGCGCCGCCAGCAGGCCGCTGCGGGGAAACTGCGAGGGGCGGTGAAAACGGATGCCGTCGCGATCGCACAGGCGCTCGATGTCGCGCCACATGTAGCTGCCCTTGGCTGGGTACAGCTTGAAGGGCGTGTCGTTCCAGCCCTGGGCCTGGAAGATCGGCCCCAGCAGGAAGGGCTGCCAGCGCACCTCGATATCCCGCTCGGCAGCCAGGTGTTCGAGCCGCATCGCGGCCGGGTAGGAGTAGGTGCTGGCGAATTCGAACCAAAAGGTGAAAGTCATAATGGTGGTCTCCTTGTCGGCAGCCGTGCGAGCCCGCCCGTCATATTGATCTGCATCATGCAGGCTTGTCGCCTCTCCTCCATACTGGACTGTATTAGAGGATAAGGAGAACGGTTGGTGAACCCCCTGGAGCCCTTGAACGCCACACAGGTCTATCGCGCCTGCCCCGAGGACGCCTTCGATTTCGAGATTACCAGTGAACTCGAGTCGTTGGATATGCTGAGTGGCCATGCCCGCGCCCGCGATGCGTTGGATTTCGGCACCTCCATGCGCAGCGAGGGTTTCAACCTCTATGTGCTGGGCCACCCCGGCCATGGCAAGCACCAGTTGGTGGGGCGTTTTCTTGCCGAACGCTCGCGCGACGAACCTACCCCCCCGGACATTGCCTACCGCTACAACTTCGAGGACCACACACAGCCGCTGCACCTGCTGCTGCCCACCGGCATGGGCCGGGTACTGCGGGCCGACCTCGAGCAGTTGGCGGAGGAGTTGCGTTCGGCCATCCCCGCCGTGTTCGAGGGCGATGAGTACCAGAACCGCCTGCATGAGCTGAAACAGGCCATGGGCGAACGCCAGCGCGATGCCATCGAGGCGGTACGCCGCGAGGCCCGCGAACATGACATCCTGCTGCTCTCGACGCCCAACGGTTTCACCTTCGCCCCGGCCGGCGGTGACGACAAGATGATGTCGCCCGAGGAGTTCGAAAAGCTCGAGCGGGACGAGCGTGAGCGCATCGAGGGCACGGTGCAGGTGCTGCAGAAGAAACTCGCCAAAGCCATTCGCCACATGCCACGCCTGGCCAAGCAATTGCGCGAGCAGACCGCCGCGCTCAACGGGGAGATGCTGCAAACGGCCATCGACGCGCCGCTGGCCGAACTGGAAGAGCGCTACACCGACCACGACGGCGTACTGAACCACCTCAATGCGCTGCGCGAGGCCATGCTGCTACACGTCGACTCGTTCATCGCCGATGAACCCGAGTTGCCACCCGATGCGATCTTCAATCGCTTCCAGATCAACCTGCTCGTCGACAATACCGGCTGCGAAGGTGCCCCGGTGGTCTATCTCGACCTGCCGACCCATCAACACCTGGTAGGGCGTATCGAGCATCACGTTCACAACGGCACCCTGCTGACCGATTTCTCGCTGATTCGTGCCGGTGGCCTGCATCGGGCCAATGGCGGTTACCTTGTGGTCGACGTGCGCGCCATGCTGATGCACGCCGGTGCCTGGGAAACGCTCAAGCGGGTGCTGCGTGCCGGCGAGATTCGCACCGAATCGTTGGAGCAGGCCTATGGCCTGATGAGCACCACGACGCTCGAGCCCGAACCGGTGCCGCTGGACCTCAAGGTGGTACTGCTCGGCGAGCGCCTGTTCTATTACCTGCTGTGCGAACAGGATCCCGACTTCCTGGAGCTGTTCAAGGTGCAGGCCGACCTGGAGGACGAACTCGAGCGCAATCACGGCAACCAGCCGCTTTATGCACGCATGGTGGCTACCCTGGCGCGGGATTCGGCGCTGCGACCGCTGGACCGTAGCGGCGTGGCGGCAGTGATCGAGCGGGCCAGCCGCCTGGCCGACGACCAGGGCAAGCTCACCGCCCGCCACCGGGCCTTGAGCGACCTGCTGGAGGAGGCCGACCACTGGGCCGATCGCGACGCCGCCAAGGTGGTATCGCGCCGCCATGTCGAGAAGGCCGTGGCCCAGCAACTGTGGCGCGCCAGCCGCATTCACGAGCGCAGCCACGAGGCGATTGTCCGCGGCACCGTGGCGATCCAGCTCGAGGGTTTCCAGGTCGGCCAGGTGAATGGCCTTTCGGTGATGAGCCTGGGCGACTACGCCTTCGGTCAGCCGACCCGCATCACGGCTACCGCCCGGCCCGGGCCGGGCCATGTGGTGGATATCGAGCGCGAAGCACGCCTGGGCGGGCGCATCCACTCCAAGGCGGTGATGATCCTGTCGCGCTGCCTGGCCAGCCGCTATGCCCCGGATACGCCGCTGTCGCTTTCCGCCAGCCTGGCCTTCGAGCAGTCCTACGGCGGCATCGAAGGCGATAGCGCCTCGGTGGCCGAAGCCTGCGTGTTGATTTCGGCCATCGCCCGGGCAGGCATCGACCAGCGCCTGGCGGTGACCGGCTCCATCGATCAACATGGGCGCGTTCAGGCCGTGGGCGGCGTCAACGAGAAGATCGAGGGCTTCTTCGATATCTGCCAGGCGCGCGGCGGCGTAAAGGGGCACGGCGTGCTGCTGCCCGCCACCAACGTGGAGCATCTGATGCTCAAGCGCGAGGTGCGCGATGCCATCGCCGCCGGCGAGTTCAAGGTCTATGCCATCGAGCACCTGGACCAGGCGCTGGCGCTGCTCACCGGGATGACGCCCGGCGAGCGCGATGGCGACGGCGAGTACCCTGCCGGAAGCCTGAACGCCCAGGTCGTCGAACGGCTCACGGCCTTTCACCAGGCGGTGAAGAAGAGCAAGGGCAAAGAGAGCGAAAAGGCGAACGACGAGCAAGACAGCAAGGAGAGCGAGGGCGAGGCACAACGCGATGACGAATGACGATGCTCCGCACGGCGGCAACCCTCAGACGCCAATGCTGGAAGTGGTGCGAGTGCTGGCCCTGCTCGATGCCTCGCGCCACAGCCTCGCGGCCCTTGCCGCGGCGGTGGACCTGGCCAGCCAGCGCCACGCCGAGCTGGTCGCGCTCTACGTCGAGGACCTGGACCTGCTGAGCTGCGCCGCCTTCCCCTTTTCCTGCGAGATCGGCGCTCAGTCGGGGCTGACACGCCCGCTCACGACCGATTCACTGGAAGCCAGTATCGCCCATCAGCTGCAGCGCGTGCGGCAGGCGCTGGCCACGGCGGTGGCCGGGCGCAACCTGCGCCATCGGCTCGAGGTCAGCCGTGGGCAGATAGCCGCCGAGGCCCTGACCAAGGCCGGGCCGGGCGACGTGCTGGTGCTTGGCAAGGCCGGCACCAGCGAGCGCTGGGGCAGCCGCCTGGGCTCCACCAGCCGCCGGCTGATTCTCGAAGCCCCCTGCACGGTGCTGCTGTGGGATGAGTCACACCCCTTCCGGCGTGGCCCGTTGCGCTGGCTGGCAACGGGGGGTGGCACGCAGGCCCAGGCAGACGCCATCCCTTCTATACCGGGGTGGCTGGCATCGCTGTTCGATGGCGCTGCCCCCCTGCCCACCGCTCACGCCGGAGAGCTGGAAAAAGCGCTGGCCCATGCCAATGCCGGCGGGCTGCTGCTGCATCGAGACGAGCTGGAAACCCTGTTGCGAGAGGATGAGGAAGTGATTGCCAGGGTGCCGCTGCCGGTTCTGATCGTACCCTGACTACAGCTCTTTGCCCTCTTCCACCCGCCGCCGTATCCAGGCACCGATCAGCAGCAACAACGCCAGGGCGAACAATGGCAGCAGGATGTCGAAGGTGAAGGCGTCGTCTTCGCGACTGACCGCCTGCAGCCCGCTATGGATGGCGCTGGCGTAGATGGCCCACTTGATGCCCAGGCCCAGGGCCGCGGCAAGCACGAAGGTGCCGAGGGGAAGTCGGCAAAGGCCGGCGGCGTAATTGATCACCGAGTGCGGAAAGCCCGGCAGGACACGCAGCGCACACTGGGTCAGCAGGTCGCTGCGCACCGTGAGCATCCGCATGATCTTGCGGGTCAGGCCCTTGGGGTTCCAGCGATTGCCGACGCGGGCCGCCAGGTGATAAGCGCCCAAGGCACCGCTGACACTACCGAGAATCAGCATCGGCGTGGCGATATGCGGCGGATAGAAGGGAGCGATCAGCCATAGCCCGATGCTGCCGGGCAGACCTATGGCCAGGGTAATGGCCATGGTCAGCATGACGCCGATGACGACCAGCGGGTGATGGGAGGTTTCCTCGACCCAGTGTCGCATGGCCGAGAGATCCGGTGAGTGCCAGAACCACACATAGGCGGCCATGGTCACGCTGGCGCCCAAGGCAACCCAGCGCCAGCGGCGGCGAAGTGACGAGTCATTCGGCATCGGCAGGTTTCCATTCGGATTTCGGCAATGGTGACATGCCCGCCGTGAGAGGTCACTTCCCGCCCGGTAAGACGATCCATGCAGTGGAGGTCAGGCGTCGAGTTCGCCCTGCTTTTCGAAGGCCGCCGACTCACCCGGTACCGAGCCCTCGACAGGCTCCAGCGGCGGCTCCTTCAGCCGTTCCATCGTGGCAACGCGCAGATCGATATAACGCAGCAGCCCGAGTTGAGCGAACAGCACCGCCATGCACCACATCAGCCCCTTGATCACGCTCACGATGCATTCCTCGACACTAGCGGAAAGACCTGAGGCCGGCTTTGCCTCGTTGAATCGAGTTTAGTCCTCGCCGAGGAAAAGAAAAAGATAGGCGCCTAACTTTAATCCAGCCTGGCCTCGACCCGTTCCAGTATCTGTCGGCTGACCTTGTTCACCAGCGGCTTGGCAGCCTTGGTAACGGCCTTCTCGACCAGGCGGTTGCGTATGGTATAAGTCAGCGTGAAGGACACTTCGGTACCCGCCTCCACCGGGCTGAGCCGATAACAGCCCTGGTTGTGAACGCCATCCACCGATTCCCAGGCCAGCACTTCGGGCGGCCGGTTCTCGGTGATGGCCACGTCGAAGGTCCAGTCCATGCCCACGGCATGCACGTGCCAGCGATAGCGTTCGCCGCCGAGCGGCTCGATCGCCTTGATCAGGTCGGAGTAATCGACGAAGTCCTCGACCCGTTCCAGCAGGGCAAATACCCGCTCCGGCGGGGCCTTGAGAATTGCGCTGTGTTCGATCGTGGCCATGCGGTTCCCTATGCTGCTGTACGACGCTAAAATGCTCCACTTTCATTCCGCAGGTTACTCGTCCTGCTGACCGATAGCTAACGCGAATAGCTAATCTTCGCTTACGCAAGCATTTGTTCAAGGTAACCCAACAAATCGCCGAGCGAGATGAAGCACCCATTTTTCCTCTGAGGTAGTACATGCCCACACCCAAGGTCGGTTTCGTCTCACTAGGCTGCCCCAAGGCGCTGGTGGATTCCGAGCGTATCCTGACCCAGTTGCGCACCGAGGGCTACGAGATCGTGCCCAGCTATGACGACGCCGACGTGGTGGTGGTCAACACCTGCGGCTTCATCGATAGTGCCAAGGCCGAGTCGCTGGACGCCATCGGCGAGGCCATCGCCGAGAACGGCAAGGTGATCGTTACCGGCTGCATGGGCGTGGACGAGAGCGCTATTCGCCAAGTTCACCCCAGCGTGCTGGCAGTGACCGGCCCGCAGCAGTATGAGCGGGTGGTCGGCGCCGTGCACGAGGCGGCGCCGCGCAACCACCGGCACGACCCGCACCTCGACCTGGTGCCGGCCCAGGGCGTGAAGCTCACCCCACGCCACTATGCTTACCTGAAGATTTCCGAGGGCTGCAACCACAGCTGCAGCTTCTGCATCATTCCCTCCATGCGCGGCAAGCTGGTGAGCCGCCCGGTAGGCGATGTACTGAAGGAGGCCGAGGGGCTGGCCAAGGCCGGCGTGAAGGAGCTGCTGGTGATCTCCCAGGATACCAGCGCCTACGGCGTGGACCTGCGCTATGCGCCGAGCGAATGGCGCGGCCGCGAGGTCAAGACGCGGCTCACCGAGCTGTGCGAGGCGCTCTCGGAGCTGGGCATTCGCGTGCGGCTGCACTACGTCTACCCCTATCCTCACGTAGACGAGCTGATTCCACTGATGGCCGAGGGCAAGATCCTGCCCTACCTGGACATCCCCTTCCAGCACGCCAGCCCCAAGGTGCTGAAGGCGATGAAGCGCCCCGCCTTCGAGGACAAAACCCTGGCGCGCATCAAGCGCTGGCGCGAGCTGTGCCCCGAGCTGACCATCCGCTCCACCTTCATCGTCGGCTTCCCCGGTGAAACCGAGGAGGACTTCCAGTACCTGCTCGACTGGCTGAGCGAAGCCCAGCTCGACCGCGTGGGCTGCTTCCAGTACTCCCCGGTGGAGGGCGCGCCGGCCAACGAGCTGGGCCTGGAACCGGTGCCCGATGAGGTCAAGCAGGAGCGCTGGGAGCGCTTCATGGCACACCAGCAGCAGATCTCCGCCGCCCGCCTCGAGCAAAAGATCGGCCGCGAAATCGAGGTGCTGGTGGACGAGGTCGACGAGGAAGGCGCCATCGGCCGCAGTGAAGCCGACGCCCCCGAGATCGATGGCATGGTGTTCCTGGAGTCCAAGCGCACCCTGCGCCCGGGAGATGTCGTCCGTGCCCGAGTAACCAACGCCGATGAATACGATCTCTGGGCAGAGGTAATAGAAGAAGAGAAACCGGTGAAGTTCATGGACTTCTATTCGGCATAAGCGATAGCCAGACGCAAAAACGCCACCCTAGGGTGGCGTTTTTCTTGGCTGTAAAGCCTGGTTCGGGCTCCGCGAGCGGAGCCCGAGGGACGATCAGTCCTGACCCATCTGCTGCTTGATCAGGTCGCCGATGGTGGTCGGGCCACCGGTCTCGACTTCCTGCTCGCGCAGCTTCTTCAGGTTCTGACGGGTGTCGTCCTGGTCCTTGGCCTTGATCGACAGGTTGATCGCGCGGTTCTTGCGATCGACGCTGACGATGCGGGCTTCGACGGTGTCGCCTTCGCTCAGCACGTTGCGCGCGTCTTCGACACGGTCGGCGCTGATCTCGGAAGCCTTGAGCACGGCAACGACGTCAGTCGCCAGCTCGACGTGAGCTTCCTTGGCATCGACTTCGACCACACGGCCGGAGACGATGGAGCCCTTGTCGTTGACGGCCAGGTACTCGGCCACCGGGTCGGAGTCGAGCTGCTTGATACCCAGCGAAATGCGCTCGCGCTCCGGGTCGATGGAGAGAATGACGGCTTCGGCTTCGTCGCCCTTCTTGAAACGGCGCACGGCTTCTTCGCCAGTCTCGGACCAGGAGAGGTCGGAGAGGTGAACCAGGCCGTCGATACCGCCTTCCAGACCGATGAAGATACCGAAGTCAGTGATCGACTTGATGGTACCGGACACGCGGTCGCCCTTGTTGTACTGGGCATTGAAGGTTTCCCACGGGTTCGCGGTGCACTGCTTGATACCCAGGGAGATACGACGACGCTCCTCGTCGATGTCGAGGATCATGACATCCACGTCGTCGCCGATGTTGACGACCTTGGACGGGTGGATGTTCTTGTTGGTCCAATCCATCTCGGAGACGTGAACCAGGCCTTCGACACCCTCTTCCAGCTCGGCGAAGCAGCCGTAGTCGGTGAGGTTGGTGACACGCGCCTGCACCACGGTACCCTCGGGGTAACGCTCGGTGATGCTGACCCACGGATCTTCGCCCAGCTGCTTCAGGCCCAGGGAGACGCGGTTGCGCTCGCGGTCGAACTTGAGCACCTTGACGTTGATCTCGTCGCCTACGGCAACGATTTCGCTCGGATGCTTGATGCGCTTCCAAGCCATGTCGGTGATGTGCAGCAGGCCATCGACGCCGCCCAGGTCGACGAAGGCGCCGTAATCGGTCAGGTTCTTGACGATACCGATGATCTGCTGGCCTTCCTGCAGGGTGGCGAGCAGGGCTTCACGCTCGGCGCTGTTCTCGGCTTCGAGCACGGCGCGGCGGGAAACGACCACGTTGTTGCGCTTCGGGTCGAGCTTGATGACCTTGAAGTCGAGTTCCTTGTGCTCGAGGTGCGTGGTGTCGCGCACCGGACGCACGTCGACCAGGGAACCCGGGAGGAAGGCACGGATGGAGTCGATGTCGACGGTGAAGCCGCCCTTGACCTTGCCGTTGATCACGCCCTTGACGATTTCTTCTTTCTCGAAGGCCGCTTCCAGGATCTTCCACGCCTCGGCGCGCTTGGCCTTCTCGCGAGACAGGCGGGTCTCGCCGAAACCGTCTTCGACGGCTTCCAGGGCGACACTGACTTCGTCGCCAACGGCGATGGTGAGCTCGCCGTTATCGTCGCGGAACTGCGCCGCGGGAATCTGCCCTTCGGACTTCAGGCCGGCATTGACGGTGACCCAGTCACCCTCGATGTCGACGACAGTAGCCGTGACGATGGCGCCCGGCTCCATGTTGATGTCCTGCAGTGACTGTTCAAACAGTTCAGCAAAGCTTTCGCTCATGATTTTCCTACGTGATCAACGGTGTTGAGGCGTTGCCGCCTTCTCCGCACCACCAGCGAGTGCGGGCCTTATTTACCAAACCCCCGAGGATGTTAGCGCTGGTTGGACCTGACCGGGCTTGCAAGAGTGATGTTGCCCGGCCATGCCATGACATCCGTTCGAGGGCGCCGCAAGGGAGATCAAGTCTCGGGGACGAGGCCGCGCTCGGCCAGCCACTCCGTCAACCGTTCCACCACTTCCGGTATCTTCAGGCTCGTGGTATCAAGCGTTATGGCATCGATGGCCGGCTTGAGTGGAGCCACGCTGCGCTGCATGTCGCGTGCATCGCGTGCCTGAATTTCCTTCAAAAGACTCGATAGACTAGCATCCACTCCCGCCTCCTGCAACTGAAGGTGGCGCCTGCGCGCACGTTCCTCGGGGCTTGCGGTGAGGAACACCTTGAGTTCGGCATCGGGGAATACCACGGTACCCATGTCGCGACCGTCGGCCACCAGCCCTGGGGCCTTCCTGAAGTCGCGCTGGCGCTGCAGCAGCGCCTGGCGCACACCGTTCAGGGCGGCGACCTGGGAGGCGGCATCACCCACCTGCTCGGTGCGGATCTCATGGCTGACGTCGTCGCCTTCGAGCAGCACGCGGGTCTTGTCCTCCTCGGCGAGGAAGACCACGTCCAGCTCGGCGGCTACCCGCTCCAGGGCCGGCTCGTCATCGAGCGTCACGCCGTGCCGCTGCGCCGCCAGCGCCGTCAGGCGGTACAGTGCCCCGCTGTCGAGCAGGTGCCAGCCCAAGCGCTCGGCGACCAGACGGCTGATGGTGCCCTTGCCCGCGCCACCCGGCCCGTCGAGGGTCAGCACCTTCGCCGTTTGACTCATGCGCCTGCCTCCAGGTTTTTCGCTGAAGACTCTTCGCTGACTCTGAGGCCCACCGTGCGCGCGAGTTCCGTAAAGCCGGGGAAGGAGGTGGCGACGTTGGCGCAGTCGTCGATGACGATCTCTTCGCCGGCGCGCAGGGAGGCCACCACGAAGGCCATGGCGATACGATGGTCGCCCAGGCTATCGATACGCCCGCCGCCGTAGGCCACTTCGCGATCGCCGGCACCGATGATGTCGATGCCGTCTTCCAGCACGGTATGCGCCACACCCAGGGTGGCCAGGCCGTCGGCCATGGCCTGGATACGGTCGGACTCCTTGACCCGCAGCTCCTCGGCGCCACGCAGGCGGGTGGTGCCGGTAGCACTGGCGGCGGCAATGAACAGCGCCGGGAACTCGTCGATGGCCAGCGGCACCTGGTCGACGGGGATGTCGATGCCCTTGAGCGGGGCATAGCGGATGTGCAGGTCGGCCACCGGCTCGCCGCCCACTTCACGCTCGTTGGTCAGGCGCAGGTCGGCGCCCATCAGCTTGAGGATGTTGATCACACCGATACGGGTGGGGTTGATGCCGACGTGCTCGAGGATCAGGTTGGAACCCGGGGTGATCGCCGCGGCCACCAGGAAGAAGGTGGCGGAAGAGATGTCCGAGGGCACGTCAATGGGTGCGGCAGTAAGCTTGCCGCCACCTTGCAGCCAGCAGGTATCGCCTTCGCGGTGAACCTCATAGCCGAACCCGGTCAGCATGCGCTCGGTGTGGTCGCGGGTGGGTGCCGGCTCGCGCACGCGGGTTTCGCCCTCGGCATAGAGCCCGGCGAGCAGCAGGCATGACTTCACCTGGGCGCTGGCCATGGGCATGTCGTAGTCGATGCCCTTGAGCTGCTGGCCGCCGTGGATCTTGAGCGGCGGGCGCCCGCCTTCGGCGGTGTCGATCCTGGCGCCCATCAACCGCAGCGGGTCGGCCACGCGGCCCATGGGGCGCTTGGTCAACGAGGCGTCACCGATCAGTTCGGTATCGAAGCCCTGCCCTGCCAGCAGACCGGCGAACAGGCGCATGGCGGTGCCGGCATTACCCACGTAGAGCGGGCCGGATGGCGCCTTGAGCCCGTGCATGCCGACGCCGTGCACGGTGACGCGGCCCTGGTGCGGCCCTTCGATGGCCACGCCCATCTCGCGGAACGCCTGCAGGGTGGCCAGGCTGTCCTCCCCTTCCAGGAAGCCCTTCACTTCGGTCACGCCCTCGGCCAGCGCACCGAGCATGATCGAGCGGTGGGAGATCGACTTGTCGCCCGGCACGCGAATGCGCCCGGCGACACGGCCACCGGGCGCGGCCCGGAAGGTGAGTTTGCCTTGTTCTTGCATCTGGTATTCCGCCTGATAACTGGTCTGGTTCAGGAGAGAGTCGAAATAATGTCGCGCGTGGCTGGCACGGTCGAAAATGGAGAGCATAGCATCGCCGTCGCCCGCTTCCACTGCCTGGCGCAACCGGCCAAGCCCCGCTTCGAAGTCATCGAGAGAGGCCAGCACCGCATCGCGATTGGCGGTGAAGATGTCGCGCCACATGACCGGGTCGCTGCCGGCGATGCGGGTGAAGTCGCGAAAGCCACCGGCGGCGTAGCGGAATATCTCCAGCCGCTCGTCCTGGCGCGCCAGGGTATCCACCAGCGAGAAGGCAAGCAGGTGCGGCAAATGGCTGGTACGCGCCAGCACCTGGTCGTGCCGGTCGACATCCATCTCCAGCACTTCGGCGCCGCATGCCCGCCACACCGCACTCACCCGGGCCAGGGCAGCAGGGGCCGTCTCGGCAGCGGGCGTAAGGATCACCTTGTGGCCGGCGTAGAGCCGCGGGTCGGCTGCCGCCACACCGCTCTTCTCGGAGCCGGCAATGGGGTGGCCCAGCACCAGCCCCGGCGGTAGCCGGCCGAAGGCGGCCTGGGCGCAGTCGCGCACCGCCGCCTTGGTGCTGCCCACGTCGGTGATCACCACGCGGGGCGATTCGCCCTCCAGCGCCCCTGGCGGCAGCGCTGCGGCGAGCTCGGCCATCACGCCTTGCATGGCCAGCACCGGCACTGCCAGCACGATCAGCGTGGCGCCTTCCACCAGCGGCGTGAGCCGGGTGTCGCCGTGATCGATCAGGCCCATCTCGATGCCGCGCTCGATCTCGCCGGGGTCCGGGTCGCAAGAGTGGATGCCCGCCCCGAACCCGGCGGCACGCAGCGCGGCGGCCAGCGAGCCGCCGATCAGCCCCAGGCCGACGATGAGGATGCGCGCTTCGTTCACGGGTGTCGTACCGCCCACCACGCTTACAGCACACCTACGGGGTAGGAACCGAGCACCTTCACTTCGGAGGCGCGCAGGCGCACTTCCTCGAGCACCGCGGCGACCCGGGGCTCGTCCACGTGGCCCTTGAAGTCGATGAAGAACACGTAGTTCCACACCCCGGTGCGCGAGGGGCGCGTCTCCAGGCGCGTGAGGTCGATACTGTGCCGGTGGAACGGTTCGAGCAGGTCGTGCAGCGCACCGGGCTGGTTGCGCATGGCCACCACGATGGAGGTCTTGTCCTCGCCGGACATGGGCACGTGCTGGCTGCCGATGATCAGGAAGCGCGTGGAGTTGTCGGGGCGATCCTCGATCTTCTCGGCCACTTTCTCCAGGCCGTAGAGCTTGGCCGCCATGTCGCCGGCGATGGCGGCGCTGTGCCACTCGCCCTTGATCATGCGTGCCGCCTCGGCGTTGGACGATACCGGCACCCGTTCGGCTCGGGGATAGTGGGCATCGAGCCACTTGCGACACTGCGCCAGCGACTGCGGGTGCGAATAGACCCGCGAGACCTTGTCGCGCAGCGTGGTGTCGGCCACCAGTAGGTGGTGGTGGATGCGCAGCACCACCTCGCCGCAGATGCGGATCGAGGAGTCCATGAACGAATCCAGGGTATGACTGACCACGCCTTCGGTGGAGTTCTCCACCGGCACCACGCCGTAGTTGACCGCCCCGGCTTCCACTTCACGGAAGACTTCGTCGATGGCGGCCATGGGCATGCTCACCGCGCTCTCGCCGAAATGCTTGAGCGCGGCCTGCTGGGTGAAGGTGCCTTCCGGACCGAGATAGGCCACCTTGGTCGGCTGCTCCAGGGCCAGGCAGGCGGACATGATCTCGCGGAACAGCCGCGCCATCTCCTCGCTGTTGAGCGGCCCCGGGTTGAGTTCCATGATGCGGCGCAGCACCTGAGCTTCGCGCTCGGGCCGATAGAAGACGGCCCCGGGGTCGCTCTGGGTCTTGACCTCGGCGACCTGCTTGGCGCACTCGGCACGGGCGCTGATCAGGCGCAGGATCTCGTTGTCGAGGTCGTCGATGCGTTCGCGCAGCGAGTCGAGATTGGTGGGGGTATCGGTCATGGCTTATCCCCTGCGTTGTTCGAAGTCGGCCATGAAGTCGATGAGGGCATCGACGGCCGCTTCGGGCACGGCGTTGTAGAGGCTCGCCCGCATGCCACCAACGCTGCGGTGACCCTTGAGGTTGAGCAACCCGGCCTCGTCGGCCTCGGCCAGGAACGGCTTGTCGAGGCGCTCGTCGGCCAGCACGAAGGGCACGTTCATGCGTGAACGGTTGCGCGGCGCGATGGGGTTGGAATAGAGGCCACTTTCATCGATCGCCGCATAGAGTTTGGCCGCCTTGCGCGCATTGAGGGCAGCCATGGCGTCGAGCCCGCCGATGTCATGCTTGAGCCATTGGAACACGAGCCCCGCCAGGTACCAGGCGTAGGTGGGCGGGGTGTTGACCATGGAACCCGCTTCGGCCACGGCCTGGTAGTCGAACAGGCTGGGAATGCGTTCGCAGCGCCGCTCGAGCAGGTCGTCGCGCACCAGTACCAGGGTCAGGCCCGCGGGACCGATGTTCTTCTGTGCCCCGGCGTAGATCACACCGAAGCGCGACACGTCGAGCGGCTCGGACAGGATGCTCGAGGAGTAATCGCACACCAGCGGTACGCTGACGTCGGGAATGTAGTCGAACTCGAGCCCGCCGATGGTTTCGTTGGCGGTGTAGTGCAGGTAGGCCGCGTCATCGGACAGCGCCAGGTCCGCCTGGGCCGGCACCTCGCTGTGACCGCTGGATTCACTGGAACCCGCCATGTGGACCGCAAAGCCAAGATGCTTGGCTTCCGCCAGCGCCTTCTTGCCCCAGATCCCGGTGTACAGGAAATTGGCCGTGCCGCCCTGCCCCAGCAGGTTCATCGGCACCATGGAGAACTGCAGGCTGGCGCCGCCCTGCAGGAACAGCACCTTGTAGTTCGCCGGCACGGCGAGCAATTCGCGCAGGTCGGCCTCGGCCTGCTCGGCGATGGCCACGAACTCGGGCGAGCGGTGACTCATCTCCATCACCGACAGCCCGCGGCCGTGGTAGTCGAGCATCTCTTCCCGCGCGCGCTCCAGCACCGCGGTGGGCAGCGCCGCGGGACCGGCGCAGAAATTATAGTGGCGTGTCATCAGCGTCGTGGTTCCGTTCTACTCATATCGTGTCGAGGCGAGATGAGCGCCGGGGACAAGCCGCAGCGAGGGTCTTTTGCCATGGATGGCAAAAGTAGCGCCCATGGATGGGTTCACAGCGCCCTCGCGAGGCTTGTCGCCGGAATAGCTCATCGCTTTCCGGGTGATGCAAACGCACTCATTCGTCGTCGTTCTGGGACTCGCTGTTGGCGTCGTTCGCGTTTGCGTCCGGCCCATCAAGCGATTCACCCTCCCCTTCGATGATTTCGCTCTCGACCTCCTCCGGCTCGTCGATGCGCACGGTCTTGACCAGTTTCTCGTCGTTGCCCAGGCGGATCAGCATCACGCCCTGGGTGTTGCGCGAGGTGATCGAGACTTCATCGACGCGGGTACGCACCAGGGTGCCGCGGTCGGTGATCAGCATCATCTCGTCGGCCGAGTAGACCTGCATGGCCGCCACCAGGGAACCGTTGCGCTCGCTGGTCTGCATGGCGATCACGCCCTGGCCGCCGCGGCCGCGCAGCGGGAATTCCTCGAGCCGGGTACGCTTGCCATAGCCGTTCTCGGAAGCGGTGAGGATGTAGATCTGGCCGCCGTTGCCGTTCTCCAGTGCGGCGCCCTCTTCGGCTTCCGTCTCGCTGTCGGCGTCGGCATCGATCTGCTGGCTCTGGGGAATGATCAGGCTGATCACTTCGGCATCACCGAGCAGCCGCATGCCACGCACGCCTCGAGCGGTACGGCCCATGGCACGCACGTTGGTTTCCTCGAAGCGGATCGCCTTGCCGTTGGACGATAGCAGCATGACATGGTCGTTGCCCGAGGTGATGGCGGCGCCCACCAGGCGGTCGTCTTCTTCGATGTCGATGGCGATCAGGCCGACACTGCGCGGGCGCGAGAACTGGTCGAGACTGGTGCGCTTGACCGTACCCTTGGCGGTGGCAAAGAAGATGTAGCAGTCGGGGCTGTAGTCCTTCACCGGCATGATGGCGTTGATCGCCTCGCCTTCATCCAGCGGCAGCAGGTTGACCAGCGGCTTGCCGCGGGACCCACGACTGGCGGCCGGCATTTCGTAGACCTTGAGCCAGTAGACCTTGCCCTTGTTGGAGAACAGCAGCACGGTATCGTGGGTGGAGGCCACCAGCAGGTGCTCGATGACGTCCTCGTCCTTCATGGTCGTTGCCGACTTGCCGCGACCGCCCCGGCGCTGGGCCTGGTAGTCGGAGAGCGGCTGGGTCTTGGCGTAGCCGGTACGCGAGACCGTGACCACCATGTCTTCCTCGGCGATCAGGTCTTCGATGGAGAGATCGAGGTGGCTGGCCTGGATCTCGGTACGCCGTGCATCGCTGAACTGATCGCGCACCGCGGTGAGCTCCTCGCGGATCACCTCGAGCAGGCGCTCGCTGGAGGCCAGGATCGCCATCAGCTCGGCAATCTTCTCGAGGATGCCGAGATACTCGTCGAGCAGCTTCTCGGTCTCGAGCCCGGTCAGGCGGTGCAGGCGCAGCTCCAGGATGGCCTGGGCCTGGGCCGGCGAGAGGCGGTATTCGGTGCCGGTGGTGTTGAGGCCGAAGCCCTCTTCCAGCTCCTCCGGCTTGCACGAGGTGGCGCCGGCGCGCTCGAGCATGGCGGTGACCTGGCCGGGCGGCCAGACCTTGTCGAGCAGCTTCTCCTTGGCCTCGGCGGCGCTCGGCGAGGCCTTGATCAGCTCGATCACCTCGTCGATGTTGGAGATGGCCACGGCCAGGCCTTCGAGGATGTGGCCGCGCTCGCGAGCCTTCTTCAATTCATACAGGGTGCGTCGCGTGACGACTTCACGACGGTGCCGAATGAAGGCCTCGAGGATTTCCTTGAGGTTGAGGATCTTGGGCTGGCCGTCCTCGATGGCGACCATGTTGATGCCAAAGACATTCTGCAGCTGGGTCTGGGCGAAGAGATTGTTGACCACCACCTCGCCGGATTCGCCGCGTTTGACCTCGATCACCACGCGCAGGCCGTCCTTGTCGGACTCGTCGCGCAGCTCGGCGATGCCTTCGATCTTCTTTTCCTTGACCAGCTCGGCAATCTTTTCGATCAACCGCGCCTTGTTCACCTGGTACGGCAGTTCGGTGACGATGATGTGGTCACGGCCGGACTTGTCGTCGTGCTCGATGGTGTGGCGGGCACGCACGTAGATGCGGCCGCGGCCGGTGCGGTAGGCCTCGAGGATGCCGGCGCGACCGTTGATGATGCCGGCCGTGGGGAAGTCGGGGCCGGAGATGTACTCCATCAGATCGTCGACGGTCAGGGTGTAGTCGTCGATCAACGCCAGGCAGCCGTCGATCACCTCGCCCATGTTGTGGGGCGGGATGTTGGTGGCCATGCCCACGGCGATACCCGAGGAGCCGTTGATCAGCAGGTTGGGCACCTTGGTCGGCAACACGTCGGGGATGCGCTCGGTGCCGTCGTAGTTGTCGACCCAGTCGACGGTATCCTTGTCGAGATCGGCCAGCAGCTCATGGGCGAGCCGGGCCATGCGCACCTCGGTGTAACGCATGGCCGCGGCGCTGTCGCCATCGATGGAACCGAAGTTGCCCTGGCCATCGACCAGCACATGGCGCATGGAGAAGTCCTGGGCCATGCGCACGATGGTGTCGTAAACCGCACTGTCACCGTGGGGGTGATACTTACCGATGACATCGCCCACTACACGGGCCGACTTCTTGTAAGGCTTGTTCCAGTCGTTGCCGAGTTCGTGCATGGCGAACAGCACGCGCCGATGCACCGGCTTGAGGCCGTCGCGCACGTCCGGCAGCGCTCGGCCAATGATCACGCTCATCGCGTAGTCGAGGTACGACTGCTTTAGTTCGTCCTCGATGTTGACTGGCAGAATCTCTCTGGCGATGTCACCCATGGGTCGTCGAGTCCTTTGCGCTACAGCGATTTGGCGCCAAGAAACACTCCACGAATGCCTGCGCGAGCGAATTGATGCGTTACACGGCACCGAAGCGTCGGAATCCTCACATATACCCCATATGCTCCGTTTGACTCGAAGCCTGCGGCTTCTCGCCCCTTCGGGGTCATCCTACGGATGCTTGTCACTATGCTCGGTTCTGCGCTCCGGGCGCCTTGTGCTTCATCTCGCTCGTCGTTTCGTGCAGCGTTTCTCCTGATACGGAGCACCATTAACAGCCTGCCATCATACCACTTCGACAACACAAAGGCAGCGTGCTGGAGCGTGCGAAGGGGTAGGTCATGGCCCGCGAGAGATTGTTGTTGCTTATGTTTCTTTAGGTAGGACCAGCGGCTCCAGGGCTTGACGAATCTCGCCTTCGATGGCAAGGGACTGCTCGGCGCGTACGTCTAGCAGCACGAAGGTGAGGTCGGCATCGGTGATCTGCTGGCCGTCGCCGAGGCGGCGAATCTCCTGGTACAGGCGTGCGCTGCGACTGCCCAGCTTCGCCACGCGGGTGAGCACTTCGAGGTCGTCGCCGGCCACCGCTGCCTGGCGGTAGTTGATGTTGAGGTTGACCGCCACCAGCGCTGGGTTGCCGGAAGCGAAGTGCCGGGCAAGCTCGGGGCGGTCGTCGAAGTAGCCCCAACGCCCTTCTTCGAGAAATTCCAGGTAGCGGGCGTTGTTGACGTGACCGTAGCCATCCAGGTGGTAGCCACGTACACGCAGAGTGACGCGGGAAATGCGGTTGTCCATGGGTGCTGTCTCTTCTCTTAATCTCACAAGGGGATGATCCCGCTCGATTCTAGGCCTGCCACCGAACCTGATTCAAACAAGAGTTTGAATTCTGACGGGAGATGGGGGCCGTTTGCCACTGGAACCGCCGCCCCCCCTTCGCCATAATATGCGTCCTTTACGCTCAGGAAATGCGCCATGTGGTTCAAGCACTTGCACCTTTACCGCCTGCACGGGTCGACGGGGATTCCCGCAGCCGACCTGGAAGCCGCGCTGGCCGAGCAGGTAGCACGCGCCCCCGGCACCCAGGAGGCCAGGCGCGTGGGATGGTGCCCGCCCGCCGGGCGAGCCGGTACCGCGTTGCTGCACGAACTGCAGGGGCAGCGCTTGATGACCATGCTGCGCCATGAGCGGCTGCTGCCGGCCGGGGTGGTACGCGAAGAGCTTGAAGAACGCAGTGCCGACATCGAGGCCAGCGAAGGTCGCAAGCTGCGCCGCCAGGAGAAGCAGGAACTCAAGGAACGGATCTACGAGGAACTGCTGCCGCGCGCCTTCATCCGCAGCCAGAAGGTCGACCTATGGTGGGACACCCGGCGCAACCTGATCGCGGTGAATACCAGTTCGCGCAAGCGCGCCGAGGAGGCGCTGGACCTCTTGCGCGAGACCCTGGGCAGCCTGAAAGTGACGCCGCTGGCGACCCAGACCCTGCCGATGCGCGCCATGACCCAGTGGCTGGCCGAGGAGGATTCGCGCCCCGCCTCGCTGCAGCTTGGCGATCAGGTCGAACTCAAGGCCAAGGGCGACGATGGCGTACTGCGCGCCCGTCAGGTGGATCTGGACAGCGATGAGATCCAGCAGCTGCTCGCCACCGGCCGGCAGGCCAGCCGCCTGGCGGTGGAAATCGAGGGGCGGCTCGCCTATGTGCTGCACGACGACCTCACGCTCAAGTCCCTGCGGTTCAGTGACGCCCTGATCGACGAAGCGGGCGAGATCGAGGACGATGGCGATGCTACCGTGCGCCTCGAAGCCGATTTCATGCTGATGACCCAGGCCCTGGCCGAAGAAGTCGAACAATTGATCGCCTGGCTGGGCGGCGAGGCCAATGCCGCCCCGCAGGATAGTGCATGAACCAACCCGGCAACCAAGACATACCAATGACCGACACTGCGACAGGCACGACTTCAACGGATCCCTGGGCCGACATCCGCCCCTACCGGGACGACGAGGTAGCAGCGGTACTGGCGAACCTGGCCACCAACCGGGAGTTGCTCGACGCCCTGACCCGCTACCGGCTGCCACGGCTGAGCCGGACGCTACCCTGGCTGGCCCGCGCCTTGGCCTCCTACGTCATTCGCCGTGAAACGCGCGACGTAGCCAGTGTGCACGACTTCCAGATGCGCGTGGCCCACTACATGGCGCGCATGATTCGCACCTCGACCGACGACTTTCGCGTCGAGGGGCTGGAGCACCTGAATCCCGATACCGCCTATCTGTTCATTGGCAATCATCGCGATATCTCGCTGGATCCGGCCTTCGTCAACTACGCGCTGCACCAGGCGGGACGCGATACGGTACGCATCGCCATCGGCGACAATCTGCTCAAGAAGCCCTACGTGACCGACCTGATGCGGCTCAACAAGAGTTTCATCGTGCCGCGTGCCCTGCGCGGCAAGCGCGCCATGCTGGCCGCCTATCAGAATCTCTCGAGCTATATCCGCCACTCGATCACTGCGGACAACCACTCGATATGGATGGCCCAGCGCGAAGGGCGCGCCAAGGACGGCATCGACCGTACCGATACGGCCATCATCAAGATGCTGACCATGGCCAGGCGCCAGGAAGATCGCAGCGCACCCATCGGCGATGCCATCGCCGAGCTGCGCCTGGTGCCGGTGTCGATCAGCTACGAGTATGACCCCTGCGACCTGCAGAAGGCGCGCGAACTGCACGCCATTCACAGCCAAGGGCGCTACGAGAAGAGCGAATTCGAAGACATCCGCTCCATCGTGGCGGGCATCACCGGCCACAAGGGACGCGTGGAGCTACGCTTCGGCGAGCCGCTGGGCACCGGCTTCGATACGCCGGAAGCCGTGGCCGCCGAGATCGACCGCCAAGTGGTCGGCGGGTACCACCTGTTTCCGACTCACTACCTGGCATTGGAAGCGCTGGGCGATGCACCGGAACTGCTGGACATGAGCGAGGTCAGCGACGTCGACCGGGCACGCTTCCAGGCACGCCTGAACGAGGTGCCCGCCGAGCTGCGCAGCTGGTGGCTGGCCCAGTATGCCAACCCGGTGCGCAACAAGGCTGCCCAGCTCGCCGGCCGAGACCTGACGTCGCCGTGAGCGCACATACTCACCTGCCGCCCGACCGCGGCGCCCAGACCCGCGAGGCCCACCGGGTCACCCTGATCGGCGCCGTGGTCGACCTCGCGGTCGGCCTGCTCAAGCTCGTGACCGGCATGCTGGTCGGCTCGGCCGCGCTGATCGCGGATGGCATTCACTCCTTCTCCGACCTGGTGACCGACGGCTTCGTACTGGCGGCGACCCATTTCGGCCGCCAGGCACCCGATAGCGATCATCCCTACGGCCATGGCCGGATCGAGACGTTGGCCACGTTGTGGTTGGGCAGCGTGCTGATCTTCGTTGCCGGCGGTATTGCCTGGGCCAGCCTCACCCGGCTGATGGCAGGCGAGCCGATTTCCGCCCCGGGGCTGTGGGCCATCGCGGTGGCCGTGGGTTCCCTGCTCGCCAAGGAGTGGATTTACCGCTACACCATCGCGGTAGCAAAGCGCGTGCGCTCGCGGCTGCTGGAAGCCAACGCCTGGCACTCGCGTTCGGATGCACTCTCCACCGGCGTGGTACTGGTCGGCCTGGTGGCGGCGCAGTTCGGCGCCGGCTGGGTCGATGCAGTGGCCGCCATCATCGTCGGCGTCATGGTCGGCCAGGTGGGCTGGCGGCTGCTGTGGGAGTCGGGGCGCGAGCTGATCGACACCGCCCTGCCCGAAAGCGATCAGGTGCAGATGAAAACCATCGCGGAAGCGGTACCGGGCGTGGACAGCGTGCACGACCTGCGCACCCGCTCGGTGGGCAGCCATGTGGTACTCGACCTGCATATCGTGGTGCCACCACGCCTGACCGTTTCCGAAGCGCACGAGATCGGCAATGCGGTGAGCCGGCAGTTGCGTAACGCCTACCCCGAGCTGGCCGACGTCACCTTCCATATCGATCCCGAAGACGACTCCGACCAGATCGAACACAGCCTGCGCCCCGGCCTGCCGCTGCGCCAGGACGTCGAGGCCATGCTCGATGAGGCCTGGCAGGATTGCCCCGTCTGGCAGGACCGCGTTGCCCTCGACCTGCACTACCTGGCCGAACAGATCGACGTATCGGTCTACGTGAACGAGCTGCCGCACGAGCAGAGTCTCGAAGACGCCGCCCGCGAACTGCGCGCCGCCTCTCACATGCTGACCTGGCTCGGCAGGCTGCGGGTGTGGCAGGGGCCGGGCAAGGGGTAGGTAGGCAGCCGCGCCTGCCCTGCGTTCGCCCAGCTTAAGCCATTCCCAAAGTTCCAGTATGTGAGATGTCATCTCTATCGTATTGGCAACGTGCTCCTCTATACTCGCCCTAAGGCTTACATTCCTTAACACTCTTGCGGCGCCTTCGATGACGCATCGCCCTGCCCCACATGGCATCAGTTCTATCCCCAGGCCCAGCCGTCGCCGCTTCCTGGCCGGCCTGGGGGGGCTTTTGCTGGCCGTTGGGCTGGGACTCTCACCGACGACGCTCGAGGCACGCATCGACCGCGCAAGATTGCGCAACAGCATGCAGCGGCTGTACGGCAGCGCGGGGCTCGCCATTCTCGAGGAGTGGTTCGCCCTGCTCGACCGGCTGCAGGGTGCCGCTCTCGACACCCAGCTGCGCGAGGTCAACGATTTCTTCAATCGCCGTGTGCGCTGGGTCGATGACATCGACAACTGGGGCGCCGAGGATCACTGGGCCACACCGCTGGAAACCATGGGCCAGCGCCAGGGCGATTGCGAGGACTATTCGATAGCCAAGTACGTCACCCTGAAGGAGCTTGGCGTACCCGGCTCGAAACTGCGCATGATCTACGTGCGTGCCCGTATCGGCCGCAGCCAGATCACCCAGGCGCACATGGTGCTGGGCTACTACGAGACGCCCACGGCGGTACCCCAGGTGCTCGACAATCTGGTGCCTTCCATCACGCCCGCCACCCAGCGGACCGATCTCGACCCCGTGTTCAGCTTCAACAGCGAGGGCTTGTGGGCCGGCGGCTCCAGCCAGTCGCGAGCCGACCCGGTGGCACGGCTGTCGCGCTGGCGCAGCGTGATCGAACGCATGCAGCAGCAAGGATTCATCTGATGACGACGCCACACAACAAGAAACGAACGACACAACGGAACGAATCAGGGCGTTCATTCCCGGGGGGAACGAAAACATGTCATTGATCAAGCAGCTCTGGCTGACCATAGCGACCCTGCTGTTGCTGGCCTTCGTGGGCAGCCTGCTCATCGGTGTGACGAGCAGCCGTCATTACATCGAACAGGAAATCGAGATCAAGAACAACGACAACGCCAATGCCCTGGCCTTGTCGATGAGCCAGATGGAGAAGGACCCGGTCATTCTTGAGTTGTTGCTGGCCGCCCAGTTCGACACTGGCCATTACCAGCGCATCGAGCTGCGCGACGCCGAGGGCGACGTCATCGAGCAGCGCACCGCCGGCGAACATATCGATGACGTACCGGCCTGGTTCGTCGGCCTGGTGCGCTTCGACGTGCCAGCGGGCCATGCAGTGGTACAGGATGGCTGGCAGCAGTACGGTACCCTGGAACTGGAAAGCCAGCACAGCTTCGCCTACCGCTCGCTGTGGCGCAGTACCCTGGAACTGGCCGGCTGGTTCGCCATTGCCGGCGCCATCAGCCTGCTGCTGGCGAGCTGGATCGTGAGCACGATTCGACGCCCGCTGCGCAATGTGGTCAGCCAGGCCCAGGCCATCGGCCAGCGCCGCTTCATGACGGCCAGTGAGCCGCGTACGCGCGAGCTGCGTGAGGTAGTGCAGGCCATGAACCAGCTTTCGTTGGCCGTACGCCAGATGCTGGGCGAAGAGAGCGACAAGCTCGACCAGCTGCGACGGCGCATGCAGCACGACCCGGTGACCGATACGCTGACGCGCGCCCCCTTCCTGGACCAGTTGCAGGCACACCTGAAGAGCGAGAAGGACGATGCCAGCGGCACCCTGGCCATGGTGCGCGTCGCTCACCTGGCCGAACTCAACCAGCAGCTCGGCCATGCGGCTACGGATGCCCTGCTGGCGCAGTTGGCTCGCCGTCTCGAGCAGATCGCCAAGGCTCATGGACTTGGCACGGTTGGCCGCCTCAACGGCAGCGATTTCGGCGTGATCCTGCCGCGCCACCACGACCTCGAAGCGATCGGCAAGGCGCTACAGCAGCATCTCGAAGCCTTGGGTGGTGAACAGGCCGCCAGCACTTCTCTGCCCTCCGCCTTGCGTCAGTACAGCCAGGGCGAAAGTCAGGCCGAGCTGTTGGCCAGCCTCGATGGCGCGCTGGCCTCGGCGGAGGCGCGCGGCGAAAACGGCCAGGAAATCCTCGACCTGCCCGCCAGCACCGTGCTCTTCACGCGGCATGACGAGTGGCGCCAGGCGCTTGGCGATGCCCTTCAGCAAGGGGTCTTCCTGGCGCATTATCCGGTACTCGATGCGCAGGGCCAGCTGCTTCATTACGAGGTCCCTTCGCGACTGCGCCTGAAAGGCGAATGGCGTCCGGCGGGAGTCTTCCTGCCTTGGGTATCGCGCCTGGCGATGGCGCCGACCCTCGACCTGGCCGTCGTCTCGGCGGCGATGGCGGATGTCGAATCCAGCGGCAAGCCGGTAGCAATCAACCTTTCTGCCGAATCGCTCAACGATGGGCACTTCGTCGGTGAGCTGCTCTCTCGCGTTGGGGCGCACCAGGGCATTGCCGACAAGCTGTGGTTCGAGCTGCCGCAGTCCGTTGCCATGCAGCAACCCCAGGCGCTGAAAACGCTCTGCCATGCCCTTCTTGGGTTGGGCTGCCGGGTCGGCCTAGAGCACGTTGGCACTCAGTTCGGCAAGATCGAAGGGCTACAGGACCTGGGCCTGAGCTTCATGAAAATCGACGGCGCGCTGAGCCAGGAGATCGAGAGCCGCCGCGATCAGCAGAGCCTGCTGCGCGGCATGGCCACGCTGGCCCACTCGCTCGGGATCATGGCCATTGCGGAAGGTGTTGAGAGCCAGGGAGCTGCTGGGACTCTCTTCGAATTGGGGCTGGATGGGGTGACGGGGCCAGGGATCCGGCATCGCGAAGGCAGCGGCGAGAGCGACGCATGACAGCAGCATGACTTCAAGAGGCCGGCAAACGCCGGCCTCGTCATTTCAACCTTGCCGTTTCAACCAAAAGCGTCTCAGATGATGCCGTCGTCGCTATCCGACATCAGGCCCACGCTGTTCCTGCGCGCGCGCAACGACTGGCGTTCCATCAGCTTCTGCTGGGCGGGCTCGGGCAGGTCGGTGAAGCTGATCACGCCCTTGTCCATCAGCACGTTGATGACGTCCTCGAGCACCCGCACGAAGGCCAGATCCGACTTCGACAGCGCCACGCTCTCCAGGTCTTCATCGTCGGAAACGAAGGCCTGCAGCTCCGGTGAACAGGGTGGTACGAATTCCTTGCACTCATCGGTCGCATCGCGACTGACCTGAACGACCTGACCCGATTCGTTGCGCTTGATGAACATGGCTCTACCCTTGAAGGACCTTTACGTAGAGTAACAAACGCCCTGCCTGGTGTCTCCAGGCAGGGCGAAGGTATGGCTCACCGCAGCGTTTACTACTCGATGTTGAGCTGACCGTTGTTCAGCATTTCCTGGAGAAAGTCCGAAGAGGTTTCGGCATCACCCATGCTGAAGTTCTCCAGTACGATCACCTGCGTGGCGTTGCTACCGTCCGCGCCTATCTCACCCTCATGATTGACGTAGAGCACGGTGTTGGCCCCTTCCTGCACCGCAAAGATGAAGCTATCGATGGTCTCGACACTTTCATTTTGCAGAAGATCTGCCAGATCCAGTACGTCTGCACCAAAGCCGAAGTCCTTGACGGTATCGATGGCCGGGGCAGCGCTGCCCCCCTGGTCGCCCAGGTTCCACTGGAACACGTCGTCGCCATCGCCACCGATCAGGGTGTCGTTTCCCGCACCGCCGATGAGGATATCGTCGCCCTCGGTACCATGCACCACATCGTCTCCATCAGTGCCGGTGATTTCATAAGTGCCGTCCTCGGTGGTCTTGACGGAGACCGTAAACGCCGCGGTCGCAAGATCCCCATCTGCATCCGAACCGCTCAGCTCGAAGTCGAGCTGGTAATCATCCGGATAGATCTGGGTGACATAGCTGGTCGAGATGCCATCGATCTTGAAACTGTTGTTACCAGCCGGGCGCAGCTCCATATAGTCGACGTTATGCGACGGGTCGATATTGAAGACAAACTCCCCATTAGCGGTCGCCAATGTGGCCGTATAGACCTGCGATGAGCCATCCTCGTCGTAGACCGTCAGCTTGGCCTGGTCACCCGCCTTGGTGCCCCCCGTGCCGGACACACTGAAGACGAAGGAGGAAATACCGATCACTCCTGCATCGTCCACGGGCCGAACGTCAAACCTCAGCATGTCATTCTTGTTGCCTTGCACCACGTTGGAATGCACGCCGAGGTCCGTTGAGGACAGGCTGACATTCTCTCGACTACCGTTACTGAATGCCTCGACGGCGAGTTCGAACTTGCCATCGAAGACATCCGCCGAAAACAAGTAGGCGTCCTTCCCCTCTTCCTTGTAGAAGCCATCGGGATCGAAGGCACTCAGCAAACTCTCTATTTCCGTCTCGACCACAGGAGCGGGAGATACCAGTTCGAAGCTGTAAGTCCCGTTCGCATAGAGCGTGAGATTGAAGAATTCGAAGGATCCCGACTGTGCGGTATAGGTGATCGAAGTGTCCGTAGAGCCAGTAAGGGTCAGCTCGTAGCCTGCCGGCATGCCCGTCCAGATCAGCGAACCCTCACCGAAGCTGTCGAGGAAGCCTTGTGCGTCCGCTCCAATATCGAACTCGTAGGTGCCTTCATACGTGCCCGCCACGTTAGCAATGGCGAGGTTGAGGCTGGAGAGACTGGGACCGTCATCCGCGAAGACGATGTTGCCACCCAGATCCAGCGCCACGCTGCGGCTGGCGGTATCACCATCGGCATCGACAACGGTGGCCGTACCGGTCAGTACCACCAGGCCATTGGCCAGCGCGACGGTGTCGCTGGCGTAATCGCCGTTGTCCGCGCTGTCATGATCGATAGCAGCGTGCTGGGTCAAGGTGACGTTGGCATCCCCATCTACGGAGATGGTAAACACCGTATTGCCGGACGCAACATCAATGGCCTGCGTAGCTGTCGAGCCAACGATGCCGCCCTCATGGAGGTAGAGGTAGATCGGCTGCCCACCACTGCTCAACCCTGAGTCCACTCCGTCCGCCACTCCCTGGGCAAGCGCCAAGGAGTAATCCCAACCGACGCTCCCCTCGCCGTCGGCGCCATGACTGAGGGTGGCGATGACGAAGGCGGCGGCGAAGCTGGCGGAATGGCTGCCGGTTCCACTGACGGTATCGGCATCTTTCGTCATCAGACCGATGCTTTCATCACCCAGCTCCAGGGTGATATTGGGTACGTCGTCGACGATGATGATACTGCCGCCGAGGTCGGCGGTGAGGGTGTCCGTGGCAGTATCGCCGTCACCGTCGGTCACGGTAACCGTGGCGCTCACGCTCACCAGACCGGCCGGCAGGGAGAGGCTGTCGGCACCTTGGGCGGGGTGATCCACGGGACCGGACTGGGTCACGGTAACCTCACCGCTGGCGGCATCGATCTCGATGCGCAGTACTTCAACGCCGTCGGCAGTCCCGATGACGACGCCATCTTCGAGAGTGAAGACGATCGGCTCGCCGCCGCTGGTGAGGCTGTGCTCGGCCTCGCCCAGGCTCAGGGCGTAGCCGTCGACGACGACGTTGCCGGCGCCGTCGGCACCGTAGCTGGCAGTGACCGCGCTGGCAAAGGCCGTAGCCACGCTGCCCGTCGCGGTAGAGGTGCCGTTGACTGTCTCCGCATCGAGCGTGGTCAGCTCAAGGCCGCTCAGGTCGACACTGCCCAGCTCGACACCGGGTACGTCGTCGTCGATGGTGATACTGCCACCCAGATCGACGGTGAGGGTGTCCGTGGCAGTATCGCCGTCACCGTCGGTCACGGTAACCGTGGCGCTCACGCTCACCAGGCCGGCCGGCAGACCGACACTGTCGGCACCTTGGGCGGGGTGATCCACGGGACCGGACTGGGTCACGGTGACCTCACCGCTGGCGGCATCGATCTCGATGCGCAGTACTTCAACGCCGTCGGCAGTCCCGATGACGACGCCATCTTCGAGAGTGAAGACGATCGGCTCGCCGCCGCTGGTGAGGCTGTGTTCGGCCTCGCCCAGGCTCAGGGCGTAGCCGTCGACGACGACGTTGCCGGCGCCGTCGGCACCGTAGCTGGCAGTGACCGCGCTGGCAAAGGCCGTAGCCACGCTGCCCGTCGCGGTAGAGGTGCCGTTGACTGTCTCCGCATCGAGCGTGGTCAGCTCAAGGCCGCTCAGGTCGACACTGCCCAGCTCGACACCGGGTACGTCGTCCACAATCGTGATGTTCAGCGTACCGCTCGTCGTGCCGCTCGAGCTGGTGACGGTGTAGATCAGGCTGGTGAGTGCTTCGTCCATGCCTTCTTCATGCAGGAGATTGTTCACTTGGGTGAGAGTGATCTCCCCGGTGGCAGGGTTGACCTCGATGGTGAAGATATTGAGTTCACGCGCAGGCGAGAAAGCAGTCAGCGTATTGGTGGAGGCATCCCAGCTATAAACGATGGTTTCCTGGCCGACCTGGTTTTCGACGCCATGCATGCTGGCGAAGGTGATGCTGCCATTTTCCCCATTACCGAAGGAGAACGGCAGCGTGCCAGTCATGACGGAGCCGGACTCACTCAGCGTTTCGACATCAAGGAGCGTCGCCTCGAAGCTGCCAGCACTCGGCGGAATGACGACAAGCTCTTGGGGTTCCTCCACTTCTTCCGCTTCGCCAAGCAGGAGGGCCCCGCCCTGCTCTTCGGGCGGGCCACCCAGGGCATTCATGCCGAAGCTGAACGCCAAGGGATTCACATCCTCGGCGATACGGGCCAGACGCACGAAACTGTGGCCTCCATCGGCGGCACCGCCAGGACCGGCGCCCGCAGCCGTAGCATCGAGCACGTCGAGCAGATCGATGGAATCGTCATCCAGCGCCGCCAGCAGGGCTTCGAGATCCTCGTCAAGAGCTGCGAAGTCGCTCGCACCGACCTGCTGGTCGGCATCCAGCTCCGGATTCATGACCACCTGTTCGCCACCTTCGACCAGGGCCGGGTCCAGCCCGTCACCGAAGTCGAGCTGAACGCTTCCGTTATTAGAAGTGACCAGCACCTCACCTTCTTGAAGCGTATCGCCCACGCGCAGTCCGCGCAGGTTACCCTCGGCGTCGCGTGCCCAGGCTTGACCGGTAATGGAAATGATCGTGGCAATGGCCATGACATGTCTCCCTGCTTCGTTTGAATTGTTATTGGCGTACCCAAGGATCGAGCCCTTGGAGTACTGTCAATAGAAAATTAGGTTACATGCCGTAACTTTCATATTGGACTGAAGGACAAGGAAAACTTAGGCCAGTGACAGTTAATCGAAACGGCCCACCAAGAAGACAAGCCGTTGAAAGTTCGATAAAAAAAGCCCCATCCAGCAGTGCTGGATGGGGCAAGCCAGGATTATCGGATCTGAATTACGAGTCGATATTTAGCTGATTGTGCTCCAGAAGGAACTGAAGAAACTCTTCGGACCCTTTGCCTTCCATGCCATAGCCCTCCAGCACGATCATCTGGTCAGCATTGCTGCCATCAGCAGCAAGCCCACCATCATGCTTGATGTGCAATAGCGTATCTTCGCCAACCTGCTCAGCGAAGACGAAGCTACCGAGGCTATCTGCACTCTCTCCCTGCAGCAGGTCCGCCAGGTCGAGAACGTTCTCTCCCACTGAGAAGTCCTTGACCACATCCTTGGCAGGATCGTTGTCGCTTCCCTGGTCGCCGAGGTTCCACTGGAAAACGTCATCGCCCAGACCGCCGATCAGGACATCGTTGCCGGAACCGCCGATAAGGATATCGTCGCCGTCACTTCCGGCTACTGTCGTGACACTATCCACGACGATGGGCTCGCCCGCGTCATCGAGGCCGATGACCTCCTTGGCCGTGGTACGTGCCACTACGCTGAACGTGTCGGCATCCTCCAATGGCACCCGTGCCAACAGCGTCAGGTCAGTCAAAGCTGTCAAGTCGGGGTTTGTCAGAACCCAGCTGCCATCCGCCCCCGACTCCACCGACACTCCATCCGGAGCCGTGACGAGTTCGATACTGGCGCCGGCGGGAATGCCGGTCAGGGTGATGTCCGACAGGATCTCGCTGCCGTCGGTGTCGACCAGTTGCGCCGCAAGCTCGATCAGGAACTCCTGGTAGGCATCACCGCCAGGTACGGTCTCGATCTCAGGCGCATTGGGTGTCGCATAGCTGCCGTCACCAAAGATCACGCCATCAAGATTATTGCTGACCTGGTTGATGAGAGAACCCGACCCGCTCTGATTCGTATAGCCCACCCATACACCGTCCAGCGTGTTGACGTGGGTGTCCGCATTGTTGTTCGTGCTCCAGCCTACCTGGTATTCGAACCCTTCCTCTTGCATGACGAAGATATAATCGCCGTAGGCATTCTGGTCATCTTCCATGCGATTGCCATGTACGGAGTCCAGGCCCCGCAACTCTTCGTGATCCCAGTCGGACTGGGTATAGAACCAGCCACTGTTCGAGTGCACCACGAAGATATCGGCATACTGGCCTTCTCCTCCATGGTTGCCCTGTTCGTAAAAAGCAATGACACCGGCATTGTCGGAACCGGGGTTGGCGATCCCAGGCGTTGAATCGCCCTTGGTCAGCCAGACTCGGACATTGTCGCCGATCCGGACGATCTGGCCATCCTGAACGTCGAAGCCACCCGCGACTTCACTGCCGCCATTGACCTTGATGATCTCTGCACTGCCACCATGGGTCTCTCCCGGGGTGAGCATCAGAGAAACGTCCGGTGCATCGGCAACTGGCTCGATATCGATAACCAATGTCGCTTCCTCGCCGACATTGTGGCCATCGGTCGGCTTGAACTTCACCTGCGCATAGTCAGCCTGCTGATTACCGACCCCATTGCCGCCGTAACCGTCGAACCCTGACGCGTTGGCTTCCGGCATGAAGCGCAGGTTTCCGCCATCGATATCCGCCTTGGTGAACTGGTCGCCGACGGAGACGGCTGTCCACTCACCAGCAACGTTGAAATGAAGCACGCCAGCCTCTGGCAGTTCGGTAATGACGATACCGAGAGACGCTCCCGGCGAATCGGCAGTGATATTGAAATCCTGCCACTGAAGCACCAAGGCGGTATCCTCGCTGCCTTCCACCTGCCCACCCGCGGCTTCGGGAAGCGTGTCGGGATTGGCTGGCCCGTCCGGAGACGTCGCCGGGCCAGTCAAGATCACGTCGATGCCGCCCTCAGCCGTGTCGCCGTCGGCATCGGTAAGCGTGTAGGCCAAATCCAGCGGGATATCGTCGTTGTAGTTGTTAGCCACAACACCTGACAGGCCAATACGGAAATCTCCGGACACGGCTGTCACAACCAAGGTGGAGAAATAGGCAGCTCCAGCATCCAGCGGGATAGTGAAGTCTGTCGCCTTATTGCTAGAGCCGTCGAAGGTTCCAGACCAAGTCACGCTATCGCCCTGCGCATCGACTCCAGTGGCCTCCCAATGCAGGGTATAGCTATCTTTAGGGCTATTACCTGAACCTTGCACGGACAGTTCCATGCCGCGCACCTGCCCCGGATTGTCACCGGGATCGGCAAACCCCATGGTGAGTTTCTCGCCCGGGTTGAACCAGTTGCCGCCGACGCCAATCCAGCTGCTATTCGAGTTTACCGTCGAGACAACCGTCTCCCCGCTTTTGCCATCAATTGCCGTTGACGTCATGCTGTTGATGAGGAAGTCACCGAAACTCACTACATAGTTTTCGCTGTTGCCGCCGGATATCTCGGTATAACCCTTCGCATCCTCCTCGGCACCGAGCTTCCCGAACGAATTGAGGAGTTCGAAGCTGTAGTGGGGGTTGTTGTCGGCATTGGCCTGGCTCGTATCGATTTGGACACGGAAGACCAGCGTGCCGTCGTCCAGTTCACCGGTCAGCATGCCATCGCCATGGTCGACGTAGTTCACCAGCAGGCCATCAAAGACAAGCTGCGGCAGACCATCCGTGTTCCAGGACACACTGGTCAGGTCGTTAGAGAGCGTCGCCTGGGACAGATATCCCGACGTTGCGAAGTCGCCGTCGTTCTCGGTCTCGATCGCCAGATTGCCCGATACCACCGGCGCGTCGTCAAATACCGTGATCGTGAACTCCGAGTCGGTAATGACATTGCCGCTGGCATCCAGCGCAACCAGGGTCAACGGGATATCGAGGCTATGATCGGCGCCCGCAATGTCCGGGTGATCAATGGCCTGGAACTGCTGATAGACGTATTCGCTATTCGGCGGGTCCAGAGTCACGATGAATACAACGCCGGAATCCGTGCTGGCGGTCAATGTCTGGGCATCGGCGTTCCAGCTGTATCCGATCGACTCGCCATTGGAAGTCAATCCAGATGCATTCGATCCATCGATCGCCAGCGTCACATCGGGTGAGAACTCACCCTCGATGTTCCCCTTATAAACGATGTCTGTCTCGGGATTGTCATCCTGATTGCCGTTGACATCCTGATCCGATGCCTCCAACACGCTGGTGACAGAGAAGGTATCGTTGTCCAGGATGGTTCCGGTAGCGGTGACACCACCCACGGTCAGTGTGAAGGTCTCGGTGCTCTCCACTAGATTGTCATCGACGGTGGCCACGGTCACGATAAATTCGGTCACGCCCGCCGGCACGGTGATCTGGCCGGTACCGCTATCGTAGATAACTCCGTCGCTGAAGGTGAGTTCCCCGCTGAAATCCTCGCCCTGGGTCGCCGTGCCACTGGAAAGCTGCAGGGAGTAGGTGGTTTCGTGCGGGCTCGCGTTCGACAGCTTCACCGTGAACTCTGCCGAGTCGCCTTCCTCGACCGTGATGTTATCGACGTCGGAATCGACGGCGCCAACATGAACAATGTCAGGGACTACGTCGTAGCCGCGCTCGGCGTCGGCGCGGTAGGGATTGCCCGCGGCGTCGCTGCCGGTCACCTCGGCGGTGACACTGTCATGCTCGGCCAGCAGTGCGCCCGGGACGTCGATGGCGTAGGTCAGGTCCTCGCCCACCTCGCCGGTGAAGGTCTCGCCGCCCACGGTGAGGGTGACGGTGTCGCCCTGGCTGGCGTCGCCACCCACCGTGCCGGTGATGGTGACGTTGCCCTGGGCCTCGTCGCCATTGATCACGCCGTCACCGGCGATGGGGTCGATGGTGATCTCGGCCTCGCCGCTGAGGTTGACGCTGTAGTCGCGCTCGGCGTCGGCGCGGTAGGGGTTGCCGGCGGCGTCGCTGCCGGTCACCTCGGCGGTGACGCTGTCGTTGTCGGCCAGCAGGCTGCCGGGTACGTCGATGGCATAGGTCAGGTCCTCGCCCACCTCGCCGCTGAAGGTCTCGCCGCCCACGGTGAGGGTGACGGTGTCGCCCTGGCTGGCATCGCCGCCCACCGTGCCGGTGATGGTGACGTCAGCTTCGGCTTCTTCGCCGTTGACCACGCCGTCGCCGGCGATGGGGTCGATGGTGATGGTGGCGGTGGCCTCCAGGTCGACGCCGTAGCCACGCTGGGCGTCGGCGCGGTAGGGGTTGCCGGCGGCGTCGCTGCCGGTCACCTCGGCGGTGACGCTGTCGTTGTCGGCCAGCAGGCTGCCGGGTACGTCGATGGCGTAGGTCAGGTCCTCGCCCACCTCGCCGCTGAAGGTCTCGCCGCCCACGGTGAGGGTGACGGTGTCGCCCTGGCTGGCATCGCCACCCACCGTGCCGGTGATGGTGACGTCGCCTTCGGCTTCTTCGCCGTTGACCACGCCGTCGCCGGCAATGATGTCGATGGTGATGGTGGCGGTGGCCTCCAGGTCGACGCCGTAGCCGCGCTCGGCGTCGGCACGGTAGGGGTTGCCCGCGTCGTCGCTGCCGGTCACCTCGGCGGTGACACTGTCATGCTCGGCCAGCAGGCTGCCCGGGACGTCGATGGCGTAGGTCAGGTCCTCGCCCACCTCGCCGGTGAAGGTCTCGCCGCCCACGGTGAGGGTAACGGTGTCGCCCTGGCTGGCGTCGCCACCCACCGTGCCGGTGATGGTGACGTCACCTTCGGCTTCCTCGCCGTTGACCACGCCGTCGCCGGCGATGGGGTCGATGCTGATCTCAGCCTCGCCGCTGAGGTTGACGCTGTAGTCGCGCTCGGCGTCGGCGCGGTAGGGATTGCCCGCGGCGTCGCTGCCGGTCACCTCGGCGGTGATGCTGTCGTTGTCGGCCAGCAGTGCGCCCGGGACGTCGATGGCGTAGGTCAGGTCCTCGCCCACCTCGCCGGTGAAGGTCTCGCCGCCCACGGTGAGGGTAACGGTGTCGCCCTGGCTGGCGTCGCCACCCACCGTGCCGGTGATGGTGACGTCACCTTCGGCTTCCTCGCCGTTGACCACGCCGTCGCCGGCGATGATGTCGATGGTGATGGTGGCGGTGGCCTCCAGGTCGACGCTGTAGCCACGCTCGGCGTCGGCGCGGTAGGGGTTGCCGGCGGCGTCGCTGCCGGTCACCTCGGCGGTGACGCTGTCGTTGTCGGCCAGCAGGCTGCCGGGTACGTCGATGGCATAGGTCAGGTCCTCGCCCACCTCGCCGGTGAAGGTCTCGCCGCCCACGGTGAGGGTGACGGTGTCGCCCTGGTTGGCATCGCCGCCCACCGTGCCGGTGATGGTGACGTTGCCCTGGGCCTCGTCGCCATTGATCACGCCGTCACCGGCGATGGGGTCGATGCTGATCTCGGCCTCGCCGCTGAGGTTGACGCTGTAGTCGCGCTCGGCATCGGCACGGTAGGGGTTGCCCGCGTCGTCGCTGCCGGTCACCTCGGCGGTGATGCTGTCGTTGTCGGCCAGCAGTGCGCCCGGGACGTCGATGGCGTAGTTGCCGTCGGCATCGACCGTGCCAATGAAGGTCT
>NZ_JBRBAI010000019.1:0-46470 GCF_052806135.1 Billgrantia sp. Q4P2
TGAGCGATGGGCCACCGATCTGACACACGTCTGGTGTGGCAAGGATCGACGGGGCAGCCTGGCGGTGATCATCGATTGCTGCACGCGGGAGATCCTCGGCTGGCGATTATCCGACAATGGCAGCAGTAAGACAGCCGAAGCCGCACTGGAAGAGGCCCTGGTGCATCGATTTGGCGCCCTGGGGCGGATTTATCAGCCGCTGCCGCTGAGATCCGACAACGGTTTGGTTTTCAGCAGCCGGCACTACACGGCGACAGTGAAGGCGTATGGGCTGACTCAGGAGTTCACGACGCCGTACACGCCCGAGCAGAACGGGCTCGTCGAGCGCTTCTTCCGCTCGCTGAAGGAAGAATGCATCTGGCTGCATCGGTTCGAGTCGCTGGGCCAAGCCAGAGCGATCATCGGCCGCTGGATCCGGTACTACAACGAAGAACGGCCACACCAGTCTCTGGGCTACGTGGCACCCCGAGCACACCCAGCATTAGCTGCGTAGGGTGTGCAGAAACCAGGGGGGCATTACAGGCCTTCACAAGCCGGAATCCAGCACCTGACCTGCTGTTCCATTCGGATCGCGGCATCGAGTACCGGGCTCACAAGACCCAGGCGCTGCTGAATCATCACCGGGTACGGCACAGCATGAACCGTCCGGGACAATGCACTGATAATGCCGAAGTGGAGTCGTTCTTCAAAACGCTGAAGGGAGAATTGCTCCATGCCACGAGCTTCATGACGTTGCGTCAGTTACGAAAACATATCAGGGGCTATATTGATGGCTACTATAACAGCCATCGGCTGCACAGTGGCCTTGGTTACCGGACTCCGATAGAGTTCGAGGAGATTAACTGATGGTGGCGTGTCCACTTTGTTGGGGGAAGTCCACCGTTTTTCCGCTGCCGCTCCAAATCGGCGGCTTATTCAAGGCGTTAGCAGTACTTAAAAAGGATCGATATGTCGAAATCAGTAGGACTAATAATTCACTTTGATGAAGATCAGAGAAACTATCTACTGAGTGAAGAACGAAGGGGCCATCGTTTTTCTGATGCATTAAGCGTTCATGACTGGGAAATTAAACAGGTTCAAGTCGTGTTGCTATCCTTTACTGGGCGCACAATTGACTTTATAGCGCTAGCCACAAAAGGAAGTCGAGTGGTTACTGGTAAGTCACGAGTTGAGTTTTCTGACTTAGTTGACTTGGACTCAATCCCCCTTCGTGAAGTAGAGGGTTTGCTATCTCCCAATACAAAACTGCACTTTATGAAGAGTTCAACGGGTAGAGGAGGAAGGCTGCCAGAGAAAACGTGGTCGGAAACCATAAAAGCCATAAAAGAAATCCGCCCAAGTTTGGTTGATGAAATCGAGAGGCTAATTTCAATAACCGCAGTTTCAAAATACCGATTAAGAGGTAAGGTCGCAGAAGCCCTCGTTCAAGAACGTGAAGCTTTAGGTGCAGCGCTTGATATTTTTAGTGGTCATAACGAGCTTAGGAAGGACGTCCTTAAGTCATGGGCACCTAAGCTAGATAACGTAGATAATTACGATTATGACGCTATGGAGGCTGATTTAAATCTTCCTGAAGACAGTTCAGTGTCATTTTTATCTGGCATTCCAGGGCGTTATATCCAAGAAGAGTCTGCAATTCAGCATGATCTATTCAATTGGGAGAATGAGAAAGCTTCTTTACATAACATGGGTGTTTCAAAATTCGAGCAAGGGAGTAGAGTCCTGGAAGTTGTCTATGCTAACAAAAACCCTTTAGAGCACACGCTAGGTGTTGACCTAATCTACTACAACAAGAGCTTTCACTCTTTTGTTCTGGTTCAGTATAAATTGATGAAAGAAAAGAGTGATGCCGAAGGGTTTTATTATAGGCCTGATGAACAACTAGATAAAGAAGTGGGCCGTATAGACGAGTTTCAAGATAAAGTGAGAATAAATTCAGAGATATCGGGTCACGACGGATTTAGACTTAATTATGACGGTTTTCTATACAAGCTGGTCCCAAATAAGGGGTTGCAGGCCGCGACGGAAAAACTAATTTCGGGAATGTACATTACTAATAGCTATATGAAGTTTTTACTTGGAGGTGATGGTCCGAAAGGTGAGCGAGGCGGAAGACTTATTACCTTCAAAAATTCACCAAGGTATCTAACAAATACTGAATTCTCTGGAATGGTCAATCGTGGCTGGATCGGCACCAGTTCAGATCAAAGCAATAGCCTTGCTCAATTAATAAGTGAGTTTCTTAAAACTGGTCGGGCACTGATGGTAGCTGTTGAAGAGGACACTGCTAACAAGCAAAGGCAGGCGGACGCATAAATGTGCCGCTGCTTTGGGCGTTAAGCAAAGGGAATCCTGATGCGATATTTAGTTATGGCTATGCGCACACCACAATTTCAACAGTCGGTTATTGAAGCGCATAAAGAGTACTTGTCTCAGCTTAAGGAGCAGGGCTCCCTGGAACTTGCGGGGCCGTTTACCGATAAAACCGGTGGCGCTTACCTAATTGCGGCGAGAGACTTGGAATCCGCTAAGGCAATAGCATTCAATGATCCTATCCACACTGGCGGGTCATCAGTGCTCTCTGTTTATGAGTGGGATGCGTCGTAATTGCTTAACAAGCAGCATCACGGCGAAAACTGGGCCGGCGCAGTTTCGCGTGTGCTGGGCGTTAAGCGATATCAGCATCAGAGTCGAAAGGAGAGAAAATGGAGCTATTAACAAAATTTAATAGAAAAAATATTGAGGATCGGCAGATCGATACCTTGATTGGTATAAGTAAAGGGTTAATCGCTGATGGAAAAGTAGTTCAAGAAGAGGCTGAGTTTCTGTTGACGTGGCTGATTCAAAGCCAAAGTTGCACCGATAACTTAATAATAATCAATCTCCTCGAGAAAGTTGGCGCAATGCTTGAGGATGGTATCCTGGATGGAGAGGAAGCCGCTGAGCTTTTTGGAATCTTGCGAAAGATCACTGGTGAGGAATCAGAGATCGGGGAGCTCGCGAAAACATCGTCTTTGCCAGTAGACGACCCGCTACCTCCGGTCTCTTTTGAAGAGAAAACGTTTCTGTTTACGGGCACATGTGCTTACGGTACAAGAAAGCAATGTCAGCAAGCCATAGAATCGCTGGGTGGGGTTAATGCCAAGAATGTGACCAAATCACTTAATTATTTGGTTCTTGGAACGTACGTTACCGATAGCTGGGTGCATGAAAGTTTTGGTAGAAAAATTGAAAAAGCAGTTGAGTATAGAGATAAAGGCGTACCCCTGGCTATCATAACGGAAGAGCATTGGGCGAAAGAAAGTAAATTACTATAAGGCTACAAGCGCTTAACAAATGCATCCAGCTGACCCCAGTGACGCTCCACCAGTTGTGGTTTGCTTCGCAAACTTTACCACAACTGGCTCCGCGCCACTGGGGCATCTGATGCAGGCGCTGGGCGACATGAGGAGAGGATGTGATGAAAACGATACTTCTTAAAGCTACAAAAGTATTTCTGATTCTCGCGACATTACTAATAGTCGCCCCATCCAGCCATAGCCAGTATCCGCAGCCGCTGTATCCGGAGTTCGACTACAGCAGGTATCCTCCGATTAGCCATGCAGTCCCGTTCCATTCGCAGGACACGATGGTATGGTGCTGGGTTGCAGCCGCGAAGATGGTTGGTGAGTATTTCGGACGGCGACCAGTCCCAAGCCAGTGCGAGATGCTTCAGATGCAGTACGGTGCCCCGTGTTGCGCCAATCCCACACTCTGTAGTCGGCCCGGTTATATTACAGAGATCCAAGCTCTAGTCGCCAGATTTGGCGGCAGATATTCTAGCGTTGCTCCGCCCGCAAATGGTTTTGTGTTATACGATGCACTACGCCGAGGGCCTATTGTCATGCATACGCGCCAGGGTGAAGGGCATTTTGTTGTCGCAACTGGTATGCGAGTGGTCCCGAGCCCTATGGGGCCGCTCGGCATCGTATCGATCAATGATCCGTTCTTTGGTCAGTACGAAGTTGACTTCCCTAGTTTAATGCAAGCGTGGACTGCTGCTCTCGTTGTTTACTGAGCCGCTTCAAAGCCGCCCGATGCTAGTGAAAGAATTTCAGCTACTTCTCAGAGTTAATGCCAGCTAGAGAATAACAATGGACTACTCATCGACACTACAAGTCGTCGGTCAAGTCGCGGGGATTGGTGGTCTCGCATTGGGGGTTTTGCTGCTGGTGTTTCGAGAGGTCATAAGAAAGAATATCTTCCCCAATCTCGATCAATCTCAAGCATATCGACTCATACTGTTGATAGTCGTCCTTACCTTTGTCATCGCAACCTTCGGGATTGGCAGCTGGCTTTACGTTCAACGTCAGGCAAGTCCGGCGCCTGTCGAGATGACTTTTCCGGCCCAGAGCGCGGAACCCACCATCCTTGATCATTTGCGCCTTGTGGATTCCAATCAGTTCTTAGATGCATGGAGGCTGATGGCTTCCGAGGCTCACGAGCGAATGCAGTACGACTTCATAGCACAAGCGTACGAAACGCAAAGGCGGCCGCTCGGAGAAGTGATCAAGCGCGAGCTACACGCTATCACACCGTTGAAGCAGCTTCCGGATCAAACTCGAGGAGCTTTTCTGATAGCCACTTACATATCGGAGTTTGAGAGAGGCGGCCGGTATTTGGAAGCAGTGACGGCTATCGCCGAGGACGGTCAGTGGAAAGTTCTCTTTCATCAACTGGCTCCTTGCACGCCACAGGTTTGCAATGACTAAACCATGCGTGGGTAGGCATAGATTATGTGGCTTTTAAGCTCGTGAACCGAGCTGCCCAACCCGTCGTCCCAGCGGACCGTGCAAGTCGTCACGTCTCTTGCTGCCGCAAAAGCCGCGTCGGCTTGCGCGGCCGCTGAACTCCAACGTTAAATGGTCACCAGCGATGGATGAAATCAGGCGAACTTTGAAGTTGTGGTTGGCCGAAGGTTACTCAGAGGGAGAGCTTTCGGTTGAACCGGAGTGGTATGTTCTTTGGCGCCCCGATGAGATTGACGAGATCAACAGAGATTATGAGTTGGAGGAATGCGCTCCAGGGTTTATCACCTTCGGCGGAAACGGTGGTGGCGAGTTACTGGTGGTAAACAACGAGGGGGCCGTGTTTTACCTGCCAGCAATAGGCATGGCCCCTGAAGCGGCGATTAAAATTGCGGGTAGCCTTCAAGAGTTCAAGAGCTACATGGAGAAATGACGTTGCATCAATCATTTAACAGGTCGCTCAAGTTCGTTCCGGCCTTCGGCCTCCACCGGACGTCCCTGACGGGCCGCCGCTTAGCTTCGCGTTAAGTGCTACGTATGATAAAAGTTAAGCTCGTAGAGCACAACGATAGGAAAAGTTTAGGGCTTCATGAAAATGATTGGAGTTCGTTTTTAAAGTGCTGTGGTGTCATTGAGAAGGAGTTCAATGAAGTAATAGAACGTAAGGAAAGCCTCCCTACACCTGCTGCATTAGATGATGTCTACGTGACATATCACTTGAGAGATGGCACTGTAGATATCAACCTGGATGAAACATGGGGTATTGACATTTTTTGTTCATCCGACGACTTGCTTTTCAGGCTTAAGAAGGCAATGGGTTCGTCTCATGAATTCACAATCTGCACTTAACAAAGCGTACCAGTTCGCCATGGACTTCCCCCACTCTAGTGAACACGCATCGATAACTCCCCAACAGGAGAGCCTGCTTGGCAACAAACTATGTCCTGATAGATTTTGAGAATGTGCAGCCGAGTAACCTGGAGGTTCTCAAGCAGCATCCTTTCAAGGTGGTGGTTTTCGTTGGTGAAAATCAGGTGAAAATTCCATTCGATCTGGCTGCGGCTATGCAAACCCTTGGGGATGCAGCGCAGTACATAAAAATCACCGGCACCGGAAAAAACGCTCTTGATTTCCATATTGCCTATTACATTGGTGAGTTTTCGGCCACGGATTCAGGCGCGTACTTTCATATCATCTCCCGCGATACTGGTTTCGACACGTTAATCAAGCATCTCAAGTCGCGTGGCATCAAAATCCAACGTGAACGAGACTTGGCAGAAATTCCAGTAGTAAGAATGTCCACGGCTACCTCTACCGACGACATGGTGTCCGCCATCGTGAAAAACTTGGCTGGACGGGGGCAAGCGCGGCCTCGCAAGGTCAAGACGCTCGCCAATACCATCAATTCGCTATTTACTGAGAAGCTATCGGAACAGCAGCTAAGCTCAATTGTGAAAGACTTGGAGCAGCGCAAGTATATAAGGGTGAATAATGGCAATGTCTCATACCAGTTGCCACCGTAGCCCTCACAAATTCCTGCAAGGGATGCTCCTGCCGACGTGCCTCTGCTACAAAAGCATGGCGCCACCACCCCTGTCGATTTCGACCAGCTCCGTTCGACGTTAGATTGTCACTCACAGCAATCACCTTGAGAACGGAGCCGATCATGAAGCACATGGCAAAGAATACGATCTGCCTTTGGTACGATGGCGCCGCTGAGGAAGCCGCCCGATTTTATGCCGAGACCTTCCCCGATTCCTCGCTCGACGCGGTGCACCGCGCCCCTGGGGACTACCCAGCAGGGGAGGAGGGAAGCGTTCTGACGGTCGAGTTCACCGTACTGGGCGTGGCGTGCCTGGGGCTGAACGGCGGGCCTATGTTCAAGCACAGCGAGGCGTTCTCGTTCCAGGTGGCGACCGAAGACCAGGAGGAGACAGATCGCTACTGGAACGCCATCGTTGGTAATGGCGGCCACGAGAGCGAATGCGGGTGGTGCAAGGACAAGTGGGGCATCTCTTGGCAGATTACGCCGATCGCGCTGACGAAGGCATTCACCAGTCCTGACCGCGCCGCCGCCAAGCGGGCGTTCGATGCCATGATGACGATGCAGAAAATCGACATCGCCAAGATCGAGGCTGCCTTTCGCGGTTGAGAAGAGGATGGGCTTACCCAAAGCCGCCGGCGCTTCCCCAGCGTCGGCGGCTTTTTCATTTCAAAAGGCGGAAACCTCACGCCTCGATCCACACCTCGTCGCCCTTGAAGCTTACCTTCCAGGTGCGCAGTTGCACGCTGCCGTCTTCCAGGCACTGGCCGTCTTCCAGACGGAAGTGCTGCTTGTAGATCGGCGAGGCGACGACCAGTTGACCCTTGAGATCGCCGACGATGCCGCGGGCGATAACGTTGGCGCCGGAGAAGGGGTCGTGATGATCGAGGGCGTAGAGTTCCTGCGCCTGACCGGGTAGCTGCGACTTGTTCGGGTCGCTTGGAATATAAAAGAGGGCTACCTGGGCCGGGCCTTCCGGGGTTTCCACCCAGGCGGCGACGCCGGAGAAGGGCACCAGGTCGGCGCGGGTGCAGAGGGTTTGCCAGGTCTGGGTCATGGTCTTGGCTGCTGCGTTGGCGATTGTCATAAGATGATTCCTAGCAATGGTATCGGGAAATCGGCGAGCGAGATGAAGCGCTAGGCGCGCGGCGGACCGAAGGCGAGACATAACGTGGGGTTAGGCGAGCCTTCGGGGTGCCGCGCAACAACGCGATTCGCTCGCGTAGCCATTTCCTTTAAGCCGGGCGAAGCTGGCCGCGCTCGGTGGTATAGATAATGTCCGGGTCCGGGCGCGCGTCGTTGACGAAGCTGCGGAAGCGCTTGAGCTTCTCCGGGTCGCTGATGGCGTTGGCCCATTCGCACTCGTAGGTATCGATCACGGCCTGCATTTGCCGGTCGAGTTCTTCGCCGATGCCGAGGCTGTCCTCGAGGATCACCTGCTTGAGGTAGTCCAGGCCGCCTTCCAGGTTCTCGCGCCATACCGAGGTGCGCTGCAGGCGGTCGGCGGTGCGGATGTAGAACATCAGGAAGCGGTCGATGATGCGGTAGAGCTGTTCGTCGTCGAGGTCGGTGGCGAACAGTTCGGCGTGGCGCGGGCGCATGCCGCCATTGCCGCACACGTACAAGTTCCATCCGTTCTCGGTGGCGATCACGCCGATGTCCTTGCTCTGGGCTTCGGCGCACTCACGGGTGCAGCCGGAAACGCCGAACTTGATCTTGTGCGGCGCGCGCAGGCCCTTGTAGCGGTGCTCCAACTGGATCGCCATGCCCACGCTGTCCTGCACGCCGTAGCGGCACCAGGTGCTGCCCACGCAGGATTTCACCGTGCGCAGCGACTTGCCGTAGGCGTGGCCGGTCTCGAAGCCGGCTTCGATCAGCTCGCCCCAGATCGCCGGCAGGTCTTCCAGGCGGGCGCCGAACAGGTCGATGCGCTGGCCGCCGGTCACCTTGGTGTAGAGCTCGTACTTCTGCGCCACCTGGCCCAGCACCACCAGCTTGTCGGGGGTGATCTCGCCGCCCGGCACGCGGGGAACGACGGAGTAGGTGCCGTTCTTCTGCATGTTGGCCATGAAGGTGTCGTTGGTGTCCTGCAGCGGGATGTGGGCCGCGTCGGTGATCGGCTCGTTGAAGCAGGAAGCCAGGATCGAGGCCACCGCCGGCTTGCAGATATCGCATCCGAGACCGTGACCCACCTTGGAACCATGCTTTTCCATCAGTTCGCTGAAGGTCTTGATGCCCTCCACCCGCACGATGTCGTAGAGCTCCTGGCGGGTGTAGTGGAAGTGCTCGCAGATGGACTTGTCGACCTCCACGCCGCGGCTCTCGAGCTCAAAGTCCACCAAGTTCTTGAGCAGGGCGGCACAGCCGCCGCAGCCGGTGCTGGCCTTGGTGGCGCCCTTCACCGCGCCGAGGTCTACGGCGCCGGCGTCAATCGAGGCGCACACGTCGCCCTTGGTGACGTTGTGGCACGAGCAGATCATCGCCGTTTCCGGCAGGGCGTCCGGCCCCAGGGCGGGGGCGGCTTCGCCACCGGCGGGCAGGATCAGTGCGGCCGGGTCCTCGGGCAGGTCGATGCGGTTGGCGTAGTACTGGTGCAGGGTGTCGTAGTAGCTGTTGTCGCCCACCAGCATGGCGCCCACCACGCGCTTGCCGTCGCTGGAGACCACCAGCTTGCGGTACTGCTGCTTGATGGGGTCGAGGAAACGATACTGCCGCGCGCCGGGGGTGCGGTCGCCGTGGGCGTCGCCGATGGAGCCCACGTCGACGCCCATCAGCTTGAGTTTGGTGCTCATGTCGGCGCCGGCAAAGGTTGTGCCGCCTTCCAACAGGGTGGAGGCGGCGGCCTTGGCCATCTGGTAGCCGGGGGCGACCAGGCCGAAGATGCTGTTGTTCCACAGCGCCACCTCACCCACGGCGAGAATGGCCGGGTCGCTGGTCAGGCAGTTGTCGTCGATCACCACGCCGCCGCGCTCGCCCATCTCCAGGCCGCAGTCGCGGGCCAGTTCGTCGCGGGGGCGAATGCCGGCGGAGAAGACGATGAGGTCGGTCTCCAGCACTTTCTCGTCCTGGAACACCATGCGGTGGCGGCTGGCCTCGCCGTCGACTATCTCCTGGGTGGCGCGGCCGGTGAGTACCTGCACGCCCAGCGCCTCGATCTTTTCGCGCAGCAGTTCGCCGCCCTCGCTGTCCACCTGCATCGGCATCAGGCGCGGGGCGAACTCCACCACGGCGGTGTCGAGGTTGAGCCCGCGCAGGGCGTTGGCGGCTTCCAGGCCGAGCAGGCCGCCGCCCACCACCACGCCGGTGGTGGCGGTCTCGGCCGCTTCGCGGATGGCGTCGAGGTCTTCCAGGGTGCGGTAGACCAGGCAGCCTTCGCGGTCGTTGCCGGGTATCGGCGGCACGAAGGGGTAGGAGCCGGTGGCCAGCACCAGGCGGTCGTAGGCGTAGCGACCCTGCGGCGTCACCACTTCGCCCTTGTCGCGGTCGATCTCGGTGACCGCCTCGTGCAGGCGCAGCTCGATGCCGTGCTCGGCGTAGTAGTCGGCGGTGGAGAGCGCCAGCGAGGCGGCGTCGCGGCCGCTGAAGTACTCGGAGAGGTGCACGCGGTCGTAGGCCAGGTGGCGCTCCTCGCCGAACACGGTGACTTCATAGCGCTGCGTGGCGCCCTGTTCGACCAGTTGCTCGACCAGGTGGTGGCCGACCATGCCGTTGCCGATGACGATCAGTTGCGGTTTAGCGGGCGTGTTCATGCGGCCTCCTTCGCGGGGCTTTGCGGTGATTCGTTCAGTGCATCGTCGAGCAGGAGTTGGGCGTCGGCGGCGCCTAGCAGCAGGGCCGAGCGGCATGGGGCCAGGTCGCGGCCTGCCAGGGCCTGTTCGAAGTACCAGGGACCGGAGGCGGTGTCGCCGTAGAGCACGGCGCCTTCCAGGCGGCCGTCGCGCAGCAGCAGGCGACGGTAGTCGCCCTGCTGGGGGTCGCGGTAGCTGAGCACCTCATGGCCGGGCTCGGGGTCGGTGGGGCCGAAGGCGTAGAGCGAAACGCCGCTGACCTTGAGCTTGGTGGCGGTCGGCTGCTCGACGTAGCCCTGGGCGGGATCGGCATCGGCGTGGTCATGGTCGAGACAGAGGCGCTCGGCCAGCACCTCGACCTGGCGCCAGATCGGCTCGACCAGGCCGTAGAGGTTGCCGTGGTGCTCGCAGCATTCGCCCAGGGCGTGGATCGAGGGGTCGGAAGTGGTCAGCCACTCGTCGACGACCACGCCGCGGTTGACGTCTAGCCCGACGCTGCGGGCAAGCGCCGAGTTGGGCACGATGCCGATGGCCACGACGACGCAGTCGGCGGCGAGCCGGGTGCCGTCGGCCAGATGCGCGGCGCACACCTGGCCGTCGGCGCCGGCTTCCAGACGCTCGAGCTGGGCATCGGTATGAATGTCGAGCCCACGGCCGCGTAGCTCGTTCTCGAGCAGGCGCGCGGCGGTGAGGTCGAGCTGGCGGTTCATCAGGCGGTCGTCGCGCTGCAGCAGGCTTACCTGCATGCCGCGCTTGCCCTGTCCTCGTTTACGTAACCCTTCGGCCGCTTCCAGGCCGAGCAGGCCGCCGCCGATCACCACGGCATTGCCGCCTTGTTCGGCTGCGCGTGCCAAGGCATCGGCGTCGCCGAGGTCGCGGAAGACGTGAACGCCCGGCAGGTCCAGCCCCGGTACCGGCGGGCGGGCCGGGTTGGAGCCGGTGGCCAGTACCAGGCGGTCGTAGTCGAGTTCACGGCCGGCATCGGTGGTCAGGCGTCGCGCGGTGCGCTCGATGGTTTCCACCCGTTCGCCCAGCACCAGCTCGACGCCCTGTTCGGCGTACCACTCGGCGTTGCGCAGGGTCAGGGCTTCGCGATCCATCTCGCCGGCCAGAAGCGGCGAAAGCAGGATGCGGTTGTAGGCCGGCGTCGTTTCGGCGCCGATCACGGTGATCCGTGCGGGCCGCTCGGGCCGGGCGAGGAGCGCTTCGACCAGGCGATGGCCGGCCATGCCGTTGCCGACGATGACCAGATGTTCGCTGGGTGCCGTTGCGGGATGTCGCTGGCGCATGGCTGACAGCTCCTCTCGATGCTTAAGTGACTGGGTCAAAATAAGTGACTGGGTCAAAACGCAACGACGCCTCGGCGCGGCCCCTATCGATCTGCCATCGAATCGGGAAGCGCAGAGACGTCGTTGTCGAATATGTGTCGGCGATCGCCATTGATCGCTGTTACTCGGTACGTTTCAAGATCCCGGCCAGAACGCCGAAAGAGAGGAGGTTTTACTTAGAGGACAGAGGGTTGGAATAGAAGGAATGGCCAGCTGGAGTATGGGCTTCCGCTGGCCATGCACATCAATGGTGCGTTGCGGCATCGAAATGCACAGGGCTGTAGCAAGCCGCCAGCAGCGCCGGGTCGAAGCGTCCACCCGCTTCTTCCAGTTGTTTGACGATGGGCGCGGCGAAGTGCAGGGCGGCTTGCGGCGTGGGGCGCAGCACGTCCGGGCCGCAGAGCTGCTGGTGGATGGGCGCATCGTCGTGGGCGAGGGTCTGCAGGTGTCGAACCGAGCGATCGAGATAGGGCGGCAGGGCCAGCCATTCGAGCGCCTGGCGGCGGTGTTCGGGCGAGGCGTAAAGCCACTCGCCGGCATCGCGCAGGGCACGCAACAGGGCGGCCAGCGTGGCCGGGTAGCGCTGCGCCCAGGAGCGCGTCACGCCGAGGACCTTTTCCGGGTGGTTGGGCCATAGCTGGGCGCCGGTGGTCACCAGCCGGCCCACCTCGCAATGGCGGGCCAGGGTGCCCCAGGGCTCACCGGCACAGAAGCCGTCGATCTGCCCGTCGCGCAGGGCCTCCACCATGCGCGGCGGCGGCAGGGCGACCAGCTCCACGTCGCGGTCGGGGGCGATGTCGCCCAGGGTGAGCCATTCGCGCAGCTGGTAGTGCTGGCAGGCATAGGGGTAGACCATGGCCAGGCGCGGGCGTTTGTTGCCGCCTTGGCGCCGTAGCCAGTTGCCCAGCGCCAGGGCGCTGTTGGCGGGGTTGTCGGTGAGTTCGGCGCCGCAGGCCTCGCTCAGCGTCGAGGAGAGCGTCACGCTATTGCCGTTGCGGCTGAGCAGCAGCGGGGCCAGGGTGTCGCAGGGCGCGCGGCCCAGCCCCAGGCTCATGGCCAGCGGCATGGGGGCGAGCATCTGGGCGCCGTCGAGCAGGCCGGCGGCGACCTTGTCGCGCAGGGTGGCCCAGGCGTTCTCTCGCGACAGGCTGACATCCAGCCCCTGGGCGGCGAAGCAGCCCCGTTCGCGGGCGACGATCAGCAGGGCGGCGTCGAGCAGCGGGACGAACCCGAGGGTGATGCGCGCGAGTTCCGGCGGGGTGGTGTGGTGTTGCAGGCGGCTCATGAGCGGGATCCCCGTTTGTCGGCGGCTCGCCCCTGGGGCGATATCGGGTTCAAGCGGTCGAGAATGTCGATGACGTTGTCTGCCACTTCGGCGATGCGCTGGCCGCGGTCCATGGCCAGCTTGCGCAGCATGCGGTAGGCCTGTTCCTCGTCGCAGTCCTGGTGCTTCATCAACAGGCCCTTGGCGCGCTCGATGCGCTTGCGCTCGGTCAGCTGGTTGCGTGCCTTGTCGAGTTCCTGGCGCATGCTCTGGAAGGCGTCGAAGCGGGCGATGGCCACCTCGACGATGGCTTCGACCCGCTCGGGTACCAGGCCGTCGACCACGTAGGCGCTGACGCCGGCCTTGAGCGCGGCCTGCAGCATGTCGGAGTCGTGCTGGTCGGCGAAGAACACTACCGGACGCGGATTCTCGCGGTTGAGCAGCGCCATGCTTTCCAGCGTGTCGCGGTCGGGGCTCTCCATGTCGATGATCACCACGTCGGGCTGGTGGCGCTCGACCATCTGGTTGAGGCTGGCCGGGCTCGAGAGCCGGCAGATGACCCGGTGTCCTTCGGCCATCAATGCCTCCTCGACCATGGCGGCACGTACCACCTCGTCGTCGACCAGTAGAATGTTCAAGGGGGATGGCATGGTGGCGTCGCTCATTCCTGGCTAAGGCGTCTACCAAGTTCTAGCAAGAAACATTCCAATTGCGGCTTCTCAGGCGACTTCCACCGCGCGGCCAGTGCCTGCCGCGAGTGTGATTGCTGCGGCGCAGCATGGAAATCGCCTCTCCAGCACCAGTCTGGTGCATTCAGCCGTCGGCCGTGCCGGTGCATGGTGCGCTGCCGCATAATGAGGACGCCTGGGGTACAACGGAGGCAAATGCATCTGGCTGAAACGCTCCGGTTATTCGCCACATGGCATGCTTTCTGCTTGATATGAATCAGGTAAATTCAATGGGGCGCAATGTTCAGCGCTCCGAGCGGCAACGACGCCCGCCAACCGCCGCCCCTTGGGGACGGCCGTTGGCGGGCGTTGTCGTTTCGCGTCAAGACAGGAGATTCGCCATGCGTGAGGCCCGAACCACTTGCCCCTACTGCGGCGTCGGCTGTGGCGTGCTGGCCAGCATCGAAAACGGCGAGATCGTCGACGTGCAGGGCGACCCGGAGCACCCGGCCAACTTCGGCCGGCTGTGCGTGAAGGGCTCGGCCCTGCACGAGACGCTGGGCAGCCATGGCCGCCTGACCCGGCCCCGGGTCGACGGCGTCGAGGTCGACTGGGAGACGGCGCTGGCCACGGTGGCCGAACGGCTCACGGCGGTGCAGGCGACTCGCGGCCGCCAGGCGGTCGCCGCCTACCTTTCCGGGCAGCTGCTGACCGAGGACTATTACGTCGCCAACAAGCTGTTCAAGGGCTTTCTCGGCACGCCGCACCTGGATACCAATTCGCGGCTGTGCATGGCCTCGGCCGTGGCTGCCCATAAGCGCGCCTTCGGCGCCGATGCCGTGCCGTGCAGCTACGAGGACCTGGAAGAGGCCGAGCTGGTGGTGCTGGTGGGTTCCAACCTGGCCTGGAACCATCCGGTGCTCTACCAGCGCTTAAAGGTAGCCAAGCAGCGCAACCCGCTGCTGCGGGTGGTGGTGATCGACCCGCGGGTCACCGACACCTGCGAGATCGCCGACCTCTACCTGGGGCTGAAGCCGGGCAGCGACGCCCGACTGTTCACCGGGCTGCTGGCGTGGATGGCCAAGCGCAACAAGCTCGACCGGGTCTACCTGGAAGCCCATGCCCAGGGCTTCGAGGAGGCGCTGGCCGCGGCGCGGGAGCAGGATGCCAGCGTGGAGGCCATCGCCGCGGACTGCGACGTCGATTCCGAGCGCTTGGAAACCTTCTTCTACTGGTTCGCCAGCCACCTGCACGTGGTCACGCTGTTCTCCCAGGGCGTTAACCAGTCCACCAGCGGCACCGACAAGGGCAATGCCATCATCAACTGCCATCTGGCGGGCGGCAAGATCGGCCTGCCCGGCGCGGGGCCGTTCTCGATCACCGGCCAGCCCAATGCCATGGGTGGGCGCGAGGTGGGGGGGCTGGCCAACCAGTTGGCCGCGCACATGGACTACGACACCCCCGGCGCGCGGGATCGCGTCACGCGTTTCTGGTCCACCGAGCGGCTGGTGCCGTGCCTGCCCGATGGCCCCGGCCACAAGGCGGTGGCACTGTTCGAGGCGATCGAGCGCGGCGAGGTGCAGGCGTTGTGGATCATGGCCACCAACCCCGCCGTGAGCCTGCCGCGGGCCGACCGGGTGCGCGCGGCGCTGGAAAAGTGCCCGCTGGTGATCGTCTCCGAGTGCATGGCCGACGCCGACCTGCTGGCCTATGCCGACATCGTGCTGCCGGCCTCGAGCTGGTCGGAGAAGGATGGCACCGTGACCAACTCGGAACGGCGCATCTCGCGCCAGCGCGGCCTCCTACCGCCGCCGGGGGAGGCACGCCACGACTGGTGGATCGTCTGCGAGGTGGCCAAGCGGCTGGGCTTTGGCGAGGCCTTCGACTATACCCGCCCGAGCGAGATCTTCGACGAGCACGCCAGGCTCTCGGGCTTCGAGAATGAAGGAGAGAGTCGCAGGCTGTTCGATATCTCCGGCCTGGCCGGGCTCGACCGGGCCGCCTACGACGCCCTGGCGCCGATCCAGTGGCCGGTGAATGCCAGTGCCCCCCACGGTACCGCCCGGCTGTTCACCGACGGCCGCTTCGCCACGCCGGATGGCCGTGCCCGCATGCTGCCGGTGCGCCCGCGCCCACCGGCCCAGGCGTTGGACGACGCCCGGCCGCTGCGGCTCAACACCGGGCGCATTCGCGACCAGTGGCACACCATGACCCGTACCGGGCGTGCGCCACGGCTGATGAACCACCGCGCCGAGCCGTTCATCGAGATCGCCCCGGAAGATGCCGCCGAGCTGGGCGTGGCAGAGCATACGCTGGCCAGGTTGAACGGCGCCGGTGGCAGCTACATCGGCCGGGTGCGAGTGTCGCGCGGGCAGCGCCGCGGCGAGGTGTTCGTGCCGATGCACTGGAGCCGCCATTTCAGCGCCACGGCGGGCATGGGGGCGCTGCTCGAGGCACACCTCGACCCGGTTTCCGGCCAGCCGGAATCCAAGCATGGCGCGGTGGCGCTGGAGCCGCTGCGGGTAGGCTGGGAAGCCACTTTGCTGGTGGCCGACGACCTGGGCGTGGCGCAGGCGGCCTGGTGCGACGAGAGCCGCTACTGGGCGCGCATCCCCCTCGGTGATTGCCAGCGCTGGCAGCTGGCCGGCGGCGGGGTTGAGAGACCCAGCAGCGGGGTTGAGAGCGCCTGCGGCGGGGTTAAGGAAAAAGCGGAACGCGACTGGCTGGCCTGGCTGGAGGCCGAGCTGCCGGTGGCCCCCACGCTGTGGTGCACCGACCCGGCCAGCGGTCGCCTACGCGCCGCTGGCGTCGATGAGGCCGGCCGACTGCGCTGGTGGTTCATGTCGGGGCCGCCGAGGGAATTGCCGAACCTCGCCTGGTTGGCCGCGCGCTTCGGTGAGGCCGCCTGTGGCGAAGGACTGGCACCACCGCATCGCCGGCGCCTGTTGGCCGGCTGCGACGATGGCGCCGCCAACCAGGGGCCGGTGGTCTGTAGCTGCCATCAAGTGGGTCAACGCGCTATCCTAGGAGCCATCCGTGAAGGCGACGACAGCGTCGAGGCGCTGGGCGCCAGGCTGGCCTGCGGTACCCAGTGCGGAAGCTGCATTCCCGAGCTGAAATCGCTTATCGAAGAGGAGAGGGCCCATGCGAGCGCTGAGCCAACTGAAGTCACTGCTGTCGCCTGAGCTGTTCCGCAAGGTGCAGCCAACGAAGGCGCAGCTGTCGAAAGTGCTGGGGCAGGCGGCCTTCTCGCGGCTACACGGCCTGGGGCACATCGTGCGCTCGCCGTTCGGCCGTTCCACTCGCGTTGCCGCGCCGACCGTGACCCTGGACGGCGATTGCCAGGCCGGCCGGGTCTACCTGGTGGGGGCGGGCAGCGGTGACGTGGAGCTGCTGACGCTAAAAGCCGCGCGGCTGCTGCAGCAGGCCGACGCGGTGGTCTACGACCGCCTGGTGGGTGACGACGTGCTGGCGCTGATTCCCGCCGGCCACGAGCGCTACTACGTGGGCAAGGAGCGCGGCCACCACAGCGTGCCCCAGGCCGAGATTGGCGCGCTGCTGGTGAAGCTGGCGGGGCAAGGCAAGTCGGTGGTGCGCCTCAAGGGCGGCGACCCCGGCGTGTTCGGGCGCATGGGCGAGGAGCTTGCCGCGCTGGCCGAGGCCGGCGTGAGGGCCGAGATCGTGCCGGGCATCACCGCCGCCTCGGCGGCCGCGGCCGGCATGGGCATACCGCTGACCGATCGTGCCCACGCCCAGCAGCTGCGCTTCATCACCGCGCAGCTGTGCCGCAAGGATGGCGAGCCCGACTGGGCCACCCTGGCGCGCCAGGACGAGACGCTGATCTTCTACATGGGCCTGACCAAGGTCGAGGCCATCTGCACCGGGCTACGCCGCGCCGGGCTGCCCGACGACTGGCCGATCATGCTGGTGGCCAATGCCAGCCTGCCCGAGCAGGCCTCATTGATCGGTACCCTGGCCGACATGCCGCACAAGCTGGCCGCCTCGCCGCTGCCCTCGCCCTGTTTGATCGTGGTGGGCAGCGTGGTACGCATGGTCGAGACCAGCCCGGCCGCGGCGCAGCCTGCCGCCGAGCCGCTGGTGCGTTGAATCCCATCTTGCTCCACTAGCCGGCCCAGCCCATGTTCTGAAGAAGTCCCCGCCCGCCGCTGACCGAACGCGACCCCGTGCTGTTATGAAAAGGCGCTGCTGCGCTGCTGGTCGCGGTCATTCTCGTCCTGATCATGGAGTGAGCGCGGACCATGGCCGGCTCAGGCACATGGACGCTGGCGGCACATCGCGACTAGGCTGTTGGCAATGACCGTATGCCGTTGGTGAGCGTACGCCAGGCGGGCAGGAAGCCCTTTCGCACGCGCATGGCAGGGAGCTGACATGGACGACTTCGAGCGTGGCGCCTATTCCATTTCGCACTTCACCCGACGCGCAATGATCTTCATCGGGCTCGCCAGCCTGGTGGCGGTACTGCTTTATTTCGCCGCCCAGCTGCTCGATGTGCTGCTGCTGGTGTTTGCCGGCGCTCTGGTGGCCGTATCGATCGATGGCATGGTGCGCCTGCCGCCCGCCTATACCGTGGTCGTTCAACTGGCCGGGGCGGCCGTGGCCGGGGTGGCCGGGGTGATCCTCTCCACGCCGTTGGCGGTGGTCGCCGTGGTGGCGGTGCAGATGCTCTATGTGGAGGATGTGCTGGGTGACGACGTCGAGGTGCTGGGTCAGGGAAAGTGAGTGTCACCCGTTGCCGGAGGCGCGATCATGCGCTTGATCGCGGTTGCTGGCGAACTGGATGGCGGCTTCTCTGACGGCTTGCTGCACGATGAGTCTCAGCTCGTCATCGTCCCAGGGCTTGGTCAGGAACTTGTAGATCCCGCCCTCGTTGACTGCCGCGGTCACGGTCTGCAGGTCGGTATAACCCGACAGGATGATCTGCAGGGTTTGCGGATAAAGCGCCTTCACGCGCTTGAGAAATTCCGTACCGTTCATCTCCGGCATGCGCTGGTCGCTGATGATCAGCGCGATTTCCTGGGTCGCCAGCAATTCGAAGGCATGGTGCGCGCCATCGGCCGTCAGGATGCGATACCCGTCGCGGCGCAGGGTACGGGTCAGGGCACGCAGGACATTGGGCTCGTCATCGACCAGCAGGATCGTCGGCGAGGTGACGCCATGTCCGTCCGGGCGGACGTCGCTGGCCGCCTCGTGGTGAACTTTGAGGAAGGGTAGCAATTCCTCGAAAGGCATGGGGCGCGCGAAATAGAAACCCTGAAACAGGTCGCACATGTGCTTGCTGAGATAGGCATAGTGCGCCTGGGTCTCGACGCCTTCGGCGATGACCTTGAGCTGCAGGTGGCTGGCCATGGTGATGATGCCCTGGACGATGGCGGCATCGCGATGGTCGCTGATCACCTCGCTGATGAAGGAACGGTCGATCTTGATCTTGTCGATGGGCAGGTGCTTCAGGTAGCTCAAGCTGGAGTAGCCGGTGCCGAAGTCGTCGATTACCACGCCAATACCGTGGCGGCGCAGTTCATGCAGGGTCTCGATGGCCTTGTCGGTACTTTCGAGCATGATGTTCTCGGTCAGCTCCAGTTCCAGCAGGGAGGGCGGGAGCCGAGCTTCGTCCAGCATCTCCAGGATGCCTTTGACGAAGCCGCTGCGATGGAACTGCACCGGCGAGATGTTGACCGCCATCGGGTACTCGCCCAACCCCAGGTCGTTGAGCCGACGGTTATCGCGACAGGCAGTGCGCACTACCCACTCGTTGATGGCGATGATCTGCCCGGTCTCCTCGGCAAGGCCGATGAACTCGGAGGGGGAAATAATGCCGCGCTCTGGATGGTGCCAGCGCAGCAGCGCCTCGCACCCGACGATGCGGCCACTGGTGCCGTGGACCTGCGGCTGGTAGTGCAGCTCGAACTGCTGCTCGTCAATGGCACGTTGCAGGGCACTGCGCAGCGCCACGCGCTGGCTGACCCGAGTGTTGAGGTCACGCGAGAACCAGTGGTAGGTATTGCGACCCCGGCGCTTCGCCTGGTACATGGCAAGGTCGGCCTGCTGGATGAGTTGAGCGGCTGGGCCCTCTCCGTCGTAGGTGGCAATGCCAATGCTGGCGGTCAGGTGCAGTTCGCGATCCTCGAAGCGATAGGGGCTGGCAATGACCGCCAGCAGGCGCTCGACGACGATCGTCACGTCGTCCGGATCGGGCAGCAGCACGACGAAGGCGTCGCTGCCCAGGCGGGCCACTGTGTCGCTGCGGCGCACCTGTTGCACCACCCTGGCGGCGACCTCGACGAGTACATGGTCGCCCAGATCGTGGCCGAGACTGTCATTGATCGATTGGAAATCGTCCAGGTCGATGTAGAGCAGGGCGGCACGGGGGGAAGAGCGCCCCCGTGGGGGGCCGCAGCACTGATGCAGCCGTCTCTCGAGTAACGCACGATTGGCCAAGCCCGTCAGGGCATCATGATCGGCATGGTAGGCCAGCCGCTCCTCGACTCGCTTGCGCCGGCCGATGTCCTGGAAATAGACGGCAAGCCCCTCCTCGGAGGGGTAGGCATGCACCTCCAGCCATAGATCGAGAATGGCGTAATACGCCTCGAAGGCGACTGAAGTCGAATCGGCGATGGCGCGGCGAAACTCCCTTTCGAAGAGCGTGCCCAGGGAGTTGGGGAAAATCTGCCACAGCTCCTGATCGAGCAGCTCGTCGCGGGAGCGACCGATGATCCGCTCTGCCGCCTGGTTGATGTAGGTACACCGCCAGTGGCGATCTACCGTGATGAAGCCGTCGGTGATGCTGTCGAGTAGTCCCGTCAGGCGGGCCTGAAGAGTTGCCACCTGCTGGCGGCATTCATGCAACTGATGCTCCAGGGATTCACTCATGGTCTTCGTCGTCGCGATAGACCAGCAGCGTATAGCGCCTGTCCTCCACCTCCTCGAGTCGCTTCAATTTGTCGATCAGGTGGGCGTCGAACTCCTTGCCCTCGTGCAGCAGCAGTATGCCGCTGACGGAGTGAATGTCCTGGGCCAGGACCATGCCGGGCTTGAGCTGCTGCGTCTCCAGTGCCAATACCGGCCGCCCGTGGTTCTCGAGGTCCGGCGCCTTGTCGAGACATAGCGTAACGAAGGCTCGGCACATGGCCGGATCGTAGATGCGCCCCGCAAACTTGCGCAATAGCTCCAGCGCCTGGGGGCGGGTGACCTGGCGCGGCAGGATCATGCCGCGCTGCAGTTCGATGAAATCGACGGCGAGTGCCAGCAGGCGTGCACCGTAGGGGATGTCTTCGCCCCTCAGGCGGTCGGGAAAACCGCTGCCGTTCCAGTGCTCGCGGTGGTGGCGAATCAGCCTTGCCGCCCCTGCCATATGCTCCAGTGCCATCAGCAGGCTTTCGCCAGTGGCCGGGTAGCGGTGATAACTCTCGCGCTGCTGGACCGAGAGTTGCTCGGCCGGAGTGCCGATCAGCCGATCGTTCCAGGCGAGCTTGCCCAGATTGTAGAGGGCGGCGGCAAGCTGCAGGTCATGCTGCTGCGATTCGTCGAGACCGAGTTCCTCGGCGAAGGCCTGGACCAGCACGCCGACCTTGGCATTGGTCTGGAAGCGCGGCGGAAGGCGTTGGCTGATCAGCGACGAGAAGACGCGTGTCGCCGTGACGTAGCTCTGGCGCAGCTCGTTGAAGGCCAGCTCGAGCATGTCGGCGGTTTGCTTGAGTTCCTGGGTGCGTGCCTCGACGCGTTGCTCCAGGGTGGCGTTGAGTTCGGCGAGTTCGAGGTTCTGGGTGCGAGTCAGCGCCTCGAGCCGCCTTTGCTCGCGCTGGGCATGCTGGTGCTGGAGCGCCTGACGCAGGGTAAGGCGCAACCTTTCGTCGTCCCAGGGCTTTGCCAGGTAGCCGTAGATGCGGCCCTCGTTGATGGCGCGTACGGTGGCGGCCAGGTCGCACTGGCCGGTCAGTAGCAGGCGCAGGCACTCTGGCCACTGCTGCTGTACGCGGGCAAGGAGTTCGACACCGTCCATGCCCGGCATGAGTGCGTCGCTCAGGATCAGGTCGATCGGCTCGCGTTCGAGAATCGCCAGGGCAGCTGAGCCATCTGCGGCAGTGTGGAGTTCATACCCCTCATGGCGAAGCATTCGTGACAGGGCCGAGAGCACGTTGGGTTCGTCGTCGACCAGGAGCAGCCTGGCGGGTGCGATTTCCTGTGCCACGTCTTCCATGCAGCTTCCTCCTTTCCCGATGGAGCATTGTGCCGCAAGCGGCCTCAATCAGGTTATCGGCCGAAAGGAAGGAAGCTTGAGGGGGAGTGCGTCAGCCCTGAAGCTGGGCCAGCACCGTATCGACGCTGCTCTTGTCGACTACGCCGCGTTCGGTATCGATGCCCACGTAGGAGACGACGCCATCCTCGGCGATCAGCGCGAAGCGCAGGCAGCGAATGCCCATGCAGGCAGCGCTGGAATCCTTCTCCATGCCCAGGGCACGAGTCAGCTCGGCGTTGCCGTCGGCCAGCATCAGGATCGCCTCGGCGTTCTGGTCCTTCTGCCAGGCGCGCATCACGAAGGCGTCGTTGACCGCCATGCAGGCCAGGGTGTCGGCCTTCTCCAGCACCTTGTCGGTCTTGATCACGAAGCCGGGCATATGAGTGTTCGAGCAACCGGGCGTGAAGGCACCCGGTACGCCGAACAGCACGACACGCTTGCCGGCGAACAGCTCGCCGGTGGAGACGTCCTCGGGGCCGTCGGGGCCGTTGGTCTTGAGGGTGACGTCGGGAATCTTGTCGCCTACGGAAATGGGCATTGGCAGCTCCTGATCATGTCGTCGGTGGGGGCACTGTAGTGCAATTCGGCGGCCGGGTGCGTTGCCGAGTGTAGCCTTGGTCAACTGCCTTGATAGGCGTCGAAGACCTCCTGGCCGGTCATGTTGCGGGTTTCGTTGGCGAAGCGGTAATACGCCGGTTTCTGATCGATGAAGATCTGGGAATCGAAGTTCCACGCCTCGCCGCCGTCGACCAGGCCGACCGGAATGGCGTAATGGTTGCCGGTCTTGAGACGGTAGAACAGGTGGGTACCGCAGCGCCGGCAGAAGCCGCGCTCGGCCCAGTCCGATGAGGCGTAGACCGTGATATTTTCCTCGCCTTCGATCTCGACGTCACTGACCGACTCCAGCGCCAACAGTGGACCGCCGCCCCAGGTACGGCACATGTCGCAGTGGCAGGCGCCGACGTTCTGCTTGTTGACTGCCACGGCGACTTTTACCGCGCCGCACAAGCAGCTGCCGCGTGCATTCATTCCGTCTTTCATGAATTTCCCTCCGTCGAGCTTTGGGATTGATCATCATGGCCTAGGATAGTCTTCGCCGGGAAGGTTCGCAGCCTCATGGCGCCCGAATACGAGCGTTGCCGTGTGCACCCATCAAGTCGGTGAGCCGGGATCCTCCGAGATGAAAGCTTGGCGGTGGAAGGCGGCCGCTGCCGTGGCTTCGGCAACGCCGATGAGCCCGGGCGTGGGGGCTTCTGCGCCGGCCAATACTGCCAGCACCGTCCTCACGCCGCGAGACAGTGAGAACAAGTGATAGCCGCCTTCCAGTACGAAGACCAGCCGTCCATCGCAATGCTGGTGGGCCAGCGTCTGCAGCATGCGTGTCATGACGGCAAAGCCCTCATAGGAGACATTGAGCGCAAGGTCGAACGGATGGGGATCGAAGCCGGCCGAGACCAGTACCAGGTCCGGCTGGAACCAGTTCGCCGCGGGAACCAGGATATCCTCGAAGGCCTTGAGGTAGGCCTGGTCGCCGGCTCCTGCCGGCATGGGCACATTGACGGTGGTGCCTTCACCGAGGCCCACGCCGACATCCTCGAGGTTGCCGGTGCCGGGATAGAAAGGCGAGGCACGATGGATATCGAAGAGCATCACGTTGGGGTCGGCCCAGAAGATGTCCTGGGTGCCGTTGGCGTGATGGGCGTCCCAGTCGACGATCAGTACGCGTTCGCAGCCAAGCTTGGCCCTGGCATGGGCCGCTGCCACCGCCACGTTGTTGAACAGGCAGAAGCCACGGGCACGGACGGGTTCGGCGTGATGGCCGGGTGGCCGAACCAGGGCGAAGGCACTCTGGGTTCGCCCCTCGATGACGGCTTCCACTGCGGCGATGGTGGTGCCGGCGGCCACTTCTGCCGCCTCGACGCTCCCGGGAGAGACGGCGGTGGTATCGACGTCGAGCCAGGCGTTCTGGCCGCGCAGGTCGTAGACGTGGTCCAGATAGGAGCTGGTATGGACCCGCCCCAGCTGCTCGCGGGTGGCTGCCTTTCCCGTTTCGAAGGCAACGCCGGGTACCGGTTCGAGTTCCAGCAAGTGATGGATGGCGGTCAGTCGTCCGGCATGCTCCGGGTAAACCCAGGGAACCTTGAGTGCCGAGAGCAGCTCGCGCACTCGACGGTCCATGCGGCCGGGTAGAAAAGGTGCATCGGAGTCGGGCTGGTGGGTGAGTACTCGCTCGTCATAGAAGGCGATCACGCTATTGGGCTCGGCCACGTGCTGCTCCTGAAGGGCTGGGTCAGGGTTCATTTCCAGCATAGCGCCTATCGCGGGGCTAGCGGCTCGAATCCAGTGTTGCCTCCTGCATCAGCATACGTAGCGCCGCGGCAGCAGCCGAGAGCGGATGGCGGTGGCGCATGACGATGCCGAGGGGGCGGCTCACGTCGGGTGCCGTCAGCGGCCGGTAGTCGATGCCTTCGGTAGCGATCTGGCGAAAGCTCAGCCGCGGCAGCACGCTGATGCCCAGCCCCGCGGCCACCATGCGGCCCACGGTGGCGATCTGGCTGGCGTCGCAGAGAATCTCCAGCGGCGCACCCACCTCGGCCATGATGCGGTCGATGTCCTGGCGTGAGCTGGAGAGACGGTTGATGCCGATGAATGGATGACCGGCCAGCTGCGCCCACTTCACGCTTTGCTGTTCGAGCAGCGGATGCCCAATGGGGCAGACCGCCACGTAGCGATCCACCAGCACCGGCTCGAAGGCGAGCTCCTCGGTATCGTGCGGTGCCACCGACAGGCCCAGGTCAGCGCGGCCCTCGCGCACCATCTGGCTGACCTGCTCGGCGAGTACGTCGTGCAGGCTCAGGTTGATGCGTGGGTAGCGGGCGTGAAAGGTGGCGATGATGCCCGGCAGCAGCCCCGCCGCCAGGGTGGGCAGGGCGGCGACGGTGACCTTGCCGCGCTGCTTGGAGAAGCGTTCCTCGAGGTCCTCGAAGGCTTCGGACCAGTCGTTGAGCAGGCGTACCGCCACCGGCAGGAAGGCCTTGCCCTCGGGGGTCAGGCTGAGCTGACGCGTGGTGCGCGAGAACAGTGCTCCGCCAACCGTCTCCTCCAGCTTGCGCAGGGTGATGGAGATCGCCGGCTGGGAGAGATGGATGCGCTCGCTGGCTTCGGCCAGGCTGCTCGATTGTGCCACGGCAACGAAGGCGTGCAGTTGCTTGATGCTCGGTTTCATTTAGAAAGTAAAACACAAGTTAAAAACTATTCAATATACAAAACATAGGGGCCGCACCATGCTGACTGCGTGGGGCTACCCACGTGCAACACGACAACAACAAGCCCGCAAGCCGGGCCCAAGGAGCCACTCATGAAGCCAACTCTCAAGACTCTGCTGGCCGCCATGGCAGCCAGCGCCACTCTTCTATCTTCCGCGGCCACGGTGCAGGCCAACGAGCGTCTGCTGATCGGTTCGACCTCCAGTTCGTCGAGCCACTACGGCTATTTCGTCGCCGTCAACCAGATCATCAACAGCCAGGTCGAGGGGGTGAGCGCCTCGGTGGCCGAAACCGGCGCCACCGTCGACAACCTGCGCCGCCTGGGTCGCAACCAGATCGACATGGGGCTGGTCACCACCAACACCGGTTACCACGCCTATGCCGGCCAAGAGGACTTCGACGGGCGCCCGGTCGACAGCCGCCTGCTGTGGGTCTATACCGTGGCGCCCCAGAACGTGGTGATGCGCCAGGATGCCGGCGTCTCCACCCTGGAGGAACTCGAGGGCGTGCGCTTCAATCCCGGTATCACCGGCTCGGCCACCGAGAAGACCACCGAGGCGGTCATGCGTACCCTCGGCATCTCGCCCGACTACGTACGCGGCTCGACCACCGATATCGTCGATGCCATGAAGGATGGCCGGGTGATGGGCTCGGCCAAGTCGGGGGTTGGCAACAAGCTCGACGGCTCGAGCATGGATATTGCCACCTTCACGCCGATCAGCGTGATCTCGCTTAGCGACGAGCAGGCGGAAACGTTGCGTGCGGAAATGCCCGACGTGGCCATCGTCGACGTGCCCGAGGGGGCTGGCGAGGGCATCCCGGCCTATACCACCTGGGCCTTCGGCGTTGCCGTGCACGCCCACCCGGACCTCGACGAGGAGACCGCCTACCAAATCGTCAAGGCGGTGATGGAGAACCCCGAGCCGCAGGCCAACGCCTTCTCGGCGGTACGCGACGAGGACCTGGCGCAGATGACCCTGGAGGTCGGCACCGTGCCGCTGCATGCCGGTGCGGCACGTTACTTCGAAGAGCAGGGCCTGGAGATTCCCGACGCCCTGCGGCCCGTCGAGTAACGACCCAGGGAGACGATTTCCATGCGCGAGAATATGACCAAGCTGCTGGCCCTCATGTTGGGCGGGCTGATCCTCTACACCTCGGCGACCGGCCCCTTCGAGAGCCTGATCCAGCGGGGCATCTTTCTTGCGCTGGTGATCCTGCTGGGGCTGACCCTCTACCCGTTGGGCGCCGGCAAGCGCTGGCGGCCGCTGGGGCTTGGCGTCGACCTGACACTGGCCACCGGCACGGTGCTGGCCTGCGGCTACGTGGCGATGAACCACGAGCGGATTCTCGTCGAGCTGCCCTGGGCCACGCCGCGGGACATGCTGTTCACCGGCGTGCTGGTGGTGACGGTACTGGAGCTTTCCCGCCGCGCCATTGGCGTGATCTTCCCGCTGCTGGTGCTGGCGGGGCTTGCCTATGCCTGGCTCGGCGCCATGATCCCCGGGCCGCTGGGGCACCGCGGTTTCGATCTCTACTACATCACCGAGACGCTCTATCTCGGCGACCTGGGCGTGTGGGGCATGCTGGTCGGGGTGGCCGCTACCACCATCGCCGCCTTCGTGCTGTTCGGCTGCCTGCTGCTGCACACTGGCGGCGGCCAGACCTTCATGGACCTGGCGTTGCGCATCAGTGGGCGCTCGCCAGGCGGTGCCGCCAAGGTCGCCACCGTGGCTTCGGGGCTGTTCGGTATGGTCAGCGGCAGCGCCGTGGCCAACGTGGCCACCACCGGCAACTTCACCATTCCGATGATGAAGCGGCTCAAGTACCCGGCGCCGTTTGCCTCGGGGGTGGAGGCGGTGGCCTCCACCGGTGGCCAGATCGCGCCACCGATCCTGGGGGCGGCGGCCTTCATCATGGCCGAGATCCTCGGCGAGAGTTACCTGCGCATCGCGCTCGCCGCGCTGTTGCCGGCGATTCTGTTCTATCTCGGCGTGTTCCTGACCATCCACCTGGTGGCAAGGCGCCGCAACCTGCAGGTGGTGCCCGATGACGAGCTGCCAACGTGGCCCGAGGTGCTGCGTCCGGAGCGGATCATCCCGATCCTGGCGGCGCTGGGTGGGCTCTTCTACGGCGTGCTGTCGGGGCGCTCGATCCAGATGGCGGCGTTCTACGGCATCCTGATGACGGTGCTGACCTTCGTTCCCTTTGCTCTGCTGGCGCGCCGGCCGCTGCGCGAGATCGCCGGCAAGCTGCTCTCGGGGCTGATCGATGCCGGCAAGGGCATGGTGATCATCGGCGTATTGCTGGCCGGGGCGCAGATGCTGGTGGCGATGATCGGCATGACCGGCATCGGCGTGACCCTGGCCAGCCTGATCGTCAACGTAGGGGGCCAGTCGCTGTTCCTGGTGGCCTTCATCGTCGGCGGCGTGTGCCTGATCCTGGGCATGGGCATTCCCACCACGGCGGCCTACGTGCTGGTGGCCTCGGTGCTGGCCCCGGCGCTCACCACCATCGGCGTCGAGCCGCTGATCGCCCACCTGTTCGTGTTCTATTTCGCCACCCTGTCGGTGATCACGCCGCCGGTGTGTGTGGCGGTATTCGTCGCGGCGGGTATCGCCGGTACCAACTGGCTGCCGGCAGCGGGCGAGGCCGTGCGCCTGGCGGCGGCGATCTACGTGATTCCCTTCCTGTTGCTGATCTATCCGGCCCTGGCCGGCTTCGGCAGTGCCCCGGATATCCTGCTGGCCAGCTCCCAGGGCGTGGTATTCGTGCTCGCCTTCGCCTCGCTGATGTCGCGGGTGGCGATCACCGGCAACCGGCTGCTGGACGTGGCCGGGCTCGCACTGGTGGTGGGGCTGGCGCTGATCCCCGGCTGGCTGACCACGGCCGGCGCGCTGCTGGTGCTGGTGGCGCTCTTCGCCCGAAGACGCCAGCGCCTGGCGGTGGATGCCACACGCGAGAAGACACCGAATAGCCACGGCATGCCGGCCAAGGAGACCCAATCATGACCTTCCTGTTGGGCAGTGGGGCCGGCTTCTCCGGCGACCGCACCGATGCGGCCATTCCGGTAGTGGCAGAGCTGATCCGTCGCGGCCAGCCCGCTGCCTTGCTCTTCGAGACCCTGGGCGAGCGCACCCTGGCGGCGGCCCATCGCGCCATGCGCGACGACCCTGCGGCGGGCTACGAGCCGCTGCTGGAAGAGCTGCTCGCTCCGGTGCTCGACGACTGCCTCAAGCACGGCATTACCATTCTGGGCAATTTTGGCGCGGCCAACCCGGACGGCGCCTGCCATGTGGTGGCAGAGCTGGCCGCGCGCACGCAGCGGGGCGGGGCGAGTATTGGCCGAGTGCACGGCGACGACATCCGCGCACGCCTCGGGGAACTGGACCTGCAACGCTGGGAAGCGGAGAGCCGCGAGCTGCCCGGTGAGGAGGCGCTGATCTCGGCCAACGTCTATTTGGGCGCGGCGCCCTTGGTCGAGGCGCTTGGGCTCGGCGCCGAGGTGGTGGTCAGCGGCCGGGTGGCCGACCCGGCGCTGTTCCTGGCCCCGCTGGTGCATCACTTCGGCTGGGCCTGGAACGACTGGGACCGCCTGGCTGCGGGTATGATGGCCGGCCATCTGGGCGAATGCGGTGCCCAGGTCACGGGCGGCTATTTTGCCGACCCCGGCTGCAAGGAGGTGCCGGGCCTGGCTCGGGTCGGCTATCCGATCATCGAGGTGGAGGAGGACGGCAGCCTGGTGGTGACCAAGCCCGCCGGCACCGGCGGCATGGTCACCGAGCGCACGGTCAAGGAGCAGTTGCTCTACGAAGTGCACGACCCGGCCAACTACCTGACCCCCGACGTGGTGGTGGATCTCTCCTCCGTGCAGGTGAAGGAGCTCGGCCCCGACCGGGTGGCGGTAACCGGCATCCGCGGCAAGCCCGCCCCGCAGCGGCTCAAGACCACCGTCTGCTACGAGGGCGGCTGGCAGGGCGAGGCGGAGATCTCCTATGCCGGACCCAACGCCCTGGCCAGGGCCCAGCTTGCCGCCGAGATATTGCGCGAGCGGCTGACGTTTCGTGCCCCGCCGGAGCTGCGCTCGCGGCTGGACATCGTCGGCCACGCCAGCGTGTTCGACAGCGATGCCGGTGACCTGCAGCGCACGATGCCGTCCACGGCCGGCGGCGACTACCGCCTGCGCCTGGCTGCCGAACACGCCGAGCGGCGCTGGGTGGAGCGCGCCACCCAGGAACTGCTAGCGCTCTATTGCGCCGGCCCGGCCGGCGGCGGCGGGGTGCGCCGCCAGTTCCAGCGGCGCGTATGCACGGCTTCCTACCTGGTCAAGCGCAGCGACGTGGAAGCGTTCGCCACACTTTTCGAGGCCACTCTTTTCAAGACGAAAATGGCTGACGAGAGGAGGGTTGCCGATGTCACTCGCTGAAACGAGCGCGGCCGCGAGCCCAATCGATGGGCGCGAGATGCCACTGCATTGCCTGGCCCATGCCCGCGCCGGCGACAAGGGCGACCGGCTCAACCTGGCGCTGTTCGCCTACGACCCACGCCACTATGAAACGCTGGTGGAACAGGTCACCGAGGAGCGGGTGCTGGCGCTGTTCGCCCATCGCGGGGCCAGCCGCGTACGCCGCTACCTGATGCCGGGCCTGGCCGGCATGAACCTGGTGATCGACGACGTGCTGCAGGGTGGGGTCAACGGCGCCCTCAACCTGGATGGCCACGGCAAGACGCTCTCGTTCCTGCTGCTGGGCATGAGCGTAGTGGTTGAGAACGACAAGGCGTAGGGAGACGCCCGGCACGCAAAACGGGCCACCCAAGGGTGGCCCGTTTGTGCTGGGGGAGTGCGAGGCTCACGCCTTGGCCATGCGTTTCTCCTTGGCTTTCTCCTTCTCGCCGCCGGCGCCGCGCCGCTGGGCCAGGCTCTCCACCTTGCGTTGCTTCTCGTAGAGGAAACGCAGCACCTCCTGGCGGTAGTGGTTGTAGCGCGGGTCATCGGCCAGGGCGATGCGGTCGCGGGGGCGAGGCAGGTCGATGTCGAGTACCTCGCCGATGCGCGCCGAGGGGCCGTTGGTCATCATCACGATGCGATCCGAGAGCAGCACCGCCTCGTCGACGTCGTGGGTGATCATGATCATGGTGTTGCCCAGCTCGTCCTGGATGCGCATCACCTCCTCCTGCAGGTGGGCGCGGGTCAGGGCATCGAGCGCGCCGAAGGGCTCGTCGAGCAGCAGCACCTTGGGTTCCATGGCGAGTGCCCGGGCAATGCCCACGCGCTGCTTCATGCCGCCGGAGATCTCCGCCGGGCGCTTGTCCAGCGCATGCCCCATGCCGACCATCTCCAGGTTCTTGATGATCCACTCGTGACGCTCGGCCTTGCTCTTGGTGCGTGCGCAGGTCTTGTTCACCGCCAGCGCCACGTTCTCGTAGACGGTGAGCCAGGGCAGCAGCGAGTGGTTCTGGAATACCACGCTGCGTTCCGGCCCTGGTGAGTTGACCTCCTTGCCGTCGAGGATCACCGCGCCGGAAGTGGACTCGATGAGTCCGGCGACGATGTTGAGCAGGGTCGACTTGCCGCAGCCGGAGTGGCCGATGATGGAGATGTACTCGCCGCGCTCCACGGCGAGGTCGATGCCCTTGAGAACCTGGCTCTCCATGCCCTTGGCGGTGAACGTCATGTTGACGTTCTCGATGCTCAGGTAGTGCGTTGCCATGCTTGTTCTCCTCAGCCTTGGGCGGTGCCGCGAGTGACGCGGTTGCCGATGAAGGCGACCAGGCGGTCGAGGGCGAAGCCGACGATGCCGACGTAGATCAGCGCCAGCACGATGTCGCTGATCATCGAGGCGTTCCAGGCGTCCCAGATGAAGAAGCCGATGCCCACCCCGCCGATCAGCATCTCGGCGGCCACGATGGCCAGCCACGACAGACCGACGCCGATGCGCAGCCCCGAGAAGATGTAGGGCGCGGCGGCAGGCAGCATGATGCGGGTGAAATACTCCATGCCGTTGAGACGCAGCACCCGGGCCACGTTGCGGTAGTCCTCGGGAATGTTGCGGATGCCCACCGAGGTGTTGAGGATGATCGGCCAGATCGCGGTGATGAAGATGACGAAGATCGCCGAGGGATTGCTGTCCTGGAAGCCGGCCAGCGAGATCGGCAGCCAGGCCAGCGGCGGCACGGTGCGCAGTACCTGGAACACCGGGTCGAGGCCGTGCATGGCCCAGGTAGACTGGCCCACCAGAACGCCGAGGCCGATGCCGGCCACCACGGCCAGGGAGTAGCCGTAGGCCACCCGCTCGAGGCTGGCGAGTATCTGCCAGGCCATGCCTACGTCGTTGCCCCCGTAGTCGTAGAAGGGATTGGCGATCAAGTCCCAGGTATCGCGCAGCATCTGCGACGGAGCCGGCAGGCTGGCTCCCGGGGTTGAGCAGAGGATCTCCCACAGGGCCAGCAGCAGGCCGATGATCACCACCGGCGGCAGGACTCGCTGGCTGAACAGCTGGCCCGCCCGCTGGACATGGCCGGACCAGGCGGCACTCGCGACCCGTGGCTCGCGCTCGTGACTCTGCATGCTTTTCATGCTCGTTCTCCTTGCCTCAGGCGAGGCGCTTGATCGCCAGGCTGTCGAGATAGGCCTGGGGATTCTCGGGGTCGAAGGTCGTCCCGTCGAAGAAGGTCTCGATACCGCGTGAGGAAGCGTCGGGGATGTCGGTGCCGTCCACGCCGAGGGCCGCGGCGGCCTCGCGCCACAGCTCCTCGCGGTTGACCTGGCGAATCAGCGTCTGGCTGTCGAAGTCGGCCGGCAGGTAGCCCCAGCGCTGGTTCTCGGTCAGGAACCACAAGTCGTGACTCTGGAAGGGATAGGAGGCGAAGTCGCTCCAGTAGCGCATTTGATGCGGGCTGTCCTCGACGACGCGGCCGGTGCCGTAGTCGAAGTTGCCCTTCATGCGCTCGACGATGTCCTCGTAGGGGGCATTGATCCAGCGCCGCCGCGAGCAGATACGTGCCACTTCCTCCTTGTTCTGCGGCTCCTCGCAGAACATCTGCGCCTCCATGATGGCCATCAGCAGCGCCCGGGTGGCGTTGGGATTGGCCTCGACGTAGTCGGCGCGCATCGCGAAGGCCTTCTCCGGATGGTTGTGCCACAGCTCGCTGGTGGTCAGGGCGGTATAGCCGATGCCCTGGTGAATGAGCTGCTCGTTCCAAGGCTCGCATACGCAGAAGGTGTCCATGCTGCCCACGCGCATGTTGGCCACCATCTGGGCGGGGGGCACCACGATGGTGGAGATATCGCCGTTGGGATCGATGCCCGCCGCCGCCATCCAGTAGCGGATCCACAGGTCGTGGGTGCCGCCGGGGAAGGTCATGGCGGCGCGCACCTCGTTACCGGCAGCGCGCTTGTCGGCAAGCGCCTGACGGAACTCGCCGGCATCGACACCGACCTCGAGGTCGAGATACTCCTGGGCCACGGAGATGCACTGTCCTCCCAGATTGAGGCGCGCCAGGATATGCATCGGCACCGGCACGTTGTTGGGCGTCATGGCACCGCTGGCGATCAGGTAGGGCATGGGCGTGAGGATGTGGCCGCCGTCGATGCCGTTGCGCTGCGAACCCAGTACCAGGTTGTCGCGGGTGGTGCCCCAGGAGGATTGCTTGAGCACCTCCACGTCGGTCATGCCGTGAGCGGCGAAGAAGCCCTTCTCCAGTGCGACGAACAGCGGGGCGGCATCGGTCAGGGCGATGAAGCCGAGCTTGGCCGAGGTGGTTTCCGGCCGTCCGCTGGCCAGGGCCCAGCTGGCGGGCAGGCTGCCGAGCACGGCCGAGCCCCCGAGGACGGTTGCACTTTGCTTGAGAAAACGACGCCGATCGAGCGAGTGTCCCTTGTTGGTCTTGTTCATTGGTATGGCTCCCAGGAGGAAGGATCCGGCGACAAAAAACGGCGCCTGCCCCGATTCGCATGACATCGTCACGGGAACCTGGGCAGACGCCGTTGTCTGGTCCGAGTGCTGCTTGAAAGCGCTGAACCGTCATTGACTCAGCGGACGATCAGGCTTTGCAGCTTGGGTGCCATGGCGTTAAATTTGTATGGTTATTACTGTAAAAACAAATAGTTACTATCTGTTGAATGATGTCGATCAAATCATTTCGGTCATCGCCGGGCGCCGAGAAGGTGCGCAGCGCTTGTGCGCTGCACCATAAAGCGTCCGCTCAGCTGGTTGCGCGATCCGTATGCCGTACCTCTGCGGGAAGCTCTTCTGTGGAAGGCTTCTCTGTGGAAGGCTTCAGTATGTCGGCCAGCCCCAGTACGGTCTGGGCGATCTCGGCCATGCTCTTGCTCTGGTCCATGGCCATCTTGCGCAGGAAGGCGTAGGCCTGCTCTTCGCTCATCTGCTGGTGGGCCATGATCAACCCCTTGGCGCGCTCGATCAGCTTGCGCTCACGCAGCGCTCGGCGGGTGCTCTCCAATTCATCGCTCAGGGCCTGCAGGCGGCTCGCCTGGGCGCACATCAGTTCCACCAATGAACGGTTCAGCGAGGAACCCACGACTCGGGCGGTCACTTCGCCCAACTCATGGGTGGCGCTGCCATCGAACAGTTCCACGAGCTGCTGGCAAACGGCCGGCGAGGCATTGCCCAACTCACGGAACAGGTCGTCGTGGCGTGACAGGCTGTGGCGCGCGTCGAGGGTCTTCGCCAGGCACAGGTTCGACAGCTCGCCGATCAGGAAGGCTTCCACCCGCTGAATGGCATCGATGCGCCGAGTGGTCAATTCGTACCAGGTCTCGCCCAGAGGGCTGGCGCTCTTGGGTAGCGGCGTGGAGCCACTGGCCATTTCGCGCAATTGCTGGACGCCGTCCTGGGTGCGGCTGGGCATCTCGCGCTGCCATTGTTCCCGCCCCTCCTCGGTAGTGAACTCGAGGCAGGTATCAAAGCAGCGCTGCTGGGCGTCGATCAGGTGCAGCAGCAACTGGCGGTGTGCATCGTCGAAGCCACCGCAAGTGAAGCCGAAGGCACCGCAGGCGCGCTCCTGGCCGGCCAGCTCCTTGCCCTGCATCAGGTGGAAGATGGCTACCAGAGCGAGGGTGATTTCGGGGTCGCCGGCCGTATCGGCGACTTCGAACACGACCGAAAGCAGGGCGCTGATCAACTGGTTGAAGGCCTGGGTGGCATCATCGGGGCTGGTCTGGAGCGCCTCGATGTTGCTACGCAGTGCTTCCAGGCCGTCGAGGGCATGCCATACGTAGGCGATGCGCCTGAGCAGGCGGGCAGTGGTGGCGGGGCGCCCGGCGGTATCGCCCAGGGCGTCGAGGCGCATGCGCAGGGCCTGTTCGGTCGCCAGGCATTCATCGATGCGCTCGTGGCGCCGCTCGGCGAAGCGTTGTCCCCCTGATGCCAGGTAGACGTTCGAGGCGCCACGCTCCTTCTGCAGGGCATGAACGAAGTGGCTGACGTCGCCGACGATGTCGCAGGCTGCGGTGAGGTGTTCGAGGTCGTCGATTTCACAGCGCTTGGCTGTCAGTAGCAGGCGTTCGGCGGGTGTCATGGTTCACCTCTTGCTCACACGAGGGCCGCCGCCCTGAGGGCGGCGGCCGGGTTGCGGGCGAGGCCCGGCAAGTCAGGCTGCCGGGCAACATGGGTCAGCGCAGCGACAGCGCTCCGGCCCCGGTATCCTCTCCCACGGCATCGCGATAGGCCTTGGCTTCCACGGTTTCCACTTCGTCGGAGAAGCGCACCAGCAGCGCGCAGGAAGCCAGTACCAGCACGACCAGGCCGAGATAGAACAGCCCCTGTTGATAGGTGATCGCTTCGCTGCGGAACAGGAAGGCGGCGGCCACGGCACCGACGTTGCCGCCGGCACCGACGATGCCGGCCACCGCGCCCAGGGCTTTCTTGTTGATGAACGGCACCACGCCATAGGTAGCACCTTCGGCCATCTGCACGAACAGGCTGAACACCAGCATGATGCCGATGGCGTACGACAGTATGTGCATCTGTGAGAAGGCCACCAGGGCGATGCCTTCGCAGATCAGCGCGATGAACAACCAGCGCACGCGGCCCTTGAGTCCACCGTTGCGGGCGAAGAGGTCGGAGAACACGCCGCCCAGGGTGCGGGCGAAAACGTTCATCAGCCCGAACAGGCCGGCAATCATGCCGGCGGTGGCCAGCGTCAGGTCGAAGTTGTCGAAGAAGTAGATGGCGGCGATGTTGTTGATGGTCAGCTCGACGCCGAAGCAGAGGGCATAGACCACGAACAGCGCCCATACGCGGATGTCCTTGGCTGCAGCGAGGAAGCTCTTGCCGGCACTGTTCTCACCATCGGCTTGCGGCAGCTCGCCGCGTGCACGCAGCTCACTGAAGTTGCCGTTCGGCGCGTCCTGGGTGTAGAGCCAGTAGCCGATACCGGTGACGAACATCACCACGCCCGGCACCACCATGGCCAGCCGCCAGCCCAGCGTCTCGCTGACGCCGAGCATCAGCAGGCCGGAGAAGATCAGCGGCATCACGATCTGGGTGGTGCCGCCGCCCAGGTTGCCCCAGCCGGCACTGGTGGCGTTGGCGGTACCCACCACGTTGGGGGCGAACATCATGGTGGTGTGGTACTGGGTAATGACGAAGGAGGCGCCGATGGCACCGATGGCCAGGCGGGCCAGCAGGAAGGTTTCGAAGCTGTTGGCGAAACCGATGCTCATCACCGGGATCGAGCCGAGCAGCAGCAGCCCGGTATAGGTCTTGCGCGGGCCGAGGCGATCGCACAGCACGCCGATCAGCAGCCTCACGATCACGGTGATCAAGACCGAGGCGATGATGGTATTGCCGATCTGGGTCTGGGTCAGGGCCAGGTCCTCGCGTACCACCGCCATCAGCGGGGCAATGCCGAACCAGCCGAAAAAGCAGATGTGGAAGGCGAACCAGGAGAAGTGGAAGGCGCGCATCTGGGGCGTGCGCAGGCTCAGGAGGCGAATGCGGTTCGCCTTGTTGAGAATTTCCATGGTGTGTGACCTCGTACGGATTGTCGATACATGAGTTCGCCCTTCTCCGTTGAAGGTCAGGTCTGACGCACTCGTACTTCTCTCGAGAAGCCTGGTCCACGCCTACCCGGCAATTGGTTCATATCAAGCAATCTGTTTGCCATATTTTTCATTTATTATTTCAAAACATAGCGTTGTGGCTTGAGTGATGGCGTAGAGAGTGGCTGGTCGAGGTCGCTGGCATGGCGAGAATGGTGCAGCGCGGCAGAAACATGCCCCCTGCTGGTGCTCAGGGGGCGACAGGCGCTATGCGAGGCGTACGGAAGGATAATGCAAAGGATGGTGCCAGGGAGGCGCAGAATGAAGGGTGCGAAGGCTCAGTACATGGCCAGCTGCGCGGGAGCCCGGTCGCAGCTGAGGAAAGCGGAACTCTCCAGCCACTCGGGGTCGGGGTAGTAGGCGAACAGGTAATGATTTTCCTTGATGCTGTCGATCAGGGGATAGGTCACTTCCTGGCGTACTGCAGGGCAACCGTGGCTGCGTCCCAGTCTGCCGGTCTGGCGAATGAACGCCTCGCTGACGTAGTCGGCACCATGGATCACGATGGCGCGCTGGTAGGCCAGGTCGTTGACGCCGGCTTCCAGCCCTTCCAGGCGCAGCGAGTAGCCGTTGCTCCCGTAGTAGCTGTTCATGGTGCGGAACAACCCCAGGCTCGACTGGTAGCTCTCCGGCGTGTTGGAGAATACGGTCGCCTCGGCGTCGCCCGAACCACGGCCGTGGGAGACCAACTCCTCGAACATCAGCCGCTCTTCCGCCAGGTCGAAGACCCACAGGCGCGGCTCGGTGGAAGGTCGCGAGAAGTCGATGACAGCCAGCCGCTCGGCGTTGGGCTCGGCGCAGGCCAGGGCGCTGGCGGCAAGCGCCAGCACCTGCGGGTCGGCGCCAGGCGCGAGGCGGGTCAGGGTCTGGCTCAATGGGGCGGAGGCCGGGTAAGAGAGGCCTGCCTGGGCGAGGAAATTCCCGGCGTGAACGGTGGTGGAAAGGGCGGCGGGCAGGGCGGCCAGCAAGGAAGCGGTCAGGGTCGATAGCGGAAGTCGCAGGGTCGGTAGAAAGCGCATCGGCATGCCTATGACGTTGACACCGCATGCGGCAGGCGCCGCCCGCGGAAAAAGATGATCGTAAACAAGGTGAACGGACCCGGCTGGCTTACAGCCATTTGCCAGGCACTATTATGAAGAGAGTGGCCAGGAAGGCCAGACCGGCTATCAACGGATCAGGAGTCTGAAATGCGGCTTATTGCAAGGATGGGGATGTTGCTGCTGCTCGGCCTCGCGCCACTGGCCTGGGCGGAACAGGGCGAGGCAGCAAAAACATGGGAAGACGAGCCGGGCGTGGTGGGAGAGCTGGCTCGTCAGGTGGCTTCGGAGGCGCCGCGGATACAGGACTTCTATGCCCTGCGTGACTATCGCCCGGCATGGCAGGATGCCGACGCCGTGGCGGCGTTCACTTCGGCACTGCATACCCTCGAAAGCGATGGGCTCCACCCCCAGGATTATCGCCCGGATGAGTTGCGGAATCGGCATCGAGTGGCCTACGAGGATGGCGCCGATGACGAAGTGCAGGCGCAGTACGATCTGTTTGCCACCCGCATGCTGCTGATGGCACTCGATCATCTGCAGCGCGGCAAGGTCGACCCCGAAGCGCTCGATACCGGCTGGGAAGTGCCGGTGGCGCCCCCCGACTTTTCCCTGGCAGCAGTATCCGGGGCCGTGGACCAACAGCGCTTCGAGGCGCTGATCGGCCAAGTGCGGCCGGATTTCGTCCCCTACCAGCGGCTGCGCTCGGGGCTGGCGCGCTATCGCAACATTGAGAGGCTAGGTGGCTGGACGCGCCTGCCGGCGCGCGAGGGGGCACTGCGTCCCGGAGACGTCGACGATGATGTCCTGCTGCTGCGTGAGCGTCTGGCGGTCATCGGTGAGCTCGAGATCATGGTCGCCGCTACCGACATCTTACCCGGCGGGGTGCTCGAGGCGCCTGACCCGCGCCGCTACGATGCCAGCCTCGAGGCCGCGGTAAAGCGCTTCCAGCGTCGGCATCTGCTGGAACCGGATGGCATCGTCGGGCGCCGGACCCAGGCTGCACTCAATGTTCCGGTGGCGCGGCGTATCGACCAGATCCGCCTCAACATGGAGCGTGCACGCTGGTTGTTGCACGGGTTGCCGGAGTCTTTCGTGCTGGTCGACATTGCCGGCTACCGGCTCAGTTACTATCGCCCTGACGGACAGATCTGGCGTTCGCGTATCGTGGTGGGTCAGCCCTATCGGCGCACGCCCTCGCTACGTTCGGAAATCACCCACATGACGGTGAACCCCACCTGGACGATACCGCCCACGATCAAGCGCGAGGACGTGTTGCCCCGGGTGCGGCAGGATCTCGGTTATCTGTGGCGCGAGAGGATTCAGGTGCTGAGCCCGTCGGGCGCGCCTCTCGATCCTTGGGAAGTCGACTGGAACAACCCCGGCAACATCGTCTTGCGCCAGGCGTCGGGGCCGCAGAACGCCCTGGGCCGCCTGGTGATCCGCTTTCCCAACGATCACATGGTCTACCTCCACGACACGCCTGCCCAGAGTCTCTTCTCTCGCGAGCAGCGCGCCTTCAGTTCCGGCTGCATCCGTGTGGAGAACATTCGCGAGCTGGGCCAACTGCTGTTCGACGACACCCGCAGCGGCCATGACGTCGAACGGCGAATAGAGAGCGAGGAAACACAGAACGTGCGCTTGACCCATCGCATGCCCATCATCATCCACTACTGGACGGTGAATCCCGGCGACGATGGAGAACTCTCGTTTCGTCCCGACATCTACGAGCGTGACGATGCGCTGCTGCGCGAGCTGGATCGCCCGCTGGCACTTTGAGCCAGCGGGCAAGGGGGCGGGCCCCGGTCACTTCCTGTGACCGGGGCCTTGGCTAAGCCAGGCGCGCTCCACAGCGCGGGCAGACCTCGCCGGGACTTTCGCTTTCACCGGGTGCGGTGCTGGAAGCCGCAACGGCTCTACTCTTGGGGGTGAAGCGTTCCGGGTTGATCGGCACCAGCTTGCCGCGTTCCCAGCGCAGGCCGATATCCTTGAGCATGCGTGGGTCGCAGTCGCGCAGCAGGGCATCGCGCTGACGATTGGCGTAGAAGCTGCGTACGGCGCGAAGCAGGCGACGGGTAATGTGTAGTGCTGCCATGATCTCGGTCTCCTTGAGTGGAGGCCGGGAACTTGTGCGCGACGGGTGGGAAAAGTGCTATCCAGGCTTGGCCGCGACAAGTGCCGCGGCCAGCGTCCTTCAAATGTCGTCGTTTCGACGGCCGGCCCACGGCAGCAGCAAACAGGTACGCATCGCGTTAATGAATACGCGATGTTGCCAATTTGCCTTGTTGCCTGGAAGTAGCCGCATGAGGAACGCGTCTCGATTGAGGGGATTGGTTGGGATTGTGCCGCATCGACGATGCGACTCTTCCGTTATAGCCAATCGCTCAACAAGCGTCAACGGATGGAGGCGATATTCGGGTAGAGCCTAGCGATAGCCCTCGGCCTGCAGCCGGAACAGCCGCGCATAGCGCCCGTTCTGGGCCATCAGGCTGTCGTGGTCGCCGCGCTCGATGACTTGACCGTCGTCGATCACGAGGATCTGGTCGGCGGCGCGCACCGTGGAGAAGCGGTGCGAGATGAGGATGGTCATCTTGTCGCGGCGATGCTCGCGGAAGTCGGCGTAGACCGCCGCTTCGGCGGCGGCGTCCATCGCTGCGGTGGGCTCGTCGAGCACCAGGATGTCGGCGCTCTCGCGCATGTAGGCCCGCGCCAGGGCGATCTTCTGCCACTGGCCGCCGGAGAGTTCCTGGCCGCCCTTGAACCAGCGCCCCAACTGGGTGTGGTAGCCGCCGGGCATGGTGCGGATGAATTCGTCTGCCAGGCCGCGCTCGGCGGCCTCCCGCCAGCGTGCTTCGTCGGCGAAGGCCTCGACGTCGCCGGCACCGAGGTTCTCGCCCACCTTGAGCTGATAGCGCACGAAGTCCTGGAAGATCACGCCGATGCGCCGGCGCAGGGTGGCCAGGTCCCACTCGCGCAGGTCGCTGCCGTCGAGCAGGATGCGGCCTTCGCTGGGTTCGTAGAGGCGAGTCAGCAGCTTGATCAGCGTGGTCTTGCCGGAGCCGTTGGCGCCGACCAGGGCCAGGCTCTGCCCCGGCGCCACATGCAGGGAAATGTCATGCAGGGCCGGCTGTTCGGCACCGGGATAGGTGAAGCCGACCCGCTCGAAGCGAATGCCGTCGCCGGGCCGTGCGCCTTCGCTCAGGGTGCCACCCTCGGGTGCCACCGGCTGCTCCAGGTATTCGTAGAGGTTCGACAGGTAGAGGTTGTCCTCGTACATGCCGCTGATCGAGGTGAGGCTGGCGGAGAGTGCTGCCTGGCCCTGCTTGAACACCATCAGGTACATGGTCATCTCGCCCAGGGTCAGCGTACCCGTGATCGTCTCCACCACGACCCAGGCATAGGCGCCGTAGAATGCCAGCGTGCCCAGCAGGCCGAGCAGGAAGCCCCAGGTCTCGCGGCGGATGGTCAAGCGGCGGTCTTCGCCGTAGAGAGTATCGAAGATCTTGCGGTAGCGCTCGAGTAGCAGCGGCTCCAGCCCGAACAGCTTGACCTCCTTGATGCTGTCTTCGCGGGCCAGCACGGTTTCCAGATAGATCTGCATGCGGGTCTGGGGCGAGCGCCAGCGGAACAGACGGAAGGCATCGCCGGAGAACTTGGCCTCGGAGACGAACACCGGCAGGGCGCCGAGCACCAGGATCAGGATCGCCCAGGGTGAGAACTGCACCAGCAGCACGCCGAAGCTGACCAGCGAGATGGCGTTCTGCAGCAGCGCGAAGGTCTTGTTGACCAGGCCCAGCGGGCGAATCGAGGCCTCGCGGCGTGCCCGGGTGAGCTTGTCGTAGAACTCGGAGTCCTCGAACTGGGTGAGCGAGAGCGTACCCGCCTTCTCCAGGATCATGACGTTGACCTTCTGCCCCAGCAGCGCCCTCAACAAGGACTGCTGTGCCGAGAGCCCGCGCTGGGCCAGGGCGATGGCGGCGATAACGCCGGCTTCCGCCAGCACGTAGCGCATCACCGGCCAGGCGCTCTCGAAGGTCAATGCGGCACCGGTCTCGCGGTGATAGGCCATGGCCTCGACCACCGAGTCGACGATCAACTGGCCGAGCCAGGCGGCCACCGCCGGCAGTACCCCGGCGATCAAGGTGCAGACTGCAAGCCCGAGGGTGAGCGCGCGTGAGGTCTGCCATACCAGCGTCAGCGCACGGCGGCTGTAGCGGAATACGCCGAAGAAGGCCGCGATGCGGCTGCCGTTGGGCGGCGGTGGAGCAGGAGAGGTGCGGCGCATGGGTTGGGTGGGCAAGGGCTCCGTTCAAGAAACGACGCCCTGCTGAAGAGCAGGGCGTCATGTGGCATGCTGCGATGTAGCCGCGCTGATCAGTCGTCGTCGCGTTCGTCGTCGGCCGAGGCCTGGGCCACTACCGGCCCGGTCTGGCCGGAACGCAGTGCGGCGAGCAGCGGCTCTGCTTCGCGCTGGAAAGCCATCAGGCGTTCGCCTTCGAGGCTCTGGCTTTCCGGCAGCTCGACCTTCATGGCATCGACGGCGTTGTTGTTGACGATGACTTCATAGTGCAGGTGAGGGCCGGTGCTGCGCCCGGTATTGCCCGACAAGGCAATGCGCTCGCCCATCGAGACGCGATCGCCGCGATTCACCATCGCACGCGAAAGGTGCAGGTAGCGCGTGCGATACCCGTTGTCATGGCGCACCACGATATAGCGACCCGCCACCGGGTGGTTGCCGACCTTTTCGACGCGACCGTCCGCCGGGGCGATGACCGGTGTACCGATGGGCATGGCCCAGTCGGTACCGCGATGCGGGCTCACGCGACCGGTCACCGGATGGGTACGGCGCGGGTTGAAGCTGGAACTCATGCGGTAGCTGCCTTCGAACGGATAGCGGCTGAAGGCGGGGTCGAGGCTCTGGCCATCGGGGGTATAGAAATTGTTGTCGGCGCTGTTGCGCACCAGCGTCAGGTCCATGCGAGCGCCCTGATACTGGATGGCCAGCACACGGGCGTCGAAGCTCGCTCCGTCGATGATGTCGGATTCGATCAGCACCTGGAATTCGTCGCCGCGGCGGGTGTCGCGGCGGAAATCGAGTTTCTTCTCCAGCAGGCGTGACACTTGTGCCACTTCGGTGCTGGAGAGGCCGGTGGCCTGGGCGGAGCGAGCGAAGCTGCCGCTCACGCTGCCGGCGAACAGGCGTTGGGTGGCCTCGCCGGCGCGCTCGATGGTGGCAACGTCGAAGCCATCCTCGTCACGCTCGAGCATGAAGCCCTCGCGGGCGTTCTTCATGATTCGCATGGCGAGCAGGCGTTCCTGCTCGTCGAGCTGATATTCGAAGGTATTGCCGACTCGCCAGTGGGTAAGCAGGCGCTTGTCGGGCATGCTGTCGAGCAGGCGCATCGCCTCGCTGTAGCCCAGGCCGAGTTCGTTCTGGGCCAGCACGGCGAAGGTATCGCCCTGCTGTACGGTGTAGGTGCGCCACTCCGGCACGTAGGGTTCGGCGGCGGCAATCTCATGGTCGAAATGGATCGGCCCATCTTCGAACAGCGCCAGCTCCTCGTCCGGATAATCTTCGTAGGAGGTCGCGTCGGCAGCCAGCGCCTCATCGTCGGTATAGGTATCGTCGAGCATGCCGCTGGCCAGGGTGCCGATCACCATGGCCATGTGCAGTGCGCCAGGATCCAGCTCCGTTACCAGTTCGATACCGCTGTCATCGCTGGTTGTGGCGGGAAGGCGAGCGGTAGCGGCATCGAGCTCGATAGCGGCCGGAGCGGGCGTCGCCGTTGGCCCTGCCTGGGCCACGGTGACCCCGGAAAGGTCGACGATCTCGCTCGGCTTCAGCTGAGAGAGAGGAATGTAGTCACGGGTGGCGTCGATGGCCTGGGTGGCGATTTCGATGGCATCGGCGACGGAGTAGCGTTCGCTGTTGAGAGCGGGGAGGCCGGGATGGGCCTCTGGCGACAGGGGAAAGAGAACGGTTTCGGGCACTTGGCCCTGTCGCTGGGTATTCTCGACGACGGTAACGATCTTTTGCACGCCTAGCACGGTCACCATGGTGGCGACGGGTAACAGTAGTAACTTATGTGTGCGAGGCAGCGAATGGAGGATTCGCAACATGTGTATCGGCCATAAAAAAAGATGACAAGAATATAAAAAGGCACGGGAACCTTAACCCATGATATATGGCCTGCCTAGACTGTACATGCATACAGCAAGGTGCAGCCCAGAACTTCTCTCGCTAGGTTCTGGGCCGTAACTGCATTGTCGAACACTGTTCAACAATTGTTCATTGAACGTGAAGAAAAGGGGCAAGGCAACCCCTTTTGGTAAAAAAGTGTCGGGTGAAGGGGACGCTCAGCCGGTAAAGGTGCCGTTGCGATAATCGCGCAGTGCCTGATCGATTTCGTGCGTGTGGTTCATCACGAAGGGCCCGTAGTGGACAATCGGTTCACCATGGGGTGTGCCGGCAAGCACCAGGCACTGCGCACCATTACGGCTGGAGAGAGCCAGCGTATCGCCGCTTCCCAGTCGGGCCAGCTGGCCGGGCGCAACATCCTCGCCGGCGATCTGCAGTGTGCCTTCGAAGACGTACACGGCCAGCGTCTCACTGCTTGCCACGAGCGTCATTTCTCCGCCGGCCCCGAACCGAGCATGGGCCACGGCGCCATCACCCGCCAGAGAGTCCAGTGGACCCGCGATACTATCGCCACGCTGCGTCGTCCAGTTGCCGCCCAGTGCAATCAGTTCGGCGCTTCTTTCTTCCAGCCGCGGCATCTCGCCGCTGCGTACGTCACGGTAGCGTGCCTCGCTGAGCTTTTCCCGCGCCGCCAGGTTGAGCCACAGCTGGAAACCATGCAGGCCCTGGCTGTCGGTCAGCGGCATTTCGGAGTGGACGATGCCGCGGCCGGTGTGCATCCACTGGGCGTCGCCGGCCTGGATGGTGCTGCTGTGCCCCAGGTGATCTTCGTGAGTGATGCCGCCATGGATGATGTAGGTGAGCGTCTGGATGCCGCGGTGTGGGTGCGGCGGAAAACCGCCGATATAGTCGTCGGGCCGGTCGGAGCCGAGTTCGTCGAGCATCAGGAAGGGGTCGAGTTCACCGTCGAAGCGGTGAATTCGCTGGATGTGGACACCGTCGCCATCCTGGCTGGGGTGGCTTTGGATCAGGCCTTCGATGCGCCGAAGGCTGGGGCTGGTGACCATGGTCTGGTCTCCCGAAGTGGATAATATCTGGCATTCTAGACCGTATTTTTCGAAGATGAAGCGCAACGTTTTGCAGTTTTCATTCGAGGAAGTCGAATATGTCTCGTGTCACCCTGGCCCAGTGGCAGATGCTTGCGGCGGTCGTCGACCATGGTGGCTTTGCCCGGGCCGCCGAGGCGGTCCACAAGAGCCCCTCGACCCTCAACCATGCCGTGCACAAGCTCGAGGAACAACTCGGCGTCAGAGTGCTGGAGCCGGTGGGGCGCCGGGTGCGTCTGACCGAGGCCGGCGAGATGCTCTTGCGCCGGGCGCGCCAGCTGATCGAGAGCGCCGCGGCGCTGGAGGACGTTGCCGGTCGCCTCGCCGAAGGGCTCGAGGCCGAAGTGGTATTGTCGATCGATCAGATATTTCCCACCGGTGCCTTGGCGGCAGCGTTGAGCCGTTTCTCTGCCGACTACCCCTATGTTCGCGTGCAGCTCCACGAGACGGTGCTCAATGGCGGTATCGAAATGCTTTATGACGGCCGTGCCGACCTGGCCATCTCGGGGCTGGCGGCGCAGGGCTTTCTCGGTGAGCCGCTGGTCACGATTCGCTTCATTGCCGTGGCCCATCGCGAGCACGAGCTGCACGCGCTCGATCGCGAACTCGATCTGCGCGATCTGCAGCGTCATCGTCAGCTGGTGGTACGCGACTCGGCGCTGCGCCAGTCGATGGATGCCGGCTGGCTCAAGGCGGAACAGCGCTGGACGGTGAGCCATCTCGAGACTTCCATCGACATGGTTCGGCGTGGCCTGGGGTTCGCCTGGCTGCCCGAGACGCGCATCCATGACGACCTGGAAAGCGGCGTGCTGCGTCCGCTGCCGCTTGCGGCCGGTGGTGTCCGCGAAGTGCCCATGCAAATGATCTTTCGCGATCGCGATCGGGCGGGGCCTGCGACCCATGCCATGGCCCGGGCACTCCATGAAGCGGTGGCCAGTACCTGTCCGGGGCAGGAGTGATCGTTCGCTTTTTTCGATGTGAAGGGCGGAAAAACTGCGCTTGAGCGATAGGCTGGTCGGTTTACCCTGGCTAGCTACATGACCCGCTATTGGAGGACGTGATGGGCCTGTTGATCGACGGCAAGTGGCACGACCAGTGGTACGACACCAAGACGCATGGCGGCGAGTTCGTGCGCGAATCGGCCAAGCTGCGCGACTGGGTGACCCGTGACGGCAGCCCGGGTCCCGACGGGCAGCGCGCCGTGCCGGCCGAAGCGGGGCGCTTTCATCTCTATGTCTCGCTGGCCTGTCCCTGGGCACACCGCACCCTGATCATGCGCAAGCTCAAGGGGCTGGACGAGTTGATCGGTGTTTCCTACGTCAGCCCGCTGATGCTCGACCAGGGCTGGACCTACCATGAGGGGGAAGGCTCCAGCGGTGATCCGGTCAACGGCATCGAGTACCACCGCGAACTCTATACCCGGACCGATCCGCACTACACCGGCCGGGTCACGGTGCCGGTGTTGTGGGACAAGCAGGAAGGACGCATCGTCAACAACGAATCGGCCGAACTGGTGCGTATTTTCAACGAGGCCTTCGACGAAGTGACCGGTAACCGGTTTGACTTCTACCCCGCAGACCTGCGCAAGACCATCGATGCGGTCAACGAGGATGTCTACGAGCACATCAACAACGGCGTCTACAAGTCGGGCTTCGCTACCGAGCAGGCCGTTTACGAGAAGCATGTGACGGCGCTGTTCGAGTCGCTCGACCGCGTCGAGGCGCGCCTGGCCGAGAACCGCTACCTGGCCGGCGAGTGGCTCACCGAAGCCGACGTTCGCCTGTTCACCACCTTGGTGCGCTTCGATGCCGTCTACTACGGCCACTTCAAGTGCAACTTCAGGCGCATTGAGGACTATCCCAACCTTTCGAACTACCTGCGCGAGCTGTACCAATGGCCGGGCGTGGCCGAGACGGTGAATATGGAACACATCAAGCGCCACTACTACTACAGCCACGACACCATCAACCCGACTCGCATCGTGCCGAAAGGGCCGCTGCTCGACTTCGAGCGCCTGCACGACCGCGAACGGCTGCCGGGGCAGGGAATCCGCAAGAAAGGGTAAGTGACGGGCCACGAGCGGCGGGCTACGAGCTGCGAGCCATAGGTTAAGCTTGCTGCCGAAGCCCGAAGCCCGAAGCCCGAAGCCCGAAGCCCGAAGCCCGAAGCCCGAAGCCCGAAGCCCGAAGCCCGAAGCCCGAAGCCCGAAGCCCGAAGCCCGAAGCCCG
>NZ_JBRBAI010000020.1:0-45368 GCF_052806135.1 Billgrantia sp. Q4P2
GATGGCGCTCATGCCGATGGCGTAGCGCCAGCCGTCGGCGCCGCCGAACATGGTCAGGGCGATGGTGGGCAGCGTCATGGCGGCGGCGGCGGAGCCGAAGTTGCCCCAGCCGGCGTAGAAGCCTTCGGCGAAGCCGATGTCCTTGGGCTTGAACCACAGCGCGGTCATGTGGATACCGACCACGAAGCTGGCGCCGATGGAGCTGAGCACCAGGCGCGAGATGAGCAGCTGCGACATGGTATTGCCGAAGGCGAACACCAGCGCCGGTACGGCCATGGAGACCATCAGCACCGAGAACACCCGGCGCGGGCCGAAGCGGTCCAGCGCCATGCCAACGATGATGCGTGCCGGGATGGTCAGTGCCACGTTGACGATGGCGAACAGGCGGATGTCGTCGCGGGTCAGCCAGTCGACGCTCTTGAGCATGCTCGATGCCAAGGGCGCCATGTTGAACCATACGTAGAAGGTGATGAAGAACGCGATCCAGGTCAGGTGCAGGGCCCTGATCTCCGGACTGCGGAACTTGAAGACGGCAGACACTTTCATGGTCGTATCATCCTGAAGTGAGAACTTTTATGGCCACGCATGACGGGATCGCCGTCACGGGCTCGGCAGGATCAAAAGCGGACACTCGACGCGTCGGGCCAGGAATGAGCTGACCTTGCCGAAGGTCATGTAGTCGAGTTCATCGACGAAGTAGCTCAGCGACTGGGCGATGATGCCGCCGTCAGGCTTGCTGCTGTGGCGCGCGATGACCAATACGTCCGGCTGGTGCTTTTGGGTGGCGTGCAGCAGCATCTTGCGGGCGTCACCCTCGGCCAGCACCCAGTCGACCTCGAAGCCCTCCTGGTGCGCGAAATCGGCCCCTTCCTTCAGTGCCGCCTTCAGCTCCTCGTACTCCTGCTGGAACAGTTCCTCGTTGGCATCGGTGGCGTCGCCAGGGTTCTCCGCCACGCCGACCAGAATCAGCGTGGGAGCGTTGCAGCGAAACAGGCTGACGGTCTGGGCCAAGGCCAGCTTGGCGTTTCGCGAGCCGTCATAAGCGATCATGACTTTCATGACATCCCTCCGAAGAAGGCCAGGTAGTGGGGTGTGCTCTGGCTTCATGCCAGAGCACCGATGACCGCATCAGGGGTTTTTGACATAGGCGCCGGGGCGCAGGTAGAACCACCAGTTGATCACCAGGCACAGCGCGTAGAAGATCGCGAAGCCGTACATGGCGAGTTCGGGGGTGCCGGCGCGGATCTGGCCGCCCATCACGACCGGGGCGATGAAGGCGCCGTAGGCGGCCACGGCTGAGGTCCAGCCCAGTACCGGGCCCTTCTGCTGGGCATCGAAGATCACGCCGATGCTGCGGAAAGTGGAGCCGTTACCGATGCCGCTGGCGGCGAACAGGATCACGAACAGCAGCATGAAGATTGCGAAGTAGCTGTTGGGATCGGTGGAGTTATAGGCCAGCATCATCACGTAGCCGGTCACTGCCGAGGCGACTACCATGACCACCGAGATCACCTGGGTGACGATGGAGCCGCCCACCTTGTCGGAGATCCAGCCGCCGATGGGTCGGATCAGCGCGCCGACGAAAGGCCCGATCCAAGCCCAGGTCAGGGCACTGGGGCCGGCGGGGTTGGCCACGCGGGTGACGCTGCCGTCGGCGGCCACTTCCATCATGTTGCCGAAGATCACGTTGATCGAGAGCGGCAGCGCCGCGGAGAAGCCGATGAACGAGCCGAAGGTCAGGATGTAGAGCACCGTCATCGACCAGGTGTGCTTGTTCGAGAAGATGGCAAACTGCTTCTGGATGTTGGGCTTGATGTCGCCGGGGATCAGGCGCATCAGGGCCAGGGTCAGCAGGATGGTGACCGGCAGGGCGACCCACATGCCCAGCCACTGCAGGGTGAAGACGCCTACTACGGTGGCCACGGCACCCACGCCGTAGAGCCCCAGGATCTTGCCGAAGGCCTGCATCGGCGTGCCCGGGTTGGGTGTGATGGGCCGCAGGTTGTTCATGCCGAACCAGCCGAGGAAGGCCAGCGGCACCAGGAATACCAGCCAGACGAATCCGGCGTTCTGGATCCAGGTCGGCGTGCCCGCTTCGATGCGGCCGATCAGCGTGCCGCTGGCGCTCTGCAGTTCCATCGGGGCGCCGGCGATGACACCGAAGATACCGACGGTCATCACCAGCGGAATCAGGATCTGCATGGTGGTGACGCCGAAGTTGCCCAGGCCGGCGTTCATGCCCAGCGCGTAGCCCTGCTGCTTCTTGGGGAAGAAGGTCGAGATGTTGCTCATCGAGGCGGCGAAGTTACCGCCACCGATGCCCGAGAGCAGCGCCAGGACCTGAAACACCCAGAACGGCGTGGCGGGGTTCATCAGCGCGAACCCGGTGCCGAAGGCGGGAATCATCAGCAGGGCCGTGGTCAGGAACACGGTATTGCGCCCGCCGGCGATGCGGATCATGAACGAGGCGGGAATGCGCAGGGTGGCACCGGCAAGGCCGGCGATGGCGGTCAGCATGAAGAGCTGGTCGACGGCGAAGGGAAAGCCCAGGTTCTGCATCTGGGTGGTGATCATTCCCCACATCATCCACACCGCGAAGCCCATCAGCAGGCTGGGGATGGAGATCCACAGATTGCGCGAGGCGATGCGCTTGCCCGTTTGTTGCCAGAATTGGTCGTCTTCGACGTCCCAATGCTCGATGTCGGCATTCTTTGGTCTGCCGGCGCCGAGCTTGCCGATATCGGCACTCGTTTTAGCCATGACGTTTCCCCTTGTGGTTCGACTGATCCCGCCTTGCGACATCCGTCCTGACCGGGATCAATTCAGGTTCGGTTGAGGCAAAGATACGTCGGGTCGGTAACCAGGGAAACTGGCCAAAAATGCCGGAAAAACAGTGAAATACCTCTTGAGGGGTAGCAGGGGTATTAAGCTAACTCATTGTTTTTCTATGCTGGGTTACAAAGGAGGGGCATGAAAAAGGCGCCTTGCCGGCGCCCTGAAGTCTTTGGAGGTATCCACACAGAACCTCCGCTACCTATCTGCCATCAATGCCTTCCTGCACGGCCCACACCGCCGCCTCGACCCGCGAACGCAGGTTGAGCTTCTTCAGCAGGTGCTTGACGTGGACCTTCACCGTGCCTTCGGAGATGTCGAGCTTGCGCGCGATCAGCTTGTTGGAGAGCCCCGCGGCCAGTTCGCGCAGGATCTCACGCTCGCGCTGGGTCAGGCTGTGGATGTCGGGGGTGGCGGGGGCCGTGCGCTGGTTGCGCAGCGCCTCGGCCAGCAGCGCGGTGAGGTTCTCGCTGACCACCATGCGGCCCAGCGCCGCCTGGCGCAGCTGGCGCACCATCTCCTCGGGTTCCATGTCCTTGAGCAGGTAACCGTCGGCGCCGCCGCGCAGGGCAGCCACCAGATCCTCCTCGTGGTCGGAGACGGTGAACATCACGATGCGCCCGGCATAGCCCGATTCGCGCAGCGCCTTCAGCGTCTGGATGCCATCCATGCCCGGCATGTTGAGGTCGAGCAGGATCATGTCCGGGTCGAGCTCCGCGGCCAGGCGCACGCCCTGCTCCGGTTCACCGGTATCGCCGATGAGCTCGAGATCGTCCTCCAGCTCGAGCAGCTGGGCCACGCCGCGGCGCAGCAGCGGATGGTCGTCGATGATCAGGATACTGGCGGGGGTCTCGTTGACTGACTGGCCCATGGTGTCTCAGTTTCCTTGGTCGTGAAGGGTGGATTCGGTGGTCGGCTGGCGGGTGATCAGGCGCGCCGTCTGGGGCGTGAAGACAACTTCCACACAAGTGCCGCCCTCGGTGCGGTTGGAGAGTTTCAGCTCGCCGCCCAGGGTGTGCGCCCGGTCGCGCATGATCACCAGGCCATAGTGCATGGGCGGCGAGTCGTCGTTCTCCAGCCCCACGCCATCGTCCTCGATGCACAGCAGGATACGCGCTTCGTGGAACTTCACCGTGACCGCGGCCCAGTGTGCCTGGGCGTGTTTATGCGTATTGCTCAGCGCCTCGCGGGCGATCTGCAGTACGTGGATCTCCTCGTTGGGGTTGAGCAGGTGGGGCGGCACGTCGTAGTTCAGCTCTACCGGGGCTCCCATGCGCTCGGAGAACTCCCCTGTGGTCTGCAGCAGGGCGGTCTGCAGGCCGGGGCCTTCCAGCTTGAGGCGGAAGGTGGTGAGCAGCTCGCGCAGTTGGCGATAGGCGCTGTTGAGCCCGGTGCGCAGCTCGTCGAATACCGCCGCCTGCATCTCCCTGGGGGCGTCCTTGGCCTGCATGCGCTCCAGACGCGCCACTTGCATCTTGAGGTAGGAGAGCGACTGGGCCAGGGAGTCGTGCAGCTCGCGGGCGATGATGGTGCGCTCGCTCATCAGCGAGACCTGCTGCTCCTCCTCGATGCGCCGCTGAAGGTACACCGCCGTGGCCAGTTGGTCGGCCAGGGCGTTGAGCAGCCGGCGCACGCTGTCGGAGAGGCGCTCCTCCTTGGGGTACCAGACTTCCAGGGTGCCGAGCATCTCGTCGCCCACGCTCACCGGCAACAGCACGCAGTCGCCATCTTCGGTGTCGCTCAGGCGTATGGGCTGCGGGGCGATCAGGCAGGCGTGGCAGTCGTGGTCGCGGCAGAAGTCCGGACGTCGCGCAGCGTGAGTGGCGAGGACCGGCACCTGGCGATCGGCATGAGGGTCGTTGAGCGACAGCCGAATGGGGCCGATCTCCAATAGCTCGGCCACTCGGCGCAGCATGGGGGCGGCGCTGGTGCACAGGTCGTTGCCGCCGCCGTAGAGCGAGCGGCTGCCGTCGTGGAGTATCTGCATGACCTGGTTGCTGCGCTCCAGCTCGGCCTTCTTGCGCGAGACTCGCTCTTCCAGCTCGGCGTAGCTGGCGCCGAGTTCCTCGGACATGGTGTCGAAGGTATGGCCGAGCATGGCGAGTTCGTCGCTGCCCTTGAGCTGGGTGCGCAGGGAGAAGTTGCGCTGGGCGACTTCGCGGGCCAGCACCATCAACTGGCGCAGCGGCGCCACCAGGTTGTGGCGGATGTCGTAGAGTGCGATGGCGACCACCACCGCCGTCAGGCCCAGAAACAGGATCTGCAAGGCACTGAGCAGGCGGATCTTGGCCTCGCTGTTCTGCTCGAGCTGCTTGACCATGGCGTCGATGTCACCCACCAGGCCATCCAGGGTGCGGTTGAGCGCCTCGATGTTCACCGAGCGGGTATCGACGGCCTCGTTGATCTTGGGCGCCAGTTCGTTGTGCCAGCGCCCCAGGATCAGGCGGTATTGACGCCGGAGGTCGTGGGCTTCGGAAACGGGAATGGCGCCGGTCAGCTCGTCGCTGGCCAGGCGCTCCTCGAAGCGTCGCTTGAGGAGGTGCACCTCGGCCTGGTGTTCCATGGAGGGAATACGCTCGTAGCGCTGCAGGGCGGCCACGATCTGGTAGGTGTTCATGCGCAACGAGCCGGCAACGTTGATGGCCGCGGCATCGCCCCGGCTGCCACCGGCAACCGCCATGGTCACCACGATGCTGATCAGGGCCAGGGCGCTGATCGCCAGCAGCGAGGCGACGATACGGGCCACGAGGGAGCGTTGCAGCAGTTTCATCGGCGGTGGGCGTCTCCAGCAAAGGCGCAGGGCATGTCGACACTATAACTCCTCGCCGACACTATACCCCAGCGGGCGATGGGGCATCCTGGCGGTAGAGCCGGCCTGCTGCCACCAAAGTGGTACCCCCTATGCCCTTTTGACGCTGCCAGGTGGCGGGAACGAGAATCTCTTCGACCACACCATGAGACATACCGTTCATGCAGCCTGTCGTAAAAGCCCCCGCGCTTGATCCGCAGGTCGACTATCGTTCGCTGGTGGTCGTGCTGCTGTCGCCGCTGGCCTTCGCCCTGGTGTTCGCCAGTTGGACCATCTTCGCCGTGTTGGGCGTCGAGCTGAAGCGCGTGCTGCACTTCGGCGAGGTTCAGTTTGCCGTACTGCTGGCCATGCCCATGTTCACCGGTGCGCTGGCGGCGCTCCCCATGGCGCTACTGGCGCGTCGGGTCGGCGGCCGGCGGGTGATGATCGGCTGCCTGCTGTTGGTCTGCCCCTTCCTGTGGGCCATCGCCCATTCGGATGCCTACCTGGAATTCCTGCTAGCCGGCGCCGGCCTGGGGCTGGGCGCCGGTTCGCTGGCCGCCGGCCTGGTCTACGTGGCCCTGCTGTGCCCGCGGCGCCACGCCGGCCTGGCATTGGGGCTCTACGGCGCCGGCATGCTGGGCGCCGGGCTCACCTACTTCCTGCTGCCCCTGGTAAGCCAGGCCTACGGCTGGCCCATGGCGCCCAAGCTGTTTCTCTTGCCGGTACTGCTGGTGGCGCTGCTGCTGTGGGTCTTCGCCGAGGATGCGCCGAGCGTGGTGCGTCTCGAAGCGCTGGATGAACTCGCCGAGCCCGGTGGGGGCGAGGTACCACGACGCTGGCTGCCGCCACCCGCGGTGTGCCGGCTGGCACTCTACTACAGCTTCTTCTACGGCGCCTTCGTGGCGCTGGCGCTGTGGTTGCCGGGCTACCTGGCGGCCCAGTACGCCCTTTCGCTCAAAGTGGCCGCGCTGTGGGCGCTGGCCTTTACCCTGCCGGCTGGGATCGGCCAGATCGTCGGCGGGGCGCTGGCCGACCGGCGCGATTTCCGCGACCTGCGCTGGTGGGTCAGCGCCTGCGTGATGGTGTGCCTGTTCCTGCTCTCCTATCCCGACTTCACCATGCAGATCCACGGCGTGCACGGCGACATCGCGCTGCGCTTCTCCATGCCACTCGGTGGCTTCACCACGCTGCTGGCCCTCATGGGGCTGGCCATGGGTATCGGCAAGGGCAGCCTGATGTGCTTGCTGTATCGCGATCACGGCGACGACATGGCTCGCTCGGGCGGGCTGGCGCTGGCCCTGGGGGGGCTGTTCGCCACGGTATTGCCGCTGATGTTCGTGTTCGGCAACGAATGGATAGGCATTCGTACCGCGGGGTTCATGTTCCTTTACGCCGCGCTCGCGGTGTGCATGTTGCTGATGCTGTGGGATGGTGCCCGCACTCGGTCTCGCTCCCGCTCTCCTTCCCCTTCCCACGAGGGCTAACCCCTTTCATCGGGCCTTCTATCACCTTGTAGGTAGAGAGGGTGTATATGGAGGTAACCTGGCAGTAATCCGCGTTTCGATCCTCCAGACTTCGCTTCAAGAACCTGCCCCGGCGGTCGTGTGGAACACGGCGCACGACACGGCAGGCGGGGTGGCCCGGGTGCCACGCATCACTTCAAGAAGCCTGGAGATCGACCATGAGTCACTTCTTAGATCGGCTGAATTTCTTCCGCAAGGCGCGCGAGCCCTTCGCCAACGACCATGGCGAGACCCGCGAGGAGTCCCGTGGCTGGGAAGACGGCTACCGTCAGCGCTGGCAGCACGACAAGATCGTGCGCTCCACCCACGGCGTCAACTGCACCGGCTCCTGCAGCTGGAAGATCTACGTCAAGAACGGCCTGGTCACCTGGGAGACCCAGCAGACCGACTATCCGCGCACCCGCCCGGACCTGCCCAACCACGAGCCGCGTGGCTGCCCGCGCGGCGCTAGCTACTCCTGGTACATGTACAGCGCCAACCGCCTCAAGTACCCGCTGATCCGCAAGCCGCTGCTCAAGCTGTGGCGCGAGGCCAAGCAGCAGCACGGCGACCCGGTCGATGCCTGGGCCTCCATCGTCTCCGATCCGGCCAAGACCAAGCTGTACAAGCGCGCCCGCGGCATGGGCGGCTTCGTGCGGGCCAACTGGGACGAGCTCAACGAGCTGGTCGCCGCCTCCAACGTCTACACCGCCAAGCAGTACGGCCCGGACCGCATCATCGGCTTCTCGCCGATTCCCGCCATGTCCATGGTCAGCTACGCCGCGGGCAGCCGCTACCTGTCGCTGATCGGCGGCGTGTGCATGAGCTTCTACGACTGGTACTGCGACCTGCCGCCGGCCAGCCCGCAGACCTGGGGCGAGCAGACCGACGTGCCGGAATCGGCCGACTGGTACAACTCCGGCTACATCATCGCCTGGGGTTCCAACGTGCCCCAGACCCGGACCCCGGACGCCCACTTCTTCACCGAAGTGCGCTACAAGGGCACCAAGACCGTCTCCATCACCCCGGACTACGCCGAGGTCTCCAAGCTCACCGACGAGTGGCTGTCGGTCAAGCAGGGCACCGACGCCGCGCTGGGCATGGCCATGGGCCACGTGATCCTCAAGGAATTCCACCTCGACAAGCCCAGCGCCTACTTTACCGAGTACGTGCGCAAGTACTCCGACATGCCCTTCCTGGTCGAACTCGAAGCCCGCGAAGACGGCAGCTTCGTGCCCGGCAAGCAGCTTCGCACCAGCGACTTCGAAGGCAACCTGGGCCAGGACAACAACCCCGAATGGAAGACCGTGGCGTGGGACGAGCTGTCCGACCGCCTCGTGGTGCCGAATGGCTCCATCGGTTTCCGCTGGGGTGAAAAGGAAGAGAACCAGGGCAAGTGGAACCTCGAGGAGCGTGATGCCGGCGGCTCGGAGATCAAGCCGCTGCTGACGCTGGCCGAGCACCACGACGACGTGGCCAAGGTGGCGTTCCCCTACTTCGGCGGCATCGCCCACGAGCACTTCGACCACGTGGCCGGCAACGAGCTGCTGTTCCACAGCCTGCCCGTCAAGCGCCTGACCAAGGCCGACGGCAGCGAGGTCCTGGCCGTCACCGTGTTCGACCTGATGTGCGCCAACTACGGTATCGACCGCGGGTTTGGTAAAGAGGGTGAAGACGACGGCGCCACCTCCTACGACCAGGTCCGCCCCTACACCCCGGCCTGGCAGGAGAAGATCACCGGCGTGCCCGCCGAGCAGGTCGCCCGTATCGCCCGTGAGTTCGCCGACAACGCCGACAAGACCCGGGGTCGCTCCATGGTCATCGTGGGTGCCGCGATGAACCACTGGTACCACATGGACATGAACTACCGCGGCCTGATCAACATGCTGGTCATGTGCGGCTGTATCGGCCAGAGCGGCGGCGGCTGGGCCCACTACGTCGGCCAGGAGAAGCTGCGTCCGCAGACCGGCTGGACCCCGCTGGCCTTCGGCCTCGACTGGCAGCGCCCGCCGCGCCACATGAACTCCACCTCGTTCTTCTACAACCACTCCTCGCAGTGGCGCTACGAGAAGCTCGAGATCAAGGAAATCCTCTCGCCGCTGGCCAACCCGGCCGACTACAGCGGCAGCCTGATCGACTTCAACGTGCGCTCCGAGCGCATGGGCTGGCTGCCCTCCGCGCCACAGCTCGGTACCAACCCGCTGCGCCTGGCCAAGGCTGCCGAGGCCGCCGGCCTGTCGACCAAGGACTACGCCGTGCAGCAGCTCAAGAGCGGCGAGCTGGCGTTCGCCGCCGAGGATCCGGATAGCCCGCAGAACTTCCCGCGCAACCTGTTCGTGTGGCGCTCCAACCTGCTGGGCAGCTCGGGCAAGGGCCACGAGTACATGCTCAAGTACCTGCTGGGTACCCGCCACGGCATCCAGGGCAAGGACCTGGGCGAATTCGGCGGCCAGAAGCCGGAAGAAGTGAAGTGGCACGACGAGGCGCCGGAAGGCAAGCTTGACCTGGTGGTCACGCTGGACTTCCGCATGTCCTCCACCTGCCTCTACTCCGACGTGGTACTGCCGACGGCCACCTGGTACGAGAAGAACGACCTCAACACCTCGGACATGCACCCGTTCATCCACCCGCTGACCGCGGCCACCGACCCGGCGTGGGAGTCGCGCAGCGACTGGGACATCTACAAGGGCATCGCCAAGGCATTCTCCGAGGTGTGTGTGGGCCACCTGGGCGAGGAGACCGACCTGGTCACCCTGCCGCACCAGCACGACTCCCCGGCGGAGCTGGCCCAGCCCGAAGTGAAGGACTGGAAGAAGGGCGAATGCGAGCCGATCCCCGGCAAGACCATGCCGGCGCTGATCGAGGTCAAGCGCAACTACCCGGAAACCTATGAGCGCTTCACCTCCGTGGGCCCGCTGCTCGAGACCATCGGCAACGGCGGCAAGGGCATCGCCTGGAACACCGATTCCGAGGTCGAGCTACTCGGCAAGCTGAACTACCGCAAGAGCGAAGGCCCCGCCAAGGGCCGGCCGAAGATCGAGACGGCCATCGACGCCGCCGAGATGATCCTGACCCTGGCGCCGGAAACCAACGGCCAGGTGGCGGTCAAGGCGTGGGGCGCGCTGTCCAAGATCACCGGGCGCGACCACACCCACCTGGCGGTCAACAAGGAAGAGGAGAAGATCCGCTTCCGCGACATCGTCGCCCAGCCGCGCAAGATCATCTCGAGCCCGACCTGGTCCGGCCTGGAGGATGAACACGTCTCCTACAACGCCGGCTACACCAACGTCCACGAGCTGATTCCGTGGCGCACCGTGAGCGGCCGCCAGCAGTTCTACCAGGATCACCCCTGGATGCGCGCCTTCGGCGAGAGCCTGCTGGTCTACCGTCCGCCGATCAACACCAAGACGATCACCGGCTTCACCATGCCGGAGGACAACGGCAACCCGACCAAGGCGCTGAACTGGATCACCCCGCACCAGAAGTGGGGCATCCACTCCACCTACAGCGACAACCTGCTGATGCTGACGCTCAACCGCGGCGGTCCGGTGGTATGGATGTCGGAGACCGACGCCCAGGAGATCGGCATCGAGGACAACGACTGGATCGAGCTGTTCAACGCCAACGGCGCGATCACCGCGCGGGCCATCGTCAGCCAGCGGGTCAAGGCCGGCATGGTGATGATGTACCACGCCCAGGAGCGCCAGGTGAACGTGCCGGGCTCCGAGGTCACCAAGACCCGCGGCGGCATGCACAACTCCGTGACCCGGGTGTGCCCGAAGCCGACCCACATGATCGGCGGCTACGCGCAGCTCTCTTACAGCTTCAACTACTACGGCACCGTTGGCTCCAACCGCGATGAATTCGTCCTCATCCGCAAGATGAAGAACGTCGACTGGCTGGATGGCGAAGGCAACGACAGCGTTCAGGAGACCGTGAAATGAAGATTCGTTCCCAGGTAGGCATGGTCCTCAACCTCGACAAGTGCATCGGCTGTCATACCTGCTCGGTCACCTGCAAGAACGTCTGGACCAGCCGTGAAGGCATGGAATATGCCTGGTTCAACAACGTCGAGACCAAGCCCGGTATCGGCTACCCGAAGGAGTGGGAGAACCAGGACAAGTGGAAGGGCGGCTGGATGCGCCGCAAGGATGGCAAGATCGAGCCGCGCATCGGCGGCAAGTGGCGGGTGCTGGCGAACATCTTCGCCAACCCCGACCTGCCGGTGATCGACGACTACTACGAGCCGTTCGACTTCGACTACCAGCACCTGCACACCGCCAAGCAGGGCGACCACCAGCCGGTGGCGCGTCCCCGCTCGCTGGTCTCCGGCGAGCGCATGAAGAAGATCGAATGGGGCCCGAACTGGGAGGAGATCCTCGGCACCGAGTTCGCCAAGCGCCGCAAGGACAAGAACTTCGAGCAGGTGCAGGCCGACATCTACGGCCAGTTCGAGAACACCTTCATGATGTACCTGCCGCGCCTGTGCGAGCACTGCTTGAACCCGGCGTGCGTGGCTTCGTGCCCCAGCGGCGCGATCTACAAGCGCGAGGAGGACGGCATCGTCCTGATCGACCAGGACAAGTGCCGCGGCTGGCGGATGTGCATCTCCGGCTGCCCGTACAAGAAGATCTACTACAACTGGAAGACCGGCAAGTCCGAGAAGTGCATCTTCTGCTACCCGCGTATCGAGGCGGGCATGCCGACCGTGTGCTCCGAGACCTGCGTGGGCCGCATCCGCTACCTCGGCGTGCTGCTGTATGACGCCGACCGCATCGAGGAAGTGGCGAGCTCGCCGGACGTGCGCGACCTCTACCACCGCCAGTGCGAGATCTTCCTCGACCCGCACGACCCGGAAGTGATCGCCCAGGCCAAGCGTGACGGCATTCCCGACAACGTGATCAAGGCCGCCCAGGAGAGCCCGGTCTACAAGATGGCCATGGATTGGGGCTTGGCGCTGCCGCTGCACCCCGAGTACCGCACCCTGCCGATGGTCTGGTACGTGCCGCCGCTGTCGCCGATCCAGTCGGCCGCCGAGGCCGGCAAGGTCGAGTACGACGGCGTGCTGCCCAAGATCGAGTCGCTGCGCATCCCGGTGCGCTACCTGGCCAACATGCTTACCGCCGGTGAGGAAGAGCCCGTGGTGCTGGCGCTCAAGCGGCTGATGGCGATGCGCGTCTTCATGCGCAACCGCCACGTCGAAGGCAAGCATGATACCGAGGTGCTCGATGCCGTTGGCCTCAGCGAGGCCCAGGTGGAGGAGATGTACCGCTATCTGGCCATTGCCAACTACGAGGATCGCTTCGTGATCCCCACCAGCCACCGCGAGATGGCCACCGAAGCGTTCCCCGAGCGCGGCGGCTGCGGCTTCAGCTTCGGCGACGGCTGCCACGGCGAGAGCAAGCCGAGCCTGTTCAACGGGCGCAAGCAGACCAGCGCGCTGGTCAAGCCTGTCGACGTCTTCGACCCGAAAACCGGCGCCAAGGAGACTCACCATGGCTGATGCAGCACTCCAGATGCCCCAAGAGGCGATGATCCAGCCCGAGCTTGGCATGCGCAGCCTGCGCGTGCTGGCCCGCCTGCTGGACTACCCCACCGAGGCGCTGCAGGGCGCGGTGGATGAGCTGGTCGAGGCGCTCGACGCCGAGCGCCGCCTGCCGGCGGCGCTCAGGGCCGACCTGATGAGCTGGTGCCAGCGCATTGCGGACGGCGACCTGCTCGAGCTGCAGTCCGAGTACGTGGCGCTGTTCGACAAGGGCCGTGCCCACTCGCTGCTGCTGTTCGAACACGTGCACGGCGAATCCCGCGACCGCGGCCAGGCCATGGTCGACCTGATCGAGGAGTACAAGGCCGCCGGCTTCGAGCTGGATGCCCGCGAGCTGCCCGACTACCTACCGCTGTTCCTGGAGTACCTCTCTACCCGCAGCGACGAGGAAATCGGCCGCTGGCTGGGCGAGATCCGCCACATCCTGGCGCTGCTCACCGCGCGGCTGGAGGAGCGCGGCGCCGACCAGGCCCTGGTCACCCGCGCGCTGCTGGCGCTGATCGACGCAGAGGACGACATCGAGGCAAGCCGTCAGGCGGTGGCCAGCGAGAAGCGCGACGACACCCCCGAGGCGCTGGATGCGGTATGGGAGGAGGAGGCGGTGCGCTTCTCCGCCAAGTCCGATGAGGATTGCGCGCTGCAGTCCGCCGAAGGGCGACGCCTGGCCGAGCGCAAGCGGCAGACCCAGGGCGAGGCGATTCGCATCCTCGACCCCGTCGATGCCGCCAAGAAACATTAACGGAGACCTGTCATGAACTACATCGATTCCCTACTGTTCGGGCTCTACCCCTACCTGGCCGGCAGCGTCTTCCTGATCGGCAGCCTGATGCGCTACGACCACGGCCAGTACACCTGGAAGACCGGCTCGAGCCAGATGCTGTCGTCGAAGAACATGCGCATGGCCAGCAACCTGTTCCACGTCGGCATCCTCGTGATCTTCTTCGGCCACCTGGTCGGCCTGCTGACGCCGCACTGGCTCTACGGCCCCTTCATCAGCGCGGGCACCAAGCAGGTGCTGGCCGTGGTGGTCGGCGGCATCGCCGGTGTCATGTGCCTGGTGGGCGGCGCCATGCTGTTCTACCGCCGCCTGACCAACCCGCGGGTGCGTGCTTCTTCCAGCACCATGGATACCGTGATCATCGGCCTGCTGGTGCTGCAAGTGACGCTGGGGCTGCTCACCATCCTGCCCACCCTGGGCCACCTGGACGGTAGCGCGATGCTGCAGTTCTCCGGCTGGGCACAGTCCATCGTCTACTTCCAGGGCGGCGCCGCCGCGCATCTGGAAGGTGTGAACTGGATCTACAAGCTGCACATCCTGGTCGGCCTGACCATCGTGCTGGTGTTCCCCTTCACCCGCCTGGTGCACGTGTGGAGCGCGCCGATGGGCTATGTCACCAGGCGCTACCAGATCGTCCGTCGCCGGGCTTGAGGTAAAAGCTGGCTGCGCTCGCTCAGATGGCGAGCGCAGTCTCAGCAGGATTTATCGAGGTGAATGACATGCAAATGATCGAGATCGCACAGCTGCCGGGCCGCTACGCTCCGCCGCCCATCAAGGTCGGGGCCAAGGCCATCGACGAGGACAGCATCGCCCGCGAGATGCAGTACCACCCGGCGGCGACCGCCGGCGAGGCGCAGCTCTCGGCCGCCCGCGCCCTGGTGGTTCGCGAGCTGCTGCGCCAGCGCGCCGTCGAACTCGGTCTGGTGGCCGATACCGATGACGAAGGCGACAACGATACCGCCATCGCCGCCCTGCTGGAGCAGGAACTGGAAGTACCGGAGCCGGAGGAAGAGGCTTGCCGCCGCTTCTTCGACGCCGACCCCGAGCGCTTCAGCGAGCCGACCCGCATTGCCGTGCGCCATATCCTGCTGGCGGCGGCACCGGACGACGCCGAGGCGCGCGATGCCCAGTACCGCCTGGGCGAGACGCTGATCGAGGAACTCCAGGGTATCCCCGAACGCTTCACCGAGTTTGCCATGCGCCACTCCGCCTGCCCCTCGAAGAGCGAAGGCGGCGAGCTGGGCTGGCTGGCACCAGGGCAGACCGTGGCCGAGCTCGACCGCGCCCTGCAGCACCTGCCCGAAGGACTGCACGACCGGCCGCTGGCCTCGCGCTACGGCTGGCACGTAGTGAGCATCGATCAGCGCAGCGGCGGGCAGCGCCTGCCGTTCGAACAGGTCGTGGAGCGAGTGCGCTACACCCTGCGCGAGCAGGCCACCCGACGCGCTTTGCGCCACTACCTGCTGGCGCTGGAAGCGGAGATCGGCGTCGAAGGCATTGAGTTGGATGACGATGCCGCCGGCAGCCTGATGCAATAGGAGAGATTTTCATGGCCCATGTTCACGCCAACGCCCGTTTCGTGCCGCTCGGCATCGCCATCCTGACCGTCTCCGATACCCGCGGTTTCGACCAGGACGGCAGCGGCGACCTGCTCAGCGAACGCCTCTCCGAGGCCGGCCATGTGCTGGTCGATCGGCGCATCGTGCCCGACGACATCTATCGCATCCGCGCGGTGGTCTCCAAATGGGTGGTGCGCGACGACGTGCAGGTGATCCTGGTCAACGGCGGTACCGGCTTCACCGTGCGCGACACCACGCCTGAAGCGTTGATGCCGCTATTCGATCGGGCGATCGATGGCTACGGCGAGCTGTTCCGCCAGCTCTCCTTCGACAGCATCGGCACCTCCACCGTGCAATCGCGGGCGGTGGGCGGCGTGGCCAACCGCACCCTGATCTTCGCCATGCCCGGCTCGCCCAAGGCCTGCATCACGGCCTGGGACGGCATTCTTGCCAGCCAGCTCGACGCGCGCACCCGGCCGTGCAACTTCGTTGCCATGGTCATGCCCGAGCAGCAGGAATGTGGCAGCCGCGAGTCGCCGAAAGTGCCTGATCATGGTCAAGGAGCGCATGCATGAGCTGTGCCACCCTTGCCAAGGGGCTGCTCGACCTGGACGTGGCGAGGGCGCGCATGATCGCCGCGGCCGAGCCGGTACGAGGGGAGGAACTCGTGGCACTGGAGCAGGCCGCCGGGCGGGTGCTGGCCCGTGACCTGACGGCGCGGCTCGACATGCCAGGTATCGACAACAGCGCGATGGACGGTTACGCCCTGCGCATGGCGGAACTCTCGGACGCCGGCCTGCCGGTGGTGCTCAGGGTGCCGGCGGGGGCCGACGTCGAGATGCTGCCCGAGGGCGGCTGCGCGCGTATCTTCACCGGCGCACCGATTCCCGAAGGGGCCGACTGCGTGGTGCCCCAGGAGCGGGTTCGACTGGACGAGGCTGGCCGGGTGCACGTCATCGGCGAAGCCAGGCTGGGCGCCAACATTCGTCGTCGTGGTGAAGAATACCGCGAGGGCGACGCGCTGTTGCCGATGGGCTGGACACTGAACGCCGCGGCACTGGCGATGCTGGCGAGCCAGGGCATTGCCGAGGTGCCGGTGCTGCCGCGCCTCAAGGTGGCGCTGATCTCCACCGGCGACGAACTCATCGAGCCGGGTGAAGCGTTCGCTGCCGGACTGGTATACAACAGTAACCGGGTGATGCTGCAGGCGCTGCTCGAGCAGGCCGACTGCGACGTGTTGGATCTCGGTATCATCGCCGATGACCCCGGGGCTCTGCGCGAGGCCTTTACCGCTGCCCGCGATGGCGCCGACCTGGTGGTGTGCACCGGCGGCGTCTCGGTGGGCGAGGAAGACCATGTGCGGCCCGTGCTCGATGAGCTGGGCGGGCTCTGGTTCCATGGCGTGGCGATCAAGCCGGGCAAGCCGTTCGCCTTTGGCTACCTGGACGACGGCTCGCCCGAAGGCGTGCCGCTGATAGGGCTGCCGGGCAACCCCGTCGCCTCGCTGGTGGGCTGGCACCTGCTGGGCAGGCCCTTCGTTCAGGGTTGCCAGGGCCGCACCGTCGCGCCACTACAGCAATATTGCGTTCGCGCCGGTTTCTCGCGGCGGGGTAGTCCGGGGCGGCGCGAGCTGCTGCGTGTCACACTCGACTGGCAGGGCGAGCGTCCGGTAGCCATGTTGGCCGGCGGGCAGGGCTCCCACATGCTGCATGCCGCCAGCCAGGCGCACGGTTATCTGATGATGGCCGCCGATACCGATGTGGAGGAAGGTCATGAATACGCCTATTTACCCGCCGGACAGTTCGTCGACTGACCTGCTGTTCAAGCCCAAGCAACTGCGCGAGCTGGTGCAGAGCGTGCCCTGGCTGGGCGAGCTGAACGACGACGAGGTCACCGAGCTGCTCGAGGATACCGAACTCAAGACGCTCAAGACCCGCGAGTGGCTGTTTCGCCAGGACGCCCCGGCCCACTGGCTCTACATCGTCATCAACGGTGCGGTTCGCCTGGCACGCAGCGCCGGCGACGGCCGCCTGGCCACCATTCGCTGCGTGGAGCGCGGCGGCACCCTGGGCGAGTTGAGCATGGTCTCCAGTGCCGGGGTCTACCTCTATTCCGCCGAGGCGCTGCGGCGCACCCACGTGCTGGCGATTCCCGCCAAGCGTTGCCGCGAGATCATGGATCGCCAGCCCGCCTGCCGTGCCGAATTCATGAGCCGCCTGGCGCTGGAACTCACCGAACGCCTCGAGGACCTGGCGCTGCTGACCCAGGCCGACGCCATGTCGCGGCTGGTCAGCTACATCCTGCGCCAGCTGCCGGCGGGGCGCAGCAAGAGTCCGCGGGTGGTGCGCCTGTCGATTCCCAAGCGCTGGCTCGCCGCCCAACTGGCCATGACGCCGGAAACCCTGTCGCGGCTGCTGGCCAAGCTGCGCGACGGCGGCGTGATCGGCATCGACCGCCAGCGCCTGACGGTGCTCGACGAACAGAAGCTGCGCGACGCCATGCTGGCCGACGACTAGTTCGCCGGCTGCCAGGGTGGCGTCGCTGCCATGAATGGGAGGCTCCATGTCCCGAACTGCGAATAAACCTCGCACCCTGGTCTACTCCTGCTCCGGCTGCTCCGACGTGGCGCAGCTGGCCAATGACGTCGCCGTGCGGCTCGACCATACCGGCGTGGCCGAGATGTCGTGTATCTCCGGCGTGGGCGGCGGCGTGCCCGGCCTGGTACGCACCGCGCGCTCCGGGCGGCCCATCATCGCCATCGACGGCTGCCAGATGCACTGCGTGACCCACTGCCTGGCCCGGGCCGGGGTTAGCGCCACCGAACACGTCAAGCTCTACGAGCAGGGCTTTCGCAAGCGTCGCGGCCATAGCTACGACGAGGAGATCGTTCATGAAGTGGCCGAACAGGTAGGCGAACTGATCGCCCGGCTGCCGATGGATGCCGAGGAAAACGCATGAACCTGATCGACGGCTTCGGCCGCACCGTTCGCTACGTTCGCCTGTCGGTTACCGACCGCTGCGACTTCCGCTGCGTCTACTGCATGGCCGAGGAGATGACCTTCCTGCCCCGCGCCAGGCTGCTCACTCTCGAAGAGATGGCCGCGCTGTCGCGGGCCTTCGTCGAACTCGGCGTGGAGAAGATTCGCCTGACCGGCGGTGAGCCGCTGGTGCGCCGCGGTATCGAGGAGTTGGTGGCCGAACTCGGCGCACTGCCGGGCCTGCGCGACTTCGGCATGACCACCAATGGCGCCGGGCTGGTCAAGCACGCCCGCGCCCTGCGGCAAGGCGGCCTCAAGCGACTCAACGTCAGCCTCGACTCGCTCGACCCCGAGCGCTTTCGCGCCCTGACCCGCACCGGCGACCTGGCCAGGGTCATCGACGGCATCCGCGCCGCCCGGGAGGCCGGCTTCGAGCGCATCAAGCTCAACGCAGTGATCCTCAAGGGGCGCAACGACGACGAGATCCTCGATCTGGTCGACTTCGCTCGCCAGGAGCGGGTGGACATCAGCTTCATCGAGGAGATGCCGCTGGGCCAGAACATGAGCCACGATCGCGCCGAGACCTTCTGCTCGAGCGACGAGGTGCGCGCCGCCATCGAGGCGCGCCATACGCTGCTGCCCACTACCGAGAATACCTTGGGGCCGTCGCGCTACTACCGCATGGCCGACAGCGACTCGCGCATCGGTTTCATCTCGCCCCATAGCCACAACTTCTGCGCCGCCTGCAACCGCGTGCGCGTCACCGCCGAGGGCCGCCTGCTGCTGTGCCTGGGCAACGAGCACTCCGTCGACCTGCGCGCCGTGATGCGCCGCCACCCCGGCGACCTCGAACGGCTCAAGGCCGCCATCGTCGCCGCCATGCAGAAGAAACCCGAGCGTCACCACTTCACCACCGACGGCGACGTGCAGGTGGTGCGCTTCATGAACATGACCGGGGGCTGACCCCAACCCCGCTCCAGCCCGTCGCTCGCCGATGACGCGGCAGCCACCAGGCTGCCGCGACTGCTTATTTACCATCCCACTTCTTGCTTCCGCTCACGCCTGCGATCTGGCTTACCGCGCCCACCCCGGTGTTGGCATTGCTGTCGCCAATGCCCCTATTTGCACTAGTCATTGGTGTTGCCGCTCAGTGCTGGCCATAGTCTTTCCAGACGGCTGGAGAACGTGGAAATGAAGCATTGGCGACTGGTGCTGAGAGTGGCTTCCGACTCGATGGTGTTACGGGATGCTGGTGAATTGAGGCGCAATGTCACCGCCTTCCTGCGCGTGGATAAAACCTACGAAGTGGCCTGTCTTGGCATCAACATGTTCGGCATCGACTTCCTGGCCGAAGATAACGAGTTCAATCACATCATGTGTCTGGTGAAGATACTGGAAACCAGATACCGACTTTCCATCATGCAGTTCAGCGAGATTGATGTCGGCAATGAGCCGGGCGTGACAGTAAAGGTCGGCTCCCAACCTGCGACATGTGTCGCGTGAAAAGACGAAGGAGACAACAAGATGAAGCTTCCATCACTGATCGAAATACCCAACGGCGACAAGGTCACGCCGACGTATTCCGATGCCGAAATGCTGGGGCGCCTGAAACGACTTCGGGATTATATGGCGGCAAACGGCGTCGATGCCATCGTTCTGACCTCGTACCACAATATCAACTACTTCAGTGACTTCGTTTACTGCAAGTTTGGGCGTGATTACGGGCTGGTCGTCACCCAGGATCGCTTCACCACCGTAACCGCCAATATCGACGGGGGCCAACCCTATCGGCGCAATCGCCTGGGCGACAACATCGTCTATACCGACTGGCAGAAGGACAACTTCTTCAAGGCGATCAAGCAGCTCTGTGAAGGCAAGCGGCGCGTCGGTGTCGAGTTCGACCACCTCACGCTGCAGAACCAGCAGAAACTGCTCACCGCGCTGGGCGAGGTGGAACTCACCGATATCGGCGTGCCGACCATGCAGATGCGCATGATCAAGTCGGCCGAGGAGATCGCGCTGATCCGCCAGGGGGCGCGCATCGCCGACGTGGGCGGCGTGGCCGTGCGTGACGCCATCAAGGCCGGCGTGCCGGAATACGAGGTGGCGCTGGCCGGACAAGCCGCCATGGTGCGCGAGATCGCCAAGACCTACCCGAACAGCGAGCTGATGGACACCTGGGTCTGGTTCCAGTCAGGCATCAACACCGATGGTGCCCACAACCCGGCGACCAGCCGCCGCGTGCAGCCTGGGGACATACTCAGCCTGAACACCTTCCCGATGATCTCGGGCTACTACACGGCGCTGGAGCGCACCCTGTTCTGCGAGCATGCCTCGGACGAGCACCTGCGCCTGTGGGAGGTGAACTGCGAGGTTCATCGGCGCGGCCAGGAGCTGATCAAGCCCGGTGTGCGCTGCTGCGATATCGCCCTTGAGCTCAACGAGATCTTCGCCAAGCATGACCTGCTGCAGTACCGCACCTTCGGCTACGGCCACTCCTTCGGCACCTTGAGCCACTACTACGGTCGTGAGGCGGGCCTCGAGTTGCGAGAAGACATCGAGACGGTGCTCGAGCCCAACATGGTGGTCTCCATGGAGCCGATGATCATGGTGCCGGAAGGGCGCCCGGGGGCGGGCGGCTACCGTGAGCACGACATACTGGTGGTGAACGAGCACGGTGCCGAGAACATCACCGGCTTCCCGTACGGGCCGGAGCACAACATTATCAAGTGACCATCAGGCAGAATATTACCGTCCGCTCAATATGGGAGGTGGAGCTAGGTTGGCCAGCCCGGCACGAAGGAAGTCAAGCACGTGCCGGGTTGCCACGCTCAGTTCCCGCTCGCGGTAATAGAGTCCGATGCTGACCGAGCCGAGGCTTGGCAACCGTTCCGTTTCGATCATCTTGGACAGGTGAGGCGGTACTACCGACAAAGCCATGGCTGTCAGCCCAAGTCCTTCCTCGACGGCTGACATAATTCCCAGCAAGCTGGGGCTGGTATAGGCGATGCGATAGGGTTTGTTGGCCCGCTCCAGTGAGCCTTCAAGCATTGCACGGTAGATGCAGCCTTGCGGATAGGTGACCAATGGAAGAAATTCCGAATCGGTCAGGTTGCCATGGCTCATTACCCAGGCTAACTGGTCGATCCTGTAATCACGAATATCCCTATTTTCATCCTTCCTCTCCGGCTCCATGACCAGGCATACATCATAAAGGCGCTTCTGGTAACGCTGAAATATCACCTTGCTGATGTCACAGTCTACCTCGACCGCTATGTTCGGGTATGTTCTAGCCAGATTGCGCAGGGCCTTAGGCAAGAAGGCAAGCTCGAAATCATTCGGTATGCCAAGCCTGACACGGCCTGATACGTTCTCTCCGGTGAGCTTGGTTATGACCCTGTCATTGATCTCCAGGATCTGCTTGGCTGCCTGATAGAGATATTCTCCATCTTCTGTGAGATCCAAGCTTGTTCCTCGCAGGAAAATCTTAGTATCCAGAAGTGACTCCAGCTTTTTTATTTGCAGGCTTATGGCAGGTTGTGAGCGGCCAAGAAATTCACCGGCACTAGTAAAACCGCCAAGGTCCCTTATGGTCACGAAGGTGCGTAGCAGATCCGTCGGTATGTTCTTCATGCGGTGAGCCATTATTGTGATTTATGGAGGTATTTGCGTTACAAATTGGCCGCGGTTGGCAGGTTAAAATACCTTGAATCTGCCAAGGGAGGCAATGCATTGGCAAGAAGCTGTCTCCATCGATAAAAAACAAGAGGTATGAAAATGAATTCCTGGGTATTGAGCACTTTTCTGTTTCTTACCTGCTACATGCTGGTGCATGCCAGCGTCGCCTATCTCCGAAGGGAGTTAAAGAGAAAGCCAGCCAACGGCTTAATGAGGAGATGATCATGGATGCCTACAAACTGTTCAATTGGGGGCTTCTTGTCCTCACCTTCGGCTTGCTGATCTATCTCGGCTATCTTTCGTCACGCTACATGAACAAGAGCGATGAAGGGGGCTTCTTGGTGGCTGGGCGGTCACTGGGCGCCTTCGTGGCGGCTGGCACCATCGTCGCTACCGGCTTCAGCGGCTGGGGCTTCATGGGCTCCCCTGGGGTAACCTATCAGTTCGGTGCCATCGAGGTGCTGGGTAATTTCTTCTTTGCACCAGCGATGATGATAGCCGTGCTCTACTTCGCGCGCTTCCTGCAGCACCGTGCCATAGAAATGGGCAGCAATACCATCCCCGAGTATATCGCCCAGATCCATGGTGGTGGAAACATGGGACGAGTGCTGCAAGGTGTAGCTGCCTTCATTACCATCCTTTTGCTGCTGGTTTTCTTGACTAGCCAGATCAAAGCCGTGGGTCTGCTCGGTGCCAGTTGGTTGGGCATCGAACTCAATCAAAGTGCCTTCCTGATGGTCTCGGTAATCATTATCTATACCATGCTCGGTGGCTTAGCGGCAGTCGCCTGGACCGATACCGTCATGGTCTGCGGTATGGCCCTGGCTGCGGTCATCATCATGGTGCAAATTCTTACTTCCGTAGATCTCGGCACCTGGGAGGCATCACTCAATGCCATCGACCCCGAGCTGCTCAATCCCACAACGGGGGCACATTACGGCGACTCTATCGGTACTGTCTTTTTGGTGCTGCCTTACGCATTCCTGTTCGCCGCTGTGCTGCCCTACATGGCGATCCGATTCCTGGCGATGAAGCCGGACGTCAAGCTACACAAGGTGGGAGTCTACGTGGCCGTTCTCGGAGCGCTGCTAAGCCTGATTCCCATCGTCGGGCTCTACGTTCGCATGCACGTGCCGGATCTGGCCGATCCTGACATGGCCATGCCGGTCTACCTTGAGCAGTTCATGCATCCGGCTATTCAGGGCATCATCACGCTCTTCATCATCTTTGCCATGAAATCCACGGCTAACTCGTTGCTGCATACGGTGGCCTCTGCAACGTCCCATGACCTGCGCTTGTCCCTGTTCGGCCCGGTCTCCAGCGAACGCCTGGCGTTGATGATCAATCGTATGGCAGTGGTTCTGTTGGGAATTGTCGCCCTGATGATGATGCTATATGCACCGCCCTTCATGCTCTCCTGGCTGGGTATCCTGGGCTCCGGTACTTTGTTGGCCAGCATGATTGGTCCGGTATTCATCTCCACCTTCTGGCAGGGTAGTAGCTGGGGCGCCCTCACGGCGATGCTGGTGGGGTTCTTTACCAGTGGCTACATGATGCTATTCGCTGAGGTGGGTTGGCTGATAGGGCCGCTGACCGGATGCGTCATCTCATCAGCTTGCTACGTTGGCGTGTCGCTAATGACTAGGCAACCGACATTCAGCCAGACCTCATCCTGAAGCACACCTCGTCGTCTCCAGAATTCCTCTGGAGACGACGAGGCGGAACCAGGGCTCTCCCTACAACAGTTGCCAGTCTTGCAGAATCAGATAGAGTCGAGATAACAGGCCTCGTTCGACTTGTCGAACACTTCGCGACGCAGGAGCCGCCATGAATCTTCCTATTAGGGGCGAGCCTCTATCCGTTGGCTTCGTCCTGCTGCATCGCTTTACCCTGCTGCCTTTCGCCGCCTTCGTCGACTGCCTGCGCCTGGCGGCCGACGAGGGGGATCGAAGCCGTCAGCTGCGCTGCCACTGGACCTTCATGACCAGTACGGGGGAGCCGGCGGCCTCCAGCTGTGGGGCCTCCATCACGCCGTGCCAACCCTTCCAGGACCCGCAGGAGTTCGACTACATCGTGGTGATCGGCGGCGTGCTGGACGATGCCGACCGGGCCGATACCACGGCGCTGGCCTACCTGCGCCGGGCGGCAAATGCCCAGGTGCCGCTGGTGGGGCTGTGCACCGGTGCCTTCGCCCTGATACAGGCCGGCCTGATGAACGGGCGGCGCTGCTGCGTCAGCTGGTACCACCACCGTGACATGATCCAGCGTTTTCCTACCATCGAGCCGGTGGCCGACCGGCTGTTCATCGATGATGGCGACCGCCTGACCTGTGCAGGCGGTTCGGCGGGTGCGGACCTGGCCGCCTATCTAATCGAGCGGCACCTGGGCAAGGCCTGGGCGATGAAGAGCCTGCGTATCATGCTGCTCGAGGAAGCCCGCATCGGTGCGCATCCGCAGCCACAGCCGGTGGTGTTCGGCAAGATCGAGGATCGCCTGGTGCGCCGCTCCATCGCCGTGCTCGAGCAGCATCTCGGCGAGCCGATCTCCATGGAGACGCTGGCGGAGCGGGTCGGAACCTCACGGCGCAACCTGGAGCGGCGATTCCGCGAAACCCTGGGCGTCGGGCCGCAGAAGTTCGCGCGCGATCTGCGGCTGCGCTATGGGCTGTGGCTGCTGCACTACACTGGCAAGAGCGTCACCGAGATCGGCGAGCGCTGCGGTTTCGCCGATACGGCCCATTTCTCGCGTCATTTTCGCAGCGCCTTCGGCATGCCGCCGTCGGAGATGCGCAAGCGTGCAGAGGAGCCAGGCAGCGACCGGGTCGACCCTTTCTTCCTACATATCGAGTCCCGTCCTGCGGTCTGACCGTCATGTCGCTATCTCCCGCCTCACGCGTGCTCTGGGCGTATGAGCGTCACCCGCAGGGTGGCGTTCGCCTAAAGTGGTAGGCCAACCCCGGCGGTGTCTGTCGTTCAGCAAAGCTGTCGCATTTATTCAATCTTTCTCTCTCTTGTGGGCCTTTAATCGGAGCATGAGCCGAAACCCTCTGCGCCCCCTGCGGGTAGCCAATAGATTCAACAGCCAGAACAACAGGAGCCAGTCATGAACCAAGCCGGTCTCGCATCCTTCGATTCCCAGATCGCCGCCGCCATTGCCGAGGAGGTGGCACGCCAGGAGGCGCACGTCGAGCTGATCGCCTCGGAAAACTATGCCAGCCGCGCGGTCATGGAGGCCCAGGGCACCCAGCTGACCAACAAGTACGCCGAAGGCTACCCGGGCAAGCGCTACTATGGCGGCTGCGAGCACGTCGATGTGGTCGAGAAGCTCGCCATCGAGCGCGCCTGTGACCTGTTCGGTGCCGACTACGCCAACGTCCAGCCCCACTCCGGTGCCCAGGCCAATGCCGCCGCCTTCATGGCGCTGGTCAAGCCGGGCGACACCGTGCTCGGCATGAGCCTGGCTCACGGCGGACACCTGACCCACGGCGCCGCACCCAACTTCTCCGGCAAGCATTACAACGCCGTGCAGTACGGCCTGAATCCCGAGACCGGCGAGATCGACTACGAGGAAGTCGAGCGCCTGGCCCGCGAGCACCAGCCGAAGCTGATCATCGCCGGCTTTTCTGCCTACTCCCGCGTGGTGGACTGGCGGCGCTTCCGCAATATTGCCGACGAGGTGGGCGCCTGGCTGATGGTCGACATGGCCCACGTAGCAGGCCTGGTCGCTGCCGGACTGTATCCGAGCCCGATTCCCCACGCCCATGTGGTTACCACTACCACCCACAAGACCCTGCGCGGCCCGCGCGGTGGCCTGATTCTTTCCGCCCATGGCGACCAGGAGCTTTACAAGAAGCTCAACGGCGCGGTCTTCCCCGGCCAGCAGGGCGGCCCGCTGATGCACGTGATCGCGGCCAAGGCGGTGGCTTTCAAGGAGGCCATGAGCCAGGCTTTCGTCCAGTATCAGCAGCGGGTGATCGACAACGCCCAGGCGATGGCCGGCGTCTTCGTGGCGCGTGGCTTCGACGTGGTCTCCGGCGGTACCGACGACCATCTGTTCCTGGTCTCGCTGATTCGTCAGGGCGTGACCGGCAAGGATGCCGATGCGGCGCTGGGTCGTGCGCACATCACCGTCAACAAGAACGCCGTGCCCAACGATCCGCAGAGCCCCTTCGTCACCTCCGGCCTGCGTATCGGCACCCCGGCGGTGACCTCGCGTGGCTTTGACGTGGCCGACTGCGAGGCGCTGGCCGGCTGGATCTGCGACATCCTGGACGCCCTGGCCGACGGCGGCGACACCGCTGCCGTGGAAGCCGAGGTGCGCGAGAAGGTCGCCGAGCTCTGCCTGCGGCACCCGGTCTACGGTGCCGCGCCGGCAGCGACGCACGAAGCCGCTACCGCCTGAACCCGTTTGGTCCGGCCCTGCACGGCGGGGTCGATCGAGGAGAGAGAACATGCAACGCTATTCAGGTTTCGGGCTGGCCAAGCACGCCCTCAGCCACCACGAGAACTGGGAGCGCCAGTGGCGCAACCCCACCCCCAAGAAGCAGTACGACGTGATCATCGTCGGCGGCGGCGGCCACGGTCTGGCCACCGCCTACTATCTGGCCAAGGAGTTCGGCGTCAAGAACGTGGCGGTGATCGAGAAGGGCTGGCTGGGCGGCGGTAATACCGCGCGCAACACCACCATCGTGCGTTCCAACTACCTGTGGGACGAGGCGGCGGCCCTCTACGAGCACTCCATGAAGCTGTGGGAGGGGCTCTCCCAGGACCTGAACTACAACGTGATGTTCTCCCAGCGGGGGGTGCTCAACCTGGGCCACACCCTGCAGGACATGCGCGACATCCAGCGCCGGGTCAATGCCAACCGCCTGAACGGTATCGACGGCGAGGTGCTGGACGCCAAGGGCGTGCAGGAGCTGGTGCCGATCATGGACTGCTCGAAGAACGCCCGTTACCCGGTGCTGGGCGCCTCCTGGCAGCCGCGCGCCGGTGTGGCCCGCCACGACGCCGTGGCCTGGGGCTATGCCCGCGGTGCCGATGCACACGGGGTGGATATCCTCCAGCAGACCGAGGTGACCGGCTTCAAGATCCGCGACGGACGCGTCTTCGGCGTGCACACCAACCGCGGCGACATCGAGGCCAAGACCGTCGGCTGTGTGGCTGCCGGTAACTCCGGGGTGCTGGCCAAGATGGCCGGCTTCAAGCTGCCGCTGGAGTCGCACCCGCTGCAGGCCCTGGTCTCCGAGCCCCTCAAGCCAATCCTCGACACCGTGGTGATGTCCAACCACGTGCATGGCTACATCAGCCAATCGGACAAGGGCGACCTGGTCATCGGCGCCGGTATCGACGGCTACAACGGCTATGGCCAGCGCGGCAGCTATCCCACCGTGGAGCACACCCTGCAGGCCATCGTCGAGATGTTCCCGATCTTCTCCCGGGTGCGCATGAACCGCCAGTGGGGCGGCATCGTCGACACCTGCCCGGATGCCTGTCCGATCCTCTCCAAGACCCCGGTGAAGGGCCTGTTCTTCAACTGTGGCTGGGGCACCGGTGGCTTCAAGGCCACCCCGGGCTCGGGCCATGTGTTCGCCGCCAGCCTGGCCAAGGGCGAGATGCATCCCATCGCCGAGCCCTTCTCCATGTTCCGCTTCCATAGCGGGGCCCTGATCGACGAGCACGGCGCCGCCGGCGTGGCCCACTGAGGAGAATTCGCCATGTTCTATATCTACTGCCCCTACTGCGGCGAACACCGTGAGGAAGAGGAGTTCCACCCCAAGGGCCAGGCGCACATCGTGCGACCCAAGGACCCCGAGGCGTGCAGCGACGAGGAGTGGGGCGACTACCTCTTCTTCCGTGACAACCCCCGTGGCGTGCACCATGAGCTATGGGTGCATGCGGTGGGTTGTCGCAAGTTCTTCAACGTCACCCGCCACACCGTGACCTACGAGATCCTCGAGACCTACAAGATGGGCGAGCAGCCGTCGATCACCGCCGACGACCGGGGCCAGCCCCGCGAGGCCGCCGCGGCCAGCCAAGAAGGAGTGCGCGCATGAGCCAGTCAAAGAAACAAGTGCACCGCCTGGCCAAGGGCGGTCGGATCGATCGCTCCCGCACCCTGAGCTTTACCTTCAATGGCCAGAGCTACCAGGGCCACCCGGGTGACACCCTGGCCTCGGCGCTGCTGGCCAACGGCGTGGACATCGTCAACCGCAGCTTCAAGTACTCGCGGCCCCGGGGCATCGTCGCCGCCGGCGCCGAGGAGCCCAATGCCGTTGTCCAGCTGGGCAGCACCGAGGCGGGCCAGGTGCCCAACGTGCGCGCCACCCAGCAGGCGCTGTTCGCCGGCCTGACCGCCCGCAGCACCAATGGCTGGCCCAATGTGCAGCGCGACCTGATGGGCCTGGTCGGCAAGCTGGGCGGCAAGTTCATGCCCCCGGGCTTCTACTACAAGACCTTCATGGCCCCGGCCTCGATGTGGATGACCTACGAGAAGTACATCCGCAAGAGCGCCGGCCTGGGGCGCAGCCCCATGGAAGCCGACCCGGACACCTACGACCACCTGCACCAGCACTGCGACGTGCTGGTGGTCGGTGCCGGTGCCGCCGGCCTGGCCGCGGCCCTTGCCGCCGCACGCAGCGGGGCCCGGGTGATCGTCGCCGACGAGCAGGAGGAAATGGGTGGTTCGCTGCTGGATAGCCGCGAGACCCTGGACGGCAAGCCGGCGGAGCAGTGGGTGGCCCAGGTGCTCGAGGAGCTGGCCGGCTGCGAGAACGTTACCCTGCTGCCGCGTACCACTGCCAACGGTTACCACGACCATAACTTCGTCACCCTGCACGAGCGGCGCACCGAGCATCTCGGCGAGACCGCCCCGCTGATGAATGGCCATCGTCCAGTCCGGTCGCGGATGCACCGCGTGCGTGCCGGCCAGGTGATCCTGGCCACCGGCGCCCACGAGCGCCCGCTGGTCTACGCCGGCAACGACGTGCCCGGCAATCTGCTGGCTGGCGCCGTCTCCACCTATATCCGACGCTACGGCGTGGCACCGGGCAACAAGCTGGTACTCTCCACCAGCAACGACTACGGCTACCGTGCCGCCCTCGACTGGAAGGAGGCGGGTCGCGAGGTGGTGGCCATCGTCGACGCCCGCCAGGCCCCGGCCGGCGACTGGGTGGAGGCCGCCCGTGCCCAGGGCATCAAGATCATCACCGGCAGCGCCGTGATCGAGGCCAAGGGCGGGAGCCGCGTCAGCGCGGCGCGGGTCGCCAAGATCGATATCGACGCCTTCAAGGTTACCGGCCAGGCCGAGACGCTGGCCTGCGACACCATCGCCAGCTCCGGCGGCTACAGCCCGGTGATTCACCTGGCTTCCCACACCGGCGCCCGGCCCACCTGGCGCGACGATATCCTCGGCTTCGTGCCGAACCTGGTGAAGAGCGTGCAGGCCTGCGGCGGTGCCAACGGCACCTATGCCCTGGGCGAGGTGCTCGCCGAGGGTGTGGAGGCCGGCATCAAGGCAGCCGCCGCCACCGGCCATGCCGCCCCGGCGGTGAGCCTGCCCCAGGCCAAGGCCCTCGAGCAGGGCCCGTCGGCTCCGCTCTTCCAGGTGCCCCACGAGAAGCCGACCCTGCGCGCGCCCAAGCAGTTCGTCGACCTGCAGAACGACGTCACCGCGGCGGGCATCGAGCTGGCCACCCGCGAGGGCTTCGAGTCCATCGAGCACGTCAAGCGCTACACCGCCATGGGCTTCGGCACCGACCAGGGCAAGCTGGGCAATATCAACGGCATGGCCATTGCGGCTCGCTGCCTGGGTCGCTCCATCCCCGAGGTGGGCACCACGGTATTCCGCCCCAACTACACCCCGGTGACCTTCGGCGCCATCGTCGGCCGTCACTGCCGCGACCTCTTCGACCCCGAGCGCTACACCGCCCTGCACCAGTGGCATGTGGAAAACGGCGCCGAGTTCGAGGACGTGGGCCAGTGGAAGCGTCCCTGGTACTACCCGCAGCGCGTCAACGGCAAGGTCGAGACCATGCACGAGGCGGTGGCCCGGGAGTGCAGCGCGGTGCGCGAGAAGGTCGGTATCCTCGACGCCTCGACCCTGGGCAAGATCGACATCCAGGGCCCCGACGCCCGCGAGTTCCTGGCCCGGGTCTACACCAACAAGTGGGAGAAGCTGGCGGTCGGCAAGTGTCGCTACGGCCTGATGTGCAAGGACGACGGCATGGTCACCGACGACGGCGTGACCAGCTGCCTGGCCGACAACCACTTCCTGATGACCACCACCACCGGTGGCGCCGCGGCGATCCTCGAGTGGCTGGAACTGTGGCACCAGACCGAGTGGCCGGAGCTGGACGTCTACTTCAGCTCGGTGACCGACCACTGGGCCACCATGACCATCACCGGCCCCGAGGCGCGCAAGCTGCTGGCCGAGATCACCGATATCGATCTCGACAAGGACGGTTTCAAGTTCATGGAGTGGCGCGCCGGCAAGGTGGCGGGCGTACCGGCGCGGGTCTACCGCATCTCCTTCACCGGCGAGCTGACCTTCGAGATCAACGTCCAGGCCAACTACGCCATGCACGTGTGGCAGACCCTGTTCAAGCACGGCGAGAAGTACGGCCTGACTCCCTACGGCACCGAGACCATGCACGTCCTGCGCGCCGAGAAGGGCTTCATCATCGTCGGCCAGGACACCGATGGCTCGGTGACCCCGGAAGACCTGGGGATGCAGTGGTGCGTGGGCTACGACAAGCCCTTCTCGTGGATCGGCAAGCGGGCCCTGACCCGGTCCGACACCAAGCGCGAGAACCGCAAGCAGCTGGTGGGCCTCAAGCCCAAGGACCCCAAGGTGGTGCTGGAGGAGGGTGCGCAGATCGTCTTCGATCCCAAGCACGCCATCCCCATGCCGATGGCCGGGCACGTGACCTCCAGCTACTACAGCCCGACCCTGGACTCCGGCTTCGCCCTGGCGGTGGTCAAGGGTGGCCACAGCAAGCTGGGCGAGACCGTCTACCTGCCCATGGCGGACGGCCAGACCCATGAGGCCGAAATCGTCAGCCCGATCTTCTACGATCCCAAGGGAGAGCGCCAGAATGTCTAACGCGGCTACCTTCGATACCCGTACCGATAGCACCATCCCGGTGGAGTCGCCGCTGGCCTACAGCTACCGCCGTAGCGGTGCCCCGGCGGTCGGCTCCCAGAGCCGCGTCATCCTGCGCGAGCGCGCCTTGCTGGGCCACCTGGTCCTGCGCGGCGGCGCCATCGTCCTCGACGAGGCGGTGCGCGAGGTGCTGGGCCTGGGCCTGCCCGGCCAGCCCCAGGGGCTGGTCCTGGACGACAGCGGCGAGCGCTCGATCCAGTGGCTCTCTCCGGACGAATGGCTGGTGATCGTCCCCGGCGGCGAGGAGTTCGAGCTGGAGACCCGGCTGCGCGAGCGCCTGGGGGATGCCCACTATGCCATCAGCGACGTCAGCGGCGGCCAGACCCTGCTGGAGCTTTCCGGCGAGGCGGCCCGTGAGCTGCTGATGAAGTCGGCGATCTACGACGTCCACCCCAGCCACTTCCCGGTGGGCAAGGGCGTGACCACGGTCTTCGCCAAGGCCACCGCCATCGTCCGCCGCCCCTCCGAGGAGCGCTGGGAACTGGTGATACGCCGCAGCTTCGCCGATTATCTCTATCGCTGGCTGCTGGACGCCGGTGCAGAGTACGCCATCGGCGTGGAGAAGTGACTCGGCGTCTCGTTTGCCAGGCGCGTTTGGCCGGGGTTTCCCCGGCCTTTTTTCCATACGGGCCTTTATTGCGACTCGCCGCCGGAGGAGCAGTATGAACCGACACGATGACATCTGGATCATGGCCGCGCAGTGCCCCAGCCGCCTGGGCACCGTGGATGTGGTGACTCGCTTTCTCAAGGAGCGGGGCTGCTACATCACCGAGCAGCAATCCTTCGATGACCGCCTGAGTGGCCGTTTCTTCATTCGCACCGAATTCCGTCCCGAGGAGGCCGGCTTCGATGCCGGCGCCTTCCAGACGGCCTTCGCCGAGCGCGCCGCCGAGTTCGAGATGAGCTTCGAGCTGACGCCGCCAGGGCGGCTGATGCCGGTGGTGATCATGGTCTCCAAGGCCGACCACTGCCTCAACGACCTGCTCTACCGCTATCGCACCGGCCAGCTACCGATCGAGATTCGCGCCATCGTCTCCAATCACCCCGACCTGGCGTCGCTGGCGGAGTGGCACGGCATTCCCTATCACCACTTCCCGATCACGCCGCAGACCAAGGCCGAGCAGGAGGCCCAGGTGCGGGAGGTAATTGATGCGAGCGGGGCGGAGCTGGTGATCCTGGCCCGCTACATGCAGGTGCTCTCGAGCGAGATGTGCACCAGGCTCGCTGGTCGCGCGATCAACATCCACCATTCGCTGCTACCCGGCTTCAAGGGCGCGCGCCCTTACCACCAGGCCTACGAGAAGGGGGTGAAGCTGGTCGGCGCCACCGCCCACTACATCAACGACGACCTGGACGAGGGGCCGATCATCACGCAGGGCGTGGAGCCGGTCGGCCACGCCGACTACCCGGAGGATCTCGTTGCCAAGGGTCGCGACATCGAGTGCCTCACCCTCGCGCGTGCGGTGGCCCTGCACGTGGAGCGGCGCGTCTTCCTGAATGACAGCCGCACGGTCATCTTCGAGCGCTGATTTCCCCTCCGCGCTCGATACCATTGAGCCCGCGGCCGGGGCAGGCTAGCTTGGTGGGCAAACCACGCCCACCAGGAGATCCGCATGGCTGCCCCTCACGACGAACACGACCCCCATCTCTGGCTGGAAGATGTCGAGGGCGAGCGCGCCCTGGCCTGGGTGACGGAGCGCAACGCCGAGAGCCAGGTGCGGCTGGCCGACTCCCCCGGCTTCGCTGAGCTGCGCGACGATCTCCAGGCGATCCTCGAGGCCGACGACCGCATCCCCTTCGTGGTCAAGCGCGGCGAGCACTTCTACAACTTCTGGCAGGACCGCGACCACCCCCGCGGGCTGTGGCGGCGCACTACCCTCAAGGAATACCGCAAGGCGCGGCCCGAGTGGGAGGTGCTGATCGACCTCGACGCGCTCAACGCCGAGGAGGGCGAGAACTGGGTGTGGCACGGCGCCCACTGCCTGCGCCCCACATCGCCCGGCAAGCCCTGGCGTCACTGCCTGGTGTCGCTCTCCCGCGGCGGTGCCGATGCCGACGTCACCCGCGAGTTCGACCTGGTCGAGAAGCGCTGGGTCGAAAACGGTTTCTTTCGCCCCGAGGCCAAGGGCAGCCTGGGCTGGATCGACCGCGACACGGTCTACGTCCAGACCGATTTCGGCGAAGGCTCGATGACCCGCTCCGGCTATCCGCGCATCGTCAAGCAGTGGCGGCGCGGTATGCCGATGGCCGAGGCCGAGACGGTATTCGAGGGCGATCCCGACGACATGGCCGTGGGTGCCGGCCACGATTCCACGCCGGGCTTCGAACGCGACTTCGTCAGCCGCGCCCGTGCCTTCTACGACAATGAGCTCTACCTGCGCGAGGCCGACGGCAGCCTGCGCCGCATCGAGGTGCCCAACTCGGCGCACAAGCAGGTGCACCGCGAGTGGCTGATGGTCGAGCTGCGCGAACCCTGGGAGGTGGACGGCACCACCCACCCTGCCGGCGCACTGCTGATCGCCGACTTCGACGCCTTCATGGCCGGTGAGCGCGACCTGCGTGTACTGTTCACGCCCACCGAGCGCACCTCGCTCTCCGACGTCACCTGGACCCGACACCACCTGATCCTCAACGTGCTCGACGACGTCAAGCACCGGCTCTACGTAATCACGCCGAGCGAGAGCCAGTGGCAGCCCGAGCCGCTGGCGGGCGTGCCGACGATCGGCAGCGTCAGCGTGAGCGCGGTGGACGACGAGGAGAGCGACGACGTTTTCTTGATCGTCAGCGACTACCTGACGCCGACCACGCTGCTGCACGGTCGGGTCGGCGGGGCGCTGGAAACGCTCAAGCAGGCCCCGGCGCTGTTCGACGCCGAAGGCCTCGAGGTGACCCAGCACTTCGCCACCAGCGAGGACGGCACGCCGGTGCCCTACTTCCAGGTGGCGCGGCGCGGCCTCGAGCCGAGCGGCGATCATCCGACCCTGCTCTACGGCTACGGCGGCTTCGAGGTACCACTGCTGCCTGGCTACAGCCCCGGCGTGGGGCGCGCCTGGCTCAGCCAGGGTGGCGTCTACGTGGTGGCCAACATCCGCGGCGGCGGCGAGTACGGCCCGCGCTGGCACCAGGCGGCGCTGCGCGAGAAGCGCCACAAGGCGTTCGAGGATTTCGCTGCCGTAGCAGAAGATCTGATCGAGCGCGGCGTCACCTCGCCGAAGCGGCTGGGCATCCAGGGCGGCTCCAACGGCGGCCTGCTGGTGGGTAACATGTTGACGCGCTACCCGCAGCTGCTGGGCGCGGTGGTGTGCCAGGTGCCGCTGCTCGACATGCGCCGCTACCACCTGCTGCTGGCCGGGGCCTCGTGGATGGCCGAGTACGGCGACCCCGACGGCGACGATTGGGAATTCCTGCGTGACGTTTCGCCCTACCATAACCTCGATGCCGCCACCGATTATCCGCCCACGCTGCTGATGACCAGCACCCGCGACGACCGCGTCCACCCGGGCCATGCACGCAAGATGATGGCGCGCATGCACGAGCAGGGGCACGAGGTGCTCTACTACGAGAATATCGAGGGCGGCCACGGCGGCGCGGCGGACAACCGGCAGCGCGCCCATATGCAGGCGCTGGCGTTCAGCTTTCTCGGGCAGCAATTGGTGGATGAAGGCTGAACTCTTAGGCTTGAATCCATTTGTTCTAGTTGTCTTGTTCGGCGCTCAATTGGCTGCGCCATGATGACGCCGAAAGCCCCTTGTTGCGCACTATGCATGCGCAACAAGGGGCTTGATGTGCAGGCGGACCATCAGGGTCAGGGTGACTTTTCCCTTATTCGAATCATGCAGATGGACGGAAAGCCGTGCAGGATGGCACGCGCTCTGCAAATCAATGGGTGAAGGTAATGACCGGATAGTACAAGTACAACCCACTCTGACCGAAGGTGACTGGACATGAAGAACCGGAACCGATCTATCGCCCTTTGTTTATTCGGCTCACTGCTTCTTGTGAGTGGCCACGCCCTAGCGGAGCGAATTTCCATCGGCATAGGCCACCAGAGCATGGTCACCAACACCGTGGCGGGCGGTATCGTGCTGGAGAAGCTTGGCCTCATCGAGAAGTATCTGCCGACGGAAGGCGACTATGCCGATGCGGAATACGAGATCGTCTTTCGCGACTACGATTCTGGGCCGCCCATCACCAACCAGATGATGGCGGGCAACCTGGAGTTCGGCGTGATGGGCGACTATCCGCTGATCGTCAACGGCGCCAGCTTCCAGGCCACCGGACGCAACGAGACCCGCTTCATCGCCGTGACCGGCTACAACCGACAAGGGACCGGCAACGGCATCGTGGTGCCGGTGGCCTCCGACGTTTATTCCCTGGAGGAGTTGGCCGGCAAACGCATCTCCACACCGGTGGGCAGCGCTTCCTGGGGCATGACGCTGAAGGCACTGCGCGATGCGGGACTGGACGGTGAGATCGACATCGTCGACCAGAGCCCGCCCGTGGGTGTCGCCAACATCGCCGGCAACCGCATCGATGCCCATGCCGACTTCGGCCCATGGTCGGAGGTAATGGAGTTTCGTGGTACCGGGCGCAAGATCTTCGACGGCAGCGAGGCGGGCGTGCCGACGTTCCATGGCATCGTCGTGCGCAAGGACTTCGCCGACCGCTATCCCGAGGTAGTCGACGCTGTGCTGCAGGCCACGCTGGAGGCGCAGCAGTGGATCGAGGAAGACCCGATACGTGCTGCCACCCAGCTGAGCGAGTGGACCGGAGTGGCCAAGGAGGTGCTCTATCTTTATTTGGGAGAAGGGGGCATCAGCACCCTGGACGCCACCATCAAGCCCGAGTGGGTCGAAGCTTTGAAGTACGACCATGCTCTGCTGCAGGACGAGCGCAACATACCCGATCTCGATTTCGAGGCCTGGATCGACGACAGCTACCTTAACCGTGCCTATGCCGCCTCCGGGCTGGATTATGCCGCCGACCTGGAGCGGATGGTCATCCCCATCGCCTCGAATCCCGAGCTCGAGCCGGCCCAGGTGTGGTTTGCCGACAATGGCATCGTCGGGTATGACAGTGTGGCCGAGATGATAGCGGCCTTTCGAGACGCCAGTGCTGAAGGCCGGGAGATATACGCCACCTACGTCTATGACCCGTTGAGCGGCATCAAGATGTTCGGCAAGGCGGCGTTTCTTTCCGAAAGCCCCGATGGCGAAGTGGTGGCCTTCATGAAGCGTGCCGACTCCGAAGCGTTCATTGCCGACAATGGTGGCAGGATGATCGCCTTGTCCGCTTCCGACGAAGAAGCGCTTGCTATGAAGTAAGACAAAACTTCGTATTCATCTGACCTGCAATATCGAGGGGCGCGGTATTTTTACCGTGCCCCTTTTTATTTGTTTCTTTTCTTGTTCTGTCGGCTCTTGCCCGATTTGTTCGCTAATGACTTGTTCTACTTGTCATAGAGACTTCAGCTTCATGAACTGGAAAGTGCATCAGTGTGATGCCTTTTAATGATGCCATGCACCATGCAGGCGCGCTGATTATTACCAGAGTCGTCCGTTGCCGATATGGTGGGAAATGAAAAATACCCTTTTGGATTAAAGCCTTGAGAAATAAAAAAGGAAAGTTGGCACGCCTGATGCAACTTACTGAGTAAAGGATATGACCTGATAGTACAAGCTTCGATTTAGGCAATGCTTTCCATAACAAGACTGCCGGCAACAACGACACAACAAACGCCGGACTTCATTACCCATGGCATTGGCGCTGACTGCGCTCCCGTGACGAGAGGTGACACCATGAGCTTGAATCCCAGGCCCCGCCCTCCGCTCTCCGAGGCCGTCCTGTCCGGCCCGGTCGAAACTGCCGAGCGATCACTGGCCGAGGCCAGTCCCGCCACGGCGGTTCCGGCCGAGGTGGATCCCGGCGCACCTCGTCGCCTGCTGCCCGCGAACTGGGATCGCTACCTGGTGCGCATCGGTGCCCTGCTGGTGGCGGCGCTGGGTTGGCATCTCGCCTCGACCTACGGCTTCGATCTCTTCGTGCGCTTCGACAACGTACCGGGGCCGCTGGTGGTGGGGGCGGAGTTCCTGGCCCAGGCCTCGAGCCAGCAGTTCTACCTGCACATCCTGCACAGCATGCAGCGCATCGCCATCGCCTATGGGCTGGCCGTGGTGATCGGTGTGGTGCTGGGCGTTCTCATGGGGCGCTCGCGCTTCGCCGAGGACGTGCTCCTGCCCTACATCGAGATCCTGCGGCCCATCCCGGCGGTGGCCTGGATTCCGCTGGCGATCCTGATGATGCCCAGCGAGCAGTCGAGCATCGTCTTCATTACTTTCCTCGGTGCGCTGTTCCCCATCGTGATCAACACCGTGCACGGCGTCGAGCAGACCCCCAAGGTGCTGGTGCGCGCGGCGCGCAGCCTGGGCGCGAGCAACGCCGCCATCCTCTGGCACGTGGTGCTTCCCGGTGCGTTGCCAAGCATCGTCGCGGGGCTCGCCATCGGCATGGGCGTGGCCTGGTTCTCGCTGCTGGCCGGCGAGATCATCAGCGGCCAGTACGGCATCGGCTACTTCACCTGGTCGGCCTACACCCTGGTCGAATACCCCAAGATCATCATCGGCATGCTGGTCATCGGCGCTCTGGGCTCGCTGTGCACCCTGCTGGTCCGCAAGGCCTGCGCGCCCCTGCTGCGCTGGCAGGCCGAGGGGGGCAAGTCATGATGTCCGCTACTCGACCCAACCGTGCCGCCGTCGTCGAGCATCCGCACAGCTATCGCCCACGTACGGCGGGGGGCAAGGGCAGGATCAGCGTGCGCGGCCTCGACATCGTCTTCGCCACCGCCAGCGGCTCCCACCGTGCGGTGGAAGACGCCAGCCTCGAGATCCAGCCGGGTGAGTTCGTCTCGCTGCTGGGCCCCTCCGGCTGCGGCAAGTCGACCCTGATGAACAGCGTGGCCGGCTTCGTCGAGCCGACCCGGGGCGAGGTGCTGCTCGATGGCCTGGCGGTGAACAAGCCCGGCCCCGACCGCGGCATGGTGTTCCAGCAGCATTCGCTGTTCCCGTGGAAGACGGTGAAGCAGAACGTCGCCTTCGGCCCGCTGATGGCGGGCGTGGGCTCGCGGGAGGCCGACAGCGTGGCCAGCACCTTCCTTTCGCTGGTGGGGTTGTCGCGCTACGCCAACGCCTATCCCACCACGCTCTCCGGCGGCATGCAGCAGCGCGTGGGCATCGCCCGGGCGCTGGCCAACTACCCCAGCGTGCTGCTGATGGACGAGCCCTTCGGCGCCCTGGACGCCCAGACCCGCAGCATGATGCAGGAGAACCTGCTCGAGATCTGGAGCGAGTTCAAGAACACGGTGCTGTTCGTCACCCACGACATCGACGAGGCGGTGTTCCTCTCCGATCGCATCGTGGTCATGAGCGCGAGTCCGGGACGAATCATCGCCGACATACCCGTGCGGCTGGCGCGTCCGCGCACCCAGGAGCTGCTCACCACGCCTGAGTTCATGGCGCTCAAGCGCGAGTGTCTGGCCCTGATCCGCGAGCAGACCCTGCACGCCTTCGAGCAGCAGAACCAGGCGGGCTGAACCGATACCCGGCATGACCGTGCGGCTTCGAGTCGACATGACATGTCATGACAAGAGGTAACGACCATGAAGAGCCAGGAACTCAAGCTGCAGCCGGGCGACTCGCCGCAGCCGCTCTACGTGCAGATCCGCGACACCCTGCGGCGCAACATCCTCGAGGGCGGCTACTCGCCCCACGAGCGGCTGCCGTCGGAAAACGCGCTGATGAAGAGTTTCGGCGTGAGCCGCATCACCATCCGCCAGGCCCTGCGCGACCTGCACAACGAGGGGCTGGTGTTTTCCGCCCAGGGCAAGGGCACCTTCGTCAGCAAGCCCAAGGCGGTGCAGAACGTGCAGCGCCTGCAGGGCTTCGGCGAGGCCATGGCGGCGCAGGGCTACGAGGCCACCGCGCGGTTGCTGTCGATCCAGGAGTGCAAGCCGGGCAAGGCGGTGGCCGCCGCCCTGGGGCTGCGCTCCGGCGATGCCGTGGTCGAGGTGAAGCGGGTGCGCTACCTCAACCGCGAGCCGGTCTCGCTGGAGAGCAGCTATTTCCCCATCGATATTGGCCGGCGACTGTTCGGCCAGGACCTCTCCGGCGACATCTTCCCGATGTTGGAGAACCGCTTCGCCATCCCGCTGGGCGCGGCGAACATCGCCATCGATTCCACCCTCTGCGACGAGGAGACCCGGCAACACCTCAACCTCGGGATGGGCGAGCCCGTCCTGCGGGTCGAGCGGCTGACCTACGACCGGGCGGGTCGGCCGGTCGACTTCGAATACCTCTGCTTCCGCGGGGACGCCTTCAAATACCAATTCCGAGTGGATCGGAAATCGGAGGAATCATGAACGCAAGCGACATTCCCGTCATCGACACCGACGTGCTGGTCATCGGCGGCGGAACTGCCGGCCCCATGGCGGCCGTGACCGCCAAGGAGCAGGACCCGAGTCTCAGGGTGATGCTGCTGGAAAAGGCCAACGTCAAGCGCAGCGGGGCCATTTCCATGGGCATGGATGGGCTCAACAACGCCATCGTACCCGGCCACTCGACCCCCGAGCAGTACGTCAAGGAGATCACCATCGCCAACGACGGCATCGTCCACCAGCCCGCACTGATGGCCTATGCCCAGCGCTCCTTCCCGATGATCGAGAAGCTCGACTCCTGGGGCGTGCACTTCCAGAAGGACGAGACCGGCGACTACGACATGAAGAAGGTCCACCACCTCGGCACCTACGTGCTGCCGATGCCGGAGGGCCACAACGTCAAGAAGATCCTCTATCGCCGCCTGCGCCGCAACCGGGTGCAGATCGAGAACCGCTACCAGGCTACCCGCCTGCTCAAGGACGCCGATGGGCGTATCGCCGGCATGATCGGCGTCAACACGCGTACCGCCGAGCCGATCATCATTCGCGCCAAGGCGGTGATCATGGCCACCGGCGCTGCCGGGCGCATCGGCCTGCCGACCTCGGGCTACCTGTTCGGCACCTACGAGAACCCGGCCAACAACGGCGACGGCCACGCCATGGCCTACCACGTGGGGGCGGACCTGGCGAACCTCGAGTGCTTCCAGATCAACCCGCTGCTCAAGGACTACAACGGCCCCGCCTGCGCCTACGTCACCGGTCCGCTCGGCGGCTTCACCGCCAACTCCCAGGGCGAGCGCTTCATCGAGTGCGACTACTGGTCGGGCCAGATGATGCTGGAGTTCTTCAAGGAGCTGGAGGGCGGCAACGGCCCGGTGTTCCTCAAGCTCGACCACCTGGCCGAAGAGACCATCCAGGAGATCGAGACCGTCCTGCACACCAATGAGCGGCCCTCGCGCGGTCGTTTCCACGACGGCCGCGAGACCGACTATCGCCAGCACATGGTGGAGATGCACATCTCCGAGGTCGGCTTCTGCTCGGGCCATTCCGCCTCGGGGGTGTGGGTCGACGAGACCGGCGCCACCACCGTGCCGGGCCTGTATGGCGCCGGCGACATGGCCTCGGTAGCCCACTCCTACATGCTCGGTGCCTTCGTCTACGGCCAGATCTGCGGCGAGAGCGCAGCCGCCTTCGCCAAGGAGCGCAGCGAGATGCCGAGCCTCGACGAGGCCTTCATCGCCGCCGAGCTCGAGCGCATCCAGGCGCCGCTCAAGGTGGCCGATGGCATCCCGCCGTCGCAGATGGAGTACAAGGTGCGTCGGCTGGTCAACGACTATCTGCAGCCACCCAAGGTGACCAAGAAGATGGAGATAGGCCTCGAGCGCATCCTCGCCGTGCGTGAAGACCTGCACCTCCTGCAGGCCACCGACCCCCACGAGCTGCTGCGTGCGCTGGAAGTGCACTCGATCATCGACTGCGCCGAGATGGCCGCCCGCGCCTCGCTCTATCGCACCGAGTCGCGCTGGGGGCTCTACCACTATCGCGTCGACTGCCCGGAGCAGAACGATGCCGACTGGTTCTGCCATACCCGTCTGTACAAGGACGAGAACGGCAACATGGCCCACGGCAAGCGCCCGGTGGCGCCCTACATCGTCGAGCTCGGCGAGGAGAAGGACGCCTACCAGAAGCTGCGTGTGCAGAAGGCCGCCAACGCCTGAGACCCCAAGGCGCGAACAACCGAACTCGAGGAGAGGAAACCATGCCGACTGCAACGCAACGCACCAGCGTCCCGGTAATCGTCGACGAGGACAAGTGCATCGCCGACAAGGGCTGCACCGTGTGCATCGACGTCTGCCCGCTCGACGTGCTGTGGATCAATCCCGACACCGGCAAGGCGCACATGCGCTACGACGAGTGCTGGTACTGCATGCCCTGCGAGGCCGACTGCCCCACGGATGCCGTGAAGGTCGAAATCCCCTACCTACTCCGCTGAGGTGCGCCCCATGAAGCATTACGACGACCCCGAGCTGCAGGACATCGCCGAAAAGCTCGCCGACCCGGACCCCGGCATTCGCCGCGTCGCGGTGCTGGCGCTGGTCGATTCGGGCGAGCCGGAAGCGGCCGAGCTGCTGATCCAGGCACTCAAGGATGAGGACCCCGCGGTGCGCCAGGAGGCGGCCAAGGTGGTCGATGAGTTCGACGCCGAAGATATCGCCGACTCGCTGCTGGCGGCATTGAGCGATGGCGACGAGGTGGTGCGCAACGCCGCCGCCCACGCCCTGGCCGACCTCAAGGATCCCAGCGTCGCACCGCCGCTGCTCGCCGCACTGGAGCGCAGCGACGATCCCTTCGTGGTGGCCGGCATCCTGCGCGCGCTCAAGCCGCTGCGTGTGCCCGCAGCGCAGACCCCGGCGCTACAGCGCCTGAGCGATGAGGATGCCCGCGTTCGCCGCGAGGCGGTGGGCGTGCTCGGCTGGCTCAAGGCCGAGGAGAACCTGCCGGCGCTGATCGATCGCGCCAAGGGTGACACCGACCCCGAGGTGCGTCGTGCCGCTGCCGGCGCCCTGGTCTATGCCGCGCGTGAGCGGGTGGGGCCGCCGCTGGTGGCGATCCTTGGCGATCCGCACTGGCAGGTGCGCTGCGAGGCCGCCATCGGCATCGGCAAGCTCGATTATCGCGCCGGGCTCGAATCGCTGATCGTTGCCAGCCGCGACGCTACCTGGCAGGTGCGTGAGAAAGCCGCCGAGGCCATGGGCAAGCTGCGCGTAGCGGCAGCCGTACCGGCGCTGGGTGAGTGCGCCCGGGACCCGATGAGCAATTTGCGCAAGGCGGCCATCGGCGCGCTCGGCGCCATCGCCGAGCCGGAGTGCCGCCCGTTCATCGAGCTGGCTCTCGACGATCCGGATCCGGACGTGCGCAAGCTGGCGCGCTGGGCGCAGTCGCAGCTCGACAACGCTGCCTGAACCAGCTTTCGCCCGGAATTGGCATGAAACGCTTCGCATGATGGCCAGGTGGCACGCTGCCTGGCCGGGCCCCGCTGCGTGCTTGAGGAGATAAGACCATGACTTACGTCGTCACAGAAAACTGCATCCGCTGCAAATACACCGACTGCGTCGAGGTATGCCCGGTGGACTGCTTCCACGAAGGGCCCAACTTCCTCGTCATCGACCCGGTGGAGTGCATCGACTGCTCCCTGTGCGTGCCGGAGTGTCCGGCGGATGCGATCTATGCCGACGACCAACTGCCGCCAGATCAGGCGCACTTCCTCGAGATCAACGCCGAACTCGCCCAGGTGTGGCCGGTGATCAGTGAGACCCGCCTGCCGCTGGGGGAGGCCGATCTCTGGGTCGACCAAGGCGAGAAACTGCAGTACCTGGAGCGCTGAGGCATGCGCCAACTTGTCATGACGAGTTGCCGTGCACGCTTCGCGCTGCTGGCCGTCGTGCTGGGCGCCAGCGTCAGCGACAGCGCCCGGCCGATGGTCGACGTGGCCGTGCCCGCCCCGTTCCCGGAAGTGCCGATGCTGTGCCTACGGGACCAGCCGCCCCAAGACCCACCGATCTGACCGGAGATTGCCATGACCGTCATCGCCAATACACCGGCACATCTGCGCCATACCATCGCCCCGCCCGACGGCGTGCACTTGAACCGTAGCACACGGGAGGTGGAGATCCGCTGGCCGGATGGCCGCACGGACACGCTCTCCTGCCTGGCGCTGCGGGCCGCCTGTGCCTGCTCCAGCTGCCTGCATGCCAAGCGCAGCGGCCGCCTGGCGCTGTACGACGCCGACATCACCGTGGTCGACGCCAAGCCCTTCGGCGTCAGCGGCTTGCAGCTGTTCTTCTCCGACGGCCACAGCCGCGGCGTCTTCCCCTGGGCCTACCTGCGCGAGCTGGGCGAGACGCCGTGATGAACGCGCCGCTCCCTCTCGCCCTGGCGCCTTCCTGGGAAAGGCTCAAGCGCTTCTATCCCGGCGTGGCGCTGTGCACGGTGCTGGCGCTGGCCGGCAGCTTCCTGGCCGAGCACTACGGTGCCCCGGCACTGCTGCTCGCGCTGCTGCTGGGCTTCGGCTTTGCCAGCCAGGCCGGTGAGGTGCGCATGCAGGCGGGCGTCGGCTTCTGCGCCCGCCGCGTGCTGCGCGTCGGGGTGGCCCTGCTCGGCGCGCGTATCGGCCTGGACCAGTTGCTGGCCGTAGGCTGGCTGCCGCTGGCGGTGGTATTGATCAGCGTGCCGCTGACCATCGGCGCGGCGTTGTGGCTGGGCCGCTGGCTGGGGCTGCCGACGTTGCACAGCCTGGTGGCCGGCGCGGCGGTGGCGATCTGCGGTGTGTCGGCGGCAGTGGCGGTGGCCGCCGTGCTGCCGGCCGGGCGCTTGGAGGAGCGGCGCCTGCTCGGCGTGGTGGTGTGCGTCACCGCGCTGGGCACCGTGGCCATGCTCGGCTTGCCGCCGCTCACCGCACTGCTCGGCTACGGCGACATCGCCAGCGGCCTGTTCCTTGGCGCCACCATCCACGACGTGGCCCAGGCGGCAGGGGCGGGCTATCTCGTCTCGGATGCCGCCGGCGACGTAGCCACGCTGACCAAGCTGCTGCGCGTGGCCCTGCTCGTGCCGCTGGTGTTGCTGCTCGGCGTGCTGCTGCGGCGAGGCGAGAGCGGCAGCGGCGAGTTTCCCTGGTTCCTGCTCGGCTTCGTGGCGCTGTTCGCTGCCAACAGCCTGGGGTTGCTGCCCCCGGGTCTACGCGAACTGCTGGTAAGCGCCTCCCAGTGGTGCCTGCTGGTGACCATGGCGGCGCTGGGCATGCGTACCTCGGTGCGTGACCTGCTGGGCCAGGGTTGGCGCCCGCTGTCGCTGCTGTGTGCCCTGAGCGCCGGGCTGGCACTGACGGTAGTGGGTCTACTGGCGCTGCTGCCGGTGGTCTGAACTCAACGACAAGCGTTTTATCCCCGCATCGCTCGCGATGCCTGACGACTGGAGGAAAACCCATGGCTGCTGCTATCGGAACCGCCGACGTACTGAGCGTTCACCACTGGAACGACACCCTGTTCAGCTTTCGCACCACCCGCGACCAGGCGCTGCGCTTCGAGAACGGCCACTTTGTGATGATCGGCCTCGAGGTCGCGGGCAAGCCGCTGATGCGTGCCTACAGCATCGTCAGCGCCAACCACGACGACTACCTCGAGTTCCTCAGCATCAAGGTACCCGACGGCCCGCTCACCTCGCGCCTGCAGCATCTCCAGGTGGGCGACCAGATCATGGTCAGTCGCAAGCCGGTGGGCACCCTGATGGTCCACGACCTGACCCCGGCCAAGCATCTCTACCTGCTCAGCACCGGCACTGGCCTGGCGCCGTTCATGAGCATCATCAAGGACCCGGAGGTCTACGAGCGCTTCGACAAGGTCGTGCTGGTGCATTGCGTGCGTTACGCCAGCGAGCTGGCCTATCACGACCACATCACACGGGAGCTTCCCGAGCACGAGTTTCTCGGCGAGGCGATCCGCGACAAGCTGATCTACTACCCCACGGTGACCCGCGAGCCGTTCCGCCACCAGGGACGCATCACGTCGCTGATTGAGAGCGGCAAGCTGTGCGCCGACATCGGCCTGCCCCAGCTCAACCGCGAGAGCGACCGGGTGATGCTGTGCGGCAGCCCCGGCATGCTCGCCGATCTCACCGCCATGCTCGACGACCTGGGCTTCGAGGCCAGCCCGCAGCAGGGCGAGCCGGGGGATTACGTGATCGAGCGGGCCTTCGTCGAAAAGTGACCGACAGCCAGGAGAGAACCATGAAGATCCTCGTCGCGGTCAAACGCGTCATCGACTACAACGTCAAGATCCGCGTCAAGGCGGATCACGCCGACGTCGACCTCACCAACATCAAGATGGCCATGAACCCCTTCTGCGAGATTGCCGTGGAAGAGGCCGTGCGGCTGAAGGAGCGCGGCGTGGCCAGCGAGGTGGTCGCCGTGACCGTCGGCCCCAAGGCCGCTCAGGAGCAGCTGCGTACCGCCCTGGCGCTGGGCGCCGACCGGGCGATTCATGTCGAGACCGAGGAGCGCGTCGAGTCGCTGGCCGCGGCCAAGCTGCTGGCCAAGGTGGTGGAAGAGGAGCAGCCGGGGCTG
>NZ_JBRBAI010000021.1:0-41206 GCF_052806135.1 Billgrantia sp. Q4P2
GGATCCGGTACTACAACGAAGAACGGCCACATCAGTCTCTGGACTATGTGGCACCCCGAGCACACCCTGCATTAGCTGCATAGGGTGTGCAGAAACTAGGGGGTCATTACAGGTTAACCCGCACCAGCGCCCAGGGAGCGACCGAAGAAGCCAACTACCGCTACGACGCCCTGGGGCGGCGTATCAGCAAGACCGTCCATCGGGCCAACGGCACCACCGCCACCACCCACTACGGCTGGGACGGCGACCGGCTCGTGCACGAAGCGAAAGAGCGCTACCAAACCACCGTGGTCTATGAGCCCGGCAGCTTCGTGCCCATGCTCCGAATCGACCAGGCCGGTGATGGCGCAGCCAAGCAGATCAGTGCCTATGTCACCGACGAGGGCAATGGCTTTTAGGTGTATTGGGAATAGGGGCCGCCGCGACTGCAGTGTCTACCATTTCCGGATCTACAAATGATACGTCTCAAGCACGCCTGGCGCATATGCTGGCACTCATTCGAGTACAGCAGAAATAATGCGCCGCGGAAGAATTCAGGCACAAGGTGGTGGCCTAGAGGCGTCAGTGTCTTGGGCACAAATGAGCCCACCCAGTTCTGCAGACGGGCTATTGATGCTTGAGGAGTTGCAAGCACAGTTGACAAAAAGGCAAGTACGAGAGCGAGCTGTAGGGTTTAGTCAGGCCGAATGATTTATCAATAACGCAGGTAATGCAGGCGGTGTTATGGCCCCTGTTTCTAGAAGCTTTCCACGAGGCAATCCGATTCGTGTTGATATAGAAATCATTACGGGTGAGGCATTTGTACCATGACAGATTGTTGAGGTTGAATATGATGATTTTCGAAGTTTGGGAAGATGAGGACGGCACGACACTGTCTACCGTGGAAAATATAATCGAATTAAAAAATAAAGGGCTGCTTTCAAAGAGTGCTAAGCTGCTGTATAAGATAGAGGCTAATAATTATGAAGAGGCAATGGTTGAGCATCATAATAAAATGGGCTGGGAACGATATAAACCCATGGAAGAAGAATGATATTGGCAGCAGCTCTTCTTTGACGACTATGGCCGCCCGGTACAACGCATCGAGGCGGAAGGCAGCCAGCAGTTCACCGCCTGCGATGACGTGGGCCGCTTGAGCAAGCTTACTCTGGGCAACAGCGCGGTCTACCGTTTTTGCTATGACGAGATGGATCGTCTGGCCAGCGAGACCGGCCGTGACGGCTGGGAGCAGCACTACCGCTATAATGGCGCCGGCAACCTGATCGAGCGAGGCTCCTATGGCGGGCGGCCCAGCCTCGGCTATGTGGCTCTTGTTTTTGATGCTGGCATGCTCGTAGATATAAGGTGATAAATAAATCCTGGCGCTGTAGAAAGAAGGTGTGGTTGCATGGAGCGAACGGATGGGCTGGTAGGTAAAGGAAAGCTGAGCGGTGGTAGGTATTTGGCTATATTTCTTGTAGTGGCGATTGCCTCCACTCCGCTAAATATATATCTTTTTAATCATTGGCTGGCTGTTTTTCTAGCTGCTCTGATTTTGGTCCCTATGCTTGGGGGTAAGCCGAGGATGGAGAAAGATTTAATAAATGCCGCGTTATTTGGTTTTTATACATCAGTCTCTATGTCGCTAATCATATCGTTATATTGCTATTATTCCTAATTTTGTTGCGATTCCGTTTTGCGCGATGTCATCATGTGGAGTTTTGGATGTGGGTGAGCTGAAGAAATTGGGCTGGTTTTACAGACTACTTTGTGGTCTGATTTCTTCTTTTTGTCTTATAGCTCTTCTGGGAATTCTTGCATTTGGGCGTGATGAAGGGCTTCATGCTCATGTATTGATCTTTGTTGCGGTTGTAGGGCTATTGTTGTATATATCACTAGTTATTTTGTTGAAAGGCTATCCGCCAAGATTTTTGAAGTGGGCAGCAGGAAGAAAGTGAAGTTTGTCTTACGGGCTTTGGGAACGTAGGCGCCCCCAATCTGAGGCGTGAAAATTGGAGAGTGTTTTTTTGGAGTCAATGCATGGACGGTGTGTTTGAAGCTCTTGTAAAGGCCTTTTTACGTGCGGTTGTATATATCGTAGGACAAATAATATTTGAGGTGATTTTTTATTATGTTGGCTGGCCATTTGTTAAGGTAATGACCTTGGGGCGATACCCGAAAGGCCACGCTCGGAATGGTTGGAAGAGCGAGAGTTATGAGGGAATATGGACCAGCTGCGTGGGTGTAATGGTAATAGCGATCGGGGCCGTGTTTTTTGTCACTGTAAGTTGAATGTCCGAATCAGTGTGCTGCACGTGTCTGAAAACATTGCAGTCCGAACAACATAGATGTTAAGGAAATGATGTGCTTCTAAGCTTTTTCTTTGGCTCGCTGTGTCTTATTGGGCAGCATAGGTACGCTCTATTGAAAGGCGTTGCCTTGCCGTCAATTATTTATCTGCTCCTTGAGGCCGTGGATTATGCTCTGTCCAATGCTGGGCCCTCATTTAGCGATGTCAAATTGCTGCTGTATGTCCCTTTCTTGCTTGCTGAAATTGCAATTGTGGCAGTTGTTTCCATAACCACAATACGAATTGTGTTGCTGGATGAAAGGCCTAAAATCTTTCGGTTCTCCAAGCGAGAGCTCAAGTATGCTCTGTACTACATGGGCTTTTTACTTGCTTGGATGATACCAAGCTCGCTGATAGGGGTGTCAACAGCCCTTGTTTTCCAAAGCATATGGTTGGCTCCGATTCCTTTGGCTTTTTTTCTGGTGGCAGTATTTTTCACGTTAAGGTTGTCGTTGGTGCTTGTGGGTGTGGCGATTGACAGAAAAATTTCTTTGAGAGATTCCTATGTCATGACTCTTGGGCCCCAGTGGGCGCTATTCATTTCGCTTGCAATGTTCAGTGTTTTGTTTGTTGTTTTTTATTTTTTCTGGGGGCTTGCTATCGGCATGTTAGAGTCTGAATATTTTAATTCAGTATCGTTTTTCCTGTTGTGGCCTCTTGGGGATATATTCATCTATGTGCTTATATCTGTTGTTCTAGCTAACTTGTACTCTGTGGCTTATCAGTCAGGCGAAGGCGAAGGTGAAGGTGAAGCACATGCGTTGGTGTGACTATGGACTGGGGCGGGCTGTGAATTACAATTTATAATTGAGGAATTTTTGTGCGCTCCCTATAATTGTAATTGCTGGTTTTGGTTGTTCTAACGAGTCTAAGGGTGTGCAGTGATAGCATCCACCTGACACAAAGCCCCTGAGCCAGTCACCTGACTCAGGGGCTTTCCATTTCTATCACCTAATTACTTCGCCGCCAGCGCCACTCCTACCTTCGAGCGGTTCGGCCGGCCGATGGTCTGGGTGATCCAGGTGCCGGTCTCGGCGAGCTTGTTCAGGTCGATACCGGTCTCGATGCCGAGGCCGTTGAGCAGGTAGACGACGTCCTCACTGGCGGCGTTACCGGAGGCACCCTTGGCGTAGGGGCAGCCGCCAAGGCCGGCGACGGAGCTGTCCACCACGCTGATGCCTTCTTCCAGCACGGCGTAGAGGTTGGCGAGTGCCTGGCCGTAGGTGTCGTGGAAGTGGGCGGCGAGATGGGCCATGGGCACTGCGTCGCTCACGGCTTCGAGCATGCGTTTGGCGGCAAGGGGTGTGCCCACGCCGATGGTGTCGCCCAGCGAGATTTCGTAGCAGCCCATGTCATAGAGTGCTTTTGAAACCTCGGCGACTTTGGCCGGGGCGATCTCGCCTTCGTAGGGGCAGCCGAGTACGCAGGAGACGTAGCCGCGCACGCGTACGTTGGCCTGCTGGGCGCGTTCCAGTACGGGGGCGAAGCGCTCGAGGGATTCGGCCACTGAGCAGTTGATGTTCTTCTGCGAGAAAGCCTCGCTGGCCGCGCCGAATACCGCCACTTCCTCCACGCCGCACTCCAGTGCCGCTTCCAGCCCCTTGAGGTTGGGGGTGAGGGCGGCGTAGGTGATGCCTTGGCGACGCTTGAGGCCGGTCATCACTTCGCGGTGGTCGGCCATCTGTGGCACCCACTTGGGCGAGACGAAGCTGGCGGCTTCGATGTAGCGGATGCCGGCGGCGCCCAGGCGGTCGATCAGCTCCAGCTTGGTGGCCGTGTCGATCGGGTTGGGTTCGTTCTGCAGCCCGTCGCGGGGGCCGACCTCGACCAGGCGTACGCGCTTGGGAAATGCCATGTTCTACACTCCTTCCTGTTCTCGGCCGAGGTTATGAACCGCGGCTTACCCCCGCGCCGCTCACCTTGGCGCTCTCAGATTTGCTTCCAGCTTACTCCGCGGGAGCGAATTCCAGCAGCACGTCGCCTTGTCCCACCGTATCGCCGGCATTGAAGTGGAAGCTTTCCACGTGGCCGTCGGCGGGGGCGGTCATGGTGTGTTCCATCTTCATGGCTTCCATGACCATCAGCGGCATGCCTTTCTCCACCTTCTGACCGGCTTCCACCAGCAGCGCGACCACGGTGCCGTGCATCGGCGCGGTGAGGGTCGACTCGGCCTCGTGGTGGCCATGGTCGATGGCGTCGATGCGGCGCCAGAACAGGCGGGTTTCGCCACGCGGGTCGACCATCACGACGACGTTGCCGTCGCGGCGGGCCTGCAGGCGGCGGCGGTGGCCGTTGAGGGTGACGGCCACGGCGTCGCCTTCCAGGTGCTGCAGGCGGGCGGTGAGGGTCTCGCCGCCGATGGTCAGGTCCCACGGGTCGGCGCCGCTGGCCCGGGTGCCTTCCACGACCACCACGTTTTCCGAGTTCTCATCGTCCTGCACGTGGGCCGGATCGCACAGCGAGATGCGGATGGTGTGCGGGGCGTTGAGGCGGAAGCCGTCGTGGCGGTCCCACGGCGAGTCGCTCTCGCACTCGCGGGCGAGCTGGTTGAGGCCGATCAGCGCGGCACCGGCGTATTCCTCGATGCTGTATTGCTTGGGGGCGAAGAGGGTGGCTTCGTTCTTCTCGATGAAGCGGGTATCCAGCTCGCACGCCTTGAACGACGGGTGCGTGGCCAGCCGCTGCAGGAAGGCACGGTTGGTCACCACGCCCTGCACGTCCAGCGCGGCCAGCGCCCGGTTGAGGGTGGAGAGCGCCTGGTCGCGGTCGTCGCCGTGGACGATCAGCTTGGCGAGCATGGGGTCGTAGTGCATGGAGACGACGTCGCCGGTTTCCACGCCGCTGTCCAGGCGTACGCGCTCAGGGTCGAGTCCGGCGCCTTTCAGGTCCATGGCGAAGCGGGTCAGGGTGCCGGTGGCGGGCAGGAAGTCCTGCTCCGGGTCTTCGGCGTAGAGGCGTGCCTCGAAGCTGTGGCCGGTGATGGTCAGCTCGTCCTGCGTCAGCGGCAGTGCCTCGCCCATGGCCACGCGCAGCTGCCACTCGACCAGGTCCTGGCCGGTGATCATCTCGGTGACGGGGTGCTCCACCTGCAGGCGGGTGTTCATCTCCATGAAGTAGAACGAACCGTCCTTATCTAATAAGAACTCGACGGTGCCGGCGCCGACGTAGCCGATTTCCTTGGCGGCGCGCACGGCGGCTTCGCCCATCTCGCGGCGCAGCTCGGCGGTCATGCCGGGGGCGGGGGCTTCCTCGAGTACCTTCTGGTGGCGGCGCTGCACGGAGCAGTCGCGCTCGAACAGGTACACGCCGTTGCCGTGGCTGTCGCAGAATACCTGAACCTCGACGTGGCGCGGCTGGGTCAGGTACTTCTCGATCAGCATGCGGGTGTCGCCGAAGGCGGCCTGGGATTCACGGCGGCAGCCGTCCAGCGCGGCCTGGAAGTTCTCGCCGCTTTCCACCACGCGCATGCCCTTGCCGCCGCCGCCGGCGCTGGCCTTGAGCAGTACCGGGTAGCCGATCTTGTCAGCCTCGGACTTGAGCAGGGCGTCGTCCTGGTCGTCGCCGTGGTAGCCCGGCACCAGCGGTACGCCGGCATTGGCCATGCGCGCCTTGGCGGCGGACTTGTCGCCCATGGCGGCAATCGCCGAGGCGGGCGGGCCGACAAAGGTGATGCCGGCGGCGTCCAGCGCTTCGACGAAGGCGCCGTTCTCGGAGAGGAAGCCGTAGCCGGGGTGAATGGCGCCAGCGCCGGTACGCTTGGCGGCTTCCACCACCGCTTCCACCTTCAGGTAGCTCTCGCGGGCGGCGGCCGGGCCCAGGCGCACGGCCTCGTCGGCCTCGCGCACGTGGCGGGCCTCGGCGTCGGCGTCGGAATAGACAGCCACGGTGCGCAGGCCCATGGCACGGGCAGTGCGCATCACGCGGCAGGCGATCTCGCCGCGGTTGGCCACCAGCAGGGTGTCGAAGGGCGTGGTACGGGAATCGTGGGTCTGACTCATGAGCGGCGCTCCGAGGAATTCGTGTTGTCGTCGGCCCAGGCGGGGCGGCGCTTCTCGAAGAAGCTGGTCAGGCCTTCCTGACCTTCGGCACTGACGCGCAGCTCGCTGATCACGCGGCAGGTGTGCTCGCGGGTCGCCTTGCTGTCGGCGTCGCGGGCCACTTCGGCCAGCAGCGACTTGGTGGCGCGCTGGGCCTGGGGCGAGCCGGCCAGCAGGGTCTCGATCATTTCGCTCACGGCCTCGTCGATATGATCATGGCCGACGATCTGGTGAGCCAGGCCCAGTTCCAGCGCCTGGTCGGCGTCGATCACCTCGGCGGTGAGCGCGAAGCGGCGCATCTGGCGCGAGCCAAGGGCGCGCTGCACGTAGGGGCTGATCACCGCAGGCGAGAGGCCGATCTTGACCTCGGAGAGGCAGAACTTGGCCTTCTCGGAAGCGATTACCACGTCGCAGCAGGCGGCCAGGCCCACGGCACCGCCGAAGGCCGCTCCCTGTACGCGGCACACGGTGGGGCAGGGCAAGGTGTCCAGGCCGTGCATCAACTGCGAGAGCTTGCGCGAGTCGGCCAGGTTGCCCTCGAAATCGTATTCCACCATGCGCTTCATCCAGTTCAGGTCGGCACCGGCGGAGAAGCTCTTGCCCTCGGAGCCCAGCACCACCACGCGCACCTCGCCGTGGCGGGCAGCGTCGTGGAGCTTGGCGAGGTGTTCGTTGAGCTCGGCGATCAGGCTGTCGTCGAAGGCGTTGTGCACCTCGGGGCGGTTCAGCGTCAGCCGGGCGACGCCGCGGCCGTCGATGTTCAGGTTCGAATAAGTCTGTGTGGTCATATCGGTATCCTGCTGGCTTCGAGCTTCGAGCTTCGAGCTTCGAGCTTCGAGCTTCGAGCTTCGAGCTTCGAGCTTCGAGCTTCGAGCTTCGAGCTTCGAGCTTCGAGCTTCGAGCTTCGAGCGCTCGTGGCGCGTAGCCCGGTGCTCGTGGCTGGTGCGAAGCGCCTACATCCGGAATACGCCGAAGCGGGTGTCTTGTACTTCCGCGTTCATGGCGGCGGCGAGCGAGAGCCCCAGCACGTCGCGGGTCTGGGCCGGGTCGATCACGCCGTCGTCCCACAGCCGTGCGCTGGCGTAGTAGGGGTGGCCCTGGTGCTCGTACTGCTCGCGGGTGGGCTGCTTGAAGGCTTCTTCCTCTTCCTTGCTCCACTCGCGGCCTTCGCGCTCGTACTGCTCGCGCTTGACCTGGGCCAGCACGCCGGCGGCCTGTTCGCCGCCCATCACCGAGATGCGCGCGTTGGGCCACATGAACAGCAGGTTGGGGTCGTAGGCGCGGCCGCACATGCCGTAGTTGCCGGCGCCGAAGCTGCCGCCGATCAGCACGGTGAACTTGGGCACCTTGGCGCAGGCCACGGCGGTGACGAGCTTGGCGCCGTGCTTGGCGATGCCTTCGTGCTCGTATTTGGAGCCGACCATGAAGCCGGTGATGTTCTGCAAGAAGATCAACGGGATCTTGCGCTGGGCGCACAGCTCGATGAAGTGGGCGCCTTTCACTGCGGATTCGGAGAACAGCACGCCGTTGTTGGCGACGATGCCCACCGGATAGCCGTGAATGTGGGCGAAGCCGGTGACCAGGGTGTCGCCGTAGTAGCGCTTGAATTCGTCGAAGTCGGAGTCGTCGACGATACGGCCGATCACTTCGCGCACGTCGAACGGCTTCTTGAGGTCGGTGCCGACGATGCCGTAGATATCGCTGGGGTCGAGCCTGGGTGGCTTCGGCTCCTGCATCTTGAGCTGGCCGCGCTTCTGCCAGTTCAGCCGCGACACGCAGCCGCGGGCGAGCTGCAGGGCGTGGGCGTCGTTCTCGGCGTAGTGGTCGGCCACGCCACTGATCTTGGCGTGCACGTCGGCGCCGCCCAGGTCTTCGGCGCTGATGCTCTCGCCGGTCGCGGCCTTCACCAGTGGCGGGCCGCCGAGGAAGATGGTGCCCTGCTGCTTGACGATGATCGACTCGTCGGCCATGGCCGGCACGTAGGCGCCGCCGGCGGTGCACGAGCCCATCACCACGGCGATCTGCGGAATGCCTTCGGCGGAGAGGGTGGCCTGGTTGTAGAAGATGCGGCCGAAGTGGTCGCGGTCGGGGAATACTTCGTCCTGGCGGGGCAGGAAGGCGCCGCCGGAGTCGACCAGGTAGATGCACGGCAGGCGGTGCTTACGGGCGATCTCCTGGGCGCGGATGTGCTTCTTCACCGTCAGCGGGTAGTAGGTACCGCCCTTCACGGTGGCGTCGTTGGCGACGATCACGCACTCGACGCCGGAAACGCGGCCGATGCCGGTGACCACGCCGGCGGCGGGCACGTCGCTCTCGTAGACCTCATGGGCGGCCAGCGCCGAGAACTCGAGGAAGGGCGAGCCTTCGTCGATCAGGTGGTCGATGCGATCGCGCACGAACAGCTTCCCGCGGGACTCGTGGCGGGTGCGGGCCTTCTCGCCGCCGCCCTGGCTGATCGCCGCGGTCAGCTCGCGCAGCTTCATTACCTCGTGGCGCATGGCCTTTTCGTTGGCCTGGAAGCCGTCGCTGCGCGGGTTGATCTGGGTTTGCAGAATAGCCATAGAATATCCTCTGACGAGCTTCGAGCTTCGAGCTTCGAGCTTCGAGCTTCGAGCGGCTCGTGGCCCGAAGCCCGTGGCTCGCGGCTGGTTTAGGCTGACTCGTTGAAGAGTTCACGGCCGATGAGCATGCGTCGAATCTCACTGGTGCCGGCGCCGATCTCGTACAGCTTGGCATCGCGCAGCAGGCGGCCGGTGGGGTACTCGTTGATGTAGCCGTTGCCACCGAGCAGCTGGATGGCGTCCAGCGCCACCTGGGTGGCCTTCTCGGCGCAGTAGAGGATCACGCCGGCGGCGTCCTTCCTGGAGGTTTGGCCACGGTCGCAACCGGCTGCCACGGCGTAGAGGTAGGCGCGGCAGGCGTTCAGGGTGGTGTACATGTCGGCGATCTTGCCTTGCACCAGCTGAAACTCGCCGATCGACTGGTCGAACTGCTTGCGCTCGTGAATGTAGGGCACGACGACGTCCATGGCGGCCTGCATGATGCCGATGGGGCCGGCGGCGAGTACGGTGCGCTCGTAGTCCAGGCCGCTCATCAGCACGCGTACGCCCTTGCCTTCCTCGCCCAGCACGTTCTCGATCGGCACTTCGCAATCCTGGAACACCAGTTCGCAGGTGTTGGAACCGCGCATGCCGAGCTTGTCGAGCTTCTGGGCGGTGGAGAAGCCCTTGAAGTCCTTCTCGATGATGAAGGCGGTGATGCCCTTGGAGCCGGCTTCCGGGTCGGTCTTGGCGTAGACCACCAGCACGTCGGCGTCGGGGCCGTTGGTGATCCACATCTTGTTGCCGTTGAGCACGTAGTGGTCGCCCTCCTTGCGCGCGCGCAGCTTCATCGAGACCACGTCGGAACCGGCGCCCGGCTCGGACATGGCCAGCGCGCCGACGTGTTCGCCGCTGATCAGCTTGGGCAGGTACTTGGCCTTCTGCTCGGCACTGGCATTGATCTTGAGCTGGTTCACGCACAGGTTGGAGTGCGCGCCGTAGGAGAGGCCCACCGAGGCGCTGGCGCGGGAGATCTCCTCCATGGCGATACAGTGCGCCAGGTAGCCCATGCCGCTGCCACCGTCCTCTTCCGGCACGGTGATGCCGAGCAGGCCCATGTCGCCGAACTTGCGCCACAGGTCGTTGGGGAATTCGTTCTTCTCGTCGATCTCGGCGGCGCGCGGGGCGATCTCGTCGCGGGCGAAGGCGTTCACATGGTCGCGCAGCATGTTGAGTTCGTCATCGAGGCCGAAGTCGAGGGGCTTGTAGGACGTGAACATGGCGGCGGAACTCCTAGTGTCAGTGGTAGACCAGCTGTCTGGTGATACGGGCCGCGCAGGCGCAACCCGCAGCGCTATACATGAATGGTACTAGACTAGGCGAGGTTTACGTTAACGTAAAGTGCAGCTTTTGGACGTGCGACGAATGTAGAAGATAGGTCATGGGAAAGGAGCGTAAGAAGGGTAAGAAGAAAGAGGGTAAAGGAAGCGTGGCAGACGGAGGGAATAAGCGCCACCGACCTGCATGATCGGTGGCGCGGCGACAGGTTCAGCCCCTATCAACCCAGCCACATGGCGAGCTGGTGGTAGATGGGGATGCCCACGATTACGTTCAGCGGGAAGGTGAAACCGAGCGCCGCCAGCATGGCCAGGCCGATGTTGGCCTGGGGTATGGCGGTACGCATGGCAGCCGGGGCGGCGATGTACGAGGCGCTGGCGGCAAGGGCGGTGAGGATCATCAGCGAGCCGGTGGGCAGGCCCAGCATCAGCCCGACGGCCAGGCCGGCCATTGCCAGCACGAACGGCGCCACCAGGGCGAAGGTGAGCAGGCGCCAGTGGTACCAGGGAATGGGCCGCAGGGTTTCCGCCGCGGTCAGGCCCATCTGCAGCAGGAACAGGGCCAGTACGGCATGGAAGGCGCCCATTAGCAGGTCGGTGACGTTGGCGCCTTCCGCCGGGCCGTACATGGCACCGATCACCGCACCACCGGCGAGCAGGATCACGCCGCGGTTGGTCAGGGTCTCGTGCCAGATGCCTTGCAGGGCTTCGCTTGAATCCTTGCCGGAATGACGGCGGTAAAGCGCGATGGCGACCATGATCGCCGGCAGCTCCATCATTACCAGGTAGAGCGTGACCTCGGCGCCGATGGGCAGGGTGCGGCTCTCGGCGAAGGCCAGCGCCACGGCGAAGGTGCCGGCGCTGACCGAGCCGTAGTGGGCGGCGATACTGGCGCTGTCGGCGGGCGAGAGCCGTACCAGGCGGCGCAGCACCGGCATCAGGGCCAGTGGGATCAAGCCCCCCAGGGCGGCCACCGCGAGCAGTTCCGGTATTAGCGACCAGCTGAGGTTGCCATACAGCGCCATGCCCCCCTTGAGGCCGATGGTGAGCATCAGCAGCAGGCTGAGGGTGTCGTAGGCGGCCTTGGGAATGGTGAGATCGGATTTCACGACGCCGGCGAGCAGGCCGAGCAGGAAGAACATCACGACGATATCTGGCATGGGGCTCTCTTCTTCTGGAACGCAATGGCAGGGTAGTCGCGGATTGTGAGGAGTGCGTGGTATTGATTCCAATTGAATGTACTGGCGAATAGTATGGAAAATTATCTATAAGGCTGCAGTGGTCCTTGCCATGAACATACGCCACCTGACGTTTCGCCTGTTGCAGGTCTATGTCGCCGTGGTCCGCAGCGGTTCGGTCAGCGAGGCCGCGCGCCAGCTCCACCTGACCCAGCCGACCGTTTCCCAGCAGCTCAAGCGGTTGGCCGAGGCGGTAGGGGAGCCGTTGCTGATCATGCGGCAGGGGCGGCAGGTACCCACTGAAGCGGGGCGGGAACTCTACCGGGCCAGCCGTGAAGTGCTGGGGCGCTTCGACGACTTCGAGGATTATCTCACCGCACTGCGTGGCGGTGAGCGGGGGCGCTTCAGCATCGCCCTGGTCAATACCGCCCAGTACGTGTTGCCGCGCCTGCTCGGTCCCTTCAGTCAGGCCTTCCCCGATGTCGACGTGACCCTGCATATCGGCAACCGCCGCCAGATGCTCACTCGCTTCGAGCGCCAGGACGACGACCTCTACGTGTTCAGCCATCCGCCCTCGCTGGCTCATGCCCTGGCCGGACGCTTCCTGCGCAATCCACTGGTCGTGGTGGCGCCGCAGGGGCACCCCCTGGCGGATCGTGAACGTATCGCCATGCGTAACCTGCTGGGGGAGCGCCTGCTGCTGCGCGAGCCGGGCTCGGCGACGCGCATGATGTTCGAGGGCTGGCTGCAGGAGCATGGGCTCTCGCTGGGCCCCACGCTGCAGATGGCCAGCAACGAGGCGATTCGCGTGGGGGTAGCGGCCGGCATGGGCCTGGCCGTGCTCTCAGAGCACGTGCTACCCCCGGAACACCCCGATATCGCGATCCTGCCGGTCATCGACTTTCCCATCGAAAGCCACTGGCAGTTCATCGTGCGCCGCGACCGCCGCCTGCCCCACGCCGCGTTGGGCTTCCTGCGCTTCGCCGCTGGTCATCTCGACGAATGCGTGGAACCGCGCTTCGTGGCCAATGAGTTGGGGGAGATGCTGGGGCGGTTGGAGGCTGGACTATCCGGGCGCACCTGAGGCGTTCTGGTTCGATTGAAGGTCGGTGCCCTACAAGATCTCCAGATCGGGAATGTGCAGGATGCCGTCGTCCATGGCCTCGTCGTCGAGTTCGCGAATGACCTGGTAGATCTTGGCCACATGGCGCAGGGTTTCCCGCGGAATGTAACCGCCGGTCCGTTCGCGATGGAGGGTTCGCGCCAGCCAGATGAAGCGGATGACGGGGATGCCCTTCTCCTTGGCCTGCTCGATCAGTGCCAGGGCATCGTCGTCCATCCCCTTGCAGACGATGCGCGGCAAGGGGGTGCTCTCGGCCCGGTAGTAGAGCCCGACGGCGAAGTGGGTCGGGTTGACCACCAGGGCATCGGCGTCTTCCAGCCGTGGCTTGGGCTTGGCGGCCGGGGCGTCACTCATGGCAATTTCACGGGCCACCGAGCGGCGGTGGCTCTTGGTGTGTGGGTCGCCTTCGGCATTCTTGTACTCCTGCTTGATGTCGTCCTTGCTCATCCTCAGGCCCTTGATGTGGAAATACTTCTGCATGCCGAAGTCGAGTGCGGCCAGCACCAGCAGTGTCATCAGGCAGGCTCTCTCGATCTTGACGAACAGCAGGGCAATGCCTTTCCAGGTGGTGTCGAGGTCGGTCAGTGGCAGTTTCACCAGGGTCTGCAGTGCGGGGGACAGCAGTAGATACAGGAGGGTGGCCAGGACGATGGCCTTGACCAGGCTGTTGAACAGCTCGAACAGTTTCTTGCCCGAGAACATGTTCTTCAGCTGGTTAACGGGGTTGAGTTTGTTGAAGTCGATCTTGAGGGCTTCCGGCGCGAACAGGAAACCGAACTGAAGCCAGCTGCCCAGTAGGCGCATGATCACGGCCAAGCCAAGCACCATGAGGATCATCGAGCCCGCAATGGTGAGGCACTGGATGACCACTGCCCGGAGCGCGTATTCGAAGGGTTGATTCAGCAGCGTCAGCGGGACCGCCACCAGGCCTTCCATGCTGGCCATGCCGGTTTCCACCATGGCCAGCATGGTTTCCAGCAGCGCCGCGGCAATCAGCAGCTTGGGGACATCCTGGCTTTGGCCGACCTGGCCTTTCTTGCGTGAGTCGCGCAGCTTCTTGGGAGTAGGCTTTTCGGTCTTTTCACCCATGACGAGACTCCTGGTCGAACCGCGGCGTCATGGGCTGGCGAACAGCAATTGCAGCGTATGCTTGAAGCCTATCCACTGCAGGTTGCGTTCACCGGCCAGGTAGAACAGCATCGGTAAATAGAGCACCAGAAAGCCGAGGCCGACCAGGCACTTGAGTGGCATGGAAAGGATATACGCCTGTAGCTGCGGACTGTACAGGCTGAGAATCGCCATGCCGAACTCGATGAACAGCAGCAGGGCGACCAGAGGGGCGGCGTACAGCACCATGTCGGTAAAGGTTGCGGATAGCAAAGTGAGGTAGACGTCCATGCCATCGGCTGCCGGTGTCGGAAACCATTGGGTGGGCGGCCATACCAGATAACTGTCCCAGATCACCTGCAGCATGGTCAGGAAGGCGCCCGACGTCACCATCAGCACGATCAGCGCCTGTTTGAACAGAAAACCCAAGGGCGTGAAGTCCTGGCCGAGGCTGGGGTTGAGCTGCCCGCCCATCAGCGCGCCACGCTGGTTGTCGAACAAGGCGCCGACCGATTCGAACAGCCAGAAGGGCATGGATAGCAGGGCGCCTAGCAGCATGCCGAGGGCCGCTTCCTTGAAATAGAGGGCGAACAGGGTCCACCAGGAGTGATCATTGGGCAGCGCCTCGTGAATGCCGGGTGACACCACCAGTGCCAGAATGGCCACGATGGAGTAGCGCAGCATGCCCTTGAGCTCATGGAAGGAAAACAGCGGCACCAACAGTAGACAGGGATACAGCCGTGCCATGGCCAGGGTGATGGCCAGGACCCAGTCGGCGAGATGAAGGGCACCCTGAAACGGCATCTCAGTGCCTCGTGGTGGCGATCAGGGTGAAGACCTGGGTGATGAACTGGATGGTTTCCACCCCTATCCAGCGCCCGGTCAGTGCCAGGGTGACCCCGACCCCCACCAGCTTGATCGCGAAGGGCAGGGTCTGGTCCTGAACCTGCAGCAGGGCCTGCAGCAGCGAGACGATCACGCCGGTGATCACCGCCACCAGCAGTGGCGGGGCCGACAGCAACACCACCAGCACCAGGCCTTGCTTGAACAGGGTCAGGGTATCCATGGGCTCAACCTTCCAGGCTTGCGATCAAGGCAGATGGCATCGTCGGGGCACATGAGGTCACAGCACATAGGTGTAGAACAGCGCATCGAGCAGGCGTCCCCAGCCCTCGACCAGCACGAACAGCAGGATCTTGAGCGGCAGGGAGATGGTCATGGGGGATACCATCTGCATGCCCAGCGCCAGCAGCACGTTCGAGACGATGAGGTCGATGACGATGAAGGGAATGTAGATCAGGAAGCCGATCTGCAGACCGGCCTGCAGTTCCGAGAGCATGAAGGCCGGAATGGTGATCATCAGGTCATCTTCACTGACCTTCTCCGCCATCTCCTTGGGCCAGAGCAGAGCGGTGTTGTCCATCAGATGGATCCGCACGTCGGGGTTGGAGTTGTTGGCCATGAACTGCTGCAGCGGACCGACCAGGTGATTGACGCTGGCCTGCATGGTGTCCAGGGAGTTGAAGTCGGGAGGGGTCTCCTTGACCTTCTCGCTGATGTCCTGGAGCACCGGCGCCATGACGAACAGGGTCGCGGCCAGGGCGATGCCGTAGATGGCCATGTTCGGCGGTACCTGCTGTACGCCCATGGCGTTACGGGTGATCAGCAGTACCATGGAGATCTTGAGAAAGGCGCTGCAGACGATCAGCAGCATGGGCAGTAGTGACAGACCGCCCAGGAAGAGGGCAAAGATCAGCGGGTCGACCTGGCCCAGATTCATCAGTCGTCGTCCCCGCCGGTGTGATCGGCAGTCCCTGGTGGCAGCAGCACCTGGGTCAGCTGCACACCGAGGCGTCCTTCCACTTCCACCAGTTCGCCGCGCGCTACCGGACGCTGGCGGTGATAAAGGGTGGCGTAGCCTGGGGCCTCTCCGGTCGCGACCAGGATGCTGCCCTCTTGCAGCTGTGACAGTTCCTTGAGGGTCAGGGAAATCGCACCGGCATTCAGGGACAGGGTGACGCTGCTTTCTACTGAGGGCATTTCCATGCTGGCATCCAAATCGTGATCGTCGTGCTCCAGGGGAGCGCCTGCAGCCACTTCCTCCCGATGAGTGACCCGATAGCAGGCCTGGGTTCCCTCACTCTGGTGACGAAGTTGCAGACGCACGGAAGCCAGTTGCACGAAACCTTCTCCCTCGGCGGAAAACATCGGCTGGGTGGGGAGGATCACATCGCCAATGCCGAGCCCTCTGAACTCGCTCTTCTCGAGCTGGAGTTGGCCCAGGCAAAGTGGGGTATCGAGCACGAGATCGTCGATGTCGAGCCGCGAGATGTCTTGCCATTGCGCTCGACCCAGTAGCTGCTCCAGCGTCGCTTCCCCTAGCGTGGCAAGCAGCTGGCCGCTGTGGTCCCCGATACGCCAGTCCAGGAGATAGGTATGGCGGTCGGAATGGGCATCGCCCGGGGGCGGCTCGAGCGGCTGGAGATGACCGAGCAACTGGCGAAATGCGGCGAGCAGGTGCTGGTTGTAGAGCTGTAAGTACCACGCCTGTTCGCCGCCATCGGTGGCGGGTACGGAGGAGAGCACGAACGGTACCTCGGAGAGCTGGTTCAGCCATGGTTCTGCGTTGGTGCTGTCGAGGGCGAGGGCGCCGGCCGCCGTATCGAGATGCAGCCAAGCGCCGCCCGGCTCGCGCTCGCTTACTCTACGCAGCGTCAGGTATCCCTGTGTGTCGGCGTTGCCGCCCCAATGGAGCGCCTTGCCGCGTCCGAGCCGGTTGCTCGCCCAGGCTTCATGGGCGCTGACGCGTCGTAACTTGTTCAGGTAGCTAGTCGTCAAGCGAGTCTTCCCTTCGAAGATGCAGGCCCAGGATCACTTGGCGGCCCAGACGATCGCTAAGGCGCTGGGCGAGGTGGGAATGGTGACGGCGTGCGTAGGCCAGGGCCGGCGCGTGCAGAAAGGTGAGGTCGATGTGCCAGTCATCCTGCTGCAGGCTGGCATTGAGCCTGACCTCGCCAAGCCGGGGCAGGAGCAGGGTGCACTCGATGTCAGGGCGGCCATCATCGAGCCGTTCATGCACCAGATGCTCCAGCCGATCCAGCGGCTGGGTCTGCGTACCGTGGATCATGACATCGGCGAATTTGGCGGCGGTACCGCTCGGAGGGCGCCCCTCCTCGCCGGCAATGGCCGGGGGCTGGGCGTTGGCCGGCAGGGGAGGCATGAGCAGGTGGCTGAACAGCATGGCGTCCGCATCGCTCGCCTCGCGCCGCGCCTTCGCCGCTCCGCCATTCGCGGGGCGGGAAACCACGTCATCCGTTGTCGCGACGGCGCTATCCGCAGCCGCTGTCTTTGCCATCAGGGGGCGGTTCATGACTCCTCCTCGAGTGCTTGAGTGAACAGCATCAGGCGCTCTTCTTCTCGCTGCTGGAGTTCCGCCTGTCGTTTGGCTTCCTCCACGCGCCCTTCCTGCTCCTCAAGTGATTGCTGCAGTTGATGCAGCTCGCGATCGATGGCCTCGATGGACTTGAGCAACTGCTTCTCTTCTCCCATCCACTGCTCGAGCGATTCATGGCTGATGCGGCGCGACTGATGCTCGCCGGCCAGTTCGCCTCGGCGCTGCTGGCAGCTTTGCCGACGCCGTTCGCCTTCGGCCTGGCGTTCCTGCACCCTGTCGTGCAACTGCGCCAGGGCCTGGCGCTCCCGCCGCCAGCGGCGCTCGGCCATCAGCCGTCGATGGGCACGAATCGGCTTCAGCACCTCGAGACTGTGCTGGAGTTGCAATGACTCGGGATCGGCGGGACGTGGTTCATCGGGCAGGTAGCGATTTTTCGCACGGGACCTAGGGCGGGGCATGGGCACTCAACTGGGCGAGCAATTGCTGGGAGTGTTCATAGGGCGTCGGCGCGCGCATCTCCTGTTGCAGAAAGCGGTTGATGTCGGCCTGCAGCTCCACGGCGACGTCGGTCAGGGGATCGTGTCCCGGCTCGTACTCGCCCAGGCGAATCAACATTTCCACCTCCTTGTAGGCCGCCAGCAGATGACGCAGCTTGCCGGCGGCCTGTATCTGCGCGTGGTCGGCGACATTGGGCATGGTGCGACTGATGCTGCCGAGCACGTCGATGGCGGGGTAATGGTTCTTTTCCGCCAGCTTGCGCGACAGGATGACGTGGCCGTCGAGCAGCGAGCGCACCTCGTCGGCGACCGGGTCGCCGGCAATCACATCGCCTTCGATCAGTACGGTATAGAGCGCCGTGATCGAGCCTGCCCCCTCCATGTTGCCCGCTCTCTCGACCAGGCGTGGCAGCATGGTGTAGACCGACGGCGGGAAGCCGCCACGGCCGGGAGGTTCCCCTGCCGCCAGGCCGATCTCACGCTGCGCGCGGGCGAAGCGGGTCAGGGAGTCGATGAGCAGCAATACCCGTTTGCCCTGGGCGCGAAAGCCCTCGGCGATGGCGGTGGCGGTCGAGGCGGCGCGTGCGCGCTCCATGCTGGTTCGGTCCGAGGTGGAGCACACCAGCACGGAGCGGGCGCGCAGTTCCTCATCCAGCTCATGGTCGAGGAATTCCCGCAGCTCCCGGCCGCGCTCGCCGATCAGGCCGAAGACGATGACGTCGCAGGGCATGTTGCGCGCCAGCTCGGCGAGCAGGGTGGTCTTGCCGCAGCCGGCACCGGCGAAGAGGCCGATGCGCTGGCCTTCGCCGATAGTCAGCAGGGCATCGATGGCGCGCACTCCACTCGGCATGGGCTGGCTGATGCGGGGGCGCTGGGTGGGGGCCAGGGCATCGGCGATGACGGGAAAGGTCTGGTCGCCGCGCTCCAGGGTAAAGGCTTCGCTTGGCCCTTGCAGGCGGCGGCCGAAGCCGTCCAGCACGCAACCCAGCAGTTGTGGGCCGATACGGATACGGTGGGCCTGGAAGAACGGCGTGATCGCCGCGCCAGCCTCGATGCCATCGAGCGGCCCCAGAGCCGACAGCAGCGTGGAGTGGGCGCTGAAGCCGATGACTTCCGCGAGCACCGAGGGGGCATTCTGGCTCTTGTCGCTCTGGCTCTTGTCGCTCTGACTATGGATGGCACAGAGGTCGCCAATGCGGGCGAAGGGCAGCCGGCTTTCCACCAGGATTCCATTGACCTGCGTGACCTTGCCCTCGATGGCGACGGGCTGGAAGGCCTCCAGGCGCGCCAGGTGTCGGTCTCGCCACTGTGCCAGGACGTCGGGAGTCACTACCAGATGACCTCGAAATCCTGGTCGCCCTTGAACAGGACCTTGTTACTGTCGATGGCGACCAGCCGCACGCCGTTCAGCTCATCGCCGATGAACAGGCGCTTGCCATCACCGGTCACGACGCTGCCCATCGGTCCCGAGGTGATCTGCGCGATCTCGAAAGGCAAGGTCCGGGATTGGTGAGAAATCTGGTTGTCGATCGGTAAAGGTGTGCTGAAGCGCTGCTGGAAGCGCGTGAGCATCCGGCCGACCAGCTCCTGTTCGCTGGGGAGCAGGGTGCCGTTCAATACGATCCGTTGATGGCTGACCTCGACATGGACCTTGGTGTCCAGTTCGCGATCGACCAGCATCCTTCGCAATTGTTGTTCCACATCGGTGGCGATACTCAGAACAGGTTTGTTGGGTTCGGCCTCGGGGGACGGCGCCGGAGTCGGTTCAGGCGTCAAGGTGGCCCAGGCGCTGGTGGCGACAATGGCGGCCGCACTGAGAAAACCGAGAAAGAAGGGTACGCCGGAACGTCTCGCCGTCGGTGGTGTGGCAGGGGCCGGTGAAGGTACGGCCGAAACTTCCACGTCGTCGCTGGGCCAGGGGGTGTTGGCCTCGACAATGGTCATCCAGATTCCGTTGAGGGAAAAGGCCATGTTGGGGCGTAGCGCCGGTAGGGCATCGAGGCGATGGCCTTCGGCATCGGTAATCTTGCCTTGCATGGCGGTGAGCACCCAGCCGTCGTCCTGCCACTCGAGACGACAGTGCCGCGGCTTGACGCCTGGATCGAACAGGACGAGATCGGAGTCCTCATCGGCACCAAGGAGCCACTGTTCACCGACCAGTGGTAAGGCGGCGCCGCGATGCAGTCCGGTAAGAACGCGCAATTCGTACATGATGACGGTCCCCTTGGTTCGGATCGTGTATCCGGTAATCGGCATCCAGGTCCGATCCAGCGTTGTTTGCTGTTGGTTAAGTGGGTGAACGGGCGAGGGAGTTCCCATCCTTCACGAGCTTCAGGCTTCGAGGGAAATGCGCCCCAATACGTTGATTTGTGAGGTGCTTTGCAACTCGGCGAAGGACAGCACCGGCACATGGTTGAACTCGTCCTGGAGCAGGTTGCGCAGGATGCGTCGCAGGTCCTGGGCGACCAGCAGGATCGGCTTGGGCTCGGCCAGCATGGGGAAGGCTTCGCGCAGCTGCTGCACCAGCAGATGGCTGGCTTCCTGGGACAGCGCGAAAAAAGTTTCGCTCTGGGTCTGGCGCAGGGAGTCTCTCAACAGCTCTTCGGCCTCGGGGGTCAGCAGCCAGACATGCAGGCCGGAAGGGGTACCGTATTGATGGCATATCTGTGCCTTGAGGCTGATGCGAATGTAGTCGGTCAGGGCGCCGACATCCCGTTCATGCTGGCCATGTTCGATCAGGGCTTCGGCGATCGGGCGGATCGCGCGCAGGGGGATGCTCTCGGCGGCCAGGCGCTGGAGCACGGCGGCGAAACGGGAGGTCGGAATCACCCGCTGCAGCTCCTGGGCCAGCTCGGGTTGCTCCGACTCGACCCAGCTGAAGATCGTCTTGGCCTCCTGCAGGCCGATGAACTGGGGGCCGGTGGCGAAGAACAAGCGTTGAAGGCGTTCTATCACTAGGGAAGTCGAGGAGATCGGAGCCATCTCCTCTTGTTGGGCCAAGGGATGATCGGCACCGAACCAGACCCAACGTTCTTCGTCGCGCTCTGGAATGCCCGGCTGCCCTTCGGCGATCTGTTCGTCGGAGAGCAGGCTACGCTCGATGGCTATCCGGTCTGGGTCATGGGTCGCTGTCAGGGCGGGCACTTCATAGACGCAGAAGCGAAATTCGTCTTCGGCCAGCTCGTCGCTGTAGTCGATATCGAAGGAGGGCAGGGTGATGCCGTACTGGTTGACGATACGATTGCGGCAGCGTCTCGCCTGGCGGATCAGGTCGACGGCAACCGGGTCGTTGGGGGTGCTGCGGCAGGGATGAAACTGCAGCAGATAGGCTCGCGCCGGATTGAAACGGCGAATATCCTCTTCGCCATTCAGCTCGGGAGGGGTATCGGAAGGGAGTCGGTTGGCTTCCTGGAGTTGCTGAATCTTGCGGGCCTTGAGCAGTTGAAAGAGTCCGCTGGCGAGGGACAGGCTGGCGAGGGTCAGGAAGATCGTGGTCGGCATCCCCGGCAGCAGGGCGAACCCCACCATGCCAAAAGAGGCAACGATCCAGGCCTTGGGTTGGCTGGTGATCTGTTCCGCCATCTCGCGGCCGATATTGGCATCCAGCGACTGATTGTCCGGCGCCACGCGGGTGATGATCATGCCTGCGGTAAGGGAAATCAGCAGCGCGGGAATCTGGGCGATCAGGCCGTCGCCGATGGTCAGCACCGAATACAGGTGCATCGACTCCGAGGCACTCATGTCGTGCTGGAGCGTGCCCACGGTAAAGCCACCAATCAGGTTGATGAAGACGATGATCAAGCCGGCGATGGCATCGCCCTTGACGAACTTCATGGCACCGTCCATGGCGCCGAACAGCTGGCTCTCCTTGCCCAGCTGCTCGCGACGATAGCGTGCTTCGTGGGGGTCGATCAGGTTGGCGCGCAGGTCGCTGTCGATGGACATCTGCTTGCCGGGCATGGCGTCGAGGGTGAAGCGTGCGGCCACCTCGGCCACGCGTTCCGAACCCTTGGTGATCACCAGAAAGTTCACCACCGTCAGAATCAGGAAGATCACCAGGCCAACGGTCAGGTTGCCGCCGACGACGAAGTTGCCGAAGGCTTCGACGATATGACCGGCATCCTGTTCGAGCAGGATCAGGCGTGTGGTGGAGATGGACAGCGCCAGGCGGAACATGGTGGTCAGCAGCAGCACCGCCGGAAAGGAGGAAAATGCCAGCGGGCCGGGCAGGTACATGGCCAGGGCGATCAGCAATGACGAAAGGCTGATGTTGATGGCGATCAGCACATCCACCAGCCCAGGGGGCAGGGGGATGATCATCATGAACACGATGGCGATGACGAAGACCGCGCCGACCACCTCCGAGCGCTTCATGGCGCTGATGGCGATGCGGTTCAGCAGGAGAAATAACTGGTGCATCGAGATGTCCGTTCAGTGGCTGCGCAGCGGCGGTTCTGGGGGGCCGGCGGTTGCGGTTGGGTCAGATCCTATCCAGGCGGTGAGTGGCAGCCGGAGTGGAGGGGTTCCGGTCAGACGGCAAGGGGCGCGACATTTTTTACGGCATGGCGTTTTACGGCATGGCGGGTCGTTCACTCCTCATGTCGTACCGCTCGAGGGGGCGGTAGCATTGGCTTGGGCGAGCAACTGCTGGCGCTCGTACTGGGCGTATTCCGTCATGATGCGCAGCAGCAGATTGAGGGTACTATGGCGGGATTTTCCATCTTTCCAGATGGGTAGGGGGAGTTGCTGTACCAGCGGGTACAGGGCGTTGAGGAACTGCAGATGGTCCAGGGGATCCTCCCCGACCGTGTCCTCACTGAGGGTCTTGAACTCGCGTGGGTAGACGTTGGTTTGGGTGAAGTCCACCAGGCGGCGGGTCAGTCGAGCGGGCGTCATCTGGCGGGCCAGACTTCGTGCGGCGAGTCTCTCCAGCAGTTCGCGGCAGCCATTGAGAATATTGCTGAGCTGTTGGCTGGCGGTCAGGTCGCGCAACAGGGTGCGCAATTGACTGGCGGGAAGAGAGGGGTAGGCCGCGGACAGGTCGTCGGCCATGGCTCGCATCAGAGTATGAATTCCCTGACTGAAGTGCTGTTCATCGAACTGGCTCAGCAGGGCATCGAAGATAGCGGCCAGGGAGGCTTGTCCGACGATGGTGCGGTAATAGAGCTGGCGCATGGTTTGCCGCTGTTGCGGCTCCTGACTGAACAGGGCCAGCGCTTCTGCGGTATTGATGCCCGCCTGAACCTCGTCGCCATGCTCGCTGTGCAGGGCTTGCATCGCCTGTTGCAGATTGCCTGTGGCCGTGGTGTTACCCTGGGCGCGCGCCCGGTGCAGGGCGTGTTGCGCCAGGACTTCCGCCTTGGCTGGATCGCCCTCGGCAAGCTCCAGCAACTGCGACAATGACACCTGGTGTTGCCCCATGGCCAGCAGCCGGCGTACTTCCCTGTCCAGCCGGCTATCGGAGCCGCCGCTCAGCAGGGTGTAGAGAGCTTGCAGTTTCTGCACGCGCAGCAGCGTGCGGGGCCTCACGGCCCGTTCATCCAGTGACTTGCTGTTGCGTTCCACGCTCTCACTGAACTTCATGGCGACCTCTTCCATTGCATCGGCCAGGTCGTCTGCCGGTGACGGTGTCTTGATGCCGTTCGCTGCGCCTGATGGGGAGATAGCAGGAGGTGGATGGGCGGTATCTCGGGTTGGGGCGCGGGTCGCGGAAGTGAGGTTCATTGGTTGTCCGACATTGGGGTGATACCCCGTGGGTGGAACCGGAGGTGGAGTGGGTTCCAGAGAAAACTTCGCTCAACCCGGTAGTGCAGCGGACAGTCAGCAGCGGCAAGGAACCCGCCGGCCTCCTGCGCCAGTCGATTCAACAACCCTTTCACGTCAACCGAGGCGGGTGCCGTGGCGCTTACCTCGGTTACGTCGCGCCTGACAGGCACGAGGTCTGAGGACAGTAGACATATAGCTGTTGCAGATCGTTACTTTCGCGTGCTGATGATGTCGGCGATGTGCTCGACCACCCTCGCCGCCGTCAGGGCGGCATCCTGCTGCAATTCGTCCAGGTGCTTGGCATCGTCGATGAACCGCTCCTCCAGGCCGTCGATATAGCGAGCGAAGTCGAAGGGTTCGGCCTGCTCGGCCGGCGTTGGTGTCTTGCCGAGGGTCACCTGTAGACGTTCTATCACCATGGCGATGGCGGTTTCGAAGGCCTTGCGCTGCGCCGGCGTCAGATAGCCGTCACCTTGCTCGAGCAGCGCCTGCCAGGAATCGGGGGGCGTTTCATCGCTCGTGGTCATCGATGTTCCTTTATCGTCGTTCATGCCTGCCTGCTCTTGGGGTTAGCCTACTCTGGTCGTAGCCATGCAGGGTTGTCGTGGTCGAAAATATAGAGACCAGCGCTGACTGATGGCCTCGCTGGTGTGGTGGGGCAGGCGTGGCTCAGCCCATGACCAGCAGCACTGGCGAGATCCATGCCACCGGCCTGGCCAATACGACTCTGGGTACCGCGAGGTGGCACAGATAGAATGACATGAGGAGTTCCCCGTCTCTCTGCGTTGCACCCGTATTCTGAGTGGTGGTGAACGTTCAGAGGTTCCAGGCGTGAAAGGGGAAAGGGCGGGATTCGAGCGGGTGGAGTGAATTCCACCCGATGGGAGCGGTACTACTTGATCAGGTTGTGGGCCAGTGCGTAGCGGACGATCTCGGTATGGCTGCTGAAATCCATCTTCTGCATTAGCCTGAACTTGTGCGTGCTGACGGTTTTGGTGTTGATGCTGAGCTGATCGGCAATCTCGTTCAGACTCAGGCCGCGGGCCAGCAAATAGAAGACATGAAGCTCGCGCTTGGACAGGGCCTCGTGCTTGGGGGTATCGATGGTCTCGTCATAGTCGAATGCCAGTTTTTCTGCTACATCGGGCTGGATGTATCGGCCTCCCTGGGCAAGTCGGCGGATAGCGGTAATCAGGGTAGTGGCGTCGCAATCCTTGCTGAGATAGCCTTGGGAGCCGGCACGGATGGTACGCCGGGCGATCTGGGTCTCATTGTGCATGCTGAGGATCAGGATCGGTAGCTCGGGATGACGCTCGGTCAGGGTTTCGATCAGTGGAATGCCACTAAGCCCGGGCATCAGGATATCGAGAATCAGGACGTCAGGGTGGTGGGTTTCCAGGATGCTCAGTAGGTGATCGCCGTCGACAGCCTCGGCGATCAGTTCGATATCCTCGTAGAGTGCGAGAAGCTGTTTCAAGCCTTCGCGCACGATGGAGTGATCATCTGCAATTAGCAAGCGAATCTTCATTGCTGCCTTTATCCTTGTGCTATGACAGGCATGTTGTGTGCTGAGATTGGCATATGTAGCTCGATGTAGGTGCCTTTTCCTGGGGCGCTGAACAGGGTTAACTCGCCGCCGAGCATGATGGCTCTCTCCTTGATGCCGACCAGGCCAAAGGACTCTTTGCCTTGGCGTTTGGTGTCAAAGCCGCGACCATTATCGCGGATACCGAGCAGGAGATGAGTGCCCAGTTCATGGAGCAGAATATGCACCTGGGTGGCATGGGCATGTTTGATGATGTTGGTCAGGGACTCCTGAACAATGCGGAATACAGCGGTAGCGGCATCTTCGCTTAGGCAGACATCGGCGCAGTTCAGGGTTAGACGACATTCACACTTGGGATTACGTTGCCTGAAGTCGTCGACCAGCCACTCAAGAGCGGCGATGAAGCCCATGTCCAGCGCGCTGGGGCGCAGGCGGGAGACCAGGTTGCGCGCATAGGAAATGGTGTGGTGAAGCTGGGCGTGGATCCGATTGAGCTGAGTCTGGAGCGGCGGGCTGCACTTGTCATAGCGTACCCGCATGCTCTGGATCTCCATGTTGAGCGCCGTGAGTTGCTGGCCCAGCTCGTCGTGCACTTCGCGGGCGATATGCTTGCGCTCGGCCTCGCGGGTGCGCTCCCGGTGGGCGACCAGTTCGCGAAGTTGGGTGCGGGACTCTTCCAGATCCTGGCGAAAGCGCTTGAGTAGCGTGATGTCACGACCAATGGCCAGTACGCTGATGATGCGGCCATCGTTGCTACGCTCCGGCACCAGGTTGATCAGTGAGCAGCAGGAGCCCTTGCAGGAGTTCCAGTTGAGTTCGAATTCCACGTTCGTGCCACTATTGATCACCTCCTGGATCTTGCTCTGGTAGATCTGGCCTTCTTCACCGCCGGGGTATTCAAGGGGAGAGGAGTTCATGATCACCTTGGCCAGATCCCCCGACATCTTGATGGCCTTGGGATTGATGTAGATGCGGCGGCCGTCCAGTTCATGGCGACAGATGATGTCTGGAGAATTCTCTACCAGAGTACGGAACTCCTCCTCACGCTTCTGTAGAGCCAACTCGGCGTGCCAGCGCCGGGAGTAGTCGCGCCCGATGCAAAGTACGCTGGCCACCTGATCATGGGGATTGAACTCCGGAATAAGATGACACTCGTAACAATACTCGATTCCTTCGTCGGACCAGATGAGATCCAGCTCGTTACTCTGACGGGTCTTGACGACCTCTTGGATCTTGTTGTAGAGATTCACGTTGTTGTGTTTGATAATTGACCACTCTAACGGTGTCTTGTTCAGCACTTCGTCGATGGATGCTACCCGAGAAGCCTTCAGGAAAGCGCTGTTAACGTAGGTACGGCGCCCCTTGGTGTCGTAACGGATCACCACGTCGCGGGAGTGTTCCACCAGTGCCCTGAACTCCTGCTCCCTCAGCAATTTCTCTTCTTCCTGGCGTTTCCTATCGGTGATGTCTCGAGATAGACCGGCGATACGGTACACTTCTCCTTTATCGTTTATAATCGGGACAATGGTGGTGTCAAATACAATGGCGACACCGTTGATAACGATATGCTCTTCGTAATGATAAGGTCGCCGCGTCATAACGCACTTGAGTTTCTGCTCATGGCAGCTCTGCACTTTATCCGCTGGGATCATGGTGTCGAGGAAGCGACCGACGATCTGCTCGGCGGGTAGGCCGAAGCGCTGAGCAGCCACCCTGTTAATATCGGCGAAGCGCAATCGTCTGTCACTAGTGATGTCTAACAAGTAAAAATCATCAATGAGGCTGTTGAATACTTCAGTGTATTGCTGTTCGATTTCGATACGCTGCTGCTTGGCCTGCAGGTCGCGGCGGTGTTGTTCTTCCAGTTTGCGCTCGGAAATATCACGGAAATAGCCAACCACCAGGTTTTTACCATTGTAGTCGAAATGGTTGACGATGACTTCGACCGGCACGCGGCGACCGTCTGGCAGGTGATGTTCGCTTTCGAAGGTCTTGGTCGTGTGGCGTTCCAGATAGGCCTGCAACTCATGCAGATAGCCACCTCTGGCGGTGGGGTCGATGTCGGCCGGACTCCACTGCAACACCTGTTCGCGTGGAACACCGAAATGCCTGCATACCGCTTCGTTCACCAGCACGAAACGGAAATCCTGATCGGGATCTGTAACGAAGATGGCAGGCTCGCGGGTCGATTCGATCAGCGTGCGCAGCAGGCTGTTCTCGTGGCGCAGGATGTCGACTTCGGATGGGGGCTGGGAGAGGGTCATCTCTATATAAGGGCTGCAGGTGTGATCGTCTGGCAAAGAAGGCATGATTATAGTATGTGAATCGATTAAGCCACTAGATTAGCCTGATTGGTGCCAGTTCAGTAATTATTTATGTTTCATTTTGTAAATAAGATATGAGTGCCTACACGTGGGTGATGGGGCAGCTGTCTGGTCGTGCCATGAAGATCCGTTGGTTAGGGGGGCGGTGCGTCAAGACCTCACTGCCAACGGGTCTTCATCGGCGATCTGGCGAGCGGCTAGAAGTTGATGCCCTTGCCACCTTGAGTGGCAGCATTGTTGGCCTTGCTGGCCGAGTCCACGTAGCCATTGGCGATCGCGTTACGGGTATCGACCACCATTTTCTCCGATTGGACAATGCAGGCTTGAATGGTCATGTCGGACATGGTGCGATCGATCAGCTGCAGGGATTCCAGGGCCTGTTGCTGGAGCCGTTGGCTGCCGTCCAGCCAGTCGGCGTGGTATCCACTTTGCTCCTGCTGGCCATTGGCCCTCTGGTGCATGCCGCCATACAGGTGTTGGTCATCAAAGTTGAGAGGGTTGCCCTGAGCGTCGAAAAGCGCTCCCTTGTCGTTTGCGCCATGCGTCTTTCCTGGAAAGGATGAGGCATCGTCTATGGTGATCGTCAAGCTGATTTCCAGTCTGCGGTTCTGAGACTGTCGAGCATCCAGTTGACCAAGGGGGTGATGCTGGGTGGGCGGAGAAAATCCGCGACATCCACTGGCAATGGTCATTTCTTGTCTCCTTTAGCTCTATTCCACTTCTGCAGTGAAAGTGGTGAGGGCATGCGTTGGTGTGGATTGTCGAAGATGAGTGGACGGAATAGTGCTGGGAGTTCCCATTGGAGAAGAGGGGAGAGAAGAGCGAGAAAAATACATCCTGTGCGGAACTCACCGCCGGAGGGGACCACTTAATCGGCGAGGCATGTATCAGCATGTCCAAAATGCAATTCGTGGTATGTGAGATTGTGTGTTGAATCCACTCTAAAATATAGGTGAATACTATGTTCTCTCTCCTCAGTGCTCTCGGTGGTGCAGGTGGTGCAGGTGGTGCAGGTTTGGCAGCATCTCAACAGGCCCTGCAGATGATGGATCAGACCTCGGCAGAAACGACCATGATGAATGCCCAGGCTCAGTCTCAAAAAATGAAGGCCGATACCGTCAATAGCATCGCGAACGGCTACGTCGATTCCGCCAGTAAGGCGAACAACGCTGCCACCCAGAGTGGTAAGGCGATCAACTACTAAATTCATCAGCAGGCCCATGCATGACAGAAGAGCACTGTGGCTATTTTTCCTCTCCTGTCATGCATGGAAAATTCAGAGAGATGGTATCGAGAGTTCATGGTTTCTACGATTGCCATTTCACGGATCTCAAGGAGATAAGTGCATGATCAATGCAACCCTGACGATCAGTGTGCCGCTTGATAATGCGGGTGGCTTGACCCAGGCCGGTGCCAGGGGTGGTGTGGCGGCTCTCCAGCCTGGTGGCGCCCAGGGTGGGGGTGGCACCGATGCCTTGGTCGATACGCTGGCCGAAGCCCTGATGCAGGCTCTGTTCCAGAAGCAGGGGGATGGCGCAACCTTCAACAATCCTGGCAATAATCCGTTGATGGAGATGATTGCCAAGTTCATGGATCAGAACGGCTCCAATTATGGTGGTCCTCACGATGCCACCGGCAACGTGCGCAACTGGCAGGATGAGGTGAGCGAGGACAACTACCTCGACAAGCAGGAGCTGGCGGAGTTCTCCCGTGGACTGAAAGATGCCCTGTCCAGTGTTCTGGGTGGTCTCGGCGGGTTGGTCGGTGGCCTGGCGGGCGGTGCCGTAGGTGGGGTTGGGGGCAGCATGCTCGGTAGCGCGCTGGGCCAGGAAATGGGCAATGGTGTCGGTGGCGCCATGAATGGTCTTGGCAATCAGGCCGGTGGCCTGGGCGTCGGTCCAGGATTTGGTGGAGGCGCCATGGCTAACATGAGCCCCATGGGACAGTCCGGCTTCGTAACCGGTGGCAACTTTGCGAGCCATGTGGGAAAGACTGCAGTCGATAGCATTGATTTCAAGGAAAGTGGAGTTCGACTCGAGGAGTTACGTCTCAACGGTGGCCGGCGTTTCTCCATCGACAAGGAGGACAAGGATATGGCCAAGGAGATCGCTAAATTCATGGATCAGAATCCTGAGAAGTATGGACCTGCGCCCAAGAATGGCGGTTGGGCCGGTCGTATCGAGGATGGCAAGGACTTCAACCAAGATGAGATGAATCGTTTCAAACAGGCGATGGGCGATGTCAAGGGGGTGATGGACGGTCAGAGCACCGGCAATCAGCAAACCGACATGGATGCCATGCTGCTCTCCAACAGCCTCATTAACCAGGCCATGCACAAGATCGCGGCTTGATGGCAGCTGAAGGCTGTTTTTAGCGGGCCTTGGCCCGCTTTTTTCACCTCTATTCACAAACAAGTCTATTCGGTGCGGGGTGTAGAGATGTCGGTCAATCAGATTCAACAATCTGGACAGTCCAGCGAATGGTCGAGTCAGCACGGTGCGATGCGTCCTGCTGAGCATGCTCCTGACCAGAGCGATATCCACTGGTTCAGTGCGGCCATTCAGCCCACCGAGAAGGGGGGAGGCGAAAGCAATGTCGCCGAACGCATCGTGGGTCAGATTGCGGGCTCTTCGGAGCATCTGCAGAAACTGTCGGACCAGGCCGATCGGGCCCTGCGCAAGGCCTCGAAATCCAATGATCCCCAGGACGTGGTCCAGGCCAACCGTTCCTTGTCCTCTTTCTATCTGGAGAGTCTGCTGACGACCAAGCTCATCAGCAAGGGCACCCAGGCCGTCGAGAAACTGACCAACCTGCAGTAAGGGGAGCGAGGCATGCTGCGCTATCTGGTGCGACTGATGTTGCTGAGTGCTGCGCTGGTGCTGGCGGGGTGTCAGCAACAGGTGGAGTTGCACCGTAACCTGGCTGAAAGCGATGCCAATGAGGTGATCTCCGCACTGGCGATCAGGCATATCGAAGCGGAGAAGAGGGTCGGCAAGGATGGGGTCTCCGTCTCCGTCGATGCCTCGGCAATGGCCCGTGCCGTGAGGATTCTGGAGGCTGCGGGCCTGCCGCGGCAACCCCGTGCCAACATGGGCGATGTGTTTCGCAAGGAGGGGGTGATCTCATCCCCCCTGGAGGAGCGCGCGCGCTATATCTATGCGCTGTCCCAGGAGCTGGAGTCGACCCTGGCGCAGATCAGTGGGGTGTTGGTGGCGCGGGCCCATGTCGTGCTGCCGGAGCGGGTCGCGCCGGGAGAACCGGTGCAGCCGGCCTCGGCGGCGATCTTCATCAAGCATCATGCCGACCTGGATCCTGACGTTATCCAGCCTCGCATCGAGCGCCTGGTGCTCAGCAGCATTCCGGGGCTGGCCGAAAAGGCAGACAAATTGGCGGTGGTCTTCGTGCCGGGCGAGGAGTATCGCGAGCAGGAGCAACTGGTGAGTTTCGGCCCCTTCCTGATACCCGGGGAGTCACTGCGCTTCTGGCAGTGGTGCGTTGTCACCGGCGGCTTCCTGCTGGTACTGCTGGTGCTGGCGCTGTGTCTCTGGTTGAAGCCCGAGTGGCGAGCCATGTTGCCGGGCAGGGCCAAGGTGGCGTCTGCCGAGCCCGGTTCCGGGGGATAGGCGCGAGTATGAATGTTGCGCTGGAAATCGATGATCCGCGTCTGAGGGAGTGGCTGCGGTTCTGGCAGCGCCCTTGGCGAGAGATGGATGCCAGCTGGCTCGACAGCCTGCAGTCGGGCATCAAGCCCCGATTGGCGGACGCCTGGCAGTGCGCGCCGCCCGAGCTGCTGCGCCGGCGGCTAAAGCTTGGAAGGGATGCGCCGCCCATGCCAAGCGAAACCTTGCTGCAGTGGTGCGGGATGTCGCCTCAGGCTCGCGAGCAGGTGCTCTATCTGGCTGCTGAAGTGGTGGTGCCCGAGGTCGCCGCGCAATGTCTGGAGCCTGAGGATCGCGCCTGGTGTCGGCATCTGGCCAAGGCGCTGATGCCGGGGAGCTGGCCGGTAAGCTATCCGCATGGGGTGGCGGCGGAGCCGTTGGGCCTTGCCATGCTCCGGCAATGGCTATCGCCCGCAATCTGGGCTCGTCTTCGGCTGCATTATCGGCGCACGCGGGTTGAGGAGGGGGAATCCCTGGCGCTGGAGGAAATTCCGGTGGCGCGTCTCAATCCGCTATGGCACGGGGTGATCTGGCGTGGCGTCTCCAGCGAGGCGGATCGTTAAGCCTCTCTCGGCGAGCTAGAAGGAGTTGCGCTTATGTTTGTCAAACGACGAGTCGCCTTACCTGGCGTGGAAGAGGTGGCATTGGCCCCATTGATCAAGGCCGAGAGGTTGGGGTTGTGCCTTGCCGTGGAACAGGTTCTGGGCCGAGCCGATGAGCGGGCGGCGGCGCTCGTGGCCGATGCCGAAGAGCAGGCGAAACGGCTGCTCGATGAGGCGCAGCAGCGAGGCGAGGTGTTGACCGAGCAGGCGCGCATGGAGGTCGAGCGGCAGGTATGGCAGCAGGCCGATGCGCTTCTCGATGGCTTGCGTCAGGCTGAGCAGGGGCTGTGGGAGGATGTCGAACGCCATGCCGAGCAGGTGCTGCGGTCGGCCTTGGTGACGCTGCTGGGAGAGGTCGCCCCACAGCAACGGGTACGGGCATTGCTGCGCCAGTTGGTCGATGCCCAGCGTCAGCTGTCGAGCGCGACCCTGTATTGCGCTCCCGAGCAGCAGGCGTGCGTAGAGGACGTTCTGGGGAGTGAACACCTTGGCCGTTGGCGGGTTCTGCCGGGTCCCCGGCTGGAGGTCGACCAACTGGTGCTGGAAACCGACAGTGGTGTGTTTCGCTGCTCCTGGTCGGCGCTTTCTGATGCCCTATCTTTCGATATTCATGATGAGCCCGATGACGGGGAGGGAACCCAGGGCCGGTAGCGGCCACCCAGGAAGTGTTGATCTCGTACAAGCCAGTCGAACGTGTCCAGGAGGAGAATATGTCTTCGGTCAATAGCGTACGTCATCGGCTCGATACGCAATTCGAGCGCGCGCAGAAGAGCATGGATAAGATCGCAACCAATCTTGAAGGAGCATCATTGGATGATGTGTACGCCTTCAACTCGGCCATGCGCCAGCACGCCACGGCCAGCTGGGCGATGAATCAGGAGCTGCAAGTCAAACACAATCTAGCCAAGGCAATCATCAGCGAGATCCGTTGAGATGTCGTCCCCTGGTGGTTTGGAAGAGGCACTGCTGCGCTGGCTGAATCGTGCCGAACCGGAATTGCGCCTGGATATCGATCGGCGCTGTTGCGCCCTGGGCAAGGCGTACGGGGGGATTCGCTGCGTCTTTGGAGTGGAGATGTCCAGCCGGGATGCCAGGTTTTCCCCCACTCTGTTGCTGCGTATTGCCTCGGTTAGCCTCGAGCGCTTTCCCGGTGCCTTGGCCATCAACCCGGAGGATGGTCAGTGCGTGCTGGTGAAGTGGATACCTTGTGCCGGGAGCGCGACACAGGACTGCGAGGTGTTGCTTTCCCTGGTGGAAAGAATGGCCAACCAGGCCGACGTCTGGTGCGACCTGTGTAGCCGGCATGGTCCACATAGCGAGAGTAGAAGCCGTGCTCCGCTGGCCAATGCCTCCGGGCTGACGCTCAGCTTGTCGCTGCGGCTCTCTCAACAGCTTTCTCAGCAGCAGTCTCTGCAACCCTCGCCGCAGCGTTTCTCGCCAGCCTAGCCTATCGAGTTTTTCATCGGTTCTTTCCCTATCGCCGAACGCCGGCGAATAACATGAGGGTGTCATGCGTCGACTTTCGTGGGTCATGATTATTCTTGGTTTGTGCTGGGGCGGAGTATCCATGGCGGCGGTGCCCGCTTCATGGAAGAACACTTCCTTCGCCTACGACGCAAACGACACGCCTTTGGAACAGGCGCTGTCGGATTTTTCCCGTACCTTCGGGGTCAGGCTGGAGATGGACGAGGTCTGGGGCTTCGTCGATGGCAGGCTGAGGGCAGATAGTGCTGAAGAGTATCTCGATCGTCTGGCGTTGGAGCATCGTTTCCTGTGGTTCGTCTACAACGGCACGCTCTATGTCAGCCCGCAGGAGGAGCGGACCTCCGTCAGGCTCGACGTGTCGGAAGATGCGGTGCCCGATCTCAAGGAGGCCCTGTCCCAGGTAGGCTTGCTGGATAGCCGTTTTGGCTGGGGTGAGCTGCCCGATGAAGGCATCGTCATCGTCTCCGGGCCGCAAAGATACGTGGATTTCATCACGGAGCTGAGCGAGAAAAAGAAACGGGGCGAAGACAAGCTGGAAATCATGGTGTTTCCGCTCAGGTACGCCCTGGCGGATGACCGCACCATCAAGTATCGCGGCCAGTCCATCGTGGTGCCTGGAGTCGCCACCATACTTGGCGGCCTGCTGAACAAGCAGGAAGGAGGCAGCGTTCCTCTCAGCTTCAATACCCGCGACATGACGCTACCCGATAGTCTGCAGGCTTTCGAGACGATGCAGGGGCAGGCCGAACAGCGTATTTGGAACCAGTTCGATAGCCGCTCCCAGACGCAGGCACCGCTCAATCGGCAACTGGGCGACGCCGGGCGGCGCCGCTCCAGCGTCAGTGCCGACATTCGCAACAATGCGCTGCTGGTTCACGATGATCCTGACAAGGAACCCATGTATCGCAGCCTGATCGATAGGCTCGATCAACCCCGCAGCGTGATCGAGATCGATGCCGTCATTCTCGATATCGAACGCAGCAAGATGGCCGAACTGGGCATCAACTGGCGTGTGGGTAGCGGCAGTACGGAGGCCACGGTAAATGCGTCGGGCGCCGATCCCTTTCTCGCCAGGGGGTCGTCGGCCACGGTGCTGATCCAGGACTTCGGTCACTTCTTCGCGCGGATTCGTGCTCTGGAGAGCAGGGGGGAAGCATCCTTGATCGCCAATCCCTCGATCCTGACCATCGAGAACCAGCCCGCGGTGATCGATTTCAGCGAAACGGCCTACCTCTCCACCGTCGGCGAGCGGGTGGCCAGTATCAGCCCGGTGACGGCAGGAACCAGCCTGCAGGTGATTCCTCGCTCCATCGGTGAGAGCACACAGCGGCTGGTTCAGCTGTCGCTGGATATCGAAGACGGCAGCATCGAGCAGCGTGGCAATGACGATGCCGACACGCCGAGGGTCAGTCGCGGCACCATCAGTACCCAGGCGGTAATCCAGGCCGAGCGTTCCCTGGTGGTGGGTGGATTCAACGTCGAGCACCATCGGGACCGGACCAGCAAGGTGCCTTGGCTCGGCGATCTACCGGGGATAGGCAGGCTGTTCAGCTACACCAACCGCAGCCACGACAATCGTGAACGGCTGTTCATTCTCACCCCACGGCTGGTGGGAACCGAACTCGACCCCGTCGCGTATGCTTCGCCAGAGAACCGTCACGCGTTGGGCGCGGCCCTTGCCAATCAGGAGGCACGTCACGGCGGACGGCGCAACACTGTGTCCCGTGCCGAGGTGGAAAGCGCGCTGGCTGCCTTTGCCGAGCATTACGTGCCGGCGGGATTCGACGCCAACCGTCCGGCGTCCTATGGCCTCGACCGGCTATGCCAAGCAGGAAACATGCTGTCCCTGGAGAACGATCGGAGGCAGTGGTACGCCAATGATCGCTTTGCCGTGGTGATCGGGGCGGTGCGCAACGTCAGCGAGGAGCGACGCCGTTTCGACGAAGCCGCCTGCGCTCATCGCGATACCCTGGCGGTGGCGGTGTGGCCGAATGCCGACTTGGATCCTGGAGAGCAGGCCGAAGTGATGGTGGCGGTACGCCTGCCCGATCCTGACAGGGCGATGCGGCCGTCCCTGCTCGATGCCGCCTCGACGACTCAATCCACCAGCCAATGAACGGGCCCATGCCATGTATCGGATGCTTGTCGCTGTGATTCCCTTGCTACTCACTGGCTGCGCAGCGGTGGAACGCCAGGAGTGTAGTACCGCCAGTTGTTCCCGAGCGCTGTCAACTCCGGACACGCTGGTGATCTGGTGGGCGCCCGGCATGCGAGGCGGCTTGCCGGAAGACCAGGACACCACGAGCTATACCCTTGGAGACTGAGTATGTCGAATGACGGTGTGCTGGAGCAGTGGCTGCAAGCTGCTCTCCAAGGTTCACCGCCGGCACTGGAGCTGGGCGAGGGGATGCGCCTCGCCCTTCGACGTTCCGCCGATGGCGTGATGCTGCAACTGGAGATAGGCGCCATGGGACAATCCCCTGAGCGTCTCCTTGCCCTGCTGGAGCGGCGCTATACCGATATGGCCGATCTGGACAACACCTTCGTCAGCAGCAACGGTGCCGGTGGCTGGGTGTTGAGCTGGATGCCGGCTGCCGAAGACAGTGATGGCCATGCCGCCTGGCTGGAAGGGGCCGAGCGTTTGCGCGCCTGGGCGGCGTCAGGGCCTTGAGGCACCACTCCCTCTCTTCCACCGGCTCGCTTTGCATGGGGGAGAGGCGGTGGAAGAGACTGTCGAGAAGCACTTGTCGAGAAGAACCGGTCGATAGGATGGAGCAGCGATAAGGTGCGCCGGAAGCGGCAGATCAGGCGGCGGCGTGACGCAAGACCTCAGCGCTGTAGGCGCGCACGTCCTTCACCTGGGCGATGAAGCAGTTGAGGCTATCGCCGAAGTGCTGCTCGTCGGTCCTGTCGAGGGGCAGGACGTAACAGAGGCACAGCTTGTCCTGCTCGTCGATGGCCAGCCAGCAGCCTTGCATGGCGCTGATTTCAAAATTGAGCCGCAGCAATTGATGCAGCGCCTGGGGTGGGGTATCGCTGGAAAGGGGCAGCAGAGCGCCGTGGAAAATGGCACTGTCACTGTGCTCGGGGACTTCGATGATGGCCACTTCGATGCCTTGGGCGTCGAACAGTGCGCAGACGCCATCCTTCAACTGCAATGGGGTGTGGATGGCTTGCGCGAAGTGCTGGAGCAAATGGTTGGCTTTGTGCTGATGGGGAGTCATGGTCTCTCCTTGCTGTTGATGCTGTTTGAATGCCAGGCTCGGAGGATGGGGTCCTGCGGTACCCACGCGAGCCGTTCGAAGCGGCGACAAAGGTCAGCCGCGCTGGGAAGGCGCGTCATTGGTCACGGATATCCAGCCCCTGTTGCTTGAGGGCGGTCATGGCGCTGGCGATCTCCGGCTTGGAGGAGGCTGCCTCACCGCTAAGGGCGTAACTGCGGGGTGTGTCCTGGTCGGCACCATAGGTGAATTCGATGGTGCCCGCCGACCGCTCCATGTAGACACTGGCCGAGTGGGAACCACTGACCAATGGGGTTGGCAAGGTGAAACCCTCCTTGTGTTGGCCGGTTTCCAGAAGGGTGATGGACTTGAGGCGGCGGTTCTGCGGATCGCTCAAGGCCGCCTTGACCTTGCTCAGGCTGGTCTTGCCCTCGAGGAAGCTCTCCTCGAGGCGATGGCGCACGTCGTCCTTCAACTCCAGGGTGACCCAGGTGTAGCAGTTCGGCTTGCTGCGGATATCGTTGATGAGGGTGGCGAAGGTTGGGTCGTTCTTCATCATCTCGCCGATCTGGCTGGCCAGGGCATCCTTGCGTGATGGCGCAACCAGGGAGACGAGGAAGTTGAGCACTCCCTGGTGGTCGAGGTGGTGGGGGTTGGCGTGGGAGACGACCATCTTGGCGGCGGACATCACTTCTCCATGGCCGCGGGCGGCCTGGTGCTGGAGGGAGGTGGATTCGAGGCTGCGCAGGGCAGCGTACTGGCTATCATTGTGAGGCGTCACCGCTTCGCGATTCAGGAAATGTTGTTTGAGGAGGGTGAGCTTCTCACCGACTCTCTCCTGGCTCGAGCCGCTTGGGCTGTCCGAACCGGATGATTGGGGGGAAGCCGCAGAGTCGAGCGCGTCAGGTTTGTCAGGCATGGCCAGGTTTTTGATTCCATCCAGCAGCCTTTGGCTACCGGGATCAGGGAATGCTTTGGTCAGGCTGTCGATGAGCTTGTCGAACGCCTCGCTGGTGATCGGCTCGGCCCTTTTGGTTTGCATTTCACCGCGTACCTTGACCGAGTTGTCGATCGATAGGGTCAGGTTGGCGGGTGTGGGGATATTCACGGGAATTCCAACGTCACCTGCCTCGTGAAAGACACTCAGGGTTGGTGTCGCTCCGACGGTAAGAGAGGCATTGTTGAGGAAGCCGGTCGTATTGTTGGTCCGGTGCTTGGTGCTCTCGATCCCCTCATAATGAAGGTTATCCCGCTTGGTGGAGAACAGGTTGAGACTGGCGGATGCTGCACCGGCGCCGCGAAGAGTGACACCTGTGTTGCTCCCTTCTTCGGTAAGCACGTGATCGAGCCGGCCACCGAGACTGGCTGACAGGTCGAGGTTGAACTCCCATTTCCTGCCGTGCATGGCCACGTGCTCCAGTCCCTTGTCGACCAGTTCATCCGGAGTTATCTGACCACTGGTCAGGCCATCGACGAAGCTATCGATGTCCTTGCCATGAAGCTTGAAGATGAATTCGTTATGATCGGCACTGCTGGCTTTGCCCGCCAGGTTGGCACTGGCGGCAAGGGCTCCGCCTTCAGGAGTATCAAAGACACCCACTCCGATGCTGATGGAGTGTTGGAGGTTACGGCTCAGGTTGATTTCCACGCCATCTTCAACGCCGTTGAACTCTATGACGTAGTTGCGTTGTTGATTGAGAGTACCGCCGATGGGGATGAGAATGGACAAGCCTAGTGTCGGAATGATGCTGGGAGTGACGGAAACGCCGTAGTTCCGGGTGAACATCACGTCATCGCTGGGCTTCAGGCTATGCAGCATCGCCTTCAGGTTGCTGTTCAGATCCTGTTGGCTTTCGCTGCGCAGCGCCGCGCTGGCGACCAGATTGATGCTGTGCCTGGGGTTGCTGAAGGCCTTGATGAAGGCCTTGGCGGTATCGTATCGCCCTTCGACATCATGATGGCCCGACATTCCATGGTCGGTGTAATACTTGGCCCGGTGGTTTTCGTAGCGGTGGTCGCGTAGCTGGGCGAGTTCATGCTTGAGACCGTTCAACTGCTTGGGAGCGATTCCCTGATCGGGGATCCGTTCGGCTTCCTTCACCAGTTGATCGAGCTCCAGCAAGGTCAAGGTATCGAGTGCCAGGCGAGACTTGCTGAGGGCCATCTTGTCATTGGGGTCGCGCCGTCGACCTAGGGGAACATCGGTCGCCTGGTGGCTCATGTTGACTCCGGTCTTACGGAAATCCTTCAACAGTTGACCGACATCGTTGTCGGGCGAGGCGGGGCAGTGCTGCCAGAGGGCGAGCAGCTCCTTGCTGAGGTCATGGCCGGAGCGGTTGGGATTGAATGCTTGGATGCTGCTCTTCAGTTTCGGGGTTTGGTAGTCGGTCTTGAGCTTGCCGCCACGGTCCAGAACGCCCTGGTGCTTGCCCAGTTTGATCAACTGCTTTCGTGCGCTGAGTTCCAGGCTTTCGCGGAAGGATTCCAGCGCTTCCTTCAGCTCGCTGCCCGCGGGGCCAAGGTCCAGGCGCTGCAAACGGGTCTTCAGGTCCATGCCACGGTGTTCCGGCGCCAAGCCTCGCTCCGGGGCCAAGCCTGACTTGAGCTGGGTATTGATGGCATCCAGCTGCTTGAAAAGGGCGCTTTCCTGCTCATAGAGCGGGCGCAGGCCCTCGCGCCCCTGCCAGCGATGCTGGACGAAATTGGTGGCGGTCTTGATCGGGCGGGGCGTTTTCCAACTGGGCTCGAACACAACGGCCGACAGGCGATTGCGGTAGCGATTGCTGACATCGGTGGACTCCAGCTCCGAGATGCCGAACACCTCGGTGCTGGCAGTGACGGTTGGCAGCATGCCCGATGGTTTGAACATGGTGGTTGCCTGGATGACGTCACTGAACATTCGGTCCCTGGCGCTGGTGGTTGGCGCCTCCTGCCTCTCTGACGCCTGGGTTACCCAGCCATGATCCTGTCGTTTCAGGCGTTCCCCCGAGGCAAGGATCAGTTCGCCATGGTAATCGCGCGAACTGGAGAGTGTCGCGCCAGCCAGATCGCCCGTGCCTTCCGGCAGGCTCTCCGGCTGCCAGGTCGCTGCGGGAGTCGTGAACCGTGGCTTCTGCCAGTCGCTGGCGGCCAGGCTGTAAAGCTTGCCCTCCGAGGTGAGGGCGAAGAGGCGCTCGTTCTTATCGACGCTCAATTGCCGGATCTCGCCCTCCAGCCCTTGAGTACCGATGGTGACGGGGGGATGCTTCTCACTACTGGTTCCCGGGCGCACATCGATATAACGCAGCTTGCCGGCCTCGGATAGCGTGACGTGGCGGTATTGACCGAGCACCGCCGCCGCCTTGAGGGTCTCTTTCGGCGCGTTCTTGGGGCCATCCTTCAGCGTCGCCTTGCCGCGTGTCTGGGTAAGTGTGAACACGTTGCTATCGCCGTAGCCGATGACAGGCGATTTCTCTTCCACGCCAACCTTTTTCAGCTTGCCTTCTTGCAGGGCGTAGGCTTGTCCATCGAGGCCACGCTGGAGGCCATCGATCTTCTTACCCACCTGGCTCCACTGCTGGGTCAACTTGTCCTTGGCGTAGAGCTTGCCGTCAGCCAGGCCCAACTGGCCAGCATGGTTGAACTCCTGCAGTCTCATGCCGTCCGGTGCGACGTCGAGGCCACGACGGCTGTCGATATGCAAAATATCGGACAGGTTCCAGCCTGGGCGGAATGCCTTGCCGGACGCATCCAGGGGCCCGACGTGCAGCTGGCCCTGGCCACTGTGATCCTTGCTCAGGAGCGACAGCTCACCGTCGCCGTGGTGGGTGAAGCCCACGAACTGGATGTCCTTGCCCAAGGCATTCTGTAGTTCGGCCTGGGGAAGGGCTTGAAAATTCACTTCAGTCTGTCCCTGTTGCGGCAATGGCGCCATCAATACCCGATTCTCCTTATCGATGGCGAACAGGGCCCGTTCGGAGAAGGCGATGCTGGTCAGCTCCGGAACATCGGAGCTTTTAAATCCGGGTATGGGAGTGTCGGGGGCGTAGCGTGGCGTGACGTCCAGGGCTTGTTCGGGGCTTGCTCCCAGAGACGGGAGCAAGCGTAGGAAGTTATTTCCGCCGTTATCCGGCTTCAGTACCTGGGCAACTTCTCCCTGCCGGTCGATAGTGAATGCGGCAATGGGGTGGGGAGTCGTTTCACTACCGCGGCCAGTGGCAAGATCGATGATCTGCGTCGACGACTGAAGGCCATACAGTCCACCGTCCCTTCCTGGGGCCAGCTTGTTGATGTCGGGCCGGTCGGGATGCCATTGCCTCTCGCTCGATAGCTTGTGCAGCTTGTCATCATGGACTCGCCAGTGATCACCATTAACGTCGCGATGGATGCCGGTCGCCAATGCCAGATAGTTGCGGTCGCCAGTGGGGAGACCTGCCTCACTGAGATGGCCGAAGAGTGACGCGGGGGGCTGCTCGGCATCCAGCATGGCCGTGGAGCTGTGCAGGGCGACCAGACCGGCCCGGGGATCGGTCGACACCTGGAAGACGCGGCCTGTCCTGTCGAGCAGATATTGTTGCCGGTCGTCCTGCTGGGATTCGTGGGCAACGTAACTTTGCGAGGCTTTGCCCAGGGTCTCCTTGAGCATGGTGGCAACAGGGGCCGGGGTCTCGGGAGCGATCATCAACTGGCCATTCTCCTTCTCCACGCTCAGCCGAGGCGGGCGGAGAGCATCGTTCATGCCCTCCGGCGAAGAGGCTCGGTTGGTACCGGGAGGTGTGCCGGAGGGGCGACGGGATAGGCTGGAGGAGTCCCGGCTGATCTCGGGCGTCGAAAGCGCTGCCGTCTCATCGCCCTCGGGGATGGTCTCCAGGAATGGCGACACCGAGGCGGCCTGGCGCGGAGGGGTGAAGGCCGAGGCGCCACGCCGCCGCATGGTCTCGATTGCTTCGACAGATAGCGCTGCCGCCTCACCGCCCTCGGGGATGGTCTCCAGGGATGGCGGCACCGAGGCGGCCTGGCGCGGTGGGGGGAAGGGCGAGGCGCCACGCCGGCGCATGGTCTCGATCGCTTCGGCGGCAGATA
>NZ_JBRBAI010000022.1:0-32086 GCF_052806135.1 Billgrantia sp. Q4P2
GTACGCTGCCAACCACCTCACCGGGGTGGCCGCCATCGCCTGCATGACCTCCACCGGCTACACGCCCTTGATCGCCTCGCGCATCCGCTCGGGGCTGCCCATCGTCGGGCTGGCCCACAGCCCCATCGCCCAGCGCCGCATGGCGCTCTACCGCGGGGTGGTCTCGCTGCCGTTCGACACCACCATGATGGCGGCCGGCGAACTCAACGACCGGGCGCTGGCGCTGCTGGTGGAGAAGGGGATTGCCGAACCGGGAGATCATGTCATCCTGACCCGGGGCGACCACATGAACGCTCATGGCGGCACCAACACCCTGAAAATACTCGATGTGACGTAGCGGAGAACGGCGCCGATCGTGCGGGCTTGGCCTACGCTTAGGCTAACGGGACCCGCCCGGGGTCGTCGGACACCGGACGGGTTCAGGATGCTCTGGTCGGATTCGGCTCACCGCGAGGGCTTCGATCATGTCCGCCACCCCCATACACCTGCTGCTGATCGAGGACAATGCGCTGCATCGCCGCCTGATCCAGCAGTTGCTCAAGGCCGACACTCAGCTGCGGTGCGACGTCGAGGCGGTGGAGCGTCTCGACACCGGCCTGATGCGCCTCGCCCAGGGCAACGTGGATCTCGTGCTGCTGGACCTGGTGCTGCCGGACAGCCAGGAGCTGGAGACCCTGTGGCGAGTCCGCCTGGTGGCGCCCCAGGTGCCGGTGGTGATCCTCACCAGCCTCGATGACGTCAAGCTGGCGGCCCGGGCGGTGGAGTCGGGGGCTTACGACTACCTGGTCAAGTCGCATCTCAAGGGCGCCTCCCTGGGGCGTGCGGTTCGCTACACCCTGGCCCGGGCCCGGGCCAGGGGCGGCGAATGGGACTCGCCGATGTTTCGCCTGGCCCAGCAGCAATTCCTCAAGGCTGCCCAGTACATGAACCTGGACGACAACGTGCGCCAGCGCCTGCTGTTCCCCCAGCGCGCCCAGATGGTCTCCTTCCCCTTCCTGCGCGACGATCACAGCCAGGTGGAGACGGTATTCGGCTACCGGGTCCAGCACGTCCTCACCATGGGGCCGACCAAGGGCGGCATCCGCTATCACCAGGATGTGACCCTGGGCGAGGTGGCGGCCCTGGCCACCTGGATGACCTGGAAGTGCGCCCTGATGCGGCTGCCCTTCGGTGGCGCCAAGGGCGGTGTGCGGGTCGACCCCACCGCGCTCAGCAGTTCGGAGCTGCAGCGCCTGACGCGCCGTTACACCACCGAGATCATCGAGATGATCGGCCCCGACAAGGACATCCCCGCCCCGGACCTGGGCACCGACGAACAGGTCATGGCCTGGGTGATGGACACCTACAGTCAGCAGATGGGGCATGCGGTGCCGACGGTGGTCACCGGCAAGCCGGTGGTGCTGGGGGGCTCGCTGGGACGCAAGGAGGCCACCGGGCGCGGCCTGGTCTACCTGATCGAGGCCTCGGCGGCGCACCTGGGGCTCGAGCTCGCCGGGTCGACCGCAGTGGTTCAGGGCTTCGGCAATGTGGGCAGCCATGCGGCGCGCTTCCTTGCGGAGCTGGGCGTCAAGATCATTGCGGTGGGAGATGTCTCCACCGCTCTCCATCGCCACGAGGGCCTGTCGGTGGAGGCACTGGAAGCCCATGTCGCCCAGCACCGGGTGCTGGGCGGTTTTCCGGATGCCGAGCCGATCGGCAACAAGGAGTTGCTGGAGCTCGACTGCGACATCCTGGTGCTGGCGGCCCTGCAGAATCAGGTCACGGTGGAGAATGCCGCCGACATTAACTGCCGGCTGCTGGCCGAGGGCGCCAACGGGCCGACCATGCTCGAGGCCGACGATATCCTCCACGAGCGGGGCATCTTCGTGCTGCCCGACATCCTCGGCAACGCTGGCGGCGTCACGGTGTCCTATTTTGAGTGGGTGCAGGGCATGCAGAACCTGACCTGGACGCTGGACGAGATCAACGGGCGGCTCAAGGCGATCCTGCTGGATGCCTTCCAGCGCACCCTGCGCCGGGCGCAGGCCGAGCGGATCGACATGCGCACGGCGGCGCTGATCGAAGGGGTGTCGCGGGTCACCGAAGCCAAGCTGCTGCGCGGCGTCTTTCCCTAGGAGCCTGTCGGATTTAACACTAATCTACTGCGAAACCCGTGTCTCTCGCGACGATCGGTCAAACCCGACAGACTCATAGCCGCGCGGCAGTCGATCGGTCTGGAATGAGGGGGGACAGCACATGACCACGGAGTCCGAACGGCCGCGAGAGATAGCACCCTGCTGCCTGCAGCGTCAGCAATTGCTCGAGGCCCTGGAGGCGATCTCCGAGGGCTTCACCCTCTACGACGCCGACGACATCCTGGTGGCCTGCAACTCCCGGTTCCGGGAGTACTCGGGGGTGCCTGAGATGGTCGTGCCGGGCATGCGCTTCGAGGACCTGATCCGCACGGTGGTCACGCGGGGTATCGTCGACATCGGCGACCGCGACCCCGAGGCGTGGATCGCCTGGCGTCTCTCCCAGCGCCGCAATCCGGGCCCGCCGTTCACGGTCCCTACCGGCAACCGCACGCTGCGCATCAGCGAGCGGCGCACCGGCAACGGCGGGGTGGCGGCCATCTACACCGATATCACCGAGCTGGAGGCCCAGCGTGAGCACCTGGAGGCCCAGGTGCGCCTCACCGAGGAGGCCCAGGCCCGGGCCGAGTCGGCCCACGACCAGCTCACCGAAGCGCTCGAATCCATCGCCGAGGGATTCGCCTTGTTCGATGCCGACGACCGGCTGGTGCTCTACAACTCCTGCTTCAAGGAGCATTTCGTCACGCCGGGCGATGTGGTCGAGCTGGGGTTGAGCTTCGAAGACCTGCTGCGGGCCGTGGCCGAGCGTGGCTTTACGCCCCCGGGATATGCCACGAGCGAGGCCTGGGTCGCCGAGCGTCTCGCCGCGCATCGCAACCCCACCGCTCCCTATCAGTTCGTGCGCAGCGACGGGATGTGCGTCCAGATCAGCGAGCATCGTACCGGCGATGGTGGCTATGTCGCGGTCTATTCGGATATCACCGAGCTGGAGCAGCACCGTCATCGCCTGGAGGAACTGGTTGACGAGCGCACCGCCGAGCTCCAGACCACTGCCGTGGAGCTGCGCCGCTCTCAGGACGAGCTGCGCCGCGCCCGGGATGCGGCGGAGCAGGCCAGCCTGGCCAAGAGCGAATTCCTGGCCAACATGAGCCACGAGATCCGCACGCCCATGAACGGCGTGATCGGCGTGGCCGAACTGCTCGAGCGTACCGAACTCACCGAGCAGCAGGCGGAGTACGTGGCGATCATCCAGAAGTCGGCGGATACCCTGCTGGGGCTGATCAACGATATCCTCGACTTCTCCAAGATAGAGGCAGGGCGGCTCGAGCTCGAGATCGTGGCCTTCCACCTGCGCGACACCCTGGGCGATACCCTGCAGACCCTGGCGCTGCGTGCCGACGAGAAGGGGCTGGAGCTGGCGGTGCATATCCCACCGGAGATTCCCGACTGGTTGCTAGGTGACCCGGTGCGCCTGCGCCAGGTGGTGGTCAATCTGGTCGGTAACGCCATCAAGTTCACCGAGACCGGCGAGGTGGTGCTGGACCTGGGCCTCGAGGCACTCGACGAGGACCGTGCGCGGATCGCCTTCGAGGTGCGCGATACCGGCGTGGGTATTCCCGAGACGCAGCGTGAGCGGGTCTTCGAGGCCTTCGGCCAGGCCGACAGCTCCACTACCCGCCGCGATGGTGGCACCGGCCTGGGGCTCTCCATCGCCGCCCAGCTGGTCGAGATGATGGGGGGGCGGATCCAGCTCGCCAGCGGCCCGGGCGGGCATGGCAGCAGCTTCTCGTTCAGCGTCGACTTCCACTTGCCGGTGGAGCGGGATGAGGCCTCCCGGCAGCCGCTGGGGCTGCATGGCCAGCGCGTGCTGGTGGTGGACGACAACCGCACCAACCGCATGATTCTGGAGGAGATCCTGGCCAGTTGGGGGATGCGGCCCACCACGGTGGCCAATGGTGAAAAGGCCCTCGAGGTCGTCGAGCGTGCCGTGGAGTCTCCCTTTCCGCTCGCCCTGCTCGACGTGATGATGCCGGGCATGGACGGCTACGAGCTCGCCGACAGGTTGCGCCAACGGCCCGAACTGACCGCCATGCGGATCCTGATGCTCTCCTCGGGCATGCGCGGCGGCGATGCCGCGCTGCGTCGTCGGTTGGGCATTGCACGCCTGCTGATGAAGCCGGTCAAGCAGTCGGAGCTGCTGAATGCCGTCGCCGAGGCGCTGGGCGTCGCCATCGCGAACGGTCAGGCGGTGCCCGTTTCCCACGAGTTTCCCGGCGACTGGATCGCTCGGCGGGTGCTGCTGGTGGAGGATGGCCTCACCAACCAGCGGGTGGCCATCGATCTGCTGACCCAGCGTGGCCACGAGGTCGAGTTGGCCCGCAACGGTGCCGAAGCCCTGGAGGCCGTCGAGCGACAAGCGTTCGATGTGGTGCTGATGGACATTCACATGCCGGTGATGGATGGCCTCGCCGCCTCGCGGGCGATCCGCGAGCGAGAGCGCGAGAGCGGTGAGCATGTGCCGATCGTGGCCATGACCGCCAGTGCCACCAAGGAGGACCGCGAGCGTTGTCTCGCCGCGGGCATGGACGACTATGTCACCAAGCCGTTCCGGGCCGCCGAACTGTTCCGGGCCGTCGAGGCGCTGGCGCCCGGCGGGGCATCGCACGAGCCTCCGGCGCCGACGGGAGATGCGCCGAGTGGTGATATCGAGGCGCTTCCCTGCCTGGATATGGAGGGCGCACTGCAGAACCTGGAGGGCAACCGCGGACTGCTGAGCGAGATGGTCGAGTTGTTCCTGGAAGAGTGCCCCAGGCTGATACAGGAGATCGAGGAGGCCATCGCCCGGGAAGACGCCGCGACCCTGCGCCGGGCGGCGCATACCCTCAAGGGGTCGGCCCTGGTCGTCGGTGGCCAGGCGCTCGGGGGCGCGGCGCAGCGCCTCGAGGCCCTGGCGAAATCGGGCGAATTCGCAGGCGCCGCCCAGGCCTTCGACCCACTGCGCAGCCGCGCCACGGAACTCCAGAAGGCGCTCGAGGCGGTATCCGGCGGCGGTGACGGAAATGCTGGCTGACGCCTGCTGGACGGGGCGATAGGGCGTGTCGAAACCCATGTTGTATACAATGTTGCGTCGGGTTGTGGTCATCTGCCGAGAAACATGCGAAGGTGCCTCTCGGGGCGGCGGTAGGTAAGAGGGGAGACCATGAGCAATGCCTGGCACGAGGAGGTCCTGGCCGAGGTCAGGGCGGGAGGACGCATCAGCGATCAGCAGATCGTCGACAAGGTCCGCAAGGCGGTACTGACCCAGCGTCTGCCGCCGGGCACCCGGCTGCCCGAGGTGGCGTTGGGCGAGATCTTCGGCGTCAGCCGCTCGGTGGTGCGCAAGGCCCTGACCCGCCTGGCCGCCGACCACGTGGTCAGCCAGCAGCCCAACCAGGTGGCGCGGGTGCGGGCACCGAGCATCGAGGAGACACGCGAGACCTTCGCTGCCCGGCGCCTGGTGGAGGGCGAGGTGGCGGCGCTGCTGGCCGGTCGGCTGGAGGCCTCGCAACTGGCGCTGCTGGAGGCGCAGGTGCAGCAGGAGATCGATGCCCATGCCGGTCACGACGAGCCGGCGCGCATCGAGCACTCGCTGGCCATCCACCATACCCTGGCCGAGCTGTCACCCAACCGGGTGCTTGGTGCCATGCTCACCGATCTGATCCTGCGGACCTCCATCGTCATCGCCCTCTACAAGCGAGCCGGGCTCGCCTCCTGCTATCTGGAAGGGGACCACGTCCGCCTGTTGAGGCACCTGCGCGTGGGCGAACCCGAGGCGGCCCGCCGCTGCATCGATGATCACCTGCTGGCGCTGGAGAACCTGCTCGACCTGAGCACCCGGGATGCCAGCATCGACCTGATGGCGATCCTGGGCCAGCAACGCGCCGGTTGAGCTGACCTGCCTCAAGATACAAGCCGATGGCTGTCGGCTTGCCGGGGCCCCGGCTTGTCCCCGTCCGTCCGCATGGCCGACAATGCCGGCCATGGGCGGCCGATGGCCGCAGGGACGTGACCACCGGGAGAATCGATCATGACGCGATGGCTGATTGCCGTGCTGCTGGGCTGGCTGGTACTGCTGTCGCCGCCGGTGGTGGCCGGGGCACCCACGGTGGCGGCGGCCGCGGATTTGCAGTTCGCCCTGCGTGATGCCGCCGAGCGCTTCCAGGCCGAGACCGGCCAGCCACTGCGCCTCAACTTCGGCTCATCAGGCAATTTCCGCCGTCAGATCGCCCAAGGGGCACCCTTCGAACTCTATCTTTCGGCTGACGAAAGCTATGTGCTGGCGCTGCATGACGAGGGGCATACCGAGGATGAAGGCGTCGTCTACGCCATCGGCCGGCTGGCCTGGCTGCAGCGGGCCGGGCGCGACGATCTGCCCAAGGAGGACGACCCGTTGGCCGGGGTGCGCGAAGCGCTGGCGGCGCATGCCCAGGGCGAGGGCCGGCCGCGTATCGCCCTGGCCAACCCCGAGCATGCGCCCTACGGCGTAGCGGCACGCCAGACGCTGGAGCAAGCCGGCCTGTGGGAGGAAAGTGCGGCGCTGCGCATCCTCGGCGAGAACGTCTCCCAGGCGGCCCAGTTCGCCCTCTCCGACGACGCGCGCGGCGGTCTCGTCGCCTGGTCCCTGGCATTGGCCCCCGAGCTCGGCGAGCGCAGTGAGTTCGTGCTGATTCCCGAAGCCTGGCATGCGCCGCTGGTACAGCGCATGGCACTGGTCAAGGGGGCCGGCGATACCGCCCGGGCCTTCTATGCCTGGCTGCAACTGGACGAAGCCCGCGAGATCCTGGCGCGCTACGGGTTCCGCCTGCCCGGCGAGGCTGACGACGAGAGCGGCGAAGAGAACGTTGAAGGGAGCGAGGCGAGCTGATGGACTGGACGGCGCTGTCGGTCTCGCTGCAGCTGGCACTGCTGACCTGTCTGTTCCTGTTGCCCGTGGGGCTGTGGCTGGGGCGCACCCTGGCTCAGGCCCGCTTTCGCGGCAAGCCGCTGTGCGAGGCGCTGGTCGCCCTGCCACTGGTAATGCCGCCCACGGTGCTGGGCTTTTATCTGATGATGAGCTTTGGCCGCGACGCGCCGTTCGGCGCCTTGTGGCATCGCCTCACCGGCGAGGGGCTGAACTTCACTTTTACCGGCATCCTGCTCGCCTCGCTGGTGGCCAACCTGCCGTTCGCCGTGCAGCCGGTCCAGCGCGCTTTCGAGGCGGTGCCCGCCAATCTGCGCGAGGCGGCCTGGTGCAGCGGCCTCTCGCCCTGGCAGACCTTCCTGCGTATCGAACTGCCGCTGGTGTGGCCGGGGGTGATCTCGGCACTGGCGCTGACCTTCGCCCATACCCTGGGTGAATTCGGCGTGATCCTGATGGTGGGCGGGGCCATCGACGGCGAGACGCGTACCCTGGCCATCGCCATCTACGATCGGGTACAGGCCTTCGACGAGCGCGGGGCCGGCATCATGTCGGCCATGCTGCTGCTGGTCTCCTTCGTCGCCATCGGTGTGGTATACGGCCTGGCGGGCCGCAGGCGGTGGCGTCGTGTCTGAGCGTAGCGCCGACCTCATGCCGGGAGGCGGCGGACAATTGCTGCTTGCCTCCGGACGGCTGGAAGTCGCCTTGCAGCAAATCGGCCCCATCCCCCTCGAGGCCCGCTTCCATTGCGATGCCGGTGAGCTGCTGGCGCTGGTCGGCCCCTCAGGCAGCGGCAAGACTACGCTGCTGCGCGCCATTGCCGGGCTGATGAAACCGCAGGAGGGGCGTATCACCTGTGGCCAGGACATCTGGTTCGATACCGTCTCGGGTTTCGATCTGCGGCCACAGCAACGCCGCGTCGGCCTGGTGTTCCAGGATTATGCGCTGTTCCCGCACCTCACTGCGCGCGACAACGTCCGTGTGGCACTGGGGCACCTCGATGCAGCACAGCGTGCCGCACAAGCCGAGCGCTGGCTCGCCCGCATGCACCTGGAGGGGCTGGGCGGGCGCTACCCATCGCAGCTCTCGGGCGGGCAGCGGCAGCGGGTGGCGCTGGCCCGGGCGTTGGCGCGAGAGCCCCAGGCGCTACTGCTCGACGAACCCTTCTCGGCGGTGGATCAGGTCACCCGTCGCCGGCTGCAGCGGGAGCTGGCGCGATTGCGCGAGCAGATCCGCATCCCCATCCTGCTGGTCACTCACGACCTCGACGAAGCCGTGGCCCTTGCCGACCGGCTATGCGTGCTCCATGGTGGCAAGAGCCTGCAGGTGGGCGATGCCGAGACGCTGTTTCGCCGCCCGGCCAGCGCCGAGGTGGCGCGCCTGCTGGATCGCCATAACCTGTTCAGCGGTAGTGTGGTGGAATGCCAGGGTCAGCGCAGGCTGCAGTGGGGGCCGCTTACGCTCGAGGTGGCCGAGGGGCTCGAGCGTCTCGCCCCTGGCCAGGCGGTTACCTGGTACCTGCCCGACTCCGATGTGGTGCTGCATCGGGGCGACCGTGCCTCCAGGGGCGAAGGTGAGAATCCCGTTACTGGCCGGGTGAGCGAGATGGTCGTCATGGGCGGTACCACCACGCTGGCGGTGCAGGTCGACCATGTCGAAGCGACGCTGCGCTTCGATGTTTCCACCCATGCCGCCAGGCGCAACGCCCTGGTCCGCGGCGAGCGGGTACAGCTCTCGCTGCTGGCAGCCGGCATCCACCTGTTGCCCGACGAGTCCACGGAGGAGATGACATGAAGCTAGTGCACGGCTCGCTACGTCGTGGGGGAGTGGGGGCTGCCGTGGCGCTCCTGTTCGCGCTGCTGCTGGTCGAGCAGCTGCCGGCCGGGGAGCCGTCCTCCCACGAGCGTGTGCCGCTGGAGATACACGCAGGCGATGAGCGTCATCGGCTCGAGGTGGAGCTGGCGCGCACTTCGGCAGAGCGGCAGAAGGGCCTGATGGATCGCGACCACCTCGCCCCGCACGCCGGCATGCTGTTTCTCTACCAAGCGGCACAGCCGCCCCAGGCGGGCTTCTGGATGTATCGCACCCGCATCCCGCTGGATATCGCCTTCATCGACGCCGAGGGGCGGATCGCCGCCCTGCATACCATGCAGCCCTGCACCTCGCGCAACCCCTACGACTGCCCGGTCACCGTGGCTGGCGCGACGTACCACGCCGCGCTGGAGGTCAACGCCGGCTACTTCGAGGCGCACGGCATCGAGGAGGGCGCCTGCGTGAGCTGGCCGGGGCGCCAGGGTGGCTGCCCCTCAACGGCCGAATAAGGCCCGGAAACGAATCACGATCAGCGCCACGCCGGCGATGACCATGGCGCCACCGAACACGATATAGGCATTGAGGTTTTCCCCCAGCAGCACGATGCCCAGTATCACGGCGCCCGCCGGCACCAACAGGCTCAGCGGTGCCAGCCGGCTCACCGGATGGCGGCGCAGCAGGCCGTACCACATGCCGTAGGCGACGATCGACGACATCACCGCGGTATAGAATACCGCGCCCCAACCGAACCAGCCGGCCGCCGCCATGGCGTCGAGCTGGTCGTGCTCGAACCACCAGGAGCCGAGTGCCACCTGGGGCACGGCGAACAGCGCCGTCCAGCCCGCCAGCCCCATGGGGGCGATATTGGGTCCTTTCTTGATCAACAGCTGCGATACCGCCCAGCCGAATGCGCTAAGCAGCAGCAGGGCCATGGGCAGTGGCGAGGGCAGGCTGGGGCCGCCGGCGAGAACCACCACCCCGCCGAACGACAGCGCAAGCCCGACCAGGCGCTTGGCGCTCAGCCTTTCGCCCAGAAAGATCACCGCCAGCAGGGTGGCGAAGGGCGTGCCCATCTGTACCAGCAGCGCCCCGGTGCCGGCCTCCGCCTGTCCCAGGCCGATGAACAGCAGGGCGAAGTGCAGGGTACCGAAGGTTGCCGACAACAGGATGAGGAAGGGTAGCTGATGGCGCGCCACGGGATGGAAGGGCACCAGCAGGGCCGCCACCAGCAGGAAGCGCAGGGTCGTCAGCAGTAGCGGCGGCAGCTCTTCGACACCCAGCTTGATGACGATGATGTTGAGAGCCCAGATCGCCACGATCGAAAGGCCCAGCAGCAAGTCGCGCAGTGGCACGGTAGGTTCCTGGTCAAATTGGCATGGCGAGCGTAGCAGTCTCGTACCCGCCCGTCGTCCTCTATTCGTTAACGGGCTACCATTCAACGCGCGACATCGTAGAATGTCGAGGCGTGGCGAAACTCTCGTCGATGCCCGCCAGAACGATAAACATGGCCGGTCCTGTGGGAACCGGCCCCAGTTGCAAGGACACGTCATGAATTCAGCAAGCCGTATTACCCGTATCGCCGCGGCTTTGGCCGGTGCCGCCGTGTTGACCGCTTCGCTCTCGGCACAGGCACGCGAGCTTTCCGTTTCCACCGTGCTTTCGGATGCCTTCCCCTGGGGACAGGCGGCGGAGAAGTGGGCCGAGCTGGTCGAGGAGCGCACCGATGGGGAGCTCACTCTGCGTGTCTACCCCAACTCGCAGCTGGTGGCCGGCGACCAGACCCGCGAATTCTCCGCCATGCGCTCCGGCCTGATCGACATGGCCGTGGGCTCGACCATCAACTGGTCGCCCCAGGTGCCCGAGCTGAACCTCTTCTCGCTGCCGTTCTTCATGCCCGATGAGGCGGCTGTCGATGCCGTGACCGGTGGCACTGCCGGTGAGATGATCTTCGAGGCCATCGAGTCCCGCGGCGTGATCCCACTGGCCTGGGGCGAGAACGGCTTCCGCCAGCTTTCCAATTCGCGGGGCCCCATTTCCGAGCCCGGCGACCTCAACGGCCTGAAGATTCGCGTGGTGGGCTCGCCGCTGTTCCAGGATACCTTCACCGCCCTGGGCGCCGATCCCACCCAGATGAGCTGGACCGATGCCCAGCCGGCGCTGACCACTGGCGCCGTGGACGGCCAGGAGAACCCACTCTCGGTATTCGACGTGGCCCGCATCGATCAGGTGGGGCAGGAGTACCTGACCCTGTGGAACTACATGAACGATCCGCTGATCTTCGCCGTCAACCAGCGTGTGTGGGAGTCGCTCTCGGAGGAGCAGCGCGAGATCCTGCGTGAGACCGCCATCGAGGCCGGCGAATGGGAGATCGCCATGACCCGCGAGCAGGAGAGCGAGCGTCTGGCCGACATCCAGGAGCGCGGCGTGCAGGTCACGGAGCTCACCGAGGAGCAGCATCGCGCCTTCGTCAATGCCACCCAGAGCGTGCATGAAAAGTGGATTCCGCGTATCGGCACTGAGCTGGTCGACGCTGCACGCCAGGCCATCGAGGAGCGCTGAGCTCCATCAACGCCTAGACTGTGCCTGAAAAGTCGGCGAGCGAAGGTCAGGGCTAGGCCCGTTCCCTACGGGCCAACGCACTTCCCACATCCCTGTGGGTCGCAAGGCAAAAATCAGCGACAAATCGGCAGGAAAGCCGATTTGGGCAGCTCCGCTGCTCGAAGAGCGAGCGACAAGGATGTCGCGAGTCCAAAGACGGAGTTTACGGGCTGTAAATGAGTACTTTGAGCTGATTTTTAACGCCGCATGACCAAGCGCAGGCAGTTGTCAGGCATAGTCTAGACCCGGCTCCGCCAATGGAGCCGGGCCCTTCACTACGAGGCTGCCATGAAGTTCTCTCCCGATGCCAGGCCCGAGCGCTGGTTGGGTTCGCTGGCGCTGGCCGTCATTTCGCTGATCAGCCTGGGCAACGTCGTTACCCGCTACGTCACCGGTGGCTCACTGGCCTTCACCGAGGAGTTCTCGGTGTTCCTGCTGGTGGTGCTGACCTTCGCCGGCGCCTCGGTGGCGCTGCGGCGCAATGGCCACATTCGTATCGGACTGCTCGAGCGTTCGCTGCCGGCTGGGCCGCGTCTTGCGCTGATCCTGTTCCAGGGCCTGTGCGGCGCCATCGTGCTGGGGTTGATCACCTGGTTCGGTGCCAAGCTGACTTGGGAGGAGTACCAGTGGCAGTCGCTGTCGCCGGGGCTTGGCCTGCCTCAGTGGTGGTACCTCGCCTGGCTGCCGCTGCTCTCGGCAGCCATGCTGGTGCGACTGATACAGCAGACCGTCGACCGCCTGCGCGGGAGGCTCGACGATGAGCCCTGATCTGTGGATGATCCTGGCCTTCGCCGGGCTGTTGATCGCCGGCGTGCCGGTAGCCTTCTCGCTGGCCCTGGCCGGGGCGGTGGGTATCGTCTCCGGTCTCTCGCCGGAGATGTTGGCGACGCTTGGCACCAATACCTACAACAGCATTGCCAAGTATCCGCTGATTGCCATTCCGCTGTTCATCATGACCGGGCTGATCTTCGAGCGAGCCGGGGTGGCGCTGCGCCTGGTGCGTTTCGCCCAGGCCCTGATCGGGCCGCGCCATGGCGGGTTGGCACTGGTGGCGGTGCTGGTCTGCATGATCATGGGCGGCATGAGCGGCTCAGGTCCGGCGGATGCCGCGGCGGTGGCCATGGTAATGCTGCCGAGCATGACCAAGGCTGGCTACCCCAAACCCTTCTCGGCGACGCTGATCGCTGCTTCCGCCTCGACGGCGATTCTTATTCCGCCTTCCGTGGCATTGATTCTCTACTCCATCGTGGTACCCGGGGTCGACCTGCGGGCGCTGTTCGCCGCCGGGCTCTTTCCGGGCATCCTGGCCGGCCTGGCGCTGCTGGTGCCGGCGCTGCTGGTTTCCAGGCGCTACGGCTGGGAAGGCGGCGCGCCGGTGGAAGGCGCCGAGCGTCTCAAGGTGGGCGAAACCTTCAAGCAGGCGCTGCCGGCGTTGTTCGCCCCGGTGCTGATCCTGGGCGGGCTGCGCTCGGGGCTGTTCACGCCCACCGAGGCGGCCGTGGTAGCGGTAGCCTATGGCGCCCTGGTGGGTCTGTTCCTGACCCGTGAGCTCAACCTGCGCGATTTGTGGAGCCTGCTCGGCGAGGCGGCGGTGATCTCCGGCGTGGTGATGCTGATCATCGCCCTGGCCGGGATCTTCGCCTGGGCCGGTACCATGCTCGGCACCTTCCGCCACCTGGCGGAGTGGATCGTCGGTCTCACCGACAATGGCGTGCTGCTGCTGATCCTGATCATGCTGGCGGTGCTGCTCGCCGGCATGCTGCTCGACGCCATCTCGATCTACCTGATCATGATGCCGATCCTGATCCCGGTGATGCAGCACTTCGGCTGGAACCCGGTGTGGTTCGGCATCCTGTTGGCGATGAACATCGCCATCGGCCAGTTCACTCCGCCGGTGGCGGTCAACCTGATGGTAACCACCAACATTGCCCGGATCCGACTGGAGCAGACCGTGGGCTGGGCGCTGCTGTTCGTGCTGGCCATGGCCAGTGCCCTGGCGCTGGTGGCGATCTTTCCCGGGATTGCCCTGTGGTTGCCGAGGGTCCTGGGCTACAACGTCTGAAAAACCCTGATGCTTAAACCGTGCGTAGGCTTTCCAGGGTGTCTTGAAAAAGCTTGGCGCTGCCGGTATCGAACAGCACGAAGCGCACCCGTTCGATGCCGGGGCAGTGGGGCAGCGTCTCGCGCACCGTGGTGAGCGCGATTCGGGCGGCATCCTCGAGGGGATAGCCGAAAGCGCCCGCCGAAAGAGCAGGAAAGGCGATGCTGGAGAGGCCATGGTGCTCGGCCAGTTCGAGCGCGTTGCGATAGCAGTCGGCCAGCAGCGCCGCTTCTGGCTTGTCGCGGCCGTAGACCGGTCCCAGGCAGTGGATGACGTGGCGGTTGGGCAACCCGAAGGCCTCGGTGATCACCGCCTGGCCGGGCTCGATCGGCGCCAGGGGGCGGCAGGCCCGGTCGAGCTCCGGCCCGGCCGCCCGATGCAGGGCACCGGCCACGCCACCGCCAGGCCGGAGTTCTGCATTGGCCGCGTTGACTACGGCATCGATATCGGGCTGGTTGGCGATATCGCCCTGGCGGCACTCCACTTGCGCAGTCATATCGTCTTCTCCTGGAGCGTGTCATTTCAGTCTGGTGGGAAGGGGCGGGCTTGTTCAAGTTCAGCGCGTCAGGAAGGCCAGGGCCAGCCCCGCGCTGGTGAGACGAAACGTTGCGCTTTCTCGTAAATTCCGTGACATTCGTTGCAGTTCGCTGCACAAACTTGCATCTCTCCCTTCAAGGCGGTACCAATGTGCTCCCCCCGACAAGCCACGGCTGCGCCGGTCTGCGACCGGTGTGACGGCGTTTTTGTGCGTAGTGCAGGCCAGGGCTCATGACAACAGGAGGAGACTATGAACCAGCGTGTGAACATCGATCTCGGCGGTACCAATGCCGAGGCCTTCGAGGCCCGCCAATTCAAGGTCTATACCCATCGCCAACTGGACAAGATCGAGGCGATTCAGCGACTGCCTGAAGACCTGCGTTTCGACATGCGGGTGGTCAGCCAGGTGCTGCCGTTTCGCGTCAACGAGTATGTCATCGACGAACTGATCGACTGGACCAATGTCCCCGAGGATCCGGTCTTTCAGCTCACCTTCCCCCAGCGCGGGATGCTCAAGCCGGAACACTTCGACGAGGTGGCCGAGCTGGTTCGTCGTGGTGCCAATGCGGCGGAGCTGAAGCCGGTGATTGAGCGTATCCGCGGTGAACTCAACCCGCATCCCGCAGGCCAGATGGATCTCAACCTGCCGTTGCTCGACGGCGAGCCGCTGCCAGGCATGCAGCACAAGTACCGCGAGACGGTGCTGTTCTTTCCCAGCCAGGGCCAGGTTTGCCACAGCTACTGCACCTTCTGTTTTCGCTGGGCGCAGTTCGTCGGCGACAAGGAGCTGAAGTTCGCCTCCAGCGAAGCGGGTTCGCTGCACCGCTACCTGGCCGAGCATACCGAGGTCACCGACCTGTTGATGACCGGCGGCGACCCGATGGTGATGAAGGCCAAGCACCTGCGCCAGTACCTGGAGGGGCTGATGGCCCCGGATCTGGACCACGTCCAGGACATCCGCATCGGCACCAAGAGCCTGACCTTCTGGCCCTATCGCTTCGTCACCGACCCCGACGCCGAGGATATCCTCGAGCTGTTCCGCGAGCTGACGGCGGCAGGCAAGCACGTGGCCTTCATGGCCCACTTCAATCACTGGAAGGAGATGGAGACGCCCATCTGCCGCGAGGCGATCCGTCGCATCCGCGCCACCGGTGCCGAGATCCGTACCCAGGCGCCGCTGCTCAAGCACATCAATGACGATGCCGACCAGTGGGCGCGTATGTGGACCACCCAGGTGCGCCTGGGAATGATCCCTTATTACATGTTCGTCGAGCGCGACACCGGCGCCCGCCACTACTTCGAGGTGCCGCTGGTGCGTGCCTGGGAGATCTACCGCGAGGCCATGAAACAGGTGCCGGGCCTGGCGCGTACCGCTCGGGGGCCCTCCATGTCCGCCGATCCGGGCAAGGTGGAGATCCAGGGGGTGACCGAGATCCACGGCGAAAAGGTCTTCGTGTTGCGCTTCATCCAGGGGCGCGACAGCGACTGGGTACAGCGCCCCTTCTTCGCCAGGTACGACGACCAGGCCACCTGGCTCAATCACCTGGAGCCCGCGCTGGGTGAGCGCGAGTTCTTCTTCGAGAGCGGCTTCGCGGCGATGAAAGAGGAGAAACGGGAGCTGATCCTCAAGGCATCCTAGATGCGGCTTGTCAGGTTGACGATGCGTAGCCTGCGGGGCTCTCCAGTGCAAGGGACTGGCAGGCGGTAAGGCATGCTCATGGGTCATGCATATCAGGAATTAACGCACTCTAAACGAAAAGGCAGACTAAAATTAGGGCAGTTGAAAAAGACCCATCATTCCGACGTTTTTTTCGCTAAAGTAGAGGGGAACGGTAGTTTCCGCCAGCCAGTTGCCTCAGGCCTGGCTACTCAGGGATCTTGCTTGTCAGCAATGACAGCTAGCCAATAACGTCAATGAGGTGTGTTAATGAAACGCCATGCTTTCTCCGCGGCAGCCTTCTCCGGAGCGCTCCTGGGCGCCGCCATGTTCTCTGCACCGGCCGTGGCGCAGGATCGATTCATTACCATCGGCACCGGTGGTCAGACCGGTGTCTACTACGTCGTGGGTCAGTCGGTCTGTCGCATGGTGAATCGCGGCAGCGACGAGCACAACATTCGCTGTAACGCCCCGTCCACGGGCGGTTCCGTGGCCAACGTCAACGGCATGCGTAGCGGCGAACTCGACATGGGAGTGGTGCAGTCCGACGTCCAGTACCGTGCCTACCATGGCGAAGCCAACTTCGAATCCGACGGCGCCTGGGAGGACATGCGTTCCGTCTTCACCATGCACGGCGAGCCGCTGACCGTGGTGGCGCGTGCCGATTCGGGCATCGAGCACTTCTCCGATTTCCCCGGCAAGCGTGTCAACATCGGCAACCCGGGCTCCGGCCAGCGCAATACCATGAACGTGGTGATGGAGGCCATGGGCTGGGATACCGATACCTTCTCGCTGGCTTCCCAGCTGGATGCCGCCGAGCAGGCCGCGGCCCTGGCTGACAACAACATCGACGCCATGGTCTATGTGGTGGGGCATCCCAACGGCTCCATTCAGGAGGCCACCACCACCATCGACGCTCGTCTCATCCCGGTGACCGGCGACGAGATCGATGCCCTGGTCGAGGAGTACCCCTACTACACCCGTTCGGTGATCCCCGGCGGCCTGTACCGTGGCAACGACGAAGACGTCGAGACCTTCGGCGTGGCGGCGACTTTCGTCAGTTCCACTGCCGTCGATGAAGAAGTCATCTACGAGACCGTCAAGGCGGTGTTCGAGAATTTCGATCGCTTCAAGCGTCTGCATCCGGCGTTCGAGAACCTCAACGAAGAGGACATGATCTCCGACGGCCTGACCGCACCTCTGCATGACGGTGCCGCTCGTTATTATCGTGAGCGTGGCTGGATCGAGTGATGTGGCGTTGAGGGGTCAAGACTCCCTCTGGTGAGATGCGCGGACCCTAGGGGTCCGCGCATCCGTTTGGGCTGGCCACTGGCCTTGGAATGAACCGGCTTCCTGGAGTCGGCGATCTCATGAGCCATAGCGATCGTGGGGCACAACGGTAATGACTAACGAAAAGACGAATCCACACAAGCCAGAGGTCGATCTCGAGGATATGGTTGCCTCGAGCGATACCGGGGCGCGCAAGCCGCTGGGTGCCCCCGGGAAGCTGCTGGTCGGCATAGCGGCGGCCTGGTCGCTGTTCCAGCTCTGGATTGCCTCGCCGCTGCCTTTCCTGTTCCGCTTCGGGGTCTTCAACGCCACCGAGGCGCGGTCGATTCACCTGGCCTTCGCCATGTTCCTGGCGTTCATGGCCTATCCGGCACTCAAGCGCTCGCCGCGCGACCGCATTCCGATCCAGGACTGGGTGCTGGCGCTGGTAGGCGCCTTCTGTGCCGCTTACCTGTTCCTCTTTTACGCCGAGCTCGCCGAGCGCCCCGGGTCGCCGATCCTGCAGGACGTCATCGTCGGCGTGGTTGGCATCGTGGTGCTGCTCGAGGCAACCCGGCGGGCACTGGGGCCGCCGCTGGCGATCGTGGCCTCGCTGTTCATCATCTATTCCCTGTTCGGCCCCTACATGCCGGGCATCCTGGCCCATCGCGGGGTCAGCCTGTATGGCTTGATCAACCACCAGTGGCTGAGCACTCAAGGTGTGTTCGGTATCGCTCTTGGGGTTTCCACCAGCTTCGTGTTCCTGTTCGTGTTGTTCGGCGCCCTGCTCGACAAGGCCGGTGCCGGCAACTACTTCATCAAGGTCGCCTTTTCGCTGCTCGGCCACTACAAGGGCGGGCCGGCCAAGGCGGCCGTGGTGGCTTCCGGCATGACCGGCCTGATCTCCGGTTCCTCCATCGCCAATACCGTGACCACCGGCACCTTTACCATTCCCATGATGAAGCGGGTCGGTTTCTCGGCCGAGAAGGCCGGTGCCGTGGAGGTGTCCTCCTCGGTCAACGGCCAGATCATGCCGCCCGTGATGGGCGCTGCGGCCTTCCTGATGGTGGAGTACGTCGGCATTTCCTACGTGGAGGTGATCAAGCATGCCTTCCTGCCGGCACTGATTTCCTATATCGCGCTGATCTACATCGTGCATCTCGAGGCGCTCAAGGCCGACTTGAAGGGCTTGCCCTCGAGCAACCCGGTGCGACCTTTCCTCAATAAGGTGATCGGCTTCCTGACAGGCTTGATCCTGCTGATGGCGCTCTCGTTTGCCGTCTACTATGGTCTCGGTTGGCTCAAGCCGGTCCTGGGTGATGCCACGCCCTGGGTGGTGGCCGTGGTTCTGGCCGTGGTCTATGTGGGCCTGCTGAAGCTAGGCTCGTTCTATCCCGAGCTGGAGCTCGACGACCCCACTTCCCAGGTGGTCACGCTGCCACAGACCCGGCCCACGGTAATGGTGGGTCTGCACTACATCCTGCCGGTGATCGTGCTGGTCTGGTGCCTGATGGTGGAGCGCCTGTCGCCGGGGCTGTCGGCCTTCTGGGCCACCGTGTTCATGATCTTCATCATGGTCACCCAGCGCCCCATTACCGCCTTCTTCCGCGGTCGCAGCCGGCTTGCAGCCGATATCAAGGAGGGCTTCCTCGACCTGTGGGACGGCCTGGTGGCCGGTGCCCGCAACATGATCGGCATCGGTATCGCCACCGCCACGGCCGGTATCGTGGTGGGGGCGGTCTCGCAGACTGGCGTGGGCCTGGTACTCGCCGATGTGGTCGAGATCCTGGCCATGGGCAACCTGATGCTGATCCTGCTGCTCACCGCCGTTCTCAGCCTGATCCTCGGCATGGGCCTGCCCACCACCGCCAACTACATCGTGGTGTCGGCGCTGATGGCGCCGGTGATCGTGCTGCTGGGCCAGCAGAACGGCTTGATCGTGCCGTTGATCGCGGTGCATCTGTTCGTGTTCTATTTCGGCATCATGGCCGACGTGACGCCGCCGGTAGGGCTGGCGTCGTTTGCGGCGGCGGCCGTCTCCGGCGGCGACCCGCTGCGTACCGGCTTCCAGGCGTTCTACTACAGCCTGCGCACCGCGGCACTGCCGTTCCTGTTCATCTTCAATACCGACTTGCTGTTGATCGACGTGGGGTGGCTCCAGGGAGTCGTGATATTCATCATCTCCACGATTGCCATGCTGATCTTCGCCGCGGGTACCCAGGGCTACTTTCTGGTGCGCAACCGCTGGTACGAGTCAGTCCTGCTGCTGCTCGTTGCCTTCACCCTGTTCCGCCCCGGCTACTGGATGGACCGCATCCACGACCCCTACGAATCGATCCCGCCGGCCGAGTTCGCCCAGGCATTGGTCGCCGTCGACGATGGCAGCCAGCTACGCGTGCAAATTTCTGGTGAGGACGCCTTCGGCGACTCCATGACGACCTATATTCTGGTGCCGGTGCCGCGAGGCGATACGGCCGAAGAGCGTATGGAGCGGTTGGGCATGGAGCTGTGGGTCGAGGGCGATGAAGCCACTGTCGATCTCGTCGAGTTCGGCAGCCTGGCGGCGGATCTCGGCTTCGATTTCGACCAGCAAATCATCGAGGTGATGGCGCCGGTGGATCGTTGGGCCAAGGAGTGGATGTGGATTCCGGGCTTCCTGGTGTTCGGCCTGGTGGTGCTGCTGCAGCGTCGACGCCGCCAGCAGCAGCCATCGACCGCTCACGCCGCTTGAGGAGGGGGAAAGATGTACAACAAGATTCTACTGTCAGTGGACCTCAACGAGGAGTCCTCCTGGGTCAAGGCACTGCCCACGGCGCTGACCCTGTGCCGCACCTTCGGGGCTTCGCTGCACGTGGTGACGGTGTTGCCGGACTACCACATGCCACTGGTCGGCTCCTACTTCCCGAGCGACTTCGCCAAGAGGGCCCATGAGGCGTTGTCCCAGGCGCAGCACCGTTTCATCGAGGAGCATGTGCCCGACGACATCAAGGTACAGTCGGTGATCGTCGACGGTTCGCCCTGGGAAGCGATCGTCAAGGTGGCCAAGAAGCTCGGGGTCGACCTGATCGTGATGGCCTCGCACAACAAGCGCAAGTTCGCCGATTACGTGCTCGGCCCCAATGCCGAGCATGTGGTGCATCACTCGAAAATGTCGGTGATGATCGTGCGCTGAGCGCCTGCTATGGCATGAAGCGAAGACCCGGCCATCGGCCGGGTCTTCGCTTTCACGCAAGGTGGGCGGGATCGCTCAGGAAACGTTCAGTTCAGCCACATGCCGGGCCGTTTCGCCGGTGTCGTCCTGCCAGGTGAATTCGGCCTCGCCGCTCTCCTGCGGTGCGAGGAAGAAACGCAGGTAGGGATTGGCGGAAACCGACTGGTGCAGCGTTGCCTCGAAGGCGGTAGTACCGTTCAGCGAGACGCTGAAGTGCTCGACGATATGACGCGGCACGCTGGCGCCATCGTCGTCTTCGCGCAGCCCAGTCTCCATGGGGTGGTTGATCAGCGTGCGAATCTCGCCGGGTTCGCCCGCGGCCAGCTCGGACGAGACGCTGACGCGCGGATTGGAGAGCGGGTCCGGCATCTCTCCGCCGTTGCGCATCAGACAGCCGCTCACGGTGACACGCACCTCGCGGGATGTGACGTAGCGCTCGCCCTGGTGGCTGGTGGCGACGGCGATCACTTCCTGGGTCTCGTTGAGCCGCACCCGGGTGGATATTTCCGCTCTGCCATTCAGCGGGGTGAGACGGAAGGTGGCGATCTCGGGCGAGGGGTTGGCATTGGCGAACAGGTCGATCCGCGCGATGTAGTCGCCTTCATCCAGCTCTGCGTCGAAACTGACCGTCAACGGTACCGCAGAGCCGTCCTCGGAGACATGCGGCAGGTCGAGCGTGAGTCCCTGCGTGCGGGGTTCGCTGTCGCCCAGCAGGTGCTGGGCGGCTTCCAGGCGCTGCCAGGCCTCGCTGGCCAGCGCCGGCATGGTGAGCGTGGCAAGGCAAAGGCCTGCCCCGGCGACGGCCAGGTCGCGCAGCAGGCGGCGGCGAGAGACGCCCTGACGAGCGAAACGAAACGAATGCATGGATTCCTCCAGTAGGGTCATGTCTTGGACAGCGCCAGCGGCCCGCGGATTCCCATCCGGGCTCCCAATACGATGCCCGCCAAGGCGACGAAGGAGGTGAGCGACAGGGTAGAAAAGCCCGAGAGGCCCTGGCCGATGGAGCAGCCCAGCGCCATGACGCCACCAGTGCCCATCAAGGCCCCGCCGGCCATGCTGCGCAGCATGTGCGCCGGGGAGTCGAATGCGCGCAGCTCGAAATCGCGCCGTGCCACTGCCATGGCCAGTGCTCCCAGCAGTACGCCGCCCACCACGCTGACGCCGAAGCCGAGGCGAGTGCCGGTGGAGAGCATCAGGTACTGCAGCGACTCGCCGATGGGTGCGACGAAGGTGAGGCTGGCCAGGCGTACCGGCTCGAAGTCGTCGAAACCGAGCACGCCGGTGGTGTACCAGCTGGCTGGGACCAGAGTGCCAATGGCGAGGCCGCCAAGCCAGTCGCGCGGCGAAGCGCGAAAGTCCCGTCCGGCGAATGCCCAGGCCGCCAGGCCTCCACCCACGACAAGGGCCAGCAACCAGCCGGGCAGGCCGATCAGCCGTGGCAGGTCGGGGGTGGGCAGGGTCAGGGTGGTGCCGCTCTCGAGCCACAGGCGCAGGGGGGCAAGCAGGCCGGACAGCCCCATGTAGGCCGCCAGGCCCAGGCACACCAGCACCACGAAGCTGCGCAGGTTGCCGCCGCCGAGCAGAACCAGGGCGCGGGCGCCGCAGCCGTTGGCCAGGGCCATGCCATAGCCGAAGAGCAGGCCACCCAGGGGTACCGCCAGCCACGAAAGCGTGGGTGTCGCATACAGCGAGGCGTCGAGCGATACCAGGTTTGCCGCGGCCAGTCCCTGGCTGCCGAGCAGGGCCACGCCCATGGCCAGGACGAAGGCGCGCAGCTTGCGCGTATCGCCTAGCGTGGTGGCGTTGGAAAGCCCACGCAGCAGGCAGAAGCCGGAGAGCTGGCCAACGGCACCGAAGACCAGGCCGATCGCCAGCCCCGTCCAGACGACCAGCTCGGTATGGCTCATGGTCTACGGCTCCTCAAGCTAAAGTGATGACAATCAAAGGGTTGACGAGCGAAAAGGGCCACCCGCAGGTGACCCGTCGCAATGGCTCAGCGTAGATGGCCGAGCAGTATAGCGCCTGGCTGCGCCAGGGTGTCAGGCCTCGGTACCCCAGGTGTCCTGGCAGATCGCGTTATACCAGCCGACGGCGTACTCGGCTTCCAGGGCGCGAGTGGCATCGGGGGCTCCCAGCGGGCTCAGGCCGCCGGCCCCTTCGACTTCGGCAATGACGCCATCCTGCACGCGATAGACGCCAGCCACCGAGATGCCGTATCCGGGGCCAACCAGGCTATAGCAGGTGTTGGTCCAGTACGCTTCGGGAGCGGGGCGTGATTCCAGCGAGGCGGCAATGGCTGCCGCCACGACCTTGGCCTGAGCGTTGGCACAGAAACCCGATTTGGGCATCGGAGCGGCGACGGCAGCATCACCGATAACGAAGATATCCTGCACCTGCTGCGACTCGAAGGTTTCCGGCTTGACCGGTACCCAGCCGGAGTCGTCGGTCACGCCGGCGCGCTCGGCGATCCAGCCGGCCTTCTGCGGAGGGATCACGTTGAGCACGTCGGCCTGGTGAACGGTGCCGAACTCGGTCTCGACTTCCCGCCGGTCGGCGTCGACCCGGGTCACGCGGCCGTCGCCGGAGAGTCCCACCCATTCGATACGGTCGCCATAGAGCTGCTCCCAGCCCTCCATGAACAGCCCCTGCTTGGAGAAATTGTCCTTGGCGTCGAGGATCAGCACCTTGGATTTCGGCTTGTACTGGGCCAGGTAATTGGCCACCAGGCTGGCGCGCTCATAGGGGCCGGGCGGGCAGCGGAAGGGATTGGCCGGGGCTACCATGACGAAGGTGCCGCCGTCCTCCATGTCTTCCAGCTGGGAGCGCAGCAGCTCCGTCTGCGTGCCGGCCTTCCAGGCATGAGGCGCCTTTTCGGCGGCTTCCTCGTCATAACCTTCCAGCGCGTTCCAGCGGATGTCGATGCCTGGGGAGAGGATGAGCCGGTCGTACTCCAGCTCGCGTCCGGTGGAGAGTCGCACCGTATGGGCGCTGGCGTCGACGTCCTCGGCCATGGCATGAATCACGCGCACGCCGTAGCGATCCTTAAGCTCGTCATAGCCATGCGAGATGGCGTCCATGCTGCGCAGCCCACCCAGGTGAAGGTTGCTGAAGGGGCAGGTATAGAAGGTCTCGGCCGGCTCGATCAGGATGACTTCGATCGCCGGGTTGGCCCGCTTGAGGTACTTGGCCGCGGTGGCGCCGCCGAAGCCGCCTCCCACCACGACCACCTGTCCGGCGTGCTGGCCGCCGATGGCAAAGGGCGTGATGCCACCGACCAGCGGCAGCAGTGAGGCGGCACCCAGGCCTTTGATCAGTTGCCGACGGTCGAGGCCGGAACGTTGGGAATGCTTTGTCATGGCGCGCCTCTCATTCCTGCGGTTCTTGTTCTGTTTCGGAAGCCTGGTCGGCTTGCGGGTCGATGGCGGAAAAATGGCCGGCCAGGGCGGCGAGTTCCTCGTCGGTGAATCCCTTGGCGATACGGTCCATGATGGTGGTGTCGCTCACTTCGTCATGCTTGAACGCGAGCAGTCGCGCCTCCAGAACGGCGGCGGGCCTTCCTGCAATGGTTGGGACACTGCCCACCAGGCGACCGTCGGTGCCATGGCAGTTGGCGCAGGCAGCTGCCATGAGGGAGGTCTGCTCGGAGGAAAAGTTATCCTCGGCAAGACCCGGGGAAGCGACTCCCACGTACAGCAGCACGCCCAGTACCGGTGTGGCCGCCCTGCGAATGGACCGTTTCATCGACAGGCTCCCTGATTGCGTTATTTTTTGGTAAACAATCCGTAAACAGAATGCTAGAGGCAAAAGCGAAGTGCCAGAAAGAATACTTCGGCATTCTCTTATGCCTGAACATGGAGGCTTACTGGCAGCGTGCAATGGGTTCTCTCCTTTCACATTGCCCGCTGCGTTGACAACTTTGCGCGGCACTCTTGTGCGCGGTCAACTACAGTAGAGCTGTATGACAACAAGACGTCGTCCGGACCTCCCGGCCGGAAAGACGCACACATCGTCCTTCTCATGGCGACCAGACGGGGTACGACAATGAATGCAGCCACAAGAAGCGCCGGAAAACCCTCCACTCCCAACGTCAAGATCACTATCAACCCCATCGGCATGGACAGGCCCCGGGCCTGGCTGGTGGCTGGCTTCGAGGATTTCCGCCGGGCAACGGCGGTCAGTCTTGCCTACGGCATGTTCTGGGTCGGCTTGAGTATTGCCGTCACGGCAGGTGCCATCGTGCTCGACCTGTGGCATTGGCTGCTGCCGCTGGTGGCGGGCTTCATGTTCCTGGGCCCGCTGGTGGCGGTCGGTTCCTACGGCATCAGTCGCGCGCTCGAGGAAGGCCGTGCGCCGCATCTCGGCGATGCCTTCGGTGCCTGGCGCCCCCATGCGGGGCAACTGGCCATGATGGGCGTGATGATGATGATCTTCTTTCTGGCCTGGATCCGCCTGGCCACATTGCTGTTCGCGCTCTTCTTCGGCTTCGAGGCGCCGGGGGCGGCGGAACTCTACGCATCGCTGCTGACCACGCCGGACGGGCTTGGCCTGATAGCGGTGGGTACTGCAGCGGGCGCCGTACTGGCGTTCGGCGCCTTTACCATCAGCGTGGTCGCCGTCCCGACGCTGATGGACCAGGACCTGACCTTCATGGAAGGTATCGAAGCCAGCGTGCGTACCGTCGCGCGCAATTTCCGGCCAATGCTGCTGTGGGCCGCCATCCTGACCGGTTGCGTGCTGATCGGTGTGTTGACCTTCTACATCGGCCTGGCGCTGATACTGCCGGTGCTGGGACATGCCAGCTGGCATGCCTACGAGGATCTGGTGCGCTGTGAGCCGGTGGACAAGATAGCCTCGTGAAAATGGATCCGGCAGGGGGGCTTCCCCCTGCCGTTTGAGACGTTTTCTCGTTCTGCCTGAACTTTGCTGGGGTTTCGCGTAGGCTTGGGGGTTTTCAGCGAACACGGAAGCCCAAGATGCCATCATTACGGCCATGTCGCGCAGTCCTGACCCTTAGCCTGCTTCTTTTTTCCAGCACTCCGTGGCTCGTCATGGCTGATCCGTTACCGCCCCCCGAGGGGGAAGTGCTGCTCAGGGTGACGGGCAACATCGACCACCCTAACGTTGGCGATGAGCTGCATCTCGACCGCGAGATGCTGATGTCGCTGTCGCCACGAGTGATCGAGACGAGCACTCCCTGGACCGAGGGCGTCGGTCGCTTCGAGGGGCCGTTGCTTCGCGCCTTGCTGGAGGCGGCCGGCACGGAGAGCGAACACGTGCGAGTGCAGGCGTTGAACGAGTATGGCTTCGAGGTGCCGGTATCGGACTTTTACGACTATGACGTCATCCTGGCCATCGAGCGTGACGGCGAGCGCATCGCGGTACGCGACCTGGGGCCGATGTTCGTGCTCTACCCCTTCGATGATCATCCCGAACTACTCAACGAAACCATCCGCCACCGCTCGGTATGGCACGTGGGCAGCATTCATGTCCCGTGACGCTTACCGAGTCCAGGCACGAGTCGCCGCCGCATGCTGCGCCATCCGCTACGGCTGAAGCTGGGGGCGGCCGCCGCCCTGATGTTCTTCACCGCCGCCCTGGTGGTGGTGGGGCTGGCTGCCTGGCGCCAGGAGGAACTCCATCAGAGCGTGATCGGAGACGCCACCTGGCATGCCTACAAGCTCGACCGGGACATCACTCAGCTGCGTAGCGACCTGGCGTGGAGGGCGGGAAACGCGCGCTCTCTCGAGGCACTGCGTCTGCGTTTCGAGCTGATCTACAGCCGCATCAACATGTTGCAGCGGGGCGACGTCAACCAGCTGTTGGCCGAGTTACCCCTGGCCAACCGGCTCCTGCCCGACCTGATCATGCTCATGGATGATATCGATCTCTTGCTCGACGAGATCGTCCAACTGGAAGAGGAGGAGCGCTGGGTATTGTCCGACCGGCTGGAGCGGGTAGGGGGGCTGACCGAGCAACTGATCATCGCCATCAATGGCCACCTCGCCGAATCGGCGACTCGTGAACGGGAAGTGTTGCAAACGCTCTATGCCCTGCTATTGGCACTCATCCTGGCCATGAGCCTCACCGCAATGCTGGTGGTCGTGTTCCTGGTGCGAGAGGCGCGAGACAATGCCGAGGCGCGTCGTTCACTGGAGGCGTTGAGCCGCGAACTCCAGACCACCGCTCACCGGGCCGAGGCCGCCAGCCAGTCGAAGTCGGAGTTCCTGGCTACGGTCAGCCACGAGATCCGTACGCCACTCAACGGCGTCATCGGCATGAGCGATCTGCTCCTCGACCAGCCGATCGACGCGCAGTCGCGCGAATATGCCCGCACCCTGCACGTCAGCGCAGCTCGCCTGCTGGAACTGATCAACGACATTCTCGATTTCTCCAAGATCGAATCGGGCAAGCTGGAACTCGAGCAGCGTCCGTTCCGGCTGGCTGCGCTGGTCGAGGAGGCCTGCCGGCTCTTCATGCCACGCGCCCAGGCCAAGGGGCTCGAGCTGGTGACCCATGTTGCACCGGCCCTGCCCGAGCAGGTCATGGGGGATCCGGCCCGGCTGAGACAGGTGCTGCTCAACCTGCTCTCCAATGCCATCAAGTTCACCGAGCATGGCGAGGTCCGTGTCGAGGCGACGTCGAGCGAGCAGGGGCGGCTGATCCTGGCAGTCAGCGATACCGGCCCGGGTGTTGCAGAGGACAAGCAGGACTGGCTCTTCGAGCCCTTTCGTCAGGGCGACGCCTCGACGGCAAGGCGCTATGGCGGTACCGGGCTGGGGCTTGCCATCAGTCGGCGCCTGGCGGAAGCCATGGGCGGCATCATAGGGGTGGATAGCAGCCCCGGCCAGGGGAGCCGCTTTTGGATAGAGCTGCCGTTGGAGCCGGCTCATGGCGAGCATGAGCCGGAATCAACCGAGCCGCCGTTGCTGGAATCGACCATGGGTGGCAGGGTGCTGCTGGTCGAAGACAACCCGGTGAACCAGCAGGTGGCGGTGGCGCTGCTCGAGCGCCATGGCTGCAAGGTCACCGTGGCGGACAGCGGAAGAAGGGCGCTGGAGCTGGCTGGTCGCGAGGACTTCGACATGGTCTTCATGGATGTGCAGATGCCCGGCATGGACGGTCTTGAAACCACTCGTCGCCTGCGGGCGGTGGGCGGTTGGTGCGCCAGGGTACCGATCGTGGCCATGACCGCGGGAGGCCCGGGGGCAGAGCGTGAGCGCTGCCTGGCAGCCGGCATGACCGACTACCTGGCCAAGCCGCTGCGGCGCATCGAGCTGGCGGCTTCGTTGAGGTATGGCCTGGCCGGGCCGAGCAAGTCCGGCCAGCGGAGCGTGCAGGTGGAGCAGGGCGTACTGGCTGGTGTCATGGATGAGCACGTGCTGGTTGAACTGCAGGAGTCACTGGGACCGGAGGGGCTCGCCACCCTGTTTACCGTGCATCGCGAACAGTTGCAGCAGCATGCCGAAAACCTGCAGGCGGCCCTGGAGCAGGGCGACATGGTGTCGTTGGCGGAAGGCGCCCACCGGATCAAGGGTGAGTCGGGCAGCCTGGGCGGGCGCCGACTTGCCGAGATCGCCCAGCGCCTGGAGCGATTTGCACGTGCTGGGAATCGTGACGAGGCTGCCATCGAACTCAAGGTCCTGCTGGCCAGCATTCCCGTTACGCTCGTGGCGTTGGAAAGCTGGCTGAACGAGCGCCAGGAAGAGCGCTAGAAGGACGGCCAAGGCCGTCCTGCGCATATCGCGTTGCTCCTTGCAGGCGCACCTTGCAGGCGAAGTGAGGGAAGGCGTCCGTGACGCTAGTCCCTAGCCAGCGTAGGAAAACCCACGGGTGCCATGTAAGCTACGACGCCTTCATACCCCGATGATCAAGCCGATGATTTTCCTTCCCATCACGGCAGCATCGGCTTCCGCTCACGCTTATCGATCCCCAGCCTGGCTTTAACGTTAAAGTTTGCAGCAAACCTGCCGACATAAGCAAAAACTGACATAAGCCAAGCAGGGACGCTCTTATGAATCGGCAGTGCTATCGACTCGTCTTCAACCGGGCCAAGGGCCAGCTCGTCGCCACCTCGGAGCTGGCCGTGGCCTCAGGCAAGTCGCCGGCGGAAGGCGGTAGAGTCGGACGCCGCCGCCGCTCGCTTCGCCAACCTGCCATTGCCGCCACGCTGACGGCGCTGCTGCTCGCCAGCCCAAGCGCACAGGCCAGCATCGCCAGCGACCCCAACGCCCCGGGCAACCAGCGCCCCACCGTGCTGGAAACCGCCAACGGCGTGCCCCAGGTCAACATCCAGACCCCCAGCGCCGCCGGCGTCTCGCGCAACAGCTACCGCCAGTTCGACGTCTCCTCCAAGGGCGCCATCCTCAACAACTCGCGCACCAACACCCAGACCCAGTTGAGCGGCTGGGTGCAGGGCAACCCCAATCTCGCTGGCGGCGAAGCCCGGGTCATCCTCAACGAGGTCAACTCACGCAATCCCAGCCAACTGCGCGGCTACCTGGAAGTGGCCGGCTCGCGGGCCGAAGTGGTCATCGCCAACCCGGCGGGCATCGATGTCAACGGCGCCGGCTTCATCAACGCCAGCCGTGCCACCCTGACCACGGGCACCCCCGAGCTGCGCAACGGCGCACTGACCGGCTATCGCGTGCAGCAAGGCACGGTGACCATCTCCGGTACCGGGCTGGACGCCAGCGGCACCGACTACACCGCGGTACTGGCCCGCGCCGTCGAGGTACAGGGTGGCGTCTGGGCCAACGACCTGAACGTGGTGGCCGGGGCCAACCGGGTCGGCACCGACGGCCAGGTGATCGAACGCCTCGACCCCCAGGGCGACACACCGGAAGTCGCCATCGACGTGGCCCACCTCGGCGGCATGTACGCCGGCAAGATCCGGCTGGTGGCCACCGAGGCCGGCGTCGGGGTCAACCACGCCGGCAACATCGCGGCCACCCACGCCGGCGGCGTGGGCGAAGTGGTCCTCACCGCCGAGGGGCAGATCGTCAACCGCGGGGCGATCACCGCGCAGGGTGATATCCAGCTCACCAGCCAGGCAGGGATCGATAACGTAGACCAAGGCGCCATCCTCGCCCAGGGCGATTTGGAACTCAGTGCTACGGGAGCCCAAGGCCGCATTCACAGCTCGGCGGACGGCATCCTGGCCGCCGGTGTCGACGCCAACACCCTGGCCTTGAACGATGGCGGCCAGCTCACCCTCACCGCCAGCGGTAGCGTCGTCGCCGAAGGCCAGAACCTGGCCGGCGGCGGCTTCCTGGCCGAAGCCGATACCGTCTCGCTGGACGGCAGCGAAACCCAGGCCCGGGATATCTCAGTCACCGCCCGCCGCGGCGATATCGACGCCAGCGGCGCCACCCTCACCGCCAGCGACACCCTCACCGCCAGCGCCAGCGAAACGCTGCGTACCGACGCGGCCAGCGTGCAGGCCGAACGGCTCGACCTCCGCGCTGCGGACCTCTCCAACCGCGACGGGGAACTCGTTCAGGCCGGGAGCGGCACCATGACGCTGGAGGCCCGACAGCTCGATAACCAGAGCGGACTCATCGCCAGCCATGGCGACCTGCAATTGAACATCGAAGAGATCGACAACCGCGCGGGCAGCGTGCTGGCCGCACAGGACCTCGCCGTGCAAGGAGAGAGCCTGAACAACGAAGCCGGCCAACTGGGTGCCGGCGGCGACCTGACGCTGGACGTCACCACGGTCGACAACCGTGACGGGGTGCTCGATGCCGGGAGCGACCTGACCCTCAACGGCGAACGACTCGACAACCGTCAAGGCACGCTGCTGGCCGGCGGCGAGCTCGATCTCACCGTCACGGACCTGGTGGACAACCGTGAAGGTGTTATCGGGGCCACGGGCTCGACCACGCTGCAAGCCGACCAGCTCGAAAACGCCGGCGGCACGGTGATCGGCGATGCGGGGCTTCATGCCACGCTCGGCTCGTTGCACGGCGAGGGAGATATGCTCAGCCAGGGCGATCTCTCTCTCGACCTGGCATCCAGTTACCGGCACGGCAGTAGCGCCCGGCTGCAGGCGGCGGGCGACGTCGCGCTCGACGTCGCAGGCGACCTGATCAACGAAGGCTACCTGGGCAGTGGCGGCAGTCTGCAGCTCCAGGCCCAAAGCCTCGATAACCGCGCCAGCGGTGAGATTGCCGCCGACGATACCCACCTCGCCATCAACGCCACCCTGACCAACCGCGGCCTCATCGACGGCGTGACCACGCGTATCGACGCCACCACCCTCGACAACCTCGGCAGCGGGCGCCTCTACGGCGACCGACTCGGCATCCAGGCCGATACCCTGACCAACCAGCGCGAGGGCGGCCTCTCCCCGGTCATCGCCGCCCGCGAACGGCTCGACCTTGGCGTGGGTCACCTCACCAACCGCGACGAAGCGCTGATCTTCAGCGCCGGCGACATGGCCATCGCGGGTAGCCTGGATGCCAACGGCGACGCAGAAGGCCAAGCCAACCGTATCGACAACAACAGCGCCACCATCGAATCGCTGGGCGATATGAGCATCGCGGCGGATGTGCTGAACAATACCAACGATTATTTCGAGACAAGGCTCGAGTTGGTGGGGGACGGGCCGAGGCAGGTGACTTATCTAAAGCCTAACGGTTGGTCAAGTAAAGTACCAATCGAAGAGTTCCTTCCGGCAACAGCATGTTACGCAAGGCTCTGCTGGCCGGATTATGTTCATAAAATAACAAGAGAGAGGGCTGGGTACTGGCGGGAGTATGAGCTTGAAGTGACTGAGTATGCCAGCGTAATAACCCGCTCTTTACCTGCAGAGATACTGGCAGGTGGAAGCATGGAGATTAGTGGGGGGGGGCTTCTCAACGATAAAAGCAAGATCGTTTCAGGAGGCGCGCTGACTGCATCACTGGCGAAAATCGAGAATATCGAGGCGGTCGGCGAACGAGTGGTGCATGAGTCCGGGAAAGTCAGGTCTAGTTCCTATGAAGTGCATATTGAAGGCACTGATGGGTATTCTTATGCGCAGCGGTATTGGAGCGACTGGGAAAATTACAGGGGTGGCTCAAGTACGACCACGATCGCGCTAAAAGCAGGCGATTTCGGAGGCAACCGCACTCCAGCCAGCACCGGCACCCAGATCGAAGCCGCCCCTGTCATTACCGTCGAAAACTCTTCTCGCGATACCCGCCCCGACGGTGGCGAGGAGAGCGCAGCGCAGCTGCCCCCGCCCCTGGTCAGCACCGTCCCGCCTGCCGTCGTCTTGCCCAGCAACAGCCTGTTCCAGCTCAAGCCCACCGGCCTCCGGCCGCTGGTCGAGACCGATCCGCGCTTCACCAACCAGCGCCAATGGCTCAGCTCCGACTACCTGCTCTCGGCCCTGCACCCCGACCCGGCCATGACCCACAAGCGCCTGGGCGACGGTTTCTATGAGCAGCGCCTGATCCGCGAGCAGGTCACCCAGTTGACCGGCCAGCGCTTCCTCGAAGGCTACGCCGACGATGAGGCACAGTACGCCGCACTGATGAACAACGCCGTGACCTTCGCCCAGGAACACGGCCTGCGCCCCGGCGTGGCCCTTACCGCCGAGCAGATGGCGCAGTTGACCAGCGACATCGTCTGGCTGGTGGAACAGACGGTGACGCTCGAGGACGGCAGCACGGTCAAGGTGCTGGTACCCCAAGTCTACGCCCGGGTGCGAGAAGGCGACCTGCGTGGCGACGGCACCCTGATCGCCGGCAGCTCCCTGGACCTCAACGTGGCCGGCGAGTTGATCAACTCCGGCACGCTGGCCGCCCGCCAGGGCGTGACCGTCGCTGCGGATCGCATCGCCAACCTTAACGGGCGCATCGCCGGCGACGACGTCGCGCTGACGGCCGCCAGCGACCTGTTGCACCGG
>NZ_JBRBAI010000023.1:0-16296 GCF_052806135.1 Billgrantia sp. Q4P2
GTGCGGCTGGCGTAGTCCGGGGCGATCTCGCCCTCGAAGCCGGCGGCCTTCAGTGCCTCGAGAAAGCGCAGGTAGTGGGTGCCGAGGGCGGCGGTGGCGCTCGATTCGGTGGTGTCCAGGCGTGCGATCATGGTGTCGATTTGGTCGTTTGATGCTGCCCGGTGCACCGGGCTGGCAGGGGAATGGCGCTACTTTACCGCGACAGGGCGGTGGTGCGCATCCCATTGGGCGCAGCGGCGTGGCACCCAGGCGGCCTTTTGCCTACAATGTTTCGCCGTTTTACTCTCTTTTACCGTTTCGCTTTCATTCAGGGGCTGGATGCCATGCTCGATCCCAAACTGCTGCGCAGCGACCTTGATGCGGTCGCTCAACGATTGGCCAAGCGGGGCTTCGACCTCGATACCGAGCGGCTCGAGGCGCTGGAGTCCCGGCGTCGTGAGTTGCAGACCGAGACCGAGGCCCTGCAGAACGAGCGCAATACCCGCTCCAAGGCGATCGGCAAGGCCAAGGCGGCAGGAGAGGACATCCAGCCGCTGCTTGACGAGGTGAGCGATCTCGGTGACCGCCTGGATGCTGCCAAGCGTCAGCTGGCTGAAGTGCAGGAAGAGTGGGAGGCGCTGGCAAGCGGCATCCCCAATCTGCCTCACGACAGTGTGCCGGAAGGTGAGAGTGAAGAGGAGAATGTCGAGTTGCATCGCTGGGGCACGCCGCGCGACTACGACTTCGAGGTGCGTGATCACGTCGACCTCGGTGGCCTCAAGGGCGAGCTGGACTTCGAGCTCGCAGCCAAGCTGACCGGCTCACGCTTCGCCGTGATGCGCGGCGAGATTGCCCGCCTGCACCGGGCATTGGCTCAATTCATGCTCGACAAGCAGACTCTCGAGCACGGCTACGAGGAGTGCTACGTCCCCTACATGGTCAACGAGGCCTCGCTGTACGGCACCGGCCAGTTACCCAAGTTCGGCGAGGATCTGTTTCGGCTGGACGACGAGCGCAGCTACCACCTGATTCCCACCGCCGAGGTGCCGCTGACCAATTTCGCCCGCGACGAGATTCTCGACTACAAGGTGCTGCCGCTCAAGCTCACCGCGCATACGCCGTGCTTCCGTAGCGAGGCGGGCTCCCACGGCCGCGATACCCGTGGCATGATCCGCCAGCACCAGTTCGACAAGGTCGAGATGGTGCAACTGGTCGAGCCTGAGACGAGCTATGCCGCCCTGGAGGAGATGCGTGGTCACGCCGAAGCGATCCTGCAGGCGCTCGAACTGCCCTATCGCGTCGTCACGCTATGTACCGGCGACATGGGCTTCGGAGCGGCCAAGACCTACGATCTGGAAGTGTGGCTGCCGAGCCAGCAGACCTATCGTGAGATATCTTCGGTTTCCAACTGTGAGGATTTCCAGGCCCGGCGCATGCAGGCCCGTTTCCGTCATCCCGAGCAGAAGAAGCCGCAACTGCTGCATACCCTCAACGGCTCGGGCCTGGCGGTGGGACGCTGCCTCATTGCGGTGATGGAGAACCACCAGAATGCCGATGGCTCCATCACCGTGCCCGAGGTGCTGCGCCCCTACCTGGGCGGAATCGTCACCATCAATTCTCGATCTCCCAACTGACGCTGACACCCGCCTCGATGACGATCGTTCCGGGGCGGTATTCGGCCTGAGTGGCACTCTCCCGGGCATCGGCGCTCATCGCCATCATGCGAGGCGCATAGATCGGTGAGCGCGTCTCGCTGATGTTGGCCACGGCGCCGAGCGAAACGCCCATGGTGCGTGCTATCAGTTCGGCCTTGTGGCGCGCCTTCTCCAGCGCCTTCACCAGCGCCTCGTCGGTGGCGGCATCGCGGTCGGCCAGGTCGTAGCTGATGCCATCCATGGCGTTGACGCCGGCGGCGGTCAGGGCGTCGAGTAGCCGCGGCAGGCGCTCCAGGTCGTCGACACGAACCTGGAAAGGCCGATCCAGTCGCGTACGCATCAACATGTCGTGGTCGTTGTCGCTGCGTCGTGGGGCAGGCACGTATTCCGGCTGCACGCTCAGTGAGCCTGCGCTGATGTCGTCGCGCTCCACGCCGGCCTCCTCCAACGCACGGATCAAGGCGGTGGCTCGCTCCTCCAGGCGATCTCGGGCCTGGCGCAAGGCATCGGCATCGGTATCGTCATCGTGACGTGCTACGGCAGGGGTGCGCTCCCATAGCCGAGCGTTGAGCGTGGCCCGGTCCGGCACCACTTCGAGTTGGGCTTCGGCCTGTACATCCAGCCGGGCGCGGGGTTCGTCGGCCTGTGCGGCGGCTCCCACCAGTGGGATAGCGGTCAGCAGACCGCCCAATAGCAGGTAGCGAAAACGAATCGAGGACATCGGAAAAGCCTCCTTGCGGCAATCTTGGATAAGTCGCGCGGGATTGCGCCGGGTTAGGCAAGTTTGTCTGACCGCCCGGTAGGGGTCATGATAAGCAGGACACGCCAGACAGGGATAGATGGCATGCTTCACCGCGATGACAACGTGCGATATGGTCGCCCCCTCACCTTGACGCTGGCCCTGGCGGCGCTGGTCGTGATCGTTGCCGGCATTCGTGCCGGCGCCGACCTTCTCATCCCGATCGTGCTGGGGCTGTTCATCGCCGTGATCTGTACGTCTCCGGTGAATTGGCTGCACCGCCTTGGGTTGGGCCAGCGCCTGGCGGTGGTGGTGACCCTGCTGGTGATTGGCGGCTGTCTTTCCCTGGTGGGGCTGCTGGCAGTCAATGCCTTCGGTACCTTCATCGAAGCGCTGCCAGGCATCGAGGGGCGGCTCTATGAACAGTATCTCAACCTACTCGACAGCCTGGCCTCCATGGGGCTGGCGATCAACCCCGACACGCTGGCCGGTCTGGTCGAAGTCCAAGACGAGGGTGAATGGTTCTCTGCCCTGCTGGGAGGACTTGGCAACCTGCTGATGCAGAGCGTGGTGGTGGCACTGCTGGTCATCTTCATGCTGTTCGAGACGCTCAATTTCCGGCGCAAGGTGGCGCATGCGCTCGACCATCCAGAAGCCAGCCTGCAGCGTTTCCATGAGTTCAGCCAGACGCTCAAGCGCTATCTCGCGGTCAAGACCCTCGTCAGCCTGCTTACGGGTGTCATGGCCTGGCTTGCTTGCCTACTGACCGGAGTGGATTTCCCCCTGCTCTGGGGCGTACTGGCCTTTGCACTCAATTACATCCCCAACATCGGTTCAGCCATAGCGGCCGTGCCGCCGGTCCTGCTCTTGCTGGTGTCTCAGGATGGCGGGCTGGTCGAAGCCTTTGGCCTGGCAATGGCCTACCTGGGCATCAACTTCGTGCTCGGCAACCTGGTCGAGCCGCGCCTGATGGGGCGTGCGCTGGGACTATCCGCCTTCGTCGCCTTCCTGTCGCTGGTGGTCTGGGGCTGGCTGCTGGGCGTGGTCGGCATGCTGCTCTCGGTCGTGCTGACCATGACCCTCAAGATCGCCTTGGACAGCCATCCTCAGACGCGTTGGATCGCCTATCTGCTGGGACCCGGCAAACGGCCGTTTGTCGATAGAGTGGTCGTGGAGGAGGAAGAGTTTCTTGCGGCCGATGACGAATCGAGCCTGCCCCCCGCGAAAACGCAAACGCCCCGGCAGGAGCCGGGGCGGGGTGAACCTTGATGCCTGGCCTGAATTAATCAGGCGTTCTGGTCGATGAACTGCACCAGCTGCGACTTGGACTGGGCACCTACCAGCGAAGCGACCTTGGAGCCTGACTTGAACAGCATGACGGTGGGAACGCCGCGCACACCCTGTTCGGCAGCGATCTCGGGGGCATCGTCGACGTTGATGCTAACCACTTTGAGGTTGTCGGAACGCTCTTCGGCAACCTCGTCGATCACCGGGGCCATGACCTTGCAGGGGCCGCACCAGGGGGCCCAGAACTTCAGCAGCACGAGTTGGTCTGCCTTCAGGACTTCCTGCTCGAAGTTGGCATTGGTGACATCGACGTTGTTGGCCATGTGAATCTCCAGTTACGTTGCGCTACATCGAGCGGATCGGGTGACATGCGTAGGCATATCCGGTCGGCAGATGTTAGCCGTCGGCCGGGTGTCTGGCAAATGGCAGGTAATGCCTGCCATCGTTTACCGCCCTGTGAGAACGATAGTAGCGACAGCTCGTTCTATTCATAGCCGTGATAAGCATTTGTCGTTATGCTATTTAGTGATTAGGCAAGCGGGTCTAATCGCTGATGTGGATGTCCTGCGAGGCGTCCGGGAGCCGAGTCGAGAATGAAACTACAGCAGCTGCGCTATGTATGGGAAGTGACCCGCCACAACCTCAACGTGTCGGCAACGGCCCAGAGCCTGTTTACTTCACAGCCCGGTATCTCCAAGCAGATTCGCTTGTTGGAAGACGAGCTGGGGGTGGAGATCTTCGCCCGCAGTGGCAAGCATTTGACACGGGTCACCCCGGCCGGGGAATCCATCGTCGAGCTGGCCGGCCAGGTGCTGCGGCTGACCGACAACATCAAGCAGGTGGCCCAGGAGCACAGTGACGAACGCCGGGGCAGCCTGTCGATCGCTACCACCCATACTCAAGCCCGCTATGCTCTGCCGCCGGTAATTGGCGAATTCACCCGCAAGTATCCTGACGTCGCTCTGCACATGCAGCAGGGCACGCCCAAGCAGATCGCGCAAATGGTCAGCGATGGCATGGCCGATTTCGCCATCTGCACCGAATCGCTGGAGCTATTCACCGACTTGATATTGTTGCCCTGTTATCGCTGGAACCGCTGTGTGCTGGTACCGCGAGAGCATCCCTTGGCCGAGGGGGGTGAACTGACGCTCGAGCGCCTGGCCGAGCAGCCGATCGTGACCTACGTGTTCGGCTTTACCGGGCGCTCCCAGCTCGACGACGCCTTCCGCGCCGGTGGGCTAACGCCCAACGTAGTGCTCACTGCCGCCGATGCCGACGTGATCAAGACCTACGTTCGGCTCGGTCTGGGGGTCGGTATCGTGGCTCACATGGCGTACGACGAGGTACTCGACGATGACCTTGTCGCCCTCGAAGCGGGCCACCTGTTCGAAAGTTCGGTGACCAAGATCGGCATCCGCCGCGGCACCTTCATGCGTGGCTACATGTACGACTTCGTCAAGGGGTTCGCCGGCCACCTCGAACGCGACTTGGTCGATGCGGCGCTTGCCGCCGGGCCGCGTCACGAGGCCGAGCTGTTTCAGGATATCGCCCTGCCGGTACGTTAGGTTCTGTCTGAAAACTGAACCGTACACCTCGACTTTTTCAACAGTTCGATTCCCAACAGCCCAGCGACGGGCCAGGCCCTGCCCGGTCCGTCTCTGCGCTGTTGGGGTGGAGGGATACAGGTCAGTGCTGCAGATGCAGGCCGCACTCCCGCTTCTCTTCCACCTTGGTGGGGTCGAAATAGTCGAACTCGTTGGGCAGGTCGTGCTGCTGCAGGTACTGATACATGTCCTTGGCACTCCAGCCCAGCAGGGGCGAAACCTTGAGCAGACCATCGGCGTTCTTGCTGAGGGGCGCCATGCGGGCTCTCTCAGGGGTATCCTCGGCGCGCAATGCCGTGAACCAGACGTCCGGTGCCATCTCGCGGAGTGCCCGCTCGAACGGTTCCAGCTTGACCTCGCGCGTGAAGGCTTCGTGGCGAGGATCGTCGATGCCCGGCATGGGGCCTTCCACTGCCTCGCGGTGCGCTCGGGTGCGCTGCGGCAGATAGGTGATCAGGTTCAGGTCGAGGCGCCTGACCAGTTCATCGGCAAGACGATACGTCGCATCGGTATTGTAGCCGTGATCCATCCATACGACGGGGATCGATGGCAGGTGCCGTGTCACCATATGCAGGATTACGGCTTCGAAGGGGCGAAAGTTGGTCGTGACGATGGGACGCTGGCCCTGCGTCAGGGCCCAGCGAATCAGCGCATCCGGGTCGTTGCCGAGTTCCTGATTGAGAGCGTCGAGTGATGCCATGGGGGCTCCGGGATCGTTGAGGCAGTTTGGCTTACCCTATCAAAGGCAACGGATCGAGCCCCAATACCGTTTCATTGGATAAATATAGCCAAATGGCAGTAAAACCATGGCGTCTTATTCCATGTCGTGCTTTTGGCGTGTCAGCGCTTCCATGAGATGACGGATCTTGTCCAGGGTTTCGGTGTACTCCGCCTCGACATCGGAATCTGCCACCAGCCCGCCACCGCCCCAAAGATGGATGCGTTCGCCGTCGGCGACCGCGGTGCGAATGGCAATCGAGGTATCCATGTTGCCACGCACGTCGACGAAGCCCAGGCTGCCGCAGTAGACGCTGCGGCGACTGGGCTCCAGTTCATCGATGATCTGCATGGCCCGCACCTTGGGTGCGCCAGTGATCGAGCCGCCCGGAAAGGCGGCCGCCAGCAGATCGAGCGGTCGCTTCCCCTCCGCTAGCTCACCGCACACCACGCTGACCAGGTGATGCACATTGGCGTAGCTCTCCAGCCCGCACAGTTGCGGTACCTTCACACTGCCCGGGCGGCACACTCGGCCCAGGTCGTTGCGCAGCAGGTCCACGATCATCACGTTCTCGGCGCGGTCCTTGAGGCTTGCGGCCAGCTCATTGGCTAGTCGTCTGTCCTCTTCGGGTGTGGTGCCGCGGGGACGGGTGCCCTTGATTGGACGGGTCTCGACATGGCCATCGGCGCGGCAGTGCAGGAAACGTTCTGGAGACAGCGACAGAATGGCCTGCTCCCCCTGGTTCGTGTGCCAGGCCTGGAAGCCGGCGAAAGGGGTAGGCGTGGCCTGGCGCAGGTGCAGATAGGCCGACCACAGGTCTCCGCGATACCTGGCGCTGAAACGCTGTGCCAGGTTGATCTGATAGCAGTCTCCGGCGCGGATGTAATCCTGTACGACAGCAAAACGCTCGGCATAACCGCTGCGATCGAGTTCACCCTCGAAAGGTGACAGGAGCCGAAAGTCTTGTGCGGTAGTGGAAGGCTGCTGCAGCCAACCCAGCACCTGGTCGCGCCTATCGTTCGTGGCCACCAACCAGCTTTGCTGCTCTCGGTGATCCTGAATCAGAGCCCAGTCGTACAGTCCGATGCGGCTGGCAGGCAGGGCGACGACTTGGCGCGACGACTCTCCCACGGGTTCAAGAGAACGGCCCAGGTCATAGCCCCAGTAGCCGATCAGGCCGCCCAGGAAGGGCAGGTCACTATCCGGTAGTTCGAGTGCCAGGCTGTCCAGCAGGGCCTGCTGGGCCAGGAAGGGGGTGCAGCTGTCGCATACTTCATCGTCTACCCGAATGATGCTTTGCCCATCGACCGTGAGAACCGACAGGGGGTCGCAACTGATGATGTCGTAGCGCCCGCCCGGCGCGGCAGGCTTGCCGCTATCGAGCAAGATGGCCCCTGGGCGCTGGCGCAGGGACGAGAAGTAAGCGAGCGGGTCTTCCCGATAAGGGAGCGGGCTGATGTGTAGTCTTGCAGTCATCGATGGGGCCTTTCAGAACAGGCCACCATTCTAGGGGGCAGGATGCGTTTTGTCGTGAGAGTCATTGCGCTGTCAACGACTTTACCATTAACCCTGACGGAATTGTCGACAGTGACGATGAGAATTCTCAAGTTGCCTACAACCAAAGGGGTAGAAAATCACAGTAACAGGGAGGTTGACCGATGAGGAGGCAATGTCTAAAGTCACTTCATCCTTCAATTGTCGACAATTGCCATGAACTCAGTCGCTCCAGAACAATCTTCCCCCGAAGTCCGGACCCTGGCCGAGCGGGTCTTTCACCAGTTGCAGGATGCCATCGTACGTGGCGAGCTGGCGCCGGGGAGCAAGATCACCGAGCCGGGGCTATCGAAGACCTACGGCATCTCCCGCGGACCGCTGCGCGAGGCGATGCGCCGCCTGGAAGCGCACCGCCTGATCGAACGCGTGCCGCACGTTGGAGCTCGGGTGATCAAGCTCTCGATGAAGGAGCTACTCGAGCTGTTCGACGTGCGCGAGGCGCTGGAGAGCATGGCCGCACGACTGGCTGCCGAGAACATGACACGTGACGAGATCGATGGTCTGCGTGAGGTACTTTCCGTACATGAGCGCCAGGCCGACCTCAAGAGCGGCGAGGCCTACTACCAGCGCGAGGGTGACTTGGACTTCCACTACCGCATCGTCCAAGGCAGCCACAACCGCATGTTGATGACCATGCTGTGCGATGACCTTTATTACCTGGTGCGTCTCTACCGCACCCAGTTCAGTGCCAGCGGTACCCGGCCCCAGCGAGCCTTCGTCGAACACCATCGCATCGTCGACGCCATCGAGGCGGGCGATGCCGAGCTGGCCGAGCTGCTGATGCGCCGCCACGTCAGCGCCTCGCGGGCCAACGTGGCCGACCGCTACGCCGAGATACTCAAGGAGCAGGCCGAGGCCACCGCCTGAGGCCAGCTCGAACGATCATAGAGGAGCCTTTCCATGACGCAACTCACGCCTGGCGCTCGTTTTCGTGCTGCCCTCGAGGCCAACCGGCCACTGCCCATCGTCGGCACCATCAATGCCTATACCGCGATGATGGCCGAGCGGGTCGGCCACCAGGCCATTTACCTTTCCGGTGGCGGCGTGGCTAACGCCTCGTTTGGCCTACCCGACCTGGGCATGACCACCATGAACGACGTGGTCCAGGATGCCCATCGCATCTGCGGCGCCACCGACCTGCCGCTGCTGGTGGATATCGATACCGGCTGGGGCGGCGCCTTCAACATCGCCCGCACTGTCAAGGAGATGCAGCGTGCCGGTGTGGCCGCGGTGCATATCGAGGACCAGGTGGCGCAGAAGCGCTGCGGCCATCGTCCCAACAAGGAGATCGTCTCGAAGCAGGAGATGGTCGACCGTATCAAGGCCGCTGCCGATGCACGCATCGATCCCGATTTCTATCTGATTGCACGTACCGATGCCTTCCAGAAGGAGGGGCTTGACGCCGCCATCGAGCGTGCCAACGCCTGCATAGAGGCGGGAGCGGATGCGATCTTCGCCGAGGCGGTGCATACCCTCGACGACTACCGCGCCTTCTGCGAGCGCGTCGACGCGCCGATACTTGCCAACATCACTGAATTCGGTGCCACGCCACTATTCAGCCAGCAGGAGCTCGCCGAGGTGGGTTGCCGCATGGTGCTCTACCCGCTGTCGGCGTTCCGTGCCATGAATGCTGCAGCATTGAAGGTCTACCAGAGTATTCACGACAAGGGGCATCAGCGTGACGTGGTCGAGCTGATGCAGACCCGCGACGAACTCTACGACTTCCTCAACTACCACGCCTTCGAGCAGAAGCTCGATGCGCTGTTCGCAGAAAACCAGCTGGCCGAAAAGGGCCCGGGCGCCTGAGCCTGGCCCGTTACGACGACAAGAAAACGCAGATCAAGGAGACTCGACATGGCTGAGAAAACCGTCAGCAGTACCGGCCTGCGAGGCCAGAGCGCAGGAACCACAGCCCTGTGCACCGTGGGCAAGAGCGGCGCCGGGTTGACCTACCGCGGCTTCGACATCAAGGAACTCGCCGAGAAGGCGCGCTTCGAGGAAGTGGCCTATCTGCTGCTCAAGGGCAAGTTGCCCAACCAAGCCGAGCTCGACGCCTACGTGACCAAGCTCAAGGGGCTGCGCAGCCTGCCCCCGGCTCTGAAGGCCGTACTCGAACAGATCCCGGCCAGCGCTCACCCGATGGACGTGATGCGTACCGGCGCCTCGATGCTCGGCAACCTCGAGACCGAGGAGAGCTTCGACCAGCAGCAGGACGTTTCCGACCGCCTGCTCGCCGTTCTGCCGTCGATCATCTGCTACTGGTATCGCTATAGCCACGACGGCGTGCGTATCGAGACCGAGACCGACGACGAGTCGGTAGGCGCCCACTTCCTGCATCTGCTGCGTGGCGAGGCGCCGTCCGAACTTCACGCCCGGGTGATGAACGTTTCGCTGATCCTGTATGCCGAGCATGAGTTCAATGCGTCGACATTTACCGCCCGCGTGTGCGCCTCGACGCTTTCCGACATGCACTCCTGCGTCACCGGTGCCATTGGCTCGCTACGCGGGCCGCTGCATGGCGGCGCCAACGAGGCCGCCATGGACATGATCGAGAACTGGAAGTCGCCGGAAGAAGCCGAGCGCGAGATCATGGGCATGCTCGAGCGCAAGGAGAAGATCATGGGCTTCGGTCACGCGATCTATCGCGAGTCGGACCCGCGCAACGCCATCATCAAGGAGTGGTCGGAGAAGCTGGCTCAGGACGTCGGCGACACTGTGTTGTATCCGGTCTCCGTGCGGGTCGAGGACGTCATGTGGCGCGAAAAGAAGTTGTTCTGCAACGCCGACTTCTTCCACGCCAGCGCCTACCATTTCATGGACATTCCCACCAAGCTGTTCACGCCGATTTTCGTCTGTTCGCGTGTCACCGGCTGGTGTGCCCATGTCTTCGAGCAGCGCGCCAATAACCGCATCATTCGTCCCAGCGCCGACTACATCGGCCCGGAGAAAAGCGAGTGGGTACCGATCGAGGAGCGCGACTGAGTTTCTCCTCCCTCAGCAAGGGCGGCCCCACGGCCGCCTATTCCCCCGCCTGACCCAACACCACGCGAAGACCGTCGACTCATGAATACTCAATACCGCAAATCGCTACCCGGCACCGAGCTGGACTACTTCGACGTGCGTGAGGCCGTCGAGGAAATCCAGCCTGGTGCCTACGACACTCTGCCCTATACCTCCCGGGTGCTGGCCGAACAACTGGTGCGCCGCTGTGAGCCGGAGCTGCTCACCGATGCGCTCAAGCAGCTGATCGAGCGCCGCCGCGACCTGGATTTCCCCTGGTATCCGGCCCGGGTGGTGTGCCACGACATCCTTGGACAGACGGCACTGGTCGATCTGGCCGGCTTGCGCGACGCCATCGCCGAGAAGGGCGGCGACCCCTCCAAGGTCAACCCGGTGGTACCGACCCAGCTGATCGTCGACCATTCCCTGGCCGTGGAGTGCGGCGGCGACGACCCCCAGGCGTTCGACAAGAACCGTGCCATCGAGAACCGTCGCAACGAGGATCGTTTCCACTTCATCGACTGGACGCGCACTGCGTTCAAGAACGTCGACGTGATTCCTGCCGGCAACGGCATCATGCACCAGATCAACCTGGAGAAGATGTCGCCGGTGATCCAGGCGCGCGATGGCGTCGCGTATCCGGATACCTGCGTGGGCACCGATAGCCACACGCCGCACATCGACTGCCTGGGCGTCATCGCCATCGGCGTGGGTGGGCTCGAGGCCGAGACCGTAATGCTCGGCCGTCCCTCGATGATGCGCCTGCCCGATATCATTGGTGTGGAACTGATCGGCAAGCGTCAGCCCGGCATTACCGCCACCGATATCGTGCTGGCGATTACCGAGTTCCTGCGTCAGGAGCGGGTGGTAGGCGCCTACCTGGAGTTCTTCGGTGAAGGTGCCGACAGCCTGACCATCGGTGACCGCGCCACCATTTCCAACATGACGCCGGAATACGGTGCCACCGCGGCGATGTTCTATATCGACGAGCAGACCATCGACTACCTGACCATCACCGGACGCGAGCCGGAGCAGGTGGCGCTGGTCGAGAATTACGCCAAGACCGTCGGGCTGTGGTCCGACAGCCTGAAGAGCGCGCAGTACGAGCGGGTGCTGTCGTTCGACCTCTCCACCGTCGAGCGCAACATGGCCGGACCTTCCAACCCGCACCGTCGTCTGCCCACCTCGGCGTTGGCCGAACGCGGTATCGCCGCCAACCTGGAGCTGGCGCTGGCCGAGGAGAAGGCCGGCCGGATGCCCGACGGCGCGGTGATCATTGCCGCCATCACCAGCTGTACCAATACCTCCAACCCGCGCAACGTAGTAGCGGCGGGCCTGGTGGCGAAGAAAGCCAACGAGCTAGGGCTTATCCGCAAGCCGTGGGTGAAATCTTCCTTCGCGCCAGGGTCGAAGGTCGCGCGTCTCTATCTGGAAGAGGCCGGTTTGCTGCCCGAGCTGGAGAAGCTCGGTTTCGGCATCGTCGCCTACGCTTGCACCACCTGTAACGGCATGTCCGGTGCGCTGCGTCCCGAGATCCAGCAGGAGATCATCGACCGTGACCTCTATGCCACTGCGGTACTCTCCGGCAACCGCAACTTCGACGGGCGCATTCACCCCTACGCCAAGCAGGCGTTCCTCGCCTCGCCGCCGCTGGTGGTGGCCTACGCCATCGCCGGTACCGTGCGCTTCGACATCGAGAAGGATGCGCTCGGCTACGACAAGGATGGCAAGCCTGTCACGCTGAAGGATCTGTGGCCCAGCGACGAGGAGATCGACGCCATCGTCGGTCAGTACGTCAGACCCGAGCAGTTCAAGCAGGTCTACATCCCGATGTTCAATCTGGATGAGGTGGAAGAGGCCAAGAGTCCGCTCTACGACTGGCGCCCGCAGAGTACCTACATTCGTCGCCCACCGTACTGGGAGGGCAACATGGCGCGCGAGCGTGGCCTCAAGGGCATGCGGCCGCTGGCGATCCTGCCCGACAACATCACCACCGATCACCTGTCGCCGTCCAACGCCATCATGCTGGACAGCGCAGCAGGTGAGTACTTGGCCAAGATGGGCTTGCCGGAGGAGGACTTCAACTCCTACGCCACCCACCGCGGCGACCATCTCACCGCCCAGCGCGCGACGCTGGCCAACCCCAAGCTGTTCAACGAGATGGTGCGGGACGAGAAGGGCGAGGTGATCCAGGGTTCGCTGGCGCGCATCGAGCCGGAAGGCAAGGTCACCCGCATGTGGGAGGCCATCGAGACCTACATGGAGCGCGGCCAGCCGCTTGTCGTGATTGCCGGGGCCGATTACGGCCAGGGTTCGTCGCGTGACTGGGCCGCCAAGGGCGTGGCGCTGGCCGGCGTCGAGGCCATTGTCGCCGAGGGCTTCGAGCGCATTCACCGCACCAACCTGGTGGGCATGGGCGTGATGCCGCTGCAGTTCGGGGAAGGCACCACGCGCCATACCCTGAAGCTCGACGGTACCGAAACTTATGACGTGGAGGGCAAGCCGGCGCCCGGGGCAACCCTGACCCTGGTGATCCATCGCGCCAACGGCGACAGCGAGCGCGTACCGGTGCTGTGTCGGCTGGATACCGCCGAGGAGGTCTCCGTTTACTCCGCCGGCGGCGTGCTGCAGCGCTTCGCCCAGGACTTTCTTGAGTCCGAAGCCGAAGCGACGGCCTGACTCAACGTCGCGAGAACGCCCCGATGAAGCGCCGGGGCTTCCCGCCCTTTCAGGAAGCGAGTTTCATGGTACACGTTCCGCAGATTCGAATTCCCGCCACCTATATGCGTGGCGGCACCAGCAAGGGTGTCTTCTTCCGCCTGGACGACTTGCCCGAGGCGGCGCGCCAGCCCGGTCCGGCCCGCGATGCGTTGCTGCTGCGTGTGATCGGCAGTCCCGATCCCTACCAGAAGCAGATCGACGGCATGGGCGGGGCCACCTCCAGCACCAGCAAGACGGTGATCCTGTCGAAGAGCGAAAGCCCCGATCACGACGTCGACTACTTGTTCGGCCAGGTCTCCATTGACAAGCCTTTCGTCGACTGGAGCGGCAATTGCGGCAATCTCTCCGCCGCCGTAGGGCCCTTCGCCATTAGCAACGGCTTGGTAGACCCCTCGCGTATCCCCGAGAATGGCATCGCCACGGTGCGGATCTGGCAGGCCAACATTGGCAAGACAATCGTCTCCCGGGTGCCGATCGTGGGCGGCGAAGTGCAGGAGACCGGCGACTTCGAGCTCGATGGCGTAACCTTTCCTGCTGCTGAGGTGGCCGTCGAATTCATGGACCCGGCCGACGGCGAGGGCGCCATGTTCCCCACCGGTAATCTGGTCGACGAGCTGGAGGTGCCCGGTGTTGGCACGCTCGAGACCACCATGATCAACGCCGGTATCCCCACCGTATTCGTCAACGCCGCGGCGATCGGCTACGCCGGCACCGAGCTGCAGGAGGTGATCAATGGCGATACCAAGGCGCTGGCCATGTTCGAGACCATTCGCGCTCACGCCGCGGTGCGCATGGGGCTGATCAAGGAGATCGCCGAAGCGGCCGAGCGCCAGCACACGCCGAAGGTAGCCTTCGTCGCGCCGCCTGCCGACTACGTGGCTTCCAGTGGCAAGGCGATCAGGGCGTCCGATATCGATCTGGTGGTGCGCGCGCTCTCAATGGGCAAGCTTCACCACGCCATGATGGGTACTGCGGCGGTAGCCATCGCCACGGCGGCGGCGGTGCCCGGCACGCTGGTCAGCCTGGCCGCCGGGGGCGGCGAACGCAACGCGGTGCACTTCGGCCATCCCTCGGGCACCCTGCGCGTCGGGGCGGAAGCGTCCCTGGCAAATGGGCAGTGGACGGCAACCAAGGCGGTGATGAGCCGCAGCGCGCGCGTCTTGATGGAAGGCTGGGTCCGCGTCCCGGGTGATGCTTTCTAGGACATTGGCTCGCGCCAAGTCGAGCCCCGAGTCGCAAGTCTCGGGGCGTTTTCTATAGTGAGGGGAGACGATACCGAGCCTGCGACAGGAGGGAGCATGAGCGCCACCGTCGAACGCAACGTCCGACCCGACTACGACCCCGAGCTGCAGAAGATCGCCGACTACGTGCTCGATTACCGTATCGAGAGTGATGAGGCGCTGGATACCGCTCGCAACTGCTTGATCGACACGCTGGGTTGCGGCCTGCTGGCGCTGCGTTTTCCTGAATGTACCAAGCACCTCGGGCCGCTCGTCGAAGGCACCATGGTGCCGCATGGTGCTCGAGTACCTGGCACAGCATTTCGCCTGGACCCGGTCAAGGCCGCCTGGGATATCGGCTGTACCATTCGGTGGCTCGATTACAACGACACCTGGCTCGCGGCCGAGTGGGGGCACCCCTCCGACAATCTCGGTGCCATCCTCGCGGTGGCCGATCATCTTTCCCAGCAGCGGGTTGCCCAGGGTGAGGCGCCGCTGACCATGCGCGATGTGCTCGAAGCGATGATCAAGGCCCATGAAATCCAGGGCGTGCTGGCTCTCGACAATTCCTTCAATCGGGTCGGGCTCGATCACGTGGTGCTGGTGAAAGTCGCTTCAACGGCAGTGGCTGCGCAAATGATGGGGGCGGACCGCGAGCAGTTGCTCTCGGCCCTGTCGCATGCCTGGGCCGATGGCCAGAGCCTGCGTACCTATCGTCATGCCCCCAATGCCGGTTCGCGCAAGAGCTGGGCCGCGGGGGACGCCACTTCACGGGGTGTGCGTCTGGCCGATGTCGCCCTGCGCGGTGAGATGGGTATCCCCGGGGTGCTAAGCGCACCGCAGTGGGGCTTCTACGACGTCCTCTTCGCCAAGACCAACAAGGACCAGAAGCTCAAGCCCGAGAACGAGTGGTGCTTTACCTTCCAGCGTGAGTTCGGCACCTATGTAATGGAGAATATCCTGTTCAAGATCGCCTTCCCCGCAGAGTTTCATGCCCAGACGGCCTGCGAGGCGGCCGTTCGGCTGCATCCTCAGGTAAAGGATCGTCTGGAGGAGATCGAGCGTATCGTCATTACGACACACGAGTCGGCGATACGGATCATCTCCAAGGAGGGCGAGTTGGCCAACCCGGCGGATCGCGACCACTGTCTGCAGTACATGGTGGCGGTACCGCTGATCTTCGGTGATTTGGTCGCCGAGCACTACGAGGACGACTTCCACCGCCAGCATCCGCTCATCGATACCCTCAGGGCTAAGATGGAAATCGTCGAGGAACCTCGTTACACCCAAGACTATCTCGCCGCGGACAAGCGCTCCATTGCCAATGCCATCCAGGTGTATTTCAGGGACGGCAGCGCTACCGAGTGTGTCGAAGTGGAGTACCCCATCGGCCATCGCCGTCGCCGTGTGGAGGGTATCCCCATCCTCGAGGAAAAGTTCCGACGCAACCTGGCGACACGCTTTCCGGCTGGGCGTTGCCAGCGCATCTTTCAGCTTTGTAGGAACCGGGAGCAACTCGAAGCGATGCCGGTGTATCGGTTCGTCGACCTCTTCGTCATTTGAGGTTTCCGTTGCAAGGCCCCCATCGTGGCGGTGCGAGAGAGAAATTGACGGTGGTCATGGATAGGTTCTGGAAGCTGAGCTATATTTTTTTGACGCGGCGGGTTGCGTACTCACCGAGATAACCGTAAAGTACGCATCCGCTGCCGGCAACGGGCAACGTTGCCAGCGGTGGAGAGAGTGGTAAGTGGCTGTCTTGCTTTGGGTTTTTTTCGAATCGCTTCGCAAAAATCCCGCTTGACGCCCACGGCGGATTCGG
>NZ_JBRBAI010000024.1:0-10544 GCF_052806135.1 Billgrantia sp. Q4P2
CAAACCCTAGAGGAAGAGCGTCTAGCAATTCAAACACTCAGCCAGTCTCGTGACCTTGCGCTAGAGGAGGCCTGTGGCCAAGGCGGCTCTGCGCAAGCTTGCAGCTACGAGCGAGCATTGCTGCAGGTAGCCATGAATAGCTGGCAAGACGTGACACTGGGACGAGAGGACCGAGACACGGTCTTTGCCGAGTACCTCCATACGGCGAGCCAGTATGGTCAGCACCAGCAGCAGCGCATGGAGCGTATTGGTGCCGAAGCTCTCTCAGAGATGGTGGTAGACTCCATCAACGCGCCCATCATAATGGGACAGCTTGTCGGGCAAGCGCTGCTGGGTGACGAAGAATCTCAAGCGCTACTGCGAGAGATGGGCCAAGAGATAAAGGCCTTTGCTGACAATCTGCCGCACTCTATTCCCGAGAGTATTAGTGGGAGTATCCGAGAGCAGTTGGCCCAAGCCGATGCGCTGGAGCTGGCAGGGCAGCAGGACGAAGCCGACAGGCTGAGAGTACGTGTCGCCCTGGAAAATCAGTCGATGCTGATGGGCACAGGCGTGCTGGCGGCAAGCCTGCCGAGGCTGGCCAGGAATGTTGTCACAAGCCGGTCAGGCATCGCGGGAGCAGGTGATTTTTCTGGGAGTAGGGCGCAGGATGGGGTGGGTGTTCCAAATAACAATCTTGAGTACTGGGCTTCTTCCTCTAATGCCGTGCCGCTGAGTTACGACATCTCTCTCTGGGGTGAGTATGGCCTCCCAAGTGATGGTTATTTCTCCCGCACCATTACACTTAGAGACGCGTTAAAAATGCAAGACAATCTTCCCATTAGCTTTGGAGGTCGCTCCGTTGATGGCTTCCCTGATGGCGCTGGCTTCCTTGGCTCGGCGGAAGAGCTTTATAGGTTCACGAACGCAAGAGACCTCCAAAAAGCTTTAGACATCCGTTACGAGCCAGATTTCATCCTTGAGTTTCAGCTCAAAGATACTTCCAGGCTACAAAATTTGTTGCAGTTCGATGACCCGTTGTTCCGTGCCGGAGGAAAAACGCTGAGTGGCCAGAGGGAATTTAATTTCCCTGGGATAACAAGTGATGATATCGTGAACTGGCGGTTAAGAGCGCTCAAGGAATTCGACTGAGGGATTGGTTGTGGAATCGAAGAAATGTGAGCCTAAGTGCAAGTTTAGAAATATAAAATACTTGGCAGAAAAGGCAAGCCCTGAATATCCAGATGATGGAACTGCATCCTATAGTCTTATAGGATGCAAGATCTGTGGGTCATTGATGGAGCTACGTCAAGGTATTGAGGCTGACAGGTGGGGAAGTGCTGAAACTGTAGAAGTTGAGGTCGATTACCAATATGCGAAAGAAAATTATGGAATGAACGAGGCGGAGATACGGGAGAAATTGGGTCTTCCTTGAATGGTGAAGGTCCGCTGTTCAAAAAAAATTTGTTGGCCTCTGATAGGAGCGCTGGAAATTAGGTGGGCTTTGTTGAGGCTGGTGAATTTCACCAAAGTACGACAGTCTCAATGTTTAGTGTTACGCTTGGTTCATCAGTTGCTTTTCTCATGATGCACTGCAATTACCATCGTGTCGAGATCTTTAACAATCGATTTTATTGCATCTTACCGGGTAGGCTGAGGCCAGCCGACAAAAGGATTGCCGTGATGCTGAAATGTGTATAGTGATGGTATTCACCTGACACAAGCCACTATCGACTCGCTAAATACAACATGCAACGTTAGCCTGAACCTGAGCGGCCAGTGGGTCGACGCCAGCTACGCCAGTGTCATCGAGCAGAGCGGTATCTTAACCGGTGATGGCGGCTTCCAGGTCGACATCGATGGTCGTACCCGCCTGAACGGCGGCGTCATCACCAGCACCGCCAGCCGTCTCCAGGCCGGCGAGAGCGCCGCCCTGCTGGCCGGCGGCGACATCGAACTCCTCACCGCCCAGGAGCACGACTACTCCCTCTCCGAGTCGCGCCGCAGCGGCGGCCTATTCGGCGGCAGCCGCACCCAGCGCGACGAAGTCAGCAAGACCCGCGCCATCGGCAGCCAAGTGACCAGCGGTGGCGACCTGCTCATCGCCAGCGGGCTCGACCAGACCTATCGGGCCGCCCGCCTGGAAGCCGACGGCGATATCGCACTGCAAAGCGGCGGCAGCATCCGCTTCGAAACCGCCAGCGACGTGCACACCGAATCCCACGAGCGCAGCAAGAGCAGCTTCGCCTGGCAATCCGCCTCCGGCGAAGGCTTCACCCGCGAAACGCTGCGCCAGAGCGAACTGGTGGCCCAGGGCGAACTCATCATTCAGGCCGCCGAAGGCCTTCGCATCGACGTGGAGAAGATCGACCGGCGCAGCGTCAGCCAGACCATCGACGCCATGGTCGCCGCCAACCCCGACCTCGCCTGGTTGCAGGAGATGGAGCAGCGCGGCGACGTCGACTGGCGCCGGGTCAAGGCCTTCCACGACAGCTGGGACTACGAGCAATCCGGGCTTGGAGCAGGCGCGGCGCTGGTGGTGGCCATCGTCGTGACCTACTTCACCGCCGGCGCCGCCAGTGGCCTGGTGGCCGGTGGTGCCTCGGCGGCGGGAGCCTCGACCGCCGCCGGCAGTGCCTGGGCCGCCGCATCGGCCGGCGCCTCCGCCGGCTGGGCCAACGTCGCGGCCACAGCCGCGATGACCAGCATGGCCACCACCGCCACCGTCAGCGCCATCAACAACCGTGGCGATCTCGGCGACACCCTCGACGACACCTTCTCCAGCGACAGCCTGCGCAGTGCCGCCAGCGCCGGCGTGACGGCCGGTGCCACCCGCGGCATGACCGATCAGGTGTGGGGAACGCAGACCAACCCCACTACCGGTGCCACCAATAACCTCAACCTCGGCTTCGGCCAAGGGAGCGACATCGCCCGCTTCGCCGGGCAGCGCGCCACCCAGGCCGTTATCGATGCAGGCATTCGCAGCGCCGTGGAAGGCGGCAGCTACCGCAGCCACCTCGGCGACAGCCTCGAGAACGCCGTGCACCACGTCGTCAGCGGTGTGCTGTTCAATGCCGTGGGCGACCGTGCCTTCGACAAAGGTTGGGACGAAGGCAGCCCGCAGAAGATCGCCCTGCATGCCCTGGTTGGGGGCTTGACTGCCGAAGCTATGGGCGGTGACTTCCGTACCGGCGCCCTGGCCGCAGGCGCCAGTGAAGCGCTCGTCCATCACCTCGTGGAGAACGGGCGTGCAAATCCGGAACTGAGCAACACCATCGCTCAACTGGTGGGTATCGTCGCGGCGGAACTGAGCGGCGGCGACGTTAATAACGGCGCCTTCATCGCCGGCCAAGTGGAGAGCTACAACCGCCAGCTGCACTCCGAAGAGCGCAAGCTGGCAAGAGACTTGGCGGATCTGAGTGAAGGGCGCTTTACCCTAGAAGAGATCGAGCAAGCGATGCGTGGCATGCACAACCTCGCGAAAGGAGAAGCGCCCGGTGACAATATCATTGTTCCCCTGCTGCCAGGGCTAGGCTCCGATGAGTTGGGCTATTACGACTTCGGTGGCCAGTGGGTGAACGTCATGCTGGCCGATGGATCGCAGGAGTTGCGCCAGGCGGTGCCGAACGCGCCGCGTGAATTGGCCAATTTCATCATTCGCAATACGGGCGGCGCGGATTCGCCGTACTGGATACCGCCAACACAGGCACCGAATGCTCGAGAGCCACAGCTGCTTTTCCCGGATAGCATCGCGATGGCGGCAGGGCTGCCCTACAACCTCAATAAGACCGATAGCAGGACGTGGGCGGAGATCGAACAGGGCCAGGAGGCGCTCACCCGTGGTATCGCCAGCCTAGCGGCATTCCCGGTGACCGGCTCTTATGCGGCAACCACCCTGACGACTCGCGGAGCGGCAGGGCTATTCGCCACGGGCGCAGGCTTCGACGCACTAGGACAGTATGTGCAAGGGGGCGAATACCGTCCCGGTCAGACACTAATGTCTGGCATCACTGCCTTGGGCTATGGCCCAATGGCGGGTGGAGGAATACTGGGTAATTCCGCTTTGGGTGCTGCTGCAGGGGGGACGAGCACTGCTGCTAATAACTGGGTGTATGACGAGAGTAAATCCGTGCTTACTGGTGCACTTTTTGGTGCTGGCGCTGGTGCAGGCGGTACGATAGCTGGCAATTTTGTTGGTCAAGAGATGAAAAATATACCCAGTCAAATAAGTCTTCCCTATTTTCAGACCCCTGCATCAGTTACCTTTACCATGCCTGCGGGAAATGCTTTAGGAAATGCTGCAGAAACTATCATCAGCAATATGCCTGCATTTATTCCGCTTCCTGATGCTAGTGATGAGAGGTGACAATGATGGCGCAGTGTCGTTGGACTTGGGCGGCGTTTTTTCTCCGTAACGCAAAAGTTGTTATTCCACTTGGCATGATTTGCTTTTTTTTGTGGCATGGGGTGGCAATCATGGAGTGGGTACATGCATTTTTTGGGGCAGAGCTAAAGGGTTATGGTCCATCGCAGCAGCGATGGTTGAGGTTCTGGGTGATAGGTTTTGTTGCCATGTATCTATTCGGCCTGGCGATTGGGTTATTCAATATGTGGTATTACAGAAAACATCCGGCTGATGGTGGGAGCTCATCGGTGGATGGGGAGAATTAGGTGCGCTAGGTGTCGAGTCGATGGCATATGAACTGTCGGTAGACCGTAATCAGTTGGTGTGCTGGTTTTATAGTTAAAGAAGAAGGAGATTGTGGCATGAGTGTCAAAAAAGAGTCAAGGCTAGGTAAGGCAGGGTTGCTGGGTGGCTTTATTGCTTTTGTAATATATCAGTTCGTGGCGCCTCTTTTATTTCCGCCTGAAGATGGTGGCTTGCATATGATCCGCATTGTGTTCGCTGGTTTGGCGGTGATGTTTGGGGCAATGGCTGGGAAATATATTGCTGAGTCCTTACGTTCCAAAGATAAGACAGGCTAGGGAGTTGGCAGCAGGGGTATACAGTGACGGTATGCGTCTGGCACATGCCCCGTGGGAAGCGAGCTGTCGGCGGTGGCGATGAGCGCGCGCTATCAGGTTACCCGCCTGGCAGCCAGTGGCGTCATAGCTCTGCAAAGCGGCGGCACCATCCGCTTCTGGCCGCCGGCGCCAGTGAAGCGCTCGTCCATCACCTCGTGGAGAACGGTCGCGCCAATCCGGTACTCAGCAATACCATCGCTCAACTGGTGGGCATCGTCGCGGCCGAGCTGAGCGGCGGCGACGTTAATAACGGCGCCTTCATCGCCGGCCAAGTGGAGAGCTACAACCGCCAGCTGCACTCCGAAGAGCGCAAGCTGGCAAGAGACTTGGCGGATCTGAGTGAAGGGCGCTTTACCCTAGAAGAGATCGAGCAAGCGATGCGTGGCATGCACAACCTCGCGAAAGGAGAAGCGCCCGGTGACAATATCATTGTTCCCCTGCTGCCAGGGCTAGGCTCCGATGAGTTGGGCTATTACGACTTCGGTGGCCAGTGGGTGAACGTCATGCTGGCCGATGGATCGCAGGAGTTGCGCCAGGCGGTGCCGAACGCGCCGCGTGAATTGGCCAATTTCATCATTCGCAATACGGGCGGCGCGGATTCGCCGTACTGGATACCGCCAACACAGGCACCGAATGCTCGAGAGCCACAGCTGCTTTTCCCGGATAGCATCGCGATGGCGGCAGGGCTGCCCTACAATCTCAACGAGGTTGATACGCGCACGCCAATGCAGCAGCAGCAGGATATGGATGCCTTCGTTCGCGGTGTTTCCAGCATGGCAGCACTCCCGGTAATCGGTCCCTATACCGCTGCCACCCTGACGGCTCGGGGTGGGGTAGGTCTGTTTGCCACTGGGGCAGGGTTTGACGCGACGGGCCAGCTTCTACAAGGCGGCGAATACCGGTTTGGCCAAACGCTCGCGGCTGGCGGCACGGCGCTGGTTTATGGTCCGCTGGCTGGCCGCAGCTTATGGGGCAATGCCGCCATGGGTGGGGTCGCCGGGGGCAGTCATACTGCGGTGACCAACTGGATGTATGACGAGAGCAAGTCGGTTGGCCAGAGCGCGCTTTTAGGTGCGGTCGCTGGAGGGGCTGGTACGCGCCTAGGTGAGTCCATTAAAGGTCTAGGGCCATATATTCCCACCCAGGTTACTGTGCCGTACTTTTCTACACCGGCAACATTTAGTGTGACCTTGCCTTCGGCAGATGTAGTAGGAGGGATGGCGGAAACGGTTGTCAGTAATATACCAGCCTTTTTGTCGTTGCCTGACGCTAATAATAGGGAGCGACCTTAATGACTAAGCGTGATATGTCATGGAAAGGATTTTTGAAACGGAATGCGATCAATGCTTTGTTTGCTTGTTTTGCTTTTGTTTTTTTCTGGAATAGCGTGGCTATAGGTGAGTGGATGTATGCCTTGTTTGGCGGGGAGTTGCGTGGCTATGGGCCGGCGCAGCAGCGTTGGCATCGTGTCTGGGCTGTGGGGTTCGTGGCTATGTTTATATTCGTGGCCATGTTAGATGCTCTAAGTGTTTGGTACTGGCAAAAATATCCGGAAAAGAGGCGCTATCCGAAAGAGGAGAGTAAGTAGGCAAGGTGCTGCCAGTTGCCACGCTGCCGACTGCTTGCGGTGGGGTGGGGCTATTTGCCACTGGGGCAGGGTTTGACGCGACGGGCCAGCTTCTACAAGGCGGCGAATACCGGTTTGGCCAGACGCTTGCGGCTGGTGGTACGGCGCTGGTTTACGGCCCGTTGGCTGGCAGCAGCTTGTGGGGCAATGCTGCGGTGGGTGGTGCGGCGGGTGGCACCCATACGGCAGTGACCAACTGGGTATATGACGAGAGCAAGTCGGTAACCTCAGGGGTACTCGTCGGCGCGGGTGCTGGAGGAGTTGGAACTTACATTGGCGGAACGATAGGCCAGCGCCTTCAAGGATTACCAAGGCAGGTAAGTGTGCCTTACTTCCAGACACCCGCCACCATTACCATGCCTTTACCCTCTACGGAGGCGATAGGCAACACTACCGAGACGGTGATCAGCAATATACCGGCATTGATTGGTCTGCCTGACGCTGGAAACAACGAGAATCGAAATGAATAAATTTGCATGGACATGGTCCGCATTTTTTAAGAGAAATGTGAAGTTTTTTGCTGTGTGCTTGGCTGCATTCCTATTTTTCTGGAATAGCGTGGCTATTTTGGAATGGCTATATACCTTGTTTGGAGGGGAGTTGCGAGGTTATGGCCCAGCACATCAGCGCTGGCACCGTGTCTGGGCTATGGGGGTTGCTGGGGCATTTGTATTCGGTTTTTTAGTAGATGCCTTTAATGCTTGGTATCATAGAAAACCTCCTGAAGAGGCAGAGAGGTTAAAGAAGAGGCAAGAAGAGCGGCAGGGTGAGAAAACATATGAGGCCATAGATTCAACAATGTGCGCTTCATTTGTCGAGTCAACTGCCACAGGCGAGATCGTGCATCGCGCTGAGTTGAGTAAGAAGGAGCAGGGTTATGCATTGCGACTGAGCTAAGTGGGGCAGGATGACTGCATAGAGAGGTTTGAGTCTGAGCAGGCGGTGAAACAGTATCTTGAGAAAAATACTCCATTTCGTTGGGGCGATTTTGTCACTCCGGCCGCTATTGAGAATAACCGTCAGGCGAATGAAGAAAAACCTCCGATCGTTTTGCTGATGGATAAGCTTGGGCTCTCCGGGATTTTTGGGTCGTTATTGAGTGTTATCTTGGTGGTCAAACTTTTTCCCGCATTAACAGAAGACGGGATGAATGACGTGTTGAGAAGTGGTGTCATTGTACTCGCTGCAGTGTTTGGCTGGTGGGTAGGAAGACGATGTTCACGGCTGCTCAAGCAGAAGTGAACAGTAAGGCAATGGAAGGCAGCTTAGCCAGCGGCCTACTGTCAGGTAAATACCGTCACACTTCACACTGTGTAGCAGTTTTTCAGGCCGCCGTTTCAATGTTTACGTCTCAAGTACAGATCGAGACTACGGTCCAGTAGTGGGGTTCCACTCCGTTGACACTTCTCCTTCTTCGGATATTTGATGCTTTGGCCCTTGGAGGGCGCCGAGTGAGTTTCCGTTGGTGCTCTGAATAATGGCGTCGCTCAGCACGGCCCTATCCTATTTTGAGCCCCTTGACCTCATTACGGTCGCTGGCATCAGCGGAGGAGCGAGCCAGCGTCAGGGCAGCTACGCCAACCAGGACGCTGTGGACAGCAGTCGGACCTCCGGCGGCACGGCGGACCTCCCAATACCCATCTATCCGGCGGCAACTCAGGACGGAAACTACTCGCTGCCTGAGGTGGGCCATCCAGATTTCGAAATTGAATATATGGCTCTATTTTTTGGCTGAATCGTTAAAGCTTTCGTCCCAATGGCCGAAAAGAAAAATAACGTAAGCCAAGCAGGGACGCCATATGAACCGCTAACAGAAACAGCATGCCTTCCGATGTGCGGAGGGCCGGCTCATGTCATTCTTAGAACATGTCGCCATGGAGGGGAGCTTCCAGAGGTCGGCAGAATTGGGTGCCTTCGGCACTCCTTGCCACACCCGGCTTAGGGTGTGAAAAACATTTTTATAAAGGTAGTAAGATGTACAAAGGGATCGCAACATTTCTCCTGGGTTTCATGTTGGTCGGTTGCGTCAGCACCAATACTGTGCCCATGGATACCGCTCAGGTAGAGCAGACGTCACCAAGCTCAATCACGACATCCAGTCGTGAGAAACCGAGTTTTCTTGCCATGACAGCCGGAAAAGCCATGGTGGGCGGGCTAGTGGGCGCTGCAGCGATGATGATAGCAGGGAACAACATCGTTGAAGAGAACGAGATCGAGGATCCGGCTGGCTATATAAGCAATGGGTTGGCGGCATCACTTGCCGAGCGGTTTGGGATAGAGCAAGTGGATGAAAACGACTTCGTGACCAAGGAAACGGGGGTGGCCGGGTTGTCAAGAGACTATGCCGCCAGCGACTTGCTGGTGGATGTTGAAACCCTGGGCTGGGGGTTCTCCTACTATCCTTCCGCCATGAGAACCTATCTCGTGTCGTATTCCGCAAGGCTCAAGGTGATCGATACGCGGTCGATGCAGGCAGTAGCCGAAGCCCACTGTAGAAGGTGGCCGGATAAGACGGATGACTCACCGAGCCATGCTGAGCTATTGGCAAACGGTGCCGAGCGACTCAAGCAGGAGCTCATGGCCGCTGCGGATTCTTGCATGCGAGAGTTCGAGAACAAGATATATCCGAAAAATCAGCAAATGCTTAGCGAAGCCTGACCGGTTTCGGTAGCCGATGTGTTACGTCGGCTACCGTTTCGATGGCAAAAAAAGCGGCGACCGAAGTCGCCGCCTTGATTGAGCCCAGCAAGGCTCGGCTCCGCCCATCCCTACGCCTTGGCGAGACTCAAAGCGCTCTCCTGGAGTTATCAGGGTTATGAATTCTTGCGTAGCTGCCTGAGTGGGGTTACTATAACCCCAAAGCACGGCAAGGAGCCGGGTGTGAAGAGCGCAGATCTGATAAAGGAGCTGGAAGCCGATGGCTGGACATTGGACCGGATCAAAGGAAGCCACCACCACTTTCGCCATCCACACAAGCCCGGGACCATCACCGTGCCTCACCCCAAGAAAGACCTGAAGAAGGGCCTGATACAGGGAATCAGGAAACAAGCCGGCCTCAAGTGAGGCAGGTAGCACCTGGCACCACACAGGAGCGACACCATGCACTATCCCATTGCGATCGAGGTTGGCGATGAGCAGCACGCTTATGGCGTGGTCGTGCCCGATCTGCCGGGCTGCTTCTCCGCAGGTGACACCTTCGATGAGGCAATCGCCAATGCACGGGAGGCCATAGAGGGGCATCTCGAAAGCCTGGCGGAGCACGGCGACCCCATTCCCACCGCTACCGCCATCCAGCAGCATCTGGAGAATCCCGACTTTGCCGGGTGGATCTGGGCCGCGGTCGAGATCGACATGACTCCCTATCTGGGCAAGAGTCACAAGATCAACGTTACCCTGCCCGATCTGCTGATCAAGCGCATCGACAGCACCGTGGCGAAGCACGGCGACTACAAGAGCCGTTCCGGTTTCCTGGCCCGGGCTGCGCTGCATGAACTCGAGCGTCACGCCCAATAAAGCCAAGTCTTCACCACTCCGCACTGCACAAAAAGCGGCGACCGAAGTCGCCGCCCTCTGATGAAGCCCAACCGGCTCAGCCTTGCTGCGGCTTGGCCTGCGCCTGGGCCAGTTCCTGCTCTTCGATCATGCGGTCCACCGAGGAGACGTAGTACTCCTCGTCGAACGCGCCTTCCGGTTCCTTCAGCCACACCAGGCAGATCAGCCAGCTGACGAATGCGCCGCCGGCGATGATGTAGAAGAACTGGGTCGGGGTGACGAAGGTGAAGATGGTCAGGTAGACCACCGCCCCCACGTTGCCGTAGGCGCCGGCCATGCCAGAGATCTGGCCGGTGATGCGGCGCTTGATCGAGGGAATGATGCCGAAGGTGGCGCCCTCCGCCCCCTGCACGAAGAAGGA
>NZ_JBRBAI010000025.1:0-8693 GCF_052806135.1 Billgrantia sp. Q4P2
TTCGTCAGCTGGCTGATCTGCCTGGTGTGGCTGAAGGAACCGGAAGGCGCGTTCGACGAGGAGTACTACGTCTCCTCGGTGGACCGCATGATCGAAGAGCAGGAACTGGCCGCAACCCAGGCCAAGCCGCAGCAGGGTTGAGCCGGCTGGGTTTATGTTAGGCTTCATCAGAGGGCGGCGACTTCGGTCGCCGCTTTTTGTCGGTGGGGTGTTGTCAGGGCTAGGCTTTATTGAGCGTGACGCTCGAGTTCATGCAGCGCAGCACGGGCCAGGAAACCGGAACGGCTCTTGTAGTCGCCATGCTTTGCCACGGTGCTGTCGATACGCTTGATCAGCAGGTCGGGCAGGGTGACGTTGATCTTGTGGCTCTTGCCCAGGTAGGGGGTCATGTCGATCTCGACCGCGGCCCAGATCCACCCGGCGAAGTCGGGATTCTCCAGATGCTGCTGGATTGCAGTAGCGGTGGGAATGGGATCGCCGTGCTCCGCCAGGCTTTCGAGATGCCCCTCTATGGCCTCCCGTGCATTGGCGATTGCCTCGTCGAAGGTGTCACCTGCGGAGAAGCAGCCCGGCAGATCGGGCACGACCACGCCATAAGCGTGCTGCTCATCGCCAACCTCGATCGCAATGGGATAGTGCATGGTGTCGCTCCTGTGTGGTGTCAGGTGCTAGCAGCCTCACTTGAAAATGGTTAACTACCCAAATTTTCGGAGAACACGTGTCAGGCGAACACTATCACTGTACAGACGGAGAGTTGCCTTTGTACATTTCCTGAAACTCAAGCACACCCTCTACAAGATCTTCAATCTCAAGCTTATGTGACGCTAATGTTTCATCATACTTTCTCATTTCTGCCACATAGGAGTCGGCAAGAAAATCTGTTCGATGCATCTGCATAAAAGTGTGGACCACTCTCATTAGGCCAATTCGATGCTGCCCTCGGGCTGACATGAGACAGCGTAACAAAGTCTCACCCGCGAATGCTGTACTACAAGAATATACCGCAGACAAAACAGCGCTCATCACAGAACTTTCATCATGTGCCGAGGCCAGTTCGCGCAGCACTTGGCTCTCATCACCTGGGTTAATCTCTTCGTAGCGCATCACTTTGGCTTCCCGTTTGGCCTGAACAAGCCGGCATTGATCAAAGCATTCTTTTGGTTCTGCCTGAGGTCATTCCAGGTTACTGCATACCCGTGATAATTGTTCCCTTGATGATTTTGAAACATAACGATCTCTCCGGTCGAAGAGTCATATGCAATCCTACTAGTGCTGTTTCCACCAATCGGGACAGAATCTGCAAGCGCCCTCTCAGGGTTAGACGGTTGCGGGCTAACCCCGGGGCGGCTCACATCGTGCTTTGGATTGGACTCATATCTGCCACTAAACCCCCCAGGCGAACGAGTTCTACCACCAATTCCGCCCACAGCCCCTGCAGCCGCTGCCGAAATCAACGATGCCTGCTCAAGATCCAAACCATGCTGTTCCTGAAGAAACTGAGCAAAGCCTTCTTGCGAGACGACAGATTCCGCCTCCATATACTGGCCCAACAAAGGCCCAGCATCCAGGCCGATCTGCCATGGAATCTCGCTCCCACCGAAGCCATCCAACGCCTCGCGGAACAATGCCGAATCGTCGACCAAGTGCTGATATTCAGCCGCACAAGCCGCTGAATCTGTGGCGCAGAGCGCAATCAACTCATCCTGCTGAGCGATGCTGAGCGCCCGGTATTTCTCCTGAATCTCAGTACAGTCACCTCGCGCTTCGCAGCCTTCAAGCTCATCGACGTACGCATCGACTTGATCATGCCGTAGATAGTTATACCGCGTCGCTTGAGCTGCAATCTCGGCCCCCTGGTACACGTCGCCGTTGACCAATTCGGCCGCGACGATACCCACCAGCTGCGAGGCGGTGGTCAGGAAGTGGGTTCGCGTCTGGGGGTCGCTGCCCAGCTTGCTATCCAGAAACTCCACCAGGGCTTCATTGGCCCCGGCGGCCATTGCCCCGGTGCGGAAGTCGCCGCCCATGGCTTCGGCGACCAATCCACCGGTCAGGGCGTGCAGGGCGATCTTTTCGGGGCTGCCGTTGTCGAAGCGGCCATGGCTGAAGTCGCCCACGGCGTTGAATAGCACGCCGCTGGCGACGTGGTGCACGGCGTTCTCGAGGCTGTCGCCGAGGTGGTTGCGGTAGCTGCCGCCTTCCACGGCGCTGCGAATACCCGCATCGACGACGGCCTGGCTGGCACGCTGCCCGGCGAAGCGGAGGATATCGCTCCCTGAGCCGAAGCTGAGGTTGAGGTTGCCTGTGCCACCGTTGGGGGTGGCACCGGCCGTCAAGGCGGCGGTGGCAGCGCTGCGCAGGCTGTCTGAGGAGAAGGTATCGCCGAGGGCGGTACCCAGGTCACCGCGATTGTTGACCAGGCTGACCGCGCCGGTGCCGGCCAGCGAGCCGGCGGCGGCACTGGCGGCGATGGCAACCGCACCGGCGCTGGCGCCCCCCAGGGCTGCCAGGGCGTAGTACTGACCGGTGGCGGCGGCGACGATGGCCACCACCAGCGCCGCGCCTGCTCCAAGCCCGGATTGCTCGTAGTCCCAGCTGTCGTGGAAGGCCTTGACCTGCCGCCAGTCGACGTCGCCGCGCTGCTCCATCTCTTGCAGCCAGGCAAGGTCGGGGTTGGCCGCGACCATGGCGTCGATGGTGCGGGTGACGCTGCGACGGTCGATCTTCTCCACGTCGATCTGGAGGCCTTCGGCGGCCTGGATGATGAGGTCGCCCTGAGCCACGAGTTCGCTCTGGCGCAGCGTCTCGCGGGTGAAGCCTTCGCCGGAGGACGATTGCCAGGCGAAGCTGCTTTTGCTGCGCTCGTGGGATTCGGTGTGCATGTCGCTGGCGGTTTCGAAGCGGATGGTGCCGCCGCTGCGCAGTTCGATGTCGCCTTCGGATTCCAGCCGTGCGGCCTGGTAGGTCTGGTCGAGACCGCTGGCGATGAGCAGGTCGCCGCCGGTGTTCACTTCGCTGCCGATGGAGCGCGTTCGGCTCACCTCGTCGCGCTGGGTGCGGCTGCCGCCGAACAGGCCGCCGCTGCTTTTCTTCTTGTAAAGCGAGTAGTCGAGTTGCTGGGCGGTCCGGAATTCGATGTCGTCGCCGGCCAGCAGGGTGGCCTCTTGCCCGGCCTGCAAGCGGCTGGCGGTCAGGCGCAGGTCGTCGCCGGCATTCAGGATGAGGTCGTCACCTGCGCTGAATTCGCTGCCCTGAACGCGGCGCCGGCTGTCGATGGTGTGGGGTTCCTCCTCGCCGCTCTGCATACTCGCTGCGTTGACCGGCATCTAGGAAAAGATCGCGGCCCGCCAGTGCGATGAGGTAATTCGCCATCTGTGGTTTGCCTAAAGCTCTCTTAACCCCTACACACCTTTGGGTAAAAACCTCTAATTTACCGTAGAGACATCGTCAATTTTTTGGAACTATTTTTTAGATAGCTTATTTACAAATTCATCGAAATTCTCCTTCAATTTAATCGCTATCTCACAGAGCTGTTCCTCATCGCTCTTAGGCGAATCAGGAACAGCTACCAGCAACTCCTCTATAGACAAATTCTTTCCAGAAGACAGCAATGAATTCAAAAACAACCATTCATTACTCTCCAAATTCACATTACTTGCCCCAACAGTGCCGACTAAACAATTGACCTCACCATCCCTTCGGGATCGATAAAAGCTTAACTTACATTGCGGGGACCTATAAAAAACCAAAGATTTATTGCCGCCATCCAAATCTTTAGATTCTTCATGCTCAAACCCCTTAGCAGAAAGAAATTCCGCCAAAACAGCTTGAACTTTTCCCTGAAAGCCATTAGTCATCATCAATCAACCTTAATCCAAGAACCACCATCTCTAACATAACCAAATTGCCCAGCATTAGTTTCAAGATACTTAATCTCCATTGCCGTAAAGCTACTGGGCCTATTAGTCAACACCTCCCTAATAGTTTCACCATGGAGATCAATTCGACTAACACCACGCTCTAGTTGACTTTGAAGGAATTGCTCATTCACTGACCAAGCTTTTGCTCGGCTTTCTGCCTCACTTAGTCCATTTGTGAGCTTGGAGAAGAAGCTAGAGTCAGTTTCATACCATACACCACCATTGGCTTTTGCCTCTCCAATATACCCTCCATTTTCAACCCACCTACCTAGAACCACGCGATTCGAATCCTGATTAATATGGGTAGACATTTCGGCAATTTGTCGAGCAAATTGATTAGCTTCAGTGCCTGTTGAATTTCGCAATCCACTAATAGCATCATCCAATGAGACTTTGTGTGGTCCAATATGACCATCCTGCACCCTACTCCCAGAAAAGTCACCTGCCCCCGCTATGCCTGACCGGCTTGTGACAACATTCCTGGCCAGCCTCGGCAGGCTTGCCACTAGCCCACCTGCGCCCATCAGCATCGACTGATTTTCTAGCGCGACGCGTACTCTCAGCCTGTCGGCTTCGTCCAGATGCCCCGCCAGTTCCAGCGCATCGGCTTGGGCCAGCTGTTCGCGGTTACTCTCGGTAATGTAGTTTGCCGGATTGGCCGCAAAGGCCTGTATCTCTTGGCCCATCTCTCGCAGTATCGCTTGAGATTCTGCATCACCCAGCAGCGCTTGTCCTGCGAGTTGCCCCATTATCCTGGCTGCATTGGCAGAATCAACCGCCATCTCTGAGAGGGCTTCGGCGCCAATACGCTCCATGCGCTGTTGCTGGTGCTGACCATACTGTCTCGCCGTATGGGTGTACTCAGCAAAGACCGTGTCTCGATCCTCTCGGCCCAGTGTCACGTCTTGCCAACTCCTCATGGCAGCCTGCAGCAAGGCCCGTTCGTAGCCGCAGGCTTGTGCAGAGCCGCCTTGGCCACAGGCTTCCTCTAGCGCAAGGTCACGAGACTGGCTGAGTGCGTGAATCGCTAGGCGTTCTTCCTCTAGGGTTTGACGTTGGGCCTCTGTGAGGTTTTCCTCTTCCAGTTGGCGATTCAGTTCTTCTTGAGGCCCTGACCCCGTCCAGCCGGGTATATCCCTACTCGGTTGAATTGGTAAACTATCAATGAATATTAACTTTCTTGAAAGTTAATCACCTATCTAACACTTCTAACGCTTTGTCTATCCATTCAGAAACAGACATACCTTCCGACTCTGGCTTAAAATTTCCACCCAGCTTATTTATTGTATCCTGTGGTAAATCACCTCTAGCTTGAAGCTCCTTGAGAGACTGAACTAATTCAACCACAGATTCAACCGGCTCAGTATTTGCAAAATCTCCAACAGCATCGAGGGATGATTCATAATCATCACGCCAGTCCTGATGCAAATAAGCCGCAAAGAAATATTCTAATATTGTATTCATTTTATTTCTCCTAATCATTGGGTTTCGGGAAAGACGTATGAATTCGGCAACCATTTGGAGCCAAGGAATCCTTTACCAAAAGCACAAATGATTTGTTTGATGGCTGCGATACTGTTGAACCTTGAGGAATAACACGGCCAATCTCGTAATCAAGAATTTCATTAAGTGGAAGCCTAGACCCAGGGCTGTTTGTTAACCAATCCTGTATACGGTCACTATTCCTCGACAGCACATCTCCAACCGCCCTCTGAGCTGTTTCTAAATCCGGGTATGTTGATGAGCCTAAAATATCTGACTCAGTCTCAAACCGTTGCAGCAACTGCTCATCAGTTTTACCAACATGCCGCCTAATGGTATGCCCATCCAAGTTTTCATGAAAAACAAGTGTTCCGCCAGTTGCATCTTTAATCAAAGAGGCATTGTCTGGAACGACAGGGCCAAAGCCCTGTTGTTAACGTAATCAGCGTAACTCAATCTTGAATCGCTCTTCCTCCGGCAAGTTCCACTCAGCATCCTGACGTTCGACATTGCGTAGAATTTCCACGATCCTATCGAAATCCGTTTTCATTGCGGCCTGCGATAACGAGGAGTTACTCCAGACCAACAGCACCGGCCGCTCAACATCGGTACTCAAAGCATCCCACAGAGCGTCAAGGTTACTTCCGTAATAAGAAGGAAACCCCAAAGCCTGAGCAATTGCTACGTGAAAATCCACTTCTGACTGAACCTGACGGCCGTCAATCTCTGCAATCATCTTATTGACCTCCAAAAGGATGCACCGTCTTATAGTGATCGGTGGTGATGTACACCTGACCATCATTTGAGTAGAGCAATCGTGTTCCTGGTTGGTTAGCACGAGACATCGTTCCACTCAAACCTACGTCTGCCTCATACCAGACTCTACCAGGAGCAGATGGCAAAACATTCGTGGTGTTCTGGAACACATCACCACCGAGCTGCCCGCCTGGCACGTAGTTGTTTAGGGCTTTACCTGGTCTCCAGCCAGCTGCAATGGCTTCTTGCTTGGTTACAAAATTGTCTGGTAGCCGGCCGGTTGCCCTGAGGCTATCCACCAGCGGGCTTGCCTGCTCAGAAACGGAAAGAACCTCTCTATACCTCGCAAAGTTCGCAACGTTGTGAGCCTCACCTACGCTGTTTGGAACAACATCGCCATCCTGCACCCTACTCCCAGAAAAGTCACCAGCTCCCTCTATGCCTGATCGGCTTGTGACAAAATTCCTGGCGATCCTCGGCAGGCTTGCCGCTAGCCCACCGACGCCCATCAGCATCGACTGGTTTTCCAGGGCGACCCGTACTCTCAGTCTGTCGGCTTCGTCCCGCTGCCCTGCCAGCTCCAGCGCATCGGCTTGGGCCAGCTGTTCGCGGGCACTCTCGGTAATATAGTTCGCCGGATTGGTAAATAAGGCCTTTATCTCTTGCCCCATCTCTCGCAGTAGTGCTTGAGATTCTTCGTCACCCAGCAGCGCTTGCCCTGCGAGTTGTCCCATTATGATTGGCGCGTTGACAGAATCAACCACCATCTCGGAGAGGGCTTCGGCGCCAATGCGCTCCATGCGCTGCTGCTGGTGCTCAGCATGCTGCCTCGCCGTATGGATGTACTCGGCAAAGACCGTGTCTCGGTCCTCTCGACCCAGTGTCACGTCTTGCCAGCTACTCATGGCAACCTGCAGCAAGGCCCGTTCGTAGCTGCAGGCTTGTGCCGAGCCGCCTTGGCCACAGGCTTCCTCTAGCGCAAGGTCACGCGACTGGCTGAGGGTGTGAATCGCTAGACGTTCTTCCTCCAGGGCTTGGCGCTGTGCCTCTGTGAGGTTTTCCTCTTCCAGTTGGCGATTCAGTTCTTGTAGCCGCTTGGCTTCCGGATGCGCCAGGTAGTTGTACCGCGTCGAATACCCGGCGATCGCGGCCCCCTGATTCACATCGCCGTCGGTCAGTTCGGCGGCGACGATGCCGGTGATCTGCGAGGCGGCGACCAGCAGTTGCGGGTCGTTGTCGACCAACTCGGCGAGGTGGTCGACCAGCGCTTCGTTGGCGCCGGCGGCCAGGGCACCGGTGCGGAAGTCGCCGCCCGTGGCTTCGGCGACGGCGCCGCCGGCCAGAGCGTGCAGGGCGATTTTCTCGAGACCTCCCTCCGCCCATTCCTGATCACGGGCATAGTCGCCTATGGCGTCGAACAGTACGGCGGAAACCACTTCGGTCAGTACACCGTCGAGGCCGGCTTCGAGGTTGTCGCTCAGGCTGCCGCCTTCGATGGCGGTGCGTACGCCGGTATTGATCGCCATTTGCGCGGTGCGCTCGCCGGCAAGGCGGGCGACGTCGCCGGCGTTGCTGAAGTCGAGTTGGTGGGTGTCGGTGGTCTCGCCCATGACGCCCCGGGTGATCCCGGCGCTGACGGCGGCGGTGGCCGCGCTACGCAGGCTGTCGCTGGAGAAGGTGTCGTCGAGGGTGTCGCCGAGATCGCCACGGTTGTTGATGGCGCTGACGGTGGCGGTGGTGGCCATGCTGGTCATCGCGGCTGTGGCCGCGACGTTGGCCCAGCCGGCGGAGGCGCCGGCCGATGCGGCGGCCCAGGCACTGCCGGCGGCGGTCGAGGCTCCCGCCGCCGAGGCACCACCGGCCACCAGGCCACTGGCGGCGCCGGCGGTGAAGTAGGTCACGACGATGGCCACCACCAGCGCCGCGCCTGCTCCAAGCCCGGATTGCTCGTAGTCCCAGCTGTCGTGGAAGGCCTTGACCCGGCGCCAGTCGATGTCGCCACGCTCTTCCATTTCCTGGAGCCAGGCGAGGTCGGGGTTGGCCGCGACCATGGCGTCGATGGTCTGGCTGACGCTGCGGCGGTCGATCTTCTCCACGTCGATCTGGAGGCCTTCGGCGGCTTGGATGATGAGCTCGCCCTGGGCCACCAGTTCGCTCTGGCGTAGCGTCTCGCGGGTGAAGCCTTCGCCGGAGGCGGATTGCCAGGCGAAGCTGCTTTTGCTGCGCTCGTGGGATTCGGTGTGCATATCGCTGGCGGTTTCGAAGCGGATGGTGCCGCCGCTTTGCAGTTCGATGTCGCCGCCGGCATCCAGCCGCGCCGCTTGGTAGGTCTGGTCTTGCCCGCTGGCGATGAGCAGGTCGCCGCCGGTGCTCACTTCGCTGCCGATGGCGCGGGTCTTGCTGACTTCGTCGCGCTGGGTGCGACTGCCGCCGAGCAGGCCGCCGCTGCTCTTTTTCTCGTAAAGCGAGTAGTCGTGCTGCTGGGCGGTGAGGAGTTCGATGTCGCCGCCGGCCAGCAGCGAGGCATTATCGCCC
>NZ_JBRBAI010000026.1:0-5214 GCF_052806135.1 Billgrantia sp. Q4P2
CATAGGAATCTGCCCGGTAGTGGGGGATAACCTGGGGAAACCCAGGCTAATACCGCATACGTCCTACGGGAGAAAGCAGGGGACCTTCGGGCCTTGCGCTATCGGATGAGCCTATGTCGGATTAGCTGGTTGGTGAGGTAATGGCTCACCAAGGCGACGATCCGTAGCTGGTCTGAGAGGATGATCAGCCACATCGGGACTGAGACACGGCCCGAACTCCTACGGGAGGCAGCAGTGGGGAATATTGGACAATGGGCGCAAGCCTGATCCAGCCATGCCGCGTGTGTGAAGAAGGCCCTCGGGTTGTAAAGCACTTTCAGTGGGGAAGAAAGCCTTCCGGCCAATACCCGGGAGGAAGGACATCACCCACAGAAGAAGCACCGGCTAACTCCGTGCCAGCAGCCGCGGTAATACGGAGGGTGCGAGCGTTAATCGGAATTACTGGGCGTAAAGCGCGCGTAGGTGGCTTGATAAGCCGGTTGTGAAAGCCCCGGGCTCAACCTGGGAACGGCATCCGGAACTGTCAGGCTAGAGTGCAGGAGAGGAAGGTAGAATTCCCGGTGTAGCGGTGAAATGCGTAGAGATCGGGAGGAATACCAGTGGCGAAGGCGGCCTTCTGGACTGACACTGACACTGAGGTGCGAAAGCGTGGGTAGCAAACAGGATTAGATACCCTGGTAGTCCACGCCGTAAACGATGTCGACTAGCCGTTGGGTCCTTCGCGGACTTTGTGGCGCAGTTAACGCGATAAGTCGACCGCCTGGGGAGTACGGCCGCAAGGTTAAAACTCAAATGAATTGACGGGGGCCCGCACAAGCGGTGGAGCATGTGGTTTAATTCGATGCAACGCGAAGAACCTTACCTACCCTTGACATCCTGCGAACCCTTCGGAGACGAAGGGGTGCCTTCGGGAACGCAGAGACAGGTGCTGCATGGCTGTCGTCAGCTCGTGTTGTGAAATGTTGGGTTAAGTCCCGTAACGAGCGCAACCCTTGTCCCTATTTGCCAGCGATTCGGTCGGGAACTCTAGGGAGACTGCCGGTGACAAACCGGAGGAAGGTGGGGACGACGTCAAGTCATCATGGCCCTTACGGGTAGGGCTACACACGTGCTACAATGGTCGGTACAAAGGGTTGCGAACTTGCGAAAGTAAGCTAATCCCAGAAAGCCGATCTCAGTCCGGATCGGAGTCTGCAACTCGACTCCGTGAAGTCGGAATCGCTAGTAATCGTGAATCAGAATGTCACGGTGAATACGTTCCCGGGCCTTGTACACACCGCCCGTCACACCATGGGAGTGGACTGCACCAGAAGTGGTTAGCCTAACCTTCGGGAGGGCGATCACCACGGTGTGGTTCATGACTGGGGTGAAGTCGTAACAAGGTAGCCGTAGGGGAACCTGCGGCTGGATCACCTCCTTAAACGACGTATCACGCCTCGCGGCAAGTGCTCACAATGAATTACCTGATCGGCCAGAGCAAAGACTGTTTGGGTCGCCGACCCAGTGGTTGTTAGCCGGGTCTGTAGCTCAGTTGGTTAGAGCGCACCCCTGATAAGGGTGAGGTCGGCAGTTCAAATCTGCCCAGACCCACCAAATTTGCGTGATACGTCGTTGAAAGACTCCTCGTATAGCAGGCTATACGTCGTCGTCTTTCGCCTAGTCTCACACAAATTACATTTCGCGTGGTTTTGCCACAAAGAGATGTCGAAAGGGGCCATAGCTCAGCTGGGAGAGCGCCTGCCTTGCACGCAGGAGGTCAGCGGTTCGATCCCGCTTGGCTCCACCAAACTTCCTGATGCATCACCCACAGTCTACCTGATCGGATCTGCAGTCATAAGCCATCATCGCACCGTGCGATGTCGGGTTTATGACTGTCGATTGACAGTCTGCTCTTTAACAATGTGAATCATGCTGACAGTTCTTTCCGCAAGGAAAGAACAAAGTGATACGTCTCAAGCGTATCCGGCAATTGTCGTACGTAATCGTAGATCAGACCCTTTCGGGTTATATGGTCAAGCGATTAAGCGCATACGGTGGATGCCTTGGCAGCCAGAGGCGATGAAGGACGTTGTAGCCTGCGATAAGGCTCGGTGAGGTGGCAAACAACCTGTGACCCGGGCATTTCCGAATGGGGAAACCCACCCAGCACAAGCTGGGTATCCCACACTGAATCCATAGGTGTTGGGAGGCGAACCGGGGGAACTGAAACATCTAAGTACCCCGAGGAAAAGAAATCAACCGAGATTCCCCCAGTAGCGGCGAGCGAACGGGGACTAGCCCTTAAGCATGTGACTGGTTAGGCGAACGAGCTGGGAAGCTCGACCATAGCGGGTGATAGTCCCGTAGCCGAAAACCTGAGCATGTGAAATCGAGTAGGTCGGGGCACGTGAAACCTTGACTGAACATGGGGGGACCATCCTCCAAGGCTAAATACTCCTGGCTGACCGATAGTGAACCAGTACCGTGAGGGAAAGGCGAAAAGAACCCCGGCGAGGGGAGTGAAATAGATCCTGAAACCGTATGCGTACAAGCAGTGGGAGCAGACTCGTTCTGTGACCGCGTACCTTTTGTATAATGGGTCAGCGACTTATTTTCAGTGGCGAGCTTAACCGAATAGGGGAGGCGTAGGGAAACCGAGTCTTAACTGGGCGACCAGTCGCTGGGAATAGACCCGAAACCGGGCGATCTATCCATGAGCAGGTTGAAGGTTGAGTAACATCAACTGGAGGACCGAACCAGGATCTGTTGAAAAAGATTTGGATGACTTGTGGATCGGAGTGAAAGGCTAATCAAGCCCGGAGATAGCTGGTTCTCCTCGAAAGCTATTTAGGTAGCGCCTCACGTATCACCACCGGGGGTAGAGCACTGTTTCGGCTAGGGGGTCATCCCGACTTACCAACCCGAGGCAAACTCCGAATACCGGTGAGTGCCAGCGTGGGAGACACACGGCGGGTGCTAACGTCCGTCGTGAAAAGGGAAACAACCCAGACCGTCAGCTAAGGTCCCGAAATCCTGGTTAAGTGGGAAACGATGTGGGAAGGCTCAGACAGCTAGGAGGTTGGCTTAGAAGCAGCCATCCTTTAAAGAAAGCGTAATAGCTCACTAGTCGAGTCGGCCTGCGCGGAAGATGTAACGGGGCTAAACCAGGTACCGAAGCTACGGGTGAGCATGCATCACTTGATGCTATTCGATTGGCGTCGCGAGGCGACGTCCAAGCCATCCCGAACGTTGAGTCGGATGGAGAGAGTGGTATCAAGGATGCAGGCTCGCGGTAGAGGAGCGTCGTGTAAGCCGATGAAGGTGGATTGAGAAGTCTGCTGGAGGTATCACGAGTGCGAATGCTGACATGAGTAACGACAAGGGGAGTGAAAAACTCCCCCGCCGGAAGACCAAGGGTTTCTGTTCGACGCTAATCGGAGCAGAGTGAGTCGGCCCCTAAGGCGAGGCCGAAAGGCGTAGTCGATGGGAAACGGGTCAATATTCCCGTACCTCACTGTATTGCGATGGGGGGACGAAGAAGGCTAGGTGGGCCAGGCGTTGGTTGTCCTGGTGAAAGCCCGTAGGCTGGGGGTTCAGGCAAATCCGGATCCCCAAGGCCGAGAGGCGAGACGAAGGCACTACGGTGCCGAAGTCATCGATGCCACGCTTCCAGGAAAAGCCTCTAAGCTTCAGATACAGTGGGACCGTACCCCAAACCGACACAGGTGGTCAGGTAGAGAATACCAAGGCGCTTGAGAGAACTCGGGTGAAGGAACTAGGCAAAATGGTGCCGTAACTTCGGGAGAAGGCACGCCGGCGTAGGGTGAAGGCACTTGCTGCTGGAGCTCGAACCGGTCGAAGATACCAGGTGGCTGCAACTGTTTATTAAAAACACAGCACTCTGCAAACGCGCAAGCGGACGTATAGGGTGTGACGCCTGCCCGGTGCCGGAAGGTTAAGTGATGGTGTTAGCCCTCGGGCGAAGCTCTTGATCGAAGCCCCGGTAAACGGCGGCCGTAACTATAACGGTCCTAAGGTAGCGAAATTCCTTGTCGGGTAAGTTCCGACCTGCACGAATGGCGTAATGATGGCCACGCTGTCTCCACCCGAGACTCAGTGAAATTGAAATCGCAGTGAAGATGCTGTGTACCCGCGGCTAGACGGAAAGACCCCGTGAACCTTTACTATAGCTTCACACTGGACGCTGATGTTGCTTGTGTAGGATAGCTGGGAGGCTAGGAACCCCGGACGCCAGTTCGGGCGGAGCCAACCTTGAAATACCAGCCTGGCATCATTGGCGTTCTAACTCAGGTCCGTGATCCGGATCGAGGACAGTGTGTGGTGGGTAGTTTGACTGGGGCGGTCTCCTCCCAAAGAGTAACGGAGGAGCACGAAGGTACCCTCAGCACGGTCGGAAATCGTGCATTGAGTGCAAGAGCATAAGGGTGCTTGACTGCGAGACAGACACGTCGAGCAGGTACGAAAGTAGGTTCTAGTGATCCGGTGGTTCTGTATGGAAGGGCCATCGCTCAACGGATAAAAGGTACTCCGGGGATAACAGGCTGATACCGCCCAAGAGTTCACATCGACGGCGGTGTTTGGCACCTCGATGTCGGCTCATCACATCCTGGGGCTGAAGTCGGTCCCAAGGGTATGGCTGTTCGCCATTTAAAGTGGTACGCGAGCTGGGTTTAGAACGTCGTGAGACAGTTCGGTCCCTATCTGCCGTGGGCGTTGGATGTTTGAGAAGAGCTGCTCCTAGTACGAGAGGACCGGAGTGGACGCACCTCTGGTGTTCCGGTTGTCACGCCAGTGGCATTGCCGGGTAGCTACGTGCGGACGGGATAACCGCTGAAGGCATCTAAGCGGGAAGCCCCCTTCAAGATGAGACATCCCCGAGGCCTCGAGCCTCCTGAAGGGCCCAGCGAGACCAGCTGGTTGATAGGCCGGGTGTGGAAGCGCTGCAAGGCGTTGAGCTAACCGGTACTAATGGCCCGTGAGGCTTGACCATATAACCCCAAGGGGTCTGCGCATTGCGCACACGATTGACGGATACGCCGCCTGAGCCAAGAAGGCCAGGCAGAGACGATCACGCCAGCATGATTCCAACCGTTTTCGCCTGACGACCATAGCGAGTGGGAACCACCTGATCCCATGCCGAACTCAGCAGTGAAACCGCTCAGCGCCGATGGTAGTGTGGGGCCTCCCCATGCGAGAGTAGGTCATCGTCAGGCA
>NZ_JBRBAI010000027.1:0-4967 GCF_052806135.1 Billgrantia sp. Q4P2
CCACAGCGGCTTTGCGCTTGGCGGTCCAGCGTTTGACGGTGGGTTCGTTGCTCATTTCGTCCTCCTGATGGATGCACTATAGCCTGTGCAGCTCTGGAGGGGGTCACTTCAGGTCGAGGCTCCCGCCGCCGAGGCGCCACTGGCCACCAGGCCACTGGCGGCGCCGGCGGTGAAGTAGGTCACGACGATGGCCACCACCAGCGCCGCGCCTGCTCCAAGCCCGGATTGTTCGTAGTCCCAGCTGTCGTGGAAGGCCTTGACCCGGCGCCAGTCGACGTCGCCGCGCTGCTCCATCTCCTGCAGCCAGGCGAGGTCGGGGTTGGCGGCGACCATGGCGTCGATGGTCTGGCTGACGCTGCGCCGGTCGATCTTCTCCACGTCGATGCGAAGGCCTTCGGCGGCCTGGATGATGAGTTCGCCCTGGGCCACCAGTTCGCTCTGGCGCAGCGTTTCACGGGTGAAGCCTTCGCCGGAGGACGATTGCCAGGCGAAGCTGCTCTTGCTGCGCTCGTGGGATTCGGTGTGTACGTCGCTGGCGGTTTCGAAGCGGATGCTGCCGCCGCTTTGCAGAGCGATATCGCCGTCGGCGGCCTTCATATGGGTATGCGACAGCTATTAAATAGAAAAAAACTCTTTATCTTCGACTAAAAATTCAGCTGGAAAGATCACAGACGAAAAACGCTTTTCAACGAGCGCTTCTAAAAATTCCGATGTCGTCATATTAGTCATTTCCTCAGACGAAGGATCTGAAGCTTGAATACCAACCTGCCATTTGTCAGGCGAGCCACCATCCAACAACCAAAACAAGCAATCACCATTATCCGTAAACCCCCATGGCCAAAAGCTCTCCTTTTTTCGCGGGTACAAATCAGGAAAATCTTGCCGCAAGGACTGGTAAGCATAAAGAAAATAAAACACTTTCTCCAGATTAAGATTCGGATTGATTGAGAAAGGATTAATAATCCAAAGAAATTCCCCAATGGAGCCAGTGCCGTACAAAGAAACAAATTCTTTGTAATCCTTAGGAAAGTCTTTTTTCAACTCGGAAGATAGAGATGCCCAATCATGCCCCCCAGCTTCCACCGCACGATCTGGCACTGGCATTATTTTTTTTATCCGTTCAATGCTCATCTCGAAACCCCATCAATGTTAGGAACTGAAACACTCAAATCAAAGCCACCTGAACCACGAGCTGTTAGTGTAACGCCCGTCGGAACCAGCTCGCCTCCTGTGTAAACTGGAACGGCTCTAAAATTAACAGCTTGACCGCTTTCAACAGCATTTCTAACCTGAGCTTCAAAGTAACGCATATTGGGTGAATTTGTATTTCTTTGAAAAAGTGTAACAAGATTTCTAGCATCATTTCCTGAACCTCCAAGAACATTTGCCAACAAATGACCACGGGAATGGTTATTTGCACCGCCCTCAAATCCCGGAGGTCGAATTGAAGGATTTGCAGGCCCTCCCGTCTTGATCATATCGCGAGTAATTGTAGCAGTTACACCAGTAGGGCGCCCAAGGTGATCTAATGCCCCAAGAATCACGTTACTCTGAGCATTAGCTTGTGGCCGCGCCAATGGGAAATTAAAGTTTGTCTTTTTGTTAACCCCCCATGGGGCCGCAGCCAACCCTGCCGCTACACTCGGTGCGAGCCCCGCCCCCTCCATCAAGCTTCGGGCGATGGTCGCCTCACCGAACTGATTCTGCACGCCAATGTTCTCATCGAACAAGGCTTGCATGTAGGGCAGGGCTACAGAGGGCAGATCCCAAAGCGTGTCGTCCCCGTAGCGGGCGTATTCGCCGTTCGCCGCGGCGAGCGAGTGCTCCTGACAGGCCGCCAGGTCGGTGCTACAAGCTTCGACGGCGGCTTTGTGCTGCTCTTGGCTGAGGTCTTGGTAGCGCTCTACTACTTCCTCCATGCAATGAGACTCGCCATTACAATCCGCCAGCTCGGCGCGCGCCATGGCCAGCTGATCGTGCCGCAGGTAGTTATACCGTGTTGCCTGCGCAGCGATCTCGGCTCCCTGGTGCACGTCGCCGTTGACCAGCTCGGCGGCGACGATACCCACCAGTTGCGAGGCGGTGGTCAAGAAGTGGGTTCGCGTTTCGGGGTCGCTGCCCAGTTGGCTATCCAGGTACTCCACCAGGGCTTCATTGGCCCCGGCGGCCATCGCGCCGGTGCGGAAGTCGCCGCCCATGGCTTCGGCGGCCAGGCCACCGGCCAGGGCGTGCAGGGCGATCTTCTCGGGGCTGCCGTTAGCGAAGCGGTTGTGGCTGAAGTCGCCCACGGCGTTGAACAGCACGCCTTCGTCTTCTCGGTGGGCTCATGAGCAAAGAGCAGAAACTGGCCGCGGCGCAGGCAAGTCATGACGACTCAGTTGCACGGAGCCCGGCAGGGCTACCAAGGCGGCGACTTCGGCCGCCGCTTTTTTTGGTGGGGTGGTTTAGGGGCAGGTTGTGCTTGGCTTGGCAAGCCTTTGCGGGTCTGTGTCAAGTAAACACCTTCACTCTACAATCAAATGAACGCATCATTCTTGTAATAATATAAAGAAGCAGCACATAAATCCTCTAGTCCTGCCGTCGGTTTTTGGAAAATCAAATTGTCGCGCACAGACTTTAAATCTTGTACGGATAAAAACTCTTCCATGGCATGTTTTTCCGCAAGCAAAGGCGTAAATTCGTCCTCAGACAACTCCGCCTCATCAGGATTAATCACAAGAGAGACTGAGTCAATATTCGCATTTTCAACATCACTCAAATACACCCAGTCATTCCAAGAATATGCATCCAGGTTAGCAAGAATATTTCCCAAAGTTTCAGTCATGTCTTACTCCCCAGTTGAAATAGCCGCCAGAGCCGCTAGGATGCAAAGTTTCCTGAACAGGGCCTGGCGCTGTGTGCTGATCACGCGGGATAAGCTGCATCTGGCCCGGTGTATCGCTATGGTGCCACGTTACATCAGGTGTCGGTGCTGATCTAGAAAAAGCACCTCGTGGACCTGGGCTAACACCTTTTACGATACCTGGATATAGGCCTTCCATTCGCGACGCGAAGCCAGGGTCAGCCTGGAATGCTTCATGAAGAGCTTGATTTGATAACTGGTTATGACGCTGCCTTGAGACACCAGGGTAGGCTGTGCCTGGAAGCTGAATTTCGTATGCGTTTGAATAAAAAGAGCTATTTAGCGGGCGTACAATAGCTCCATTCGAACTTTCAAAGCTTGTCCTTGAAGTTTTTTTATTGACCGCCCATGGGGCCGCAGCCAACCCTGCCGCTACACTCGGTGCGAGCCCCGCGCCCTCCATCAAGCTTCGGGCAATGGTCGCCTCTCCGAACTGATTCTGCACGCCAATGTTCTCATCGAACAAGGCTTGCATGTAGGGGAGTGCCTCGGTGGGCAGATCCCAAAGGGAATCGTCCCCGTATCGGGCGTATTCGCCGTTCGCCGCGGCGAGCGAGTGCTCCTGACAGGCCGCCAGGTCGGTGCTACAAGCTTCGACGGCGGCTTTGTGCTGCTCTTGGCTGAGGTCTTGGTAGCGCTCTACTACTTCCTCCATGCAATGAGACTCGCCATTACAATCCGCCAGCTCGGCGCGCGCCATGGCCAGCTGATCGTGCCGCAGGTAGTTATACCGTGTTGCCTGCGCAGCGATCTCGGCTCCCTGGTGCACGTCGCCGTTGACCAGCTCGGCGGCGACGATACCCACCAGCTGCGAGGCGGTGGTCAAGAAGTGGGTCCGCGTTTGGGGATCACTGCCCAACTGGCTATCCAGGTACTCCACCAAGGCTTCATTGGCCCCGGCGGCCATTGCCCCGGTGCGGAAATCGCCACCCATGGCTTCGGCGGTCAATCCTCCGGCCAGGGCGTGCAGGGCGATCTTCTCGGGGCTGCCGTTAGCGAAGCGATTGTGACTGAAGTCGCCCACGGCGTTGAACAGGACGCCGCTGGCGACATGGTGCACGGCGCCTTGTAGCGCGGCATCAAGGTTACGCTCGAAGCTGCCGCCGTTGATGGCGGTTTGCAGACCGGCGTTGGCGATCCCGTGTGTGACACGATGGCCGGCGAAGCGGCCGATGCCACCTATGCTGCGCAGGTCCAGCCCCGAAGTGGTGTTAGTGGAAGTATTGGTCAATCCACCCCATACGTTATCGACGCGTGAAGTCATGCCGGCACTGAGGGCGGCGGTGGCAGCGCCACGCAGGCTGTCGCTGGAGAAGGTATCGCCGAGGGCGGTACCCAGGTCACCGCGGTTGTTGACCAGGCTGACCGCGCCGGTGCCGGCCAGTGAACCGGCGCCCGCGCTGACCATGCTGGCGGCTACGCCAGCTTCGGCCAGCCCCAGTAAGCCGGAGGCAGCCGGGCCGGCCCAGGCGGCGGCAACGATGGCCACCACCAGTGCCGCGCCTGCTCCAAGCCCGGATTGCTCGTAATCCCAGCTGTCGTGGAAGGCCTTGACCCGGCGCCAGTCGACGTCGCCACGCTGTTCCATCTCCTGCAGCCAGGCGAGGTCGGGGTTGGCCGCGACCATGGCGTCGATGGTGCGGGTAACGCTGCGGCGGTCGATCTTCTCCACGTCGATCTGGATGCCGTCGGCGGCCTGGATGATGAGCTCGCCCTGGGCCACCAGTTCGCTCTGCCGCAGCGTTTCGCGGGTGAAGCCTTCGCCGGAGGACGACTGCCAGGCGAAGCTGCTCTTGCTGCGCTCGTGGGATTCGGTGTGCACGTCGCTGGCGGTTTCGAAGCGGATGGTGCCGCCGCTTTGCAGTTCAATGTCGCCGCCGGAATCCAGCCGTGCCGCCCGATAGGTCTGGTCTTGCCCGCTGGCGATCAGCAGGTCGCCGCCGGTGCTCACTTCGCTGCCGATGGCGCGGGTCTTGCTGACTTCGTCGCGCTGGGTGCGGCTGCCGCCGAGCAGGCCGCCGCTGCTCTTTTTCTCGTAAAGCGAGTAGTCGTGCTGCTGGGCGGT
>NZ_JBRBAI010000028.1:0-3968 GCF_052806135.1 Billgrantia sp. Q4P2
CCGGTTCCGACGACTGGCGCGCCCCGTCCGAAGCCTGATCGGCTCGTCCTCGCTCCCGCCCGCCGGCTCGCCGGGCGGGAGCGACGGTGCGCACCGCGACGCCAGCGTTCCTTTCGAGCGCTGGCGTCGCGGCGTGTAAGACAACATCTATCTTCGACAAGGATGATTAGCGTGGCGACGTCAGACGCATCGGAACCCAGTGTTTCCTCAGACTCTTATAGACGCACTTCGTTAGCCAAGCAGCAAAAGCGTGTCTCACTGCTCACTCTGACCTTGATGGGCGTGGCTCCAATTGTAATTTACAGCTGGGACCCGCTACACAAGGACATGCGGCTTTTTAGCTCGGTAGAAGAATGCGCCAACGGCACTGCCCTGCCCCAGGCTGCTTGCCAGGCATTGCAAGCCGAGGCTCTTGGCCGCAATGAAAAGCTGGCCCCAACCTATTCTCAATTAGAGGCATGCGAAGCTGACTTTGTCATGACCCGGGACGGCTGTGAGATCGGGCAATGGTGTACACCAGAAACGGTAGTCAGTTGCCAAATGGGTGCCGACAGCTTTATACGTCCGGAGCCATCAGGTTTCATGGCTAGCACCACCTTGCTAAGACGGGTGGAGGAAGGCACTATCGAGTCCTTCCAGGATATTTCCGACACTGATTTACAGCCCATTTATGGCGTCTCTTCACAGACACTAAGCGGCGGGAATTCTTCCGGCTATCTTGGTGGTTGGTACTATTTTACCAACCAAGGCCATCACTTAGGGAAAAGCAATACCAGAGAGCAGCGCCTGCATCGCCATTTCCTCAGTTCCCGGGCAGGCCCTCATATCGCTCAGGCCTTCGACCCCAACTCACACAGCCGCGCATCGGCATCCAGCGGCGCTGTCACAAGGGGGGGATTTGGTGCCGTCGCCCGGAATTCAATGGCACGGGCAGCGGGATGATCAAGCGTATGCCGATTCGCATCATCATATTCTGCGCCATGCTTGCATGGATAACCCTTGGCCTTAGCTCAGCTGAAGCAAATACAACATCGTCTCGTAATAACTCAGCCGGCACCTTGACCGAGCAGTTACGACAACGGTTCGAGAGCTCACCGGAAACATTGATGGTGCGGAGCTTCAACGGTTCGCGTGAATACTCATGGTCCGGCTTTGGTTTGGCGGGATGTGGGCCCCCTCGGCTCATTTCTCCCGCTCCTACCACTCTTGCGATGACAACCTGCTTCGACAACAATCCTACCCTTTTGGCCCCCAATCTTCGCAACCGAAGAACCTGGGTAGTCTGGGAGCACCGAGACGATGAGTGGCAAACCGGCGAAGTCGTGGCACTCGAAGCCGAGCGTTGGGAATATGGTAGAAGGCAGCCCGTACGCCAAGACAAGGAGCGAACATCGAGCAGTAATTCTTCGTTTCGCACCTTCACGCATGCTACAGCAGCAGAATTAAGAGCCATCGAAGAAGCATGGCTTGCCTTGGAGGCGCTCGATCTTCATGACCTTGATGATCTGGAGTTTGACCTCCCATCATCGTGGCCACCAGGACTAATGGCTCTTGATCAAGAAGGTCGCTTGTTGCTGCGTGACAACCGCCTGGCTGGCCTCGGCACGTGGCAAAGCTGGATGGAAGAGCGCGAATGGCCCGCAGTCGTCAAAGGGGTCGCCGGCATGCCGACTATGCAACGAATCAGCTACGAATCCCCACCGACCCCTGTACTTCTACTGGAGTCTCTTATGCTGAATGGGAGACCACATGCCATTGTATTGGCACAAAAGTCGACGCTCGCCTCCGAAGAGACAGTTTGGGAAAGCGAGCACTGGGGTCTTATACTGATAAGATTGGATATCAGATGAAACAAGAAATAGCAGTCATTGCCAAGGACGATCATCGTAGATTTGCCGTACTTCTTGGCAGAGCGTCCCCACTGCTGCCTTTAATGATTGGTTTTGGCACTCCAATCCTAATCAGCATCTGCCTGATTAGCCAAGCAGCCCTTCTCATCCCACTTTGGCCTCTCAGCAACTTCAACCTGATGCTCTTGACTTGGGCTGTAGCATGGGCATGCTACATGGCTTGGACAGGACAGCTCGGCCTGCACCATAACGTTTATTTGTTTTTTCCCGACGAGAGCCGCCTGCTTCATGTCAACAGCGGCGAAGAGGTCGATCTTATGGCCAACTCCAGACCATCAGCGGAAAAAAATGAGATGATAGAGTGGTCTCTTCCTGCCAATCGCGAGGATCTCGCCAACATGGGCTGGGAGCGACTTGACGCCATAGAAACGAAGCGCCCCGTATCACTCAAAGAGATACTGACCCGCAAGATAGAGTGGGGGACGGTTTTGATGTTCCTAGCAGTACCTGAAATAATTCTCATAGTAATACTTATAGCAAGCGAAAGCCTGTCAGCTTTTTTTGTTTCTCACCTCCTCCTTTTGGGAACTTGGCTGACCCTTCGGCTGACTGAATACTGGTTTCAATGGCAACTGCCAAATCGAGCCATGGCCGCGGTCAACGCCTCACTCGATAATGGCATGCGGTATGAAGCGTGATCGGTCTTGCGTAATAGGGCTTTGATCTTCTCTTATTCCCATGCCCACCGGCTTTCCACCAACCAGCCAGCTCCCAATGATAGGGTATAACCCACCAAAATCCGGGGGAGGGCACCAAGCCTGGAGAATTTGAGGCCCCTCTCGGTAGGGGCCTTCAATCGCTTCGACTATTCCCGCCGATGTCTCTACATTGATATTCGCCCCCTCCCGGGAGAAGAAAGGTTTGCGAACCCAACGAGTGCCAAGCATATCGCTCTGTGGTGTATCGGCAAAGCAAGCGGGAATCAGGTTGGGATGCCCGGGGTGGCGCTCCCATAGCAGAGGCAATATTGCCTTATTAGACAGCAAGCTTTTCCAGGCCGGCTCAATGAAGCGAGTCCTTCCGGACCCAATATGACATGAAAAGTCTTCTTGGAACATCCACTCCCAAGGATAGAGTTTGAACAATTGTGAAATCGGCGCCTCCGACAGATCGACAAAACCTTCCTTGCCATGCCCAATATCATCAATGTAGGTAAGTACAGGAGTCATACCAGCCTGAGCGATACAGTCGGCAAGGTAGGTAGCAGTCGCCATATCTTCGAGATGCCCCGCACAGCAAGCAACATGAAAAGGCTGTGTCTGATCGCCAATCTCAGCGACACGCTTAACCAAAGCATCTTGAATGATATTGTACTGGTCAGCCGCAAGTGGCAAAGTACCTCGCTCACGAGATTGTTCTAGCCAAAGCCACTGAAAAAAAGCTGCCTCGTACAAGGAGGTGGGTGTGTCGGCGTTATACTCGTAGAACCGAGCTGGCGCCTTCCCGTCATAGCTCAAATCCATGCGCCCATAAAGTGCCGGCTCACGCCGCTTCCAGCTTGTAGCAATCATTTCCCAATGCGCATTGGGCACAGCCATTCGTCGAAGCAAGTACTCACTCCTGACGATTTCATCCACCAAGTCCATACACAGAGATTCGATCTCGCCAGTCGGCTCTTCAATGTCTGCTTCGATCTGGCGTAACGAAAAGCCATAGAACACGCTCTCGTCCCAATAAGGAACGCCTTCGGCAGAATGAAAATGAAAGCCCAGCGACTCCGCCAGCATGCACCAGTCAGGGCGAGGGGAAATGCAGTGTCTTTCCATGTCACTACCAAGCTATACCCTGATTCAATTAGCCAAATCATACCTTAACGAAACTCGCCTGCACACTCCCTGCCCGTCTACCGTTAGCCCGCAACTGCCTCTTCCTTAGTCGTACCGGATATCAAGTGCAGCCGTTGTGTAACGCAAGCCAGCCCACTCAGACCGACGCCCACACCAAATGATAATTAGGCAACTTCTTGCCCGCTGGGCAAGATCTTGCCCGCCCTGGGCAACTTGTTGCCTAATTTAACTTGGCAATCAAGATGCGAAAAACGACATGCATCTGATTCGA
>NZ_JBRBAI010000029.1:0-2262 GCF_052806135.1 Billgrantia sp. Q4P2
TGGCTGGCACGCTGCCCGGCGAAGCGGAGGATATCGCTCCCTGAGCCGAAGCTGAGGTTGAGGTTGCCTGTGCCACCGTTGGGGGTGGCACCGGCCGTCAAGGCGGCGGTGCCGGCGCTGCGCAGGCTGTCTGAGGAGAAGGTGTCGCTGAAGGTGGCACCAAGCTCGCCGCGGTTGTTGATCAGGCTGACCGCGCCGGTGCCGGCCAATGAGCCGGCGCCGGCCCCAATGGCCGCGGCAGCCGCGCCGGCAACGACCCCTTCCAGGGCCGCCAGGGCGTAGTACTGGCCGGTGGCCGAGGCAACGATGGCCACCACCAGCGCCGCGCCTGCTCCAAGCCCGGATTGTTCGTAGTCCCAGCTGTCGTGGAAGGCCTTGACCCGGCGCCAGTCGACGTCGCCGCGCTCCTCCATCTCCTGCAACCAGGCGAGGTCGGGGTTGGCGGCGACCATGGCGTCGATGGTGCGGCTGACGCTGCGCCGGTCGATCTTCTCCACGTCGATGCGGAGGCCTTCGGCGGCCTGGATGATGAGGTCGCCCTGGGCCACCAGTTCGCTCTGGCGCAGCGTTTCGCGGGTGAAGCCTTCGCCGGAGGCGGATTGCCAGGCGAAGCTGCTCTTGCTGCGCTCGTGGGATTCGGTATGTACGTCGCTGGCGGTTTCGAAGCGGATGCTGCCGCCGCTTTGCAGTGCGATATCGCCGTCGGCTTCCAAGCGCGCGGCCCGATAGGTCTGGTCGAGCCCGCTGGCGATGAGCAGGTCGCCACCGCTGGTCACTTGGCTGCCGATGGCGCGGGTCTTGCTGACTTCGTCGCGCTGGGTGCGGCTGCCGCCGAATAGGCCGCCGCTGCGGCGCGACTCGGAGAGGGAGTAGTCGTGCTCCTGGGCGGTGAGGAGTGCGATGTCGCCACCGGCCAGCAGGGCGGCGCTCTCCAATTGCCAAAGCATCAAATATCCGAAGAAGAAGTGCCAACGGAGTGAAATCCCACTACCGGACCGTAGTCTTGATCCGTATTTGAGACGTAGACATGAAAATGGCGGTCGGAAAAACTGCCACACAGTGCCAAACGTAGGGTCTGAGCCATCAAATTAGCGACGTTCTCAAACGAGGCTTCAGTTATCTCATCATCGGTCGAAAACAAGTCATATACATGTTGATGGTTGATCATTTTTTCTACTGCAGAAATCTCACCAAGCTCCGCTTTCCAACTCGCATACCCTGAAAGGGTAAATCGATTTCGGAGGAACACCCCTCCCTCGTGCTCTACAAAGGCCGGCACCAGTAAACGCCCCACCACGGCGACTACATCTGGGTGAACATAATAATTTACGTAGTCAAGCCATGCATCTTGAGGAGGGGGCGAAACCGCTTCCCCCCACAACGTAACCGCTTCAGGCTGTGACCAATTTGACAGCGGATCTCTGATCTTCATGGAACCTCATCCGGGCTTACAGGTCTTGGGTTCGCTCTTGGGCTTTGAACTCGGACACTCCCATCAGGAAGCGTATTTCGCCCATATTCAAGAACATGCGGGGTCTGAACCCCATTATGGGCCGCACCGGTAACATCGACACGCTTCAAAATCTGGCCGTTAGCGTCGTAGGTCGCATAGCTCGTAATATTACCCTGGTTGTCAGCCCTGAAAACCGTACCATTAGGAGGACCACTCTCAAGTTTGAAGCGGCCACTCACCTGCGTCGCATTTTCCAACGGGCCGCCCTGAAGGTTTCCAACACGCCTAGGCGATGGGATCGCTTCCACACTTGGGACAATCGTCCCCTCTATGCCTGACCGGTTTGTGACAACATTTCTGGCCAGCCTCGGCAGGCTTGCCGCCAGCACGCCTGTGCCCATCAGCATCGTCTGATTTTCCAGAGCCACGCGTACTCTCAGCCTATCGGCTTCATCCAGCCGCCCTGCCTGCTCCAACGCAACGGCTTGGGCCAGCTGTTCGCGAATATTTCCGGCGATACTCTCGGGAATAGAGTACGGCAGGTTAGCAGCAAAGTCCTTTATCTCTTGGCCCATCTCTCGCAGTAGTGCTTGAGATTCTTCGTCACCCAGCAGCGCTTGCCCGACGAGTTGCCCCATTATGATGGGCGCGTTAGCAGAGTCTACCACCATCTCTGAGAGGGCTTCGGCGCCGATGTACTCCATGCGCTGCTGCTGGTGCTGACCATACTGGCTCGCCGTATGGAGGTACTCGGCAAAGACCGTGTCTCGGTCCTCTCGTCCCAGTGTCACGTCTTGCCAGCTATTCAT
>NZ_JBRBAI010000030.1:0-1995 GCF_052806135.1 Billgrantia sp. Q4P2
AGTCTATGCCATGCGCAAGCGCGCCGTGGGGCTGCTGGGCAATGCCCGGGTCGATGCCAAGGGCGAGAAGCGCCCGATCCCCTTCGTCGAGGACACCGCGGTGCCGCCGGAGCACCTGGCCGACTTCATCGCCGAGTTCCGCGCCGCGCTCGATGCCCGCGGGCTCAGCTACGGCATGTTCGGCCACGTCGATGCCGGCGTGCTGCACGTGCGCCCGGCCATCGACATGAAGGACCCCGAGCAGGAGCGGCTGATCCGCGAGGTCTCCGACGAGGTCGCCGAGCTGACCCGCAAGTACGGTGGCCTGCTGTGGGGCGAGCACGGCAAGGGCGTGCGCTCGGAGTACGCGCCCCAGTTCTTCGGCGAACTCTACCCCAGCCTGCAGCGGGTCAAGGCGGCCTTCGACCCGCACCATCAGCTCAATCCCGGCAAGATCGCCACGCCGCTGTTTATCCCGCCCGAACCCGCGGGAAAGGCGCTTGATACCCCACCCGAGGCCGCAGGAGAGGCGCTAGATATCTCGCCCGAAGCAGTCGCGGAGCAGGCGGTGAAACTGGTCGACCCGGGCCTGCTGACCATCGATGGCGTGCCCACCCGCGGCCAGCTCGACCGCCAGATCGACGAGCGCGCGTGGCAGGCCCACGCCGCCACGGTCTACTGCAACGGCAACGGCGCCTGCTACAACTACGACCCGCACGACGCCATGTGCCCGTCGTGGAAGGCCACCCGCGACCGCATCCACTCGCCCAAGGGCCGCGCCAGCCTCGTCCGCGAGTGGCTGCGCCTGCAGGGCAACGCCGGCATCGACCTGGTGGAAGCGGCGCGCCGGCAGCGTCACGAGGGCGCCTGGGGCTTTTTGAAGCGCTTGCCGGCGCGGGTACGCAACACCTGGCGCCGTCGCGACGAGGCCGACTTCTCCCATGAGGTCTACGAGGCCATGGCGGGCTGCCTGGCCTGCAAGTCCTGCGCCGGCCAGTGCCCGGTGAAGGTCAACGTGCCGGACTCGCGCTCGCAGTTCCTCGAGATCTACCACGGCCGCTATCTGCGCCCCGTACGCGACTACCTGATCGGCGGCATGGAGTTCTTCGTGCCCTACCTCGCCCACGCCGCGCCGCTGTATAACGCCGCGCTGGGCCAACGTCTGGTGGACCGGCTGCTATCGCAGCACGTCGGCCTGGTCGACAGCCCGCGGCTCTCCCGCGCGCGGCTGGCCAAGCAGCTGCGCGCCTGGGGCATCGCCGAGGCCACACCGGTCTCGCTGGGCCTGCTCAGCGCGGCGCAGAAGGCCCGAAGCGTGGTCATCGTGCAGGACGCCTTCACCAGCCACTTCGAGGCCGAGCGGGTGATGGACATCGTCGAGCTGCTCGCGCGCCTCGACATGAAGGTGTTCGTCGCGCCCTACTCGCCCAACGGCAAGCCGCTGCACGTGCAGGGCTTCCTCGGCGCCTTCGAACGCACCGCGGCGAAGCAGGCAAGACGCCTGCGCGCCCTGGCCGAGTTCGGCGTACCGCTGGTGGGCATCGACCCGGCCATGACCCTGACCTACCGCCAGGAGTACGTGAAGGCGCTGGGGCCCGACGCCGTCCCCGAGGTACTGATGCTGCAGGAGTGGCTGGCGGCCCAGGGCCAACGCCTGGTGCCGCCGGCACTCGCGCAGCAGCTGGGCAAACTCGACGATCCCGGCTTCAGGCTGCTCTCGCACTGCACCGAGAAGAGCAACGCCCCCGGCAGCCCCAAGGCCTGGCAGCAGGTGTTCGCCGCCTTCGGTGTCGAGCTGGAACTCGTCGCCACCGGCTGCTGCGGCATGTCCGGCACCTACGGCCACGAGGCGCGCAACCTCGAGACTTCCAGGACCATCTACGCCCAGTCGTGGCAGCCGGTGGTCGAGGATGAGGCCAACCGCGGCCGCCTGCTGGCCACCGGCTACTCCTGTCGCAGCCAGGCCAAGCGGCTCTCCGGCCACGCCTTGCCGCACCCGCTGCAGGGGCTACTGGC
>NZ_JBRBAI010000031.1:0-1447 GCF_052806135.1 Billgrantia sp. Q4P2
CCGAAGCCCGAAGCCCGAAGCCCGAAGCCCGAAGCCCGAAGCCCGAAGCCCGAAGCCCGAAGCCCGAAGCCCGAAGCCCGAAGCCCGAAGCCCGAAGCCCGAAGCCCGAAGGAAACACTTTTGACCGATTTTGTGACAGCAGACATGCGCACCCGCCTTATCGAAGGCGTTCACGCCGCAGGCCGTGAAGTCATCTCGATCTACGAGCGCGATTTCAGCGTCGAGACCAAGGATGACAAGAGCCCACTGACCGAGGCGGACATGGCCTCCCACCATGCCCTCGTGGATTTGCTGGAAGGCATTGCCCCAGAGGTGCCGATTCTCTCGGAGGAGTCCACGGAGATTCCTTTTGCCACGCGCAAGGCCTGGCAGCGCTACTGGCTGATCGACCCGTTGGACGGCACCAAGGAGTTCATCAAGAAGAACGGCGAATTCACGCTCAACGTTGCTTTGATCGAGGATGGCGTGCCGGTGTTTGGCATCGTCCATGCGCCTGTGCTTCGCACCACCTGGATCGGGCAGCAAGGGCAGGGCGCCTGGAAGCAGGTCAATGAAGGACCGTGCCACGCCATCAGGGTGCGCGAGTTGCCCGACCCGGAGCAGGAATCCTGGCAGGTAGTGGGTAGCCGTACCCACGGTTCGGAGGAATTCGAAGCCTTTTGCAGTAGGCTGCCGAATCACGAACGTGTCTCCATGGGCAGCTCATTGAAGCTGTGCCTGGTGGCGGAAGGCAAAGCCGATCTCTATCCGCGCCTGGCGCCTACCAGCGAATGGGATACGGCGGCGGCCCAGGCCGTGGTTACCGCGGCGGGCGGCGAAGTGCTGAATGCCTATACCCTCGAACCGCTGCGCTGCAACCAGCAGGAGAGCGTACTCAACCCGTTCTTCATCGTATGTGGACAGCGGGATGAGCGCTGGGAGTCGGCACTGCGGGCTAGTCTCGAGAACTAAAGCTACGAGCCGCGAGCTACGAGCTACGAGCCGCGAGCTACGAGCTACGAGCTATGAGCTACGAGCCACGAGCTATGAGCTACGAGCTACGAGCCGCGAGCCACGAGCTACGAGCTACGAGCTACGAGCTACGAGCTACGAGCTACGAGCTACGAGCTACGAGCTACGAGCTACGAGCTACGAGCTACGAGCCAAAACCTTAGCGTCGAGAGTGTCGTAGGGGCATCGTCCTGCCGAAGCCCGAAGCCCGAAGCCCGAAGCCCGAAGCCCGAAGCCCGAAGCCCGAAGCCCGAAGCCCGAAGCCCGAAGCCCGAAGCCCGAAGCTGAAACAGGAAAGTCTATGTCCGAGTTATCCGCTGAGCGCCAGACCCACCTCAAACAACTCGAAGCCGAGTCGATCCACATCATCCGCGAGGTGGCGGCCGAGTTCCGCAACCCGGTCATGATGTACTCCATCGGCAAGGACTCCTCGGTGATGCTGCATCTGGCGCGCAAG
>NZ_JBRBAI010000032.1:0-1361 GCF_052806135.1 Billgrantia sp. Q4P2
CATCTGCTCCATCGAGGAAGAAGCTTCCTCGGCGGAGGCAGCCTGCTCGGTGGCGCCCTGGCTGAGCTGCTCGGAGGTCGCCGCCATCTCCTGGCTGCCCGAGGCCACGTTACGCACCGCGCCGGTCACCTCGCCGACCACCTCGCGCAGCTTGGCGACCATGGCATTGAGAGAGGCGGCGAGGTCTCCCAATTCATCGCGGGAAGCGACAGCAGCTGTTGCCGTTAGGTCGCCGGCAGACACGGCACGAGAGAAATTCAAGGCAGCGGTCACGGCTCGTGCAATGGAAAGGATGAGAAAAGTGCCACCAACCAGCAGCAATACGAATGCTACGAGACTAACCAGGAGCAGCTTGGCAACGGCCTCAGTGGTGGTCTGTTGGGTGGCGGCTTGGGTCGCAAGGATAACGGCCTCGATACGGTCGCTGACCGCCTCCATGGCATCTTCCAGCGTGTGGAAGTCATCGATAAAGCCGGGAAACAGCGCCTGTGCCGCCGCGATATCCGATTCTGCGCTTGCGATGAGGGTTTCAGCCTTGTCGATATAGGCAGCCAGCGGCGCCTCCACCTCGGCTAGGGCCCTGCGAATTTCCTCCGGCAGCTCAAGGGCTTGGTTGGCGGCGAGCTTCTCGTTGAAGGTGAATGCATGTTTATGAAAGCCTGACTTGACCTCGGAAAACCCGCTGCCGTCGGCGGCAGCCTTGAAGGCCGCGAGGACATCGGCACGCAGGGCATCATGCATCATGTCGGATTCAATATGGTTGCGCTGGGCTTGGGCGGCGACGGTAGCAACCTCCAGCGCCTGGCCCATGATGCGTATCCCCCATGCACCTGTCCCGGCGGCGAGAAGGACGGCAACGAGGGCGACGGTGAGAAGCCCCCCGATCTTGGCTTTCAATGTGAGCCTCATGTTTCCTCTGCTATTGAGAGCCGGGATTTGTCGATGTTCGACGTTCCGTCGGGGCCGCAGGCGATCCGTGATCCGTACCCAGTGCCATGCACCGAACGACCCCCCACCTCCCGAAGGCGGTGAGGGGTTTTCGTATCAAGAGGTTGCTGTATCAGGTAGGCCCTGTCAGGCGGTTTCGCTACGCCTGAACTCGGCGTCCCATGCATCGTTTTCTTCACGCATGTCGAAAGCGAAGCCACCATCGGCCGCTTCGCTTCTGGGCCGAGGCGCCTTCTTTGCCGCTGCCTGTGAAGCGGCGGGCAGCGACAGCGGCCGGGTACCGCGCGCGGGCAATGCCGCCCGCTGCGCTTGCTCGGCTTTCTCATCGAGGCGGAAGTAGGCGATCGCGGCCTGCAGCTGTTCGGCCTGGCTGGAGAGTTCCTCGGCGGTAGCCGACATCTCCTCGGCGGCGG
>NZ_JBRBAI010000033.1:0-1266 GCF_052806135.1 Billgrantia sp. Q4P2
AACGCAAGCGTGGTGCCGACTTCCTGGCGTCGGCTGCGCTGGAGGCGGGGGTTGCCGCGCAGGGCGCTGCCCGTGGCCAGGGTTTCCAGGGCCAGGTCGCGACCGGCGGCGGCGACGTGCAGCAGGCGGTTGGCGCCGGTGAATGTGAACGTGGTCTACCAGCCCGCCAGCTGCGGGTTCCAGTGTGATCCGGAAATCTCATCACAGCATCACGGCAAGCATCTTATCAGGGTAGGCTGTGGCCTCCCCCGATAAGATGCAATAGGGTCGATTGTTAAAGATCGCGGCACGTTGGCAATATCAGTGTCATGACAACGCAACACCTGATGAGGCCAGGTGTTGCACATGATCATATTAGACTGCCAAATCGCGATGGCAAAAAATGAAGGGATATGAGGCTATGGGTCATGGATAGTATTCCACCATGTAATCGCCCCCCAGCTCTTGCTGTAAACTCTTTGCAAGCCTTGATCCTTCAGCTATGTGCATACTCTCGGCTTCAGGTGAACCAAAGCCTGAATCTGGCGGATAGTCATCGTTAAATGTTGCCTGATATTCGCTATCCCAAGCCAGAATTTGAGCTTTTAGCGCTTGAGAAATGGGCAGCTCATCAACCTCCACGTGTCCCATCCTCTCAGGGTCAGGACAGAATATCGGCCCTGCCATATACTCCTTTACGAGCCTTAGCGTGATCATGGTAGTGGCCTCCAATAACTAACAGGGTTCGCTCGGACAACAAATCCATTCGAACCAATCCCAATCGCGATGTTTTGCTCAATCCCATTATGCCTTATTCGATAAACGCTGGCTGAGCCATTTGTCCCGACAACATCCCCCCGTTCCAAGGCGTTCATAATCACCGCTGGGATCTCCTCACGAGGGATTCCTTTGTTAGAGAAATCAACCTCATGCCGATTATATATATGTTGCAATCCAGCAGCATCGCTGCCAGTTTCTAGCCACACAGTTCGACCATCTGGGAGCCTGCGAATATCAACCACGTTTTCAGGTGTAATCTTAGTGCCCTGGGGCAGTCCTGCAATCAGCTCATCTCGTGTCAATGCCCGGCTGGTGACAACATTCCTGGCCAGCCTCGGCAGGCTTGCCGCCAGCACGCCTGTGCCCATCAGCATCGTCTGATTTTCCAGGGCGACCCGTACTCTCAGCCTATCGGCTTCATCCAGCCGCCCTGCCTGCTCCAACGCAACGGCTTGGGCCAGCTGTTCGCGAATATTTCCGGCGATACTCTCGGGAATAGAGTACGGC
>NZ_JBRBAI010000034.1:0-1220 GCF_052806135.1 Billgrantia sp. Q4P2
CGCGGCAGCCGCGCCGGCAACGACCCCTTCCAGGGCCGCCAGGGCGTAGTACTGGCCGGTGGCCGAGGCAACGATGGCCACCACCAGCGCCGCGCCTGCTCCAAGCCCGGACTGCTCGTAGTCCCAGCTGTCGTGGAAGGCCTTGACCCGGCGCCAGTCGACGTCGCCGCGCTGTTCCATCTCCTGCAGCCAGGCGAGGTCGGGGTTGGCCGCGACCATGGCGTCGATGGTGCGGGTGACGCTGCGGCGGTCGATCTCCTGCACGTCGATGCGGAGGCCGTCGGCGGCCTGGATGATGAGCTCGCCCTGGGCCACCAGTTCGCTCTGGCGCAGCGTTTCGCGGGTGAAGCCTTCGCCGGAGGACGATTGCCAGGCGAAGCTGCTCTTGCTGCGCTCGTGGGATTCGCTGTGCACGTCGCTGGCGGTTTCGAAGCGGATGCTGCCGCCGCTTTGCAGTTCGATGTCGCCGTCGGCTTCCAGGCGCGCGGCCCGATAGGTCTGGTCGAGCCCGCTGGCGATGAGCAGGTCGCCACCGCTGGTCACTTGGCTGCCGATGGCGCGGGTCTTGCTGACTTCGTCGCGCTGGGTGCGGCTGCCGCCGAGCAGGCCGCCGCTGCTCTTTTTCTCGTAAAGCGAGTAGTCGTGCTGCTGGGCGGTGAGGAGTTCGATGTCGCCGCCGGCCAGCAGCGAGGCCTCGTTACCTGCCTGCAGACGGCTGGCGGTCAGGCGCAGGTCGTCGCCGGCATTCAGGGTCAGGTCGCCGCCAGCGTTGAAGTCGCTGCCCTGTACGCGGCGGCGACTATCGATGGTGTGGGTTCTGCCGCGCCGCTGCTCGTCGTAGCGACGGGACTGCCCCGCTTCGATCGCGATGTCGCGCCCGGCGATGACGCCCAGGTCGCCTTCGGCGCTGACGTCGGCGGCGCGGGCGTGGATATCCTGGCCCGCCAGCAGGGTGAGGTCGTTGCCAAACGCAAGCGTGGTGCCAACTTCCTGGCGTCGGCTGCGCTGGAGGCGGGGGTTGCCGCGCAGGGCGCTGCCCGTGGCCAGGGTTTCCAGGGCCAGGTCGCGACCGGCGGCAATCAGGCCGTTGCCGCCGACGCTGACGTCGACCGCGGCGAGGCCGAGGTCGCGCCCGGCGTTGAGGATCAGGTCCTGGCCGGCGCTGAGCGTGGCCTGGTGGTCGAGCTCGGCCGTCTTGAGGGTCACCCTGCCGTAGCGGG
>NZ_JBRBAI010000035.1:0-861 GCF_052806135.1 Billgrantia sp. Q4P2
CCCCACGTTGCCGTAGGCGCCGGCCATGCCAGAGATCTGGCCGGTGATGCGGCGCTTGATCGAGGGAATGATGCCGAAGGTGGCGCCCTCCGCCCCCTGCACGAAGAAGGAGGTGAAGATGGTGATGGCGATGGCGATGATCAGCGGCCAGTTGGAGTTGAGCAGGCCCATCAGCACGAAGCCGATACCGATGCCGAACATGTAGCTGAGCATGACGAAGCGGCGGTTGCCCATGCGGTCCGATACCAGGCCGCCCATGGGGCGCGCCACCAGGTTGACGAAGGCGAACGAGGCGGCGATCAGGCCCGCAGCGGCGGCGGTGAGCCCCCAGGTCTCCTCGAAGAACATCGGCAGCATCGAGACCACGGCCAGCTCGGCGCCGAAGTTGGCGAAGTAGGTGCTGTTGAGCGCGGCCACGCTGCTGAAGGAGTACTTGTCGTCCTCCGGCACGCCTTTCTTCAGGATCGGCACGTTGACCCGCAGGATCTGCACGATCTGGTAGACCACTACCGCGGCGATCACCACGTAGCAGATCAGCGCGCCGGTGCTGGAGAGGTAGCCCATGCCTTCGATGCGCCACACCAGGATTGCCAGGCAGCCCACCAGCGGAATGGTCCACAGGATCAGCTTGACCATGTCGCCCCAGGAGCTTACTTCCATGGCCAGTGCCTTGCGCGGCTTGCGGTGGGCGCGGGCATCGGGGCCGTCGGTGATGGCAAACCAGTAGAACACGCCGTAGGCGGCCATCACGATGGCGCTCATGCCGATGGCGTAGCGCCAGCCGTCGGCGCCGCCGAACATGGTCAGGGCGATGGTGGGCAGCGTCATGGCGGCGGCGGCGGAGCCGAAGTTGCCCCAGCC
>NZ_JBRBAI010000036.1:0-787 GCF_052806135.1 Billgrantia sp. Q4P2
CGCGGCGACACCGTGATCGAGGCCGACGACGAAGTCTTCTTCATCGCCGCCCGCCGCGACATCCGCGCGGTGATGAGCGAACTGCGCCGGGTCGATCGCGACTTCCGCCGGGTGGTGATCGCCGGCGGCGGCAACATCGGCGAGCGCCTCGCCGAGCACCTCGAGCACAGCCACCAGGTCAAGATCATCGAGCATGGGCTCGAGCGCTGCACGGTACTCTCCGAGCGCCTCAACCGCACCGTGGTGCTGCACGGCAGCGCCACCAACAAGCGCCTGCTGGAAGAGGAGAACATCGAGGAGTGCGACATCTTCTGCGCGCTGACCAACGACGACGAGGTCAACATCATGTCGTCGATGCTGGCCAAGCGCATGGGCGCCAAGAAAGTCCTCACGCTGATCAACAACGCCGCCTACGTCGACCTGGTGCAGGGCGGCGAGATCGATATCGCCATCTCGCCGCAGCAGGCCACCATCGGCAGCCTGCTGACCCACGTGCGCCGCGGCGACATCGTCAACGTGCACTCGCTGCGTCGTGGCGCCGCCGAAGCGATCGAGGCCATTGCCCACGGCGACATGCAGTCGTCCAGGGTGGTGGGCCGGGCCATCGGTGAGATCGACCTGCCCCGCGGCACCACCATCGGCGCCATCGTGCGCGGCAAGGAGGTGTTGATCGCCCACGACGACGTGGTGGTGGAGTCGGGCGATCACCTGATCCTGTTCGTGATCGACAAGCGCCGCATCCGCGACGTCGAGCGGCTGTTCCAGGTCGGGCTGACGTTCTTCTGAT
>NZ_JBRBAI010000037.1:0-630 GCF_052806135.1 Billgrantia sp. Q4P2
ATCGCGGCCTGCAGCTGTTCGGCCTGGCTGGAGAGTTCCTCGGCGGTAGCCGACATCTCCTCGGCGGCGGAGGTGTTCTGCTGGGTCACCCTGTCGAGCTGCTGGATGGCGACGTTGATCTGCGCGGCCCCTTCATTCTGTTCGTTGCTGGCCAGCGAGATTTCGGCGATCAGCTCGGCGCTCTTCTGGATATCCGGCACCAGCTTGGTGAGCATCTCACCGGCGCTGCGCGCGGCCTTGACGGTATCCCCGGAGAGCCCGGAGATTTCCAGCGCCGCCGCCTGGCTGCGCTCGGCCAGCTTGCGCACCTCGGCGGCAACTACTGCGAAGCCGCGCCCGTGCTCGCCGGCACGTGCCGCCTCGACCGCGGCGTTGAGCGCCAGCAGGTCGGTCTGGCGGGCGATCTCCTGCACGATCAGGATCTTCTCGGCGATGGTTTCCATGGCGCCTACTGCTTCGGCCACGGCGCGGCCCGAGGCCTCGGCGTCGTTGGCCGTGTCGCGGGCAATGCTCTCGGTTTGGGCGGCGTTGTCGGCATTCTGCTTGATGTTGGCGGTCATCTGCTCCATCGAGGAAGAAGCTTCCTCGGCGGAGGCAGCCTGCTCGGTGGCGCCCTGGCTGAGCTGCTCG
>NZ_JBRBAI010000038.1:0-607 GCF_052806135.1 Billgrantia sp. Q4P2
CTGGCGCTGGGCGCCGACCGGGCGATTCATGTCGAGACCGAGGAGCGCGTCGAGTCGCTGGCCGCGGCCAAGCTGCTGGCCAAGGTGGTGGAAGAGGAGCAGCCGGGGCTGGTGATCCTCGGCAAGCAGGCCATCGACACCGACAACAACCAGACCGGCCAGATGCTCGCCGCCCTGGCCGGCCTGCCCCAGGGCACCTTCGCCTCGGAGGTCGTGGTCGACGGAGACAAGGTGCAGGTGACCCGCGAGATCGACGGCGGCCTGCAGACCGTCGAGCTGACCCTGCCGGCCATCGTCACCACCGACCTGCGCCTCAACGAGCCGCGCTACGCCAAGCTGCCCGACATCATGAAGGCCAAGAAGAAGCCACTCGACGTCAAGTCGCCGGCCGACCTCGGCGTCGAGGTGGCGAGCAAGCTGACGCTACTCAAGGTCGAGTCGCCGGCCGAGCGCAAGGGCGGCATCAAGGTGGGCTCCGTCGACGAGCTCGTGGACAAACTCAAGAACGAAGCCAAAGTGCTTTGAAGGGAGCCGATTTCATGAGCATCCTGGTTTTAGCCGAACATCATGATGGCCAGCTCGCCGGCGCCACCGCCCACGTGGTCGC
>NZ_JBRBAI010000039.1:0-587 GCF_052806135.1 Billgrantia sp. Q4P2
ATGAAGATCATCATCCTGGGCGCCGGCCAGGTCGGCGGTACGCTGGCCGAGCACCTCGCGCGCGAGGAGAATGACATCACGGTGGTGGACACCGACGGCGAACGGCTGCGCGAGCTGCATACCCGGCTCGACATCCGCACCGTGACCGGCCCCGGCTCCTATCCCGTGGTGCTGCGACAGGCCGGCTGCGAGGACGCCGACATGCTGATCGCGGTGACCAGCCAGGACGAGGTCAACATGATCGCCTGCCAGGTCGCCCACACCCTGTTTCGCACCCCCACCAAGATCGCCCGCGTACGCGCCACCGCCTACCTCACCCGCAAGGGGCTGTTCGCCCACGAGGCGGTACCCATCGACGTGCTGATCAGCCCCGAGCAGGTGGTCACCGACCATATCCGCCGCCTGATCGAGCACCCCGGCGCGCTGCAGGTGCTGGAGTTCGCCGGTGGCCTGGTGCAGCTGGTGGCGGTGAAGGCGTACTACGGCGGCCCGCTGGTGGGCCAGGACCTCGGCTTCCTGCGCCGCCACATGCCCAGCGTCGATACCCGGGTGGCGGCCATCTACCGCCGCAACCGGCCGATCATTCC
>NZ_JBRBAI010000040.1:0-572 GCF_052806135.1 Billgrantia sp. Q4P2
ATAATTAGGCAACTTCTTGCCCGCTGGGCAAGATCTTGCCCGCCCTGGGCAACTTGTTGCCTAATTTAACTTGGCAATCAAGATGCGAAAAACGACATGCATCTGATTCGATGGGTTTTTCTTACTTCCGGCATGCTTTCTGCTCTTACTGGGCTGTCCATCGGGACATTCATTCACATCGTCAAGGAGCAGACCATGCCAACTCCCTGCTATATCAGCATCGAAGGCCAGACCCAGGGCAACATCACCGCGGGTGCCTTCACTCCGGATTCCGTCGGCAACATCTACGTGGAAGGCCACGAAGACGAGATGCTGGTTCAGGAGTTCAAGCACGTCGTGACCGTGCCGACCGACCCGCAGTCCGGCCAGCCTTCCGGCCAGCGCGCCCACAAGCCGTTCGTCTTCACCGTGGCCCTGAACAAGGCCGTGCCGCTGATGTACAACGCCCTGGCGTCCGGTGAAATGCTGCCCAACGTCGAACTGAAGTGGTACCGCACCTCCGTCGAGGGCAAGCAGGAGCACTTCTTCACCACCACCCTGACCGACGCCACCATCGTCGACATCAACCTGCG
>NZ_JBRBAI010000041.1:0-531 GCF_052806135.1 Billgrantia sp. Q4P2
TCGAGCACGTGGTCGCGGGTCTTGCCGTACTCGCAGCTGCCCTGGCCGCTGGCGTCGGTGGCGATCATGCCGCCGAGGGTGGCGCGGTTGGAGGTCGAGAGTTCCGGCGCGAAGAACAGCCCATGGGGCTTCAACGCCGCGTTGAGCTGGTCCTTGACCACCCCGGCCTGCACCCGCACGCGGCGGTTCTCGACGTCGATGTCGAGAATCCGGTTCATATGGCGCGACACGTCCACCACCAGGCCGTCGGTGAGCGACTGGCCGTTGGTGCCGGTGCCGCCGCCGCGGGGCGTGAGCACCACCCGGCGATGCGTTGCCTCCCCGGCCAGGCGGGCAATCCGCTCGAGATCGCTGACATGGCGCGGGAACAGCGCCGCCTGGGGCAGGCGCTGGTAGATCGAGTTGTCGGTGGCCAGCACCGTGCGGCTGGCGTAGTCCGGGGCGATCTCGCCCTCGAAGCCGGCGGCCTTCAGTGCCTCGAGAAAGCGCAGGTAGTGGGTGCCGAGGGCGGCGGTGGCGCTCGATTCGGTG
>NZ_JBRBAI010000042.1:0-528 GCF_052806135.1 Billgrantia sp. Q4P2
GATAATCGCCAGCCGAGGATCTCCCGCGTGCAGCAATCGATGATCACCGCCAGGCTGCCCCGTCGATCCTTGCCACACCAGACGTGTGTCAGATCGGTGGCCCATCGCTCATCCGGTCGCGAGGCGATCGACGGCAAACTCCTGGCTCGAGGTCGGAACCCCTGAGGCCGCTTGCGCACCTGCCAGCCCTTCAGCTGTAGGATGCGCTGGATCGGCTTGCGGTTCTCACCTAGCACACAGGCCAGGCGGCGATAGCCGTACGTAGGGAACCGCTCCAGGGCCAGCTTTACCCTGCCAGCCAGGTCGTTATTGATCACACGACGCCGCGGCCTGGGCCGGTAGTACAGCGTCCGCCGAGGGAGTCCCAGCCACCGGCACAGCTTGACGAGTGATACCACATGGCCCTCTTGGGCCATTTCCGCCTGCAGCGACTTTACGAGTTCTCGTCTTCGTCGAGCAGGCGCTTGAATTTTTTTAGTGCGTAGATCTGCAGATGGGCCTCGCCCAGTGCCTCCTTGGTTTCCCTCA
>NZ_JBRBAI010000043.1:0-517 GCF_052806135.1 Billgrantia sp. Q4P2
CTGGCCGCCCGCCAGGGCGTGACCGTCGCTGCGGATCGCATCGCCAACCTTAACGGGCGCATCGCCGGCGACGACGTCGCGCTGACGGCCGCCAGCGACCTGTTGCACCGGGGCGGCGACATCGACGGCCGCGCCGTCACGCTGTTTGCCGGCCGCGACCTCACCCTGCAAGGGGGCGGTGTGAGCGCCGAGCGGGAACTGACCCTGCAGGCCGGCCGCGACCTCGCGCTGACCAGCCAGGCCGGCCGGCAGACCGCGCTCACGGTCACGGACAGCGACGGCCGGCTGCAAGCCAATGCCGGTCGCGACCTGACCATCGCCGGCGCCGCCCTCGACGCCGCCGGCAGCCTGGCGCTGGGCGCCGGGCGCGACCTGAACATCGCCAGCACGCGCGACACCCAATCCACCCGCTACGGCAGGGTGACCCTCAAGACGGCCGAGCTCGACCACCAGGCCACGCTCAGCGCCGGCCAGGACCTGATCCTCAACGCCGGGCGCGACCTCGGCCTCGCCGCGG
>NZ_JBRBAI010000044.1:0-512 GCF_052806135.1 Billgrantia sp. Q4P2
AACAAGGGCATCAACAAGCAGGGCGGCGGGCTCTCGGCCCCGGCGCTCACCGACAAGGACAAGGCCGACCTGCAGACCGCCATCGAGATCGGCGTCGACTACCTGGCCGTCTCCTTCCCGCGCCACGCCGAGGACATGTTTGAGGCGCGCCGCCTGCTCGGCGACGCCGGCCGCGAGATCGGCCTGGTGGCCAAGCTCGAGCGCGCCGAGGCGGTGGCCGACGACGCCACCCTCGACGGCATCATCGAGGCCTCTGAGGCGGTGATGGTGGCGCGCGGCGATCTCGGCGTGGAGATCGGCGACGAGAAGCTGATCGGCATGCAGAAGCGCATCATCAAGCGCGCCCGCACGCTCAACCGCGCGGTGATCACCGCCACGCAGATGATGGAGTCGATGATCGGCTCGCCGCTGCCCACCCGCGCCGAGGTGTTCGACGTCGCCAACGCCGTGCTCGACGGCACCGACGCGGTGATGCTCTCGGCCGAGACCGCCGCCGGCGACTACCCGGTGGA